>CALEDJ010000045.1 GCA_937951485.1 uncultured bacterium
GAGGGGGTTTTTGGAAGGAACAAGGATGGCGTCTTACCCCGTCTCCCGGAGGGAGAGGGGGTTTTTGGAAGGAACAAGGATGGCGTCTTACCCCGTCTCCCGGAGGGAGAGGGGGTTTTTGGAAGGAACAAGGATGGCGTCTTACCCCGTCTCCCGGAGGGAGAGGGGTGGGGTGAGGGAATGAGATGTCTGCTGAAATCCAGGTCCTTTCGTGGTCGCTTTTTATGCAAAGCATTTCCGGTCTGTACGGCAATGTTCCTTATCCTCGCGCCTGCTGCGTTTTCGCGCGCCGGCGGCGAAGCGTTGTCGGGCGATCTGATGATATTCCATTCAGGGAGCCTGAGCGCGCCCATGGCGGAAATGACGGCGGCGTTCATGCAGATGCACCCCGGCGTCCGCGTGTTGCGGGAGGCGGCGGGCGCGCGCGATTCGGCGCGCAAAATATCCGACTTGGGCCGAAAATGTGATGTGATGGCGTCCGCCGACTATGTGGTGATAGACACGCTGTTGATCCCGGAACATGCGGATTGGAACATCAGGTTCGCTGCGAATGAAATGGCGATCGCGTATCGCACAAAGAGCCGGTATGCCGACCAGATCACGGCGGAGAACTGGCACGGGATTCTGCTGCGCGATGATGTGGCGTTCGGCCGTTCGGACCCGAACGCCGACCCTTGCGGCTATCGCACCGTGCTCACCATGAAACTGGCGGAGGACTACTATCGGCGGCCGGGGCTTGCCGAACTGCTGCTTCGGAAAGACCGGCGTTACATGCGCCCGAAGGAGACGGATTTTCTGGCGCTTCTGGAGGTCGGCGCGGTGGATTACGTCTTTCTGTATCGTTCCGTGGCCATGCAGCAGGGGCTGAAATGGATCGCGCTGCCCGACGAGATCAATTTGGGAAACATAGCGCTTGCGGACCACTACGCCACGGTCAGCGTGGACATCTCGGGCAAGACGCCCCGCACGACAATGACGCAACGCGGTGAACCGATACTGTACGGCGTAACCATTCCCCGCAACGCGCCGAATCCCGTCGCGGCGCTCGCTTTTGTCGCGTTCATGCTGGAGAAGGAGTGGGGGATGGCGATCATGGAACGCAATGGACAGCCGCCGGTCGTCCCTGCGCCGACGGACACCTTTGACAGGATACCGGAATCACTCAGGAAATATGCGCGCGCGCCATGAAACCATGTCCGGCACAAACACTGGGAGCCTTTGAACTGCTCTTCGCCTTTCTGGGCGGCGTGGTGCTGTTGTTCATCATCGCGCCGCTGGCGGGCATGGCCCTGCGGACGACGTTTTCCGATCTGGCGCAGACGGCCGCCGACGCCGAGGTGCGCGGCAGCATCGCGCTGACCTTGTGGACCTCCATGGCGGCGACGCTGATCCTGGCCATCGCCGCGATCCCCTTCGCCTACCTGCTGGCGCGCCGCGATTTCCCGCTCAAGCGGCTGGTAACCGCCATCATTGATCTCCCGATTGTAATTCCCCACTCCGCGGCGGGCATCGCGATTCTGGGTATTGTTTCCGGTGACAGTTTCGGCGGCGTGGCGGTCCGACGGCTGGGCATCCAGTTTGTCGGCGGTCCCGCCGGGATCATGACGGCGATGGCCTTTGTGAGCCTGCCGTTCCTCATCAACGCTGCGCGCGACGGCTTCGCGGCGGTGCCGGAACGCTACGAGAAGGCGGCACTGAGCCTGGGCGCATCGCCGGCGCGGGTCTTCTGCACCATCTCCGTGCCGCTCGCGTGGCGGGCGATACTCTCCGGGCTGATCCTCATGTGGGCGCGCGGCCTGAGCGAGTTCGGGGCGGTGGCCGTGGTGGCGTACCACCCCATCGTCACGCCGGTGCTCATCTATGAGCGTTTCGGCGCCTACGGCCTCAAGCACGCCCGTCCCATCGCCGTGCTGTTCATCGGCGTGTGCCTGATTCTGTTCGTTGTGGTGCGATTACTGGCGAGGCGGCAGACCAATGTTGCGCGTTGAACGCCTCAGCATAGGCCTCGGCAACTTCGCTCTGCGCGATGTTTCGTTCGAGGTGAATACGGGCGACTATTTTGTCCTGCTTGGCGCATCCGGCGCGGGTAAGACCCTGTTGCTGGAAGCGTTGGCCGGTCTGGTGCGCCCCGATACAGGAAAAATCTTCTGGGACGATCGGGAAATCACGCTGACCCGGATACAGGACCGCGGTTTCGGGCTGGTGTATCAGCGGCAGGCGCTGTTCCCGCATCTGTCCGTTTACAACAATATCGCCTACGGGTTGCGGGCGCGGGGCATCCCCCGCCGCGACGTGGCCGCCCGGACGCGCGCGCTGGCGGCGGAGACCGGCGCGGAGGCGCTGCTCGACCGCATGCCGGGCACCCTCTCCGGGGGCGAGGCGCAGCGCGTCGCGATGGCGCGCGCGCTGGCCGTGGAACCGCGTTGCCTGCTGCTTGACGAGCCGCTCGCATCGCTCGACACCCAAGCCCGCGCGCAACTGCGCGCCCTCTTGCGCCGGATCAACCGGCGCGGTCACACCATCATCCATGTGACGCACGACTACGAGGAAGCGGTGTCGCTGGCGTCGCGCGTGGGTATCATGGAAAACGGCGGCATCGCGCAGACCGGCGCGCCCCAGGATGTTTTTCAACATCCCGCCTCGGAGTTCGTCGCGCGATTCACCGGCATCCGCAACGTGTACCGGGGCCGACTGGTTCCCGCGAAAAGCGGCGCGGGCGGCACCCCGGGTTTTGTGATCGGCGATGTTTCCCTGACGGTGCTGACCGACGCGCCGCCGGGGCCTGGGTTCCTTGTCGTGCGCAGCGAGGACGTGGTCGTTTCATCGGAAAAAATTGAGAGCAGCGCGCAGAACGTTCTGCATGGCATGGTGACGGAGGTAACGCCGGCGCGACTGGGCGTCGAGATCAGCGTGGACGCCGGCGTGCCGGTGATGGCGTGGGTGACCCGCGAATCGGCGACGCGGCTGCAATTGCGGCCGGGAACGCCGGTTTGGGTGAGTTTCAAGGCCTCTGCGGCCTGCTTTATCGAGGAATGACATGATTGACGCACCGCACATGCTGTTGATCGGTTCCGCCGGACGCAACTCCGGGAAAACCACCTTTGCCTGCGCCCTCATCGAAAGACTGTCCGGCGCACACGCTCTTGTCGCCGCCAAGGTCACCACCATTCAGGACCGTGAAGAGGTCTGCCCGCGCGGCGGCGAAGGGTGCGGGGTCTGCGCGGATTTTGAGGACGCATGCAGCATCACGGAGGAGCAGGTGCGCGGCGGCGCGAAAGATACGCAGCGCCTGCTCGGCGCAGGCGCGCGGGCGGTGTACTGGCTGCGGGTGCGAAGGGAGCATCTGGCGGAGGGGGCCGCCGCGCTCATGGAGCGCATCGGGCCGGATGTCCCGATTATCTGCGAATCCAACAGCCTGCGCCGGGTGCTCGCGCCCGGATGCTTCCTCTTGTTTCGCCATGCCGACACGACGACCATCAAAGCATCCGCGCGCGCGGTGCTTTCGTTTGTGGACAGAACCGTGCTGTGGGACGGTGCCTGCTTCGACCTCGATGTCGCCGATGTGACCTGGTCTCACAACCGCTGGAGAATCACCGCGTGATGATTAAGAGCCTATTTGTTCGTGTTCGGTCAAGTGCCGGATTTAACGCACCTGGATTCCCGCTTTCGCGGGAAAGACAAGAAAAACATGGCGTTTCGCGACCTCCGTCATTCCCGCGAAAGCGGGCATCCAGAAACACCCGCGCTACGTTACTCTGCGGGAATGCCGTGATGAGTGATATCTCCCTGAATGACGGAAAACCATGACGAGAAAGTCTGAAAATCCGATGATTCCCTTTGAAAAGGCCTTTGAGATCGTGATGTCGCGGGCGCGGCCCCTCGATGTGGAGACCGTGGCGCTGGAGGAGGCGCTGCACCGCATACTCGCGGAGGATGTGCGGTCGGATGTGGACATGCCGCCGTTCGACAAGTCGGCGATGGACGGCTACGCCTGCCGCCGCGCGGATTTGCAGCAGGAACTCATCGTGCTGGAGACGATTCAGGCGGGAACGCCGCCGAGATACGCCGTCGGCCCGGGACAATGCGCGAAGATCATGACCGGCGCGATGCTGCCGGAGGGCGCGGACTGCGTATTCATGGTCGAGGACGCGGAAACGCCCCGCGAGGACGTGGTGCGTTTCACGGGGGGGAACACCAAGGACAACATTTGTTTCCGGGGCGAAGACATTCGCGCGGGCGACGTTGTGCTGCGCGCGGGCGCGCGGATCGGCGCACAGCACATCGCCGTGCTGGCGTCGGCGGGATGTGCGCGGCCGCGCGTGTACCGCCGGGTGCGCGTCGGCATCATCGCGACCGGGGACGAACTGGTCGAGCCGTCGGAGCGTCCCGGGCCGGGCCAAATTCGCAGCAGCAACGGCCCACAACTCTTCGCGCAGACACAGCACGCCGACGCGCTGCCCACGTACTACGGTATCGTTCGGGATACGGAAGAAGCCATTGATGCATCCCTGAAGCATGCCCTGGCCGAGAACGACGTCGTGCTGCTTTCCGGCGGGGTTTCCAAAGGAGATTTTGATTTTGTGCCGGGAGTCATGCAGCGTAACGACATCGAAATCCTTTTCGATGCGATTGCCATGAAACCGGGCAAACCGACAACCTTCGGCGTGTCAGCGACGAAATACTGTTTCGGGTTGCCGGGAAACCCCGTCTCGTCGTTTATCCAGTTCGAGGCGCTGGTGAAACCGTTTCTGTACAAACTGACGGGGCATGATTTCCTGGAGATGCAGCCGGTCCTGCCGCTGGCGGCGCGGCTGAACCCAGGCCGGGTCGAACGCGCCACGTGGCTGCCCGTGTGCGTCGGGGCGGACGGCCGCGTGCGGCCTGTGAAGTACCACGGCTCCGCGCACATTCATGCGCTGTGCGGCGCAGACGGGATCATCATGATCCCTGCCGGGTCAGACGTGCTGGAGGAAGGGAGCCTGGTCCGTGTTCGACTGCTTCGGTAGAAAGATAGACTATCTCCGGGTCTCGGTGACCGACCGGTGCAACCTGCGGTGTGCCTATTGCATGGCCGAAGAAGGCATTGCGCTTTTGCGTCATGAGGACATACTGCGTTTCGAGGAGATCGCCGGGGTGGTGCGGGAGGCGGTCGCGATAGGCGTGACGAAGGTGCGGCTGACCGGCGGCGAACCGCTTGTACGCCGCGGCATCGTCACGCTGGTCGCCATGCTGCACGCGATAGATGGCATCGAAGATTTGGCGATGACCACCAACGGTATTCGGCTCGCCGAATACGCCGACGCGCTGGCGCGGGCGGGGCTGCGCCGTGTCAATGTCAGCCTGGATGCCGTGGACCCCGCCCACTATGCGGCCATCACGCGCGGCGGCGATGTGCGGGCTGTTTTTGACGGCATTCGCGCGGCGCGGCGCGCCGGACTGAACCCCGTGAAACTCAACTGCGTCATTCAGGAGACTCCGGAGGAGCCGGACGCCCGGGCCGTGGCTGCCTATGCGGCAGCGGAAAACCTGGAAGTACGCTATATCCGGCGGATGAACCTGGCGGAAGGCGAGTTTTCCGTCGTGATTGGCGGCAGCGGCGGCGATTGCGTGCATTGCAACCGCCTGCGCCTGTCCAGCGACGGCATGGTGCGCCCCTGTCTGTTCAGCGATATCGGTTTCAGTGTGCGCGAACTGGGTCCCCGCGAGGCTCTTCTCCGGGCTATCGGCGAAAAACCGGAATGCGGGAGCAGCAGTCACGCCCATTTCCACACGATTGGAGGATGATGATGAGCGGCTTGACACATGTGGACGACCAGGGCCGCGCGCGCATGGTGGATGTGGGCGCGAAGCCGGTGCAGCGCCGCGTGGCGCGCGCGCGCGGGCGCATCCGCATGGCGCCGGAAACGGCGGCACGCATCGCCGAGAACGCCATGAAGAAAGGCGATGTGCTCACGGTGGCCGAAGTCGCGGGCGTTCAGGCCGCCAAGCAGACCGCCGCGTTGATCCCCCTCTGCCACACGGTGCGCTGCACCGACATCCAGGTGCGGGCGCGGCTGGACGCCGACGCCGTCATGGTGGAAAGCGAAGTCGCCGCGATGGACCGCACCGGCGTGGAGATGGAAGCGTTGACTGCGGTTTGCGTCGCCCTGCTCACGGTGTACGACATGTGCAAGGCGGTGGACAAGACGATGATGATCGGCGATATCGTGCTGGCGGAGAAATCAAAGGAATGAAGGCGGACCAGTCGGACGGGTCGGACCAGTCGGACGGGTCGGACCAGTCGGACGGGTCGGACCAGTCGGACGGGTCGGACCAGTCGGACGGGTCCGACCCCGAAATAAGGAACCCAATCCCATGCAACAAGGCAGCGTCGTCTCGGTAAATATCTCCACGCAGCGGGGCACCTGCAAGGAACCTGTGCCGGAGATCGCGATCAACGAGCGGGGCGTCGCGGGCGACGCCCACGCGGACGACTGGCACCGGCAGGTGAGCCTGCTCGCCCTCGAAAGCATCGAGCGTTTTGGTGACGCAGCAGGCCGCACGTTCCATCCCGGCGATTTCGCCGAGAACATCACCACGCAGGGGATTGATCTCGTGGAGGCCGCACCGCTCGACCGGTTCCGGATTGGTCCGTCAGTGGAAATCGAGGTGACGCAACGCGGCAAGAAATGCCACGGTGACGGCTGCGCCATCTATCAGGAGGTCGGGCAATGTGTCATGCCCAAAGAAGGCATCTTCTGCCGGGTGCTCCGGGCAGGGACGGTGACGCCGCGCATGCCCGTTGTCTATGAGCCGCGCACGTTGCGTTGCCGGGTCATCACCTTGAGCGATCGCGCCAGCAGGGGCATCTATGCCGATCGTAGCGGTCCTCACGTGCGGGAACGGCTGGAAAAATTCGCCGGCGCCAATCGCTGGCGTCTGGAATTGGGGACGGCGGTGCTGCCGGACGATGCCGTGAGGCTGCGCGACGCCCTGACCGCTGCACGCGACGCCGGCGAAGACCTCATCATCACCACCGGCGGCACCGGCATCGGCCCCCGCGACATCGCGCCGGATGTCGTCACCGCACTGGCCGACAGAACCATCCCCGGCATCATGGAGCGCATCCGCGCAAAATACGCGGCCAGCAACCCCAGAGCGCTGTTGAGCCGATCCGTCGCCGCGATGATCGGTCAGAGCCTCGTGTTCACCCTGCCGGGCAGCCTCAACGCCGTGGACGAATACCTCGACGAAATCGAAAAGACCCTCGAACACGCCCTTTTCATGGTTCGCGGCCTCGACGTGCATCACTGAGTTCTTGTCCGGAGGCGGGGGCGGGCGCTATGCTGAACGGGCTGGGTGGCGGATGAGGACAGGGCGACCATGATGCGGGAATCGGAAACGGGAACGGAAACGGCGCGACCTGTGCGGCTGGAGGGCCGCTGGGCGGGCTGGCAGGCGGCCATATTGGCGGCGGCCATCGCGCTGGCGGTCGGCGGCGCCGCATCGCTGTTTGCATTGCCGCAGGATTATGCCGCGTTCCAACCGCTGGTCGGCGGCGCATTGGTGCTGGGGGCGGGACTGGCGGGCTATCTGGCGCTGGGGCCGTCGCGCGCGATGATCGGCGTTTTCCTTGTGTTCATGGTCGCAACGCACATGTACAAGTCATTCGCCGTGTTGCCGTTCGGCGGGGTGGAATGGCATCCCCGGGAACTGCTGTTGTTCCTCCTGCTGGCGCATGCGGCCGGAAAAGTCGTCCGGGGCCGCGCGGATTTGCGGCCGGACATGATGCACTACTTTTTCTTTCTCTATGTCTTTTTCTTTGTCGTCATTGCGGCGCGCGGATTTCTGCTGTATCCGGAAATCTCGGACGTGATCGCGGAATGCCGCTATCCCGTTTTCCTGGCTTCCTACTTCGCGTTTGTGGCCTGCACGCACGGCATGGCCGACCTGCGGTACTACGTCCACCTGATTTTCGCGTTGACCATCGCGATCGCGCTGGCCTCGTTCGCGTTCTTCGGATATACACTGGTCGCGGGCGTCATCAACGTGCAGAACTGGCTTGGCGAATACGTGCCGCGCATCGTGGGGCCGTGGCTGCTGCAGTCGGTGCGTCCCAACGGCCACATGTTCTTTGAGGTGTCCGTGGTCGTGCTGGCGGGCATGGTCTTTTGTCCCGACCTCTCCCGCGCGCGCCGCGCCGCCTATGCGCTGCTGATCCTCCTTTTTCTGGCGGCGATTGTTATCATGATGATGCGCACGGCCTACATCGCGCTGTTCCTGTCGCTCGCCGTGCTGGTGGTGTTACACCTGCCGCGTGAGGCGCAGGCGTGGGCCGGTGTGATGGGAGTGGGGGCGGCGGCGGCGCTGGCGGCCTTTTTCGGGTTGCATCTGCACGAGACGATCGACCAGTGGATACCGGGGCTGGAGGTATCGTTGCGCGGCCGCTTCGTGGAAATCGGGGGCGCGCTGCGGATGTTCGAGCGGGAACCGCTGCTCGGTGCAGGCATGGGCAGCAAATTCACCGGAATGGGGTTCGTGGCGCAGACCACCCTCGTCAGCGTGGCGCAGGCGGATTATCAGACCGTGCACAACGTCTGGATGTACTACCTCTTCAAGGGCGGCATGGTGGGAATGATCCTGGTCTTCCTCGGTCTGGGCGGCATTGCCCTGCGCGCACGCGCCATCATCGAAGCGCTGCCGTCGCGCAAGGACCGCTTCTTCATGAAAGGGCTGCTCGCCGCCTGCGGCGGCCAACTCATCGCATCGCTCGCCATGCCCCGCCTCACCTATCCAATCGGCGGCGTCTTCCTCGCCATGATCGCCGCCGCCTTTGTGGTCGCCGCGCGCGAACCCCCCGCAGCCGAAGACCAGCCAAGGCAAAATCAGGCGGAAAAGCATCCATGACGAAGACACTTCTTTGGATTGCCCAAACCGTGCTTGCGCTTTCTCTCTCAGCGCCGTAACCTTCAGGTTGGCAGAGAATACGCAGGGTTTATGTGAACAAGAAAGGAAGATCGGAAGCATGGCTTGCGCAGGTGCGGTTGCCGCGCAGTACAACGTCTGTTTTCCCGACCCGAAATCCATTAACCGGCCACATACTGCAGGTCATCCGGCGACTGGGGATATATAGGCGTATTCGCGTTTTCCGGACTGTATGTGGCATGATCAACCTCCATTCAATCTCATGGAGGCGGACGCGGCGCGGCCGCAACCGGAAAGGACGGGGTCAATGATGACGGTTCCTGATTATATCCGCGGCAGCATTGCGCCGACGTTCACGGTGTTCAAAGACGACGGCGCGCTTGACGATGCGGGCCAGCGCAGGTTCATGGATTTTCTGTTGGCGCGGGGCGGCATCAGCGCGTTCTTTGTCCGCTCGGGCATGGGTCAGATGTATGCATTCGACAAGGAGGATGTCAAGCAGATCGCGCGCAACGTATGCCCGCACATGAAGGGGAAAGCGCCTGTATTGATCGGTTGCAGCGGGATTTGGGACCGCAACTATGACAGGCGTCCCGATCCGGACGTGTTTCTCAGCGACGCGATTGAACTCAGCCGCTACGCCGCCGATCTGGGCGCAGATGGGGTGGTGCATACGATGCCGGAAGCGTTGCGGCCGCGCGAGGGCGAATCTGTTGACGGCTTGATCATGCGTTATTTCACAGCCGTGTGCGAGGCCGTGCCGCAGACCCCCGTGCTGATCTATCAGGCGCCCAACACGCGCGAGGAGTACTGCGTGACGCAGGAACGCATCAGACGGCTCGCGGACCTCGACAATCTGGTCGGCATGAAGGTATCGTCCGTGAACGGCCACTACATTTTCGATTTGATTCGCGCGGTGCGGGGAAAGACGTTCGGGTTCATTGTGGGCGCGGAGACGGTGTTTTATGCGGGATTGGTCGCGGGGGCGCGCGCGTGTATCGGCCAGGGCGCGGCGTTGAATCCGCAAATCATCCAGGCGGTGCTTGACCGCTTTCTGGAAGGGGATATCGAAGGGACGGCGCAGGCGCAGCAGGATGTCAATGAACTCGTGAACATCTGTCCGAACGCCGTGGATTTCATGAAGCGCTACGCCACGGAAAACGGCTATCCCGTGGGATTGTACGCACGCCCTGCGGGCGGCAATCCCTATATTAAAGACCGCGTACTTATGAGTGATACGGAATACCTCGCTTACAAGGCCCGCTATGAGGAACTTCTGGAACGGTATATGTAGCATCAGTGCTGTCGAAAATATTTTTGGCGTTGAGAAAAGCCTTTGATCGTATTGATCTTCCCCCTCACCCCACCCCTCTCCCGGAGGGAGAGGGAGCGGCGGCATTCCTCGGGTTTCGCGGCAAACGCCCTCTCCCTCCGGGAGAGGGGTGGGGCTGGATGACACCGAAAAAATGGACGCTCCTTACGCCCTCTCCCTCCGGGAGAGGGGTGGGGCTGGATGACACCGATAAAACGGACGATCCTTACGCCCTCTCCGTCCGGGAGAGGGGTGGGGCTGGATGACACCGATAAAACGGACGCTCCTTACGCCCTCTCCCTCCGGGAGAGGGGTGGGGTGAGGGGGAACAAAAACAGGATACCTTGGCACAGGGGTCAATGATGCCTCAGAAATTCCCACGGAGAGGTTTTCGTATAGGGCAAGTTCGCTGCATCGTCTTGATTCAACAGGATTTTCCAAGGATTTTGAGCGTGGCCTTTCATTTTCTTAGCAACCCCTTTTGGACAAGACTGATGTAGTATCTGCTGAGGGCTTGCAGTTTTTGCAGTGGTTCCGCCATCAAAAGGGCGCGCCGCTCAAGATGCGCCATCTACTCGCCGCATGTCAGGCGGTAGAGTTCCCAGGCGATTGCGCCGTTGAGGATGCCGGACGCGGCGATCAGCGGCACGTCGTAGCCTTCGATCGGCACGCAGGCGTCCGCCCACGGCCACATCGGGTCAATCCAGAGGACGCCCTCGTCGCTGATGAAATCGCGGTCGGCGTAGAGCGCGAGGTAGGCCACGCGCGCGCCGGCTGGGCGCGCCCGCCGCAACAGGTCGTCCGGGGGATGTTGATAGCCGATGAGCGCCACGAAATCGTCCGCCCCGAAGACATCGGCCGGCTTGGGCGATGCGCGGAATCCCGCGTTCCACACCGCCGACCGGAAGACGGCGCCGATGGCGGTCTTCTCAACTTCGTCGGGGAAGAGATGTCCCATGCTGTACATGAAAAGGCGGCCGCCGCGCGCCCGGCTTTCCCGCGCCCAGGCGGCGGCGCGGGCCATTTTGTCGCGCTCCTCGCGGTCAACGCGGCGCAGCATTGCGGTCATCGCTTCGACATAGCACCTGCCGATCACGCCGTGCGCCACGGGCGGCGGCGCTTCGTCGTGGAACGCGATCCCGCCGTTGCGATACTGAACGATGCGCGCGTTGCCGCCGTAGAGGCCGATGCTCTCATAGATGACCGGCATTTTTCCGAGACGGGTGATCGCCGCTATCAATTCGCCGGTGAAAAGCCAGCCCGGAATGGCGTTGGCCAGCGTGGGGGAAATGCGGAAGGCTTCGGCGTGGTTGGGGAGACAGGGCGCGGGCGCGGATTCCGGGCACGAACCGAAACGGATCACCAGTACGCCGCCGCGCGCCCATGCGGGCACCTCGGCATCCCGCTCCGGAAAATAGAGCACCACGTCGCCATCGCCGGGTTTTTGATCGCCCAACGGGCGGATCATCATGAGTCCGCCCGCGCGGCCGCTCAGTTCGCTCACCATGCCCGGCTGCCCCGCCGCCCAGAGCCGCCCGCCCGCCACCAGCCGCGCCGCGGCCGTCTCGGCGGCGTCCCGCATCGCCGGGATGCCCGCGCCGCATCGCTCCATTGCCGCCGCCACGCGCAGGAGATACGATTCCTCCGCGCGGTCCGGCATTCCCGCGCCCAGCACACTCGCCACTGTCAGCATCAGTCCCATGCCTTGATCCTTTCCCTGCGTTTCGCGCCTGTCACGGCGCATCCGGCGGCGGCGCGCCCTGGTCCCATCCGGGACGACCGAGAATTTTCTTCAGGGTTTCATCCATCTGTTTATGTGCTGCGCTGATTTCTTTTGTCGTCAGCGTCGCCGCGATGAGGTGCTCCCGGAGGAAGGGGTCATCTTTTGGGAGCAGGGCGTAAGTGAGGGCGATCTTGTCCGCCTTGGCGGGGTCCTTCTCGCTGATGCGCGCCAGGAGGACCCGGTGTTCGCCCGATTCCCAGACCAGCACGGGTGTGCGACGCTCATAGCGCCCGCCGGGGTCCGCCCGCATCACTTCGCGGCGATAGGCGCCGCCGTGCCGCCGCAGGCACGCGCCGAGCAGCGTTTCCAGTTTGGCATCCGCACGCGTGGCCGCATCGTACCACATCACGGTGTATTCATAGAGACGGCCGTCTTTGAACCCGTAGTTGGCGAGACACCACAGCCCCAGGAACGGGTCGCGGTCAAATTGCTCCTCGACGCTGGCCGCGTCTGCCGCGGGGTCCACGGGTTCATTCATCTTCCCAGGGTCCGCGTTATAGGCCTGTGGGCGGTTTTTCAGGAAATCGGCAAGCGGCGTGCCGGGAACGGCCCCGTGCAGGATGCGGTCCAGGCCGTTCGTCTCTTCCTGCGCGTTGTCGGCGGCGGACGCCGCGCCGACGAGCAAAGCCGCCACTATGCATAGCATCTTCACAAACGCAGTCCTCCATGGGTCTTTTCCCCCCGAATGCGAGAAGCGTAGCACGCCCGGGAGTTCCGGGGAAAACAAGGCGGTGCCAATCCGACGCGGCGGGAGGCCGCGTCTGCGCAGCAACCGCCACAGGTTTCCAGGAGAAAGAAGGCGATGGCGGCTGTCACATGCCGAGGCCGCCGTCCACGCTGAGGACGGCGCCGGTGATGTAGGCTGCGTCTTCCGAGGCGAGGAAAGCCGCCGCCGCCGCGACGTCCTGCGGCAATCCGGCGCGGCGCAGGGGGATGCGTTCAATAAGGGCGCGCACCGTGTCCTCGCCCATGCCGGCGGTCATGTCGGTTTCGATGTAGCCGGGCGCGATGGCGTTGACGGTGATGTTGCGGGAGCCGACTTCCTGGGCGTAGGCCTTGGTGAAGCCGATGAGTCCGGCCTTGGCCGCGGAATAGTTGGTCTGGCCCGCCTGCCCATGCAGGCCGACGATGGAGGTGATGTTGATGATGCGCCCATAGCGCTGCTTGAGCATCTGCCGCGCGGCGGCGCGGCAGGCGTGGAACGCGCCGCCGAGGTTCGCTTCGATGACGCTGCGCCAGTGCTCGTCCTTCATGCGCGCCAGCAATCCGTCCTGGGTCAATCCGGCGTTGTTGATCAGAATTCCGACGGGGCCGAGGTCTTCCTGCAGGCGGGCGAATAACGCATCCACGGCGGCGGGATCGGCCACGTCGCAGGCATAGCCGCGCACGGATTCACCGATCTCCCCGGCGGTCTGCGCCGCGCGGTCGGCGTCGCGCCCGCAGATGGCCACGCGCGCGCCCTCCTGTACGAAACGCTCGGCGCAGGCGCGCCCGATGCCGCGCGTGCCGCCGGTCACCAGGACCACCTTGTCTTCAAAACGCTTGATCATGCGTTGGATGCCTCCCCATCTTGCGCCGCCTGCGCGACGAGGGCCTCCGCCTGGTCCCAGGTTCCCGCGCCGCGTACGCGCGGCGCGCCGTCCATTCGCCGCGCCAGTCCCCGCAGCACATTGCCCGGACCGACTTCGACGGCGTCGGCCGGGCCGATGCGCCGCATCACATCGGTCCAAAGGACGGGCCGGACCAGTTGTTCGGCCAACAGTTGCCGGATGCGTGCCGGGTTGGATTCTTCCATTGCCGTCACGGAGGAGATGAACGGCGTCTGCGGTGCGCGGAACGGGACATCGGCCAGCACGCGTCGCATCTCATCCGCCGCCGGCTGCATGTATTGTGAATGAAACGGCCCGGAGACTTTCAAAGGGATGACCCGCTTTGCGCCTGCGGCGTCGAGCGCGGCGATGGCCGCCGCCAGGGCATCGGCGCGGCCGGTAATGATGGTCTGGTCCGGTCCGTTGTAGTTGGCGATCTGCACGCCATCCGGCAGCAATGAAACAATGGCTTCCGGGGTCAAACCCAAGACCGCCGCCATGCCGCCCTGCGGCACGTTCTCGCTCATCAGGCGCGCCCGCGCGCGGGTGAAGCGCAGCGCATCCTCCAATTCACAGGCATCCGCCGCCACCAATGCCGGGATTTCACCGAGGCTGTGTCCCGCGCAAACCGAGGGGCGAAGCCCGCGGGCTTTCAGATGCGTGGCAATGGCGATTTGGACGACGAGCAGTGCGGGCTGGGCCAGTTGCGTCTGGTTCAGGGCATCCTGGTCGGAATGAAAGATGCGGTCGAGAAATCCGGGCTCGCTGACCGCGGCGGCGCGCTCGAAAATTTCCCGCGCGGCGGGCGAGCGATCATGGAAATCCTTTCCCATGGCCGCTTCCTGACTTCCCTGGCCGGGGAAGAGGAAAGCCGTCATATCGGCCGCCCCCAGATTATGGCGGTGTTGCCGCGCATCCGCTCTATTTTTTCACGGATATGATCGTTGAGTCGGTTTTCAAAGGCGGTGCGCGCGCCGATGATGGCGTTTTCGATGCCGCGCGCTGTTGAAGAACCGTGCAGAATGATGACGATACCGTTGATGCCGAGCAGCGGCGCGCCGGGATATTCGTTGGGATCAATGGTCTGCTTCAGCGCCATCAGCGATTTGCGTGCGAGCACCGCCCCGATCTTGCTCATTGAGGAACTCTCCAGTTTCTCACGCATGAGTTTGGCCATCAGCCCCGCCACGGCTTCACTCGTTTTGAGAATGATGTTGCCGACAAAACCGTCGCAGACCACCACATCGGCCACGCCCTGATACATGGCTTTGGGCTCTACGTTGCCGATGAAGTTGATGTGCGGCGCGGCGCTCAATGCCTGGTGTGCTTCCTTGGCGACTTGGCTGCCTTTTTCGACTTCTTCGCCGATGTTCAGCAGACCCACCCGGGGATTCTCGACGCCCAGGGCGTACTGGGAATAGGCGATGCCCATCTCTGCGAATTCGCACAATTGCCGCGTCGTGCAATCCACGTTCGCCCCCAAATCCAGCAGCACCACGCGCCCCGTGGCGGTTGGAAGGGTCTGGCTGATGGCCGAACGCGCCACGCCACGGATGGGGCCGAGCACCGTCCGCGCCCCCACCATCACCGCGCCGGTATTGCCCGCGCTCACCATGGCGTCCGCCCGGCCTTCTTTCACCAGGCGCAGAGCCACCATGAGCGATGCATCGCGTTTTTTGCGGATGGCCAACACGGGCTGTTCGTTCATGCGGATGGCCTGCGATGCATGTACGACGGAAACCGCCCCGCGCTTGGGGAAAGCGCTCAGTTTTTCCGTGATTTGGGCCTCATCGCCCACCAGGATCACTTCGGTGTCGCTTGACAGGCTCGCGGCCACCGCCCCTTCGATTTCGACATCCGGCGCGGCATCGGTTCCCATCGCATCCAAAGCGATTCGCATGGCTGGTCTCCGGCGCGATGCCGATCAGTCTTCCTTGAGTGATACGCGAAGCCGCGCCTTGTAGTGGCCGCATTTGGGACAGACCCGGTGCGGCAGGATGCGTTCGCCGCAATCGGGGCATTCAATCAGATTGGGGGCGGACAGCGCATGATGGGAGCGCCGCATGTTTTTCTTCGCCTTGCCCGTTCTTCTTTTTGGTACCGGCACGGGATTACTCCTTCGATTTTTTGCGGTCCAAATCCGGGAATAAGTCGGCCAGTCCCGCCAGCCCGGTATTGGACAATACGGCCTCTTCTTTCACACAGTCGCACGTCTGCTCATTAAGGTTTGCACCGCAATGCGGACACAAGCCCCGGCACGCATTCCTGCACAAATATTTCACCGGAGCCGACAGCACCGCCTCCTCCCACACTTGGGGTCCCAGGTCAATATCCGGGCCTTGGAAGTAGCACAGGTCGCCGGCATCCGCGCCGTCGGCGCTCTCTATGTCGCCCCACTGCCCGGCTGCGGTCGGCGCCAAACCTTCTTTAAAAGTCCATAAAACGACCGCGTCAAACGGCGCTTCCGCCAGTTCCAGGCAGCGATCGCACGCATGCACGAAGACCCCTCGGACATGACCCTGAAAGAGAAAGTCTTCGCCCACGCGCATGATGGTGCCGGATACAGACACCCTCTCCAGCGGAATTCCCTCCACGCCGGGCGGCTGGATCGTATTCACGGCCACATCGGTATTGCAGGGGATTCCCTGTTCGGTGATTTCCGATACGAGAAATCGAAGCGTGTTCACCGTTCCGCGACCTCAGCGCACAGGGTAAAAAAATCAATTAGAAGTCTAACAAATGAATCCCGGACAAGTCAAACAGCCATTTCGCAATGCCCAAAGACGGTTTCCTCGGGCGAGACGCCCGTAGATTTGAATACCAAGCACAGGCCAGCGGTTCCAAATCTCCGATCCGGAGGAAAGGCGTTGCCTTGTACCCGCACCTCTCACCCGAGTCGGCGTCCCTCCCCCCACGCCGTTGGCCATTGCGCGTTATCAATGGGCCGGACCTTCCGGAAAATCCTGCTGTGGCCTCTCCAGTGGAATGCCGGAATTTTCTGCCCATGGGGAATATTTGATGGCATGGGAGTGTTTTCGACTGCGTAGTGGGCGGTTTTCTACACGTCGTTCCTGGAAAACGCAGGTTACATCGGGCTACAACATGTGAGAGGTGTGACGCAGCAAGAATCTAACCGCGTGCCTTTTCCCCGGACTTGCGGGTGAAATCCCCCGTCCTATAGCCATCAAGGAAAAGTGTTTCTGGATGTGTTTGTTGGCTTGTTTTGCCGTTCAGCATCGTTTCAGGCCGTAAACAATACGGATAAAGGGGAGTGTGTATGACCAGTAAGATCAATGAAATTCTTGCCTGCACATTGCATTCGGGTGTCCTGTGGCCGTCTGTTATGGGATTTCACAAGAAATCGCGGAAAAGGTCCGGGACCCTTCTCGGCGGGGGTGCTCATTCCTTGGCGCGCACTGTTGTTCGGCACCGGAGCAATGCCGCAAGCCGAATGTGGATTCTTGGCTTGACTTGCCTATTGCTTGCGGGCCTGGCACTTTGCAGCCCGCCGGCTCAGGCCGTCACGCGCGCATACCACAGCGCGGACACCAACTTTGATGATCACATCAACCTGAGTGAGTTGTTGCGGATCATTCAGTTCTTTAACTCCGGTGAGTACAGTTGCGTGGCTCCCGAATCCCCCGCGACGGAAGACGGATATCGTCCGGGACCCGGCGACCAGAGTTGCGACCAGCATGACAGCGATTACCAGGACCCGCCCTGGAAAATCACGTTGTCGGAACTCCTCCGCCTGATTCAGATGTACAATGCCCGCGCTTATGGATTCGATCCCACCACGGAGGACGGTTACCGGCCCATTTTTGACCCTGAAGACCCCACGGGCACTGTACAAGGTGAAAGCGAAGACGTGCGCCGCTTCCTGGATGGGTTGCCGGACGAGGAGGTAATGCCGGCGGACAAGGAAGAACTGAATAACATCTTGTTGCAGGCCGAATCGGCCTTTGTTCGGGATGACATCTGTGAAGCGGGGGATATCCTGGATCAGGCGCTCAGTCTGACACAGGTGCTGCGCGCAACCAAGGTCGGCGGCCCGGAAACACGCGGCCCCGAAATTCTCTTTGCCCGTATCCGCAACCTTCAATTCCGGATGTTGGTATCGAAGGGAATCCCTGTGCCCTGTCGCGGCCGTGAACGCGAAGCCCGGGAACCGGAAAGTGAACCATGGGAAAACACCAATGAACGCCTGGTCATAACGACCCGGTTTGGCGCGGCCCGATTCTTGCCCACCGTCCAAATACTTCCCGATGGCAGCGAAGAACTCTTCACGCAGTTGGTGTTGCCCGGCTTTGACCAAGAATCGGGTGAGCCCGGCATGCCGGGGGTGCCCTGCGTCCGCCATTTGATTGCCGTGCCGCCCGGCGCTTCTGTGCAATTGTTCGAAGAGCGGACTGAACGGGCCGAGACCCGCTTTGTCAGGCTCCTGCCGTTCGTTGACCAACCCGTGGACCAGGCCCCGGAAGACCTTCCCGTCCCGAATGCCGAGTTCTTCGCGAATCGCCCCTTTAGGATTAATGAAATGATCTATGCCACCGATAGATTCTATCCCCCGCAGCCCTACAATATCGTGCCCCTTGGCATGATGCGCGGTTTGGAGGTATATCTGGTGGAACTATGCGCCGGGCAATACAACCCGGTAAGTGAAGAACTGCGTCTGTTTACGGAAATGCAATTGCGCGTTGAGTTCCGCAACGGGCCCGAAGGCTTCATGGAGGAGTTCATGACCAACCCCTTCGAAAGCAACCAGAGCCTTTATACCGAGTCCCTGTTGAACGTGGAAGCGCTGCGCGAGTTCCCGCTTATCCCCGACCGGGAGAAGAGCCTCTTCACTGGTGAAGAATTGATTATTTTGACGCACCCGGACTTCAGGAATGCCGCTTACCGTCTCGCCGATTGGAAACGGCAGAAGGGTATCATGACCAATGTCTTCACCTGCGGCACGGGGTCCGGCATCCCAGGACGGCAAACCGCTGCGGAGATAGATACGTTCATTGAACGACGATACAAGACAACGTCCATCCGCGCCTCGTACATCCTGATCATGGGCGATGCCGAGTTTATCCCCACGCACTATGTGCCCCGTGCGAATCCCGAAGACGATGGAACCATCGGATCGGATTACCCTTATGCGGTCATCTCCGCCCAAGTTGGCATAAATCTGCCAACCTTCGCGATTGGACGCATCCCGGTGGATCGCCTGGACCAGGCGAATAACGTCGTTGACAAGATCATCGCCTACGAAAGCGACCCGCCCAGGGGGCCGGGGGACATCGCCTTCTATCGGCGCATCATGATGGCCGCCCAGTTCCAGTGCTGCCGCACGGATGCGTTCCTCACCGGCACCGATCAGCGCACCTTCATCGAGTCGTCGGAGTTTATCCGCCCGGCGCTGGTTGCACGCGGCTACGACGTCCGCCGCCTGTATCGCCGCACCATTGACAACGGGTGCTCCACATGTACCCCGCGCCGTCCCGCCTACACGCGAGACGCGACGCCCAGGTGGTATTACGACGGCACCCCGTTGTCTGCCGAGATCGGCCCCGGCAGCGGATTCTCCTGGAACTCTGACAGTAACGACATCATCTCGCTCTTCAACCTTGGCGTGGTGCTCGCGCTTCACCGCGACCACGGCTGGCCCGGCGGCTGGGCAACCCCGAGATTCGATCTGGATCATATATACCAGCTATACAATGGCCGCCGGCAACCGGTTGTTTTCAGTATCAATTGCTCCAGCGGGGTATTTGACAATGAAACCTCCGGCGGCGCCGAAGGTGTCCTCGTCGGCTCTGCTTATTGGGCGGAAAGAATGCTGCGCCAAGTCGATGGCGGCGCCATCGGGATTATCGGCGACACGAGAGTCAGCCCAAGTTGGGCGAATTCCGCGCTGGCGCGCGGTCTATTCGACGCGATCTTTCCTGAAGTGCTTCCCCGTGTTGGTGGCAGCACGCGGCATCGGCGCCTCGGCGACATCCTCAATCACGCAAAAATGTATGTCGTAACGCAGATCTTTTCGACGAACATCGGATTCGAAGCGGTCCGGGACATGCTCCATCTTTACCATGTCATCGGCGATCCCACACTTGAAATATGGACCGCCTCGCCTTCTCGATTGATTCTACCGTCTCTTCGGATACAGGGCGTTTCCGAGCGGCTTATTGAACTCACTTTCGAAGTCTCGGACCTGGAAAGAGCGGTGTTGACCCTGTACCAACCCAGTGCCGACGCCGAAGACATACCGATCGGTCGCGGCCTTGTGCAGGCCGATGGTTCCGTCTTGATTTCACCTTTCCGGTTCTGGAATCCAGAGGAGGAGGTGCTGTTTTCGCTGAATCGGGAAGACATCATTGCGGGAGACGGATCGGTCAGACTGCTTTTCAATTGATCGCAAGATCTTCGGAAAATCCACGATTCGGATTGTGAAATTCTGATAGATGTGACGATTGAGACATTGCGGGGTTGCGCATGCAACCCCGCACTTTTCCAGCGCCGACAAGTCCAAAGGACGTCAGCCTGTACTGCGATGAAGCCACCCCCGGCGCGGCATTGCAATTGCGCCGCTCCCCAAAATTCGGATAAAAGCAACCTTCAGCGTTCCATATCCACATATGGTCTTGTGGAACATGCAACGCAGGCATTTGCGGAATGGGTTGTTTCCGCACGTAAGAACGCGAAATATCCGGGATTCTTGATGGGTCTGAGATTTTGAACGCCCATTTCGCAAATGCCTTGCCGGCATAACTGTTGAACGCGCGGGCATTTATGTGATAGACTTTTTTTCCTGTGCGTGGAGAATTGTGTCTTGACGCCGTGCGCGGGGACAATCCCGGGAATTTTTATTTCATTCTTGCATCATGTTTGAGAATCTGACGAAAAAACTGGAAAGCGCCTTCAAGCATATTCGCGGGCAGGGCCGTCTGACCGAAAAGAATATGAGGGAAGGGCTTCAGGAAATTCGCGTCGCCCTGCTCGAAGCCGATGTGAATTACAAGGTCGTCAAGAAGTTTATCGAGGAGGTGCAGGAACAGGCCATCGGGCAGAAGGTGCTGGAGAGCATCCAGCCCGCGCAGCAGATCGTCAAGATCGTGCACGATGAACTCGTGCGGATCATGGGTGAAAAACACGAGGGCCTGAAAAAGGCCGAAAACGGGCCTACGATCTTGATGCTGGTGGGTTTGCAGGGACAGGGCAAGACCACCACGGCAGGCAAACTGGGGTTGATGTTGAAGAAAAAAGGCCAGCGGCCTTTATTGGTCGGCGCGGACGTGTACCGCCCCGCCGCCATCAAACAGTTGGAAATTGTCGCCGGTCAGGCCGGGGTGGAGTTTTTCAGCCTCGGCGAGCAGGCCAATCCTGTGGATACGTGCCTGATGGCGCAGGGCGAAGCGCATATGCGCGGCTGCGATACGATCATCCTGGACACGGCGGGCCGCCTGCACGTGGACGAGGAGATGATGACGGAGGTCCGCCAGATCAGCGCTCAGGTGCATCCGCACGAAATCCTCTTCGTGGCCAATGCCATGACCGGTCAGGACGCCGTGAGGTCCGCCAAGCAGTTCCACGACGCCCTGCCGCTCACCGGGGTCATCCTGACGCAGATGGACGGCGATGCGCGCGGCGGCGCGGCCATCAGCCTGATCGAGGTCACCGGTTGCCCCATCAAGTTCGTGGGCACGGGCGAGAAACTGGACGCGCTGGAGCCGTTCCATCCGCGCCGTATGGCCGACCAGATTCTGGGCATGGGCGATGTGGTTTCGCTGGTGGAGAAGGCGCAGGAGGTGGTGGACCAGGAGCAGGCGCTCAAGTTTCAGGAGAAGGTGCGCAAGGCGAACTGGGACCTGGAGGATTTCCTGCTGCAGATGCAGCAGGTGAAGAAAATGGGGTCGATCGGCGACCTGATGAAAAAAATTCCCGGCCTCAACAAAATGATGCCGCAGGGCGCCGGCGACATGCCGGAGGATGAATTGAAATACGCCGAGGCGATCATCTACTCGATGACGCCCAAGGAGCGCCGCAACCCGAAGATCATCAACGGGAGCCGCCGCCGTCGCATCGCCGAGGGCAGCGGCACGACGGTGCAGGATGTCAATGCGCTGCTCAAGGATTTCGAGCGGATGAAGAAGATGATGAAGGACATGATGAAGGGCGGCAAGGGCCGCGGCATGCGGCGGAACGCGATGCCGCCGGGATTCATGTGACATTGCACGACTGAAAGCATCAGGCGGAGACAACTGGAAACAACCTGATTGAAATACAGCGTATCCCCTCCCGAAAAGAGAGGGGTGACGGTGCAACACAGTACCCCAGAGGAGACAGAGAGGAAAGCGATGGCGACTGTAATTCGGATGAAACGGGGTGGCCGCACGCACAAACCATACTACCGGATCGTGGTGATGGATTCGCGGAGCCGGGGTTGCGGCCCGGAACTGGACGTGATTGGCGTGTATCAGCCATGCGCCCGCCCGGAACCCAAAGCGGAAGTGGACGCCCACAAGGCCCTGGAATGGCTGCGCAAGGGCGCGCAACCGTCGGATACCGCGCGCAATGTGCTGGGCAAACTCGGTGTCATGAAGCATTTTCATGACGGCACCACCCCGGAAGAGGCCGTGAGCGTGGTCAAGGACGAGGCCGTGGAGGACAAGGGATACAACCCGTCTCCGCCGGTGACCGAGACGCCCGAAGGTCTGGCCGAAGCGTCTGAAGAGACGCCCGAAGCGCCGGCGGCGAACACGGCTCCGGAGCAAACGCCGGATGAAAATCCGTAATCATACATAAACCGGCGGCAACACAGGATCGGAATGGCTATCGTGAAAGACCTGATCGAATTCATCGCGAAGAAACTGGTCGAACATCCGGATGACGTGCAGGTGCAGTTGATCGAAACCGATCACGGCCACGAGTACAAACTCCGCGTGCATCAGGAAGACATGGGCCGGGTCATCGGCAAGAGCGGGCGCACCGCGAAGGCCATGCGCACCCTGCTCAGTTCCGCCGCGGCAAAAGCCAACATCCACGCGACGCTGGAGATTGTGGAGTAGGGCCGCGTTTCGGGCCGCCATGACGCAGGAGTGGGTGCACATCGGCCGCGTGCGTTCCGTGAATCCCGGCCGGCGCGAAGTGCGCATCGCGCCCGCCCCGGAATGCGGACAGGCTGTTGCGGCGTTGACGTGGCTGCACCTGTCGCTGCGCGACGGCGAAAGGATGCGCTGCCGCGTGGAGAGGATGCGGGGCGGCGACGCGCCGGTGGCGACGCTGGCGGCGGGCGTGCCGCGCGACCACGTCGCGCGCATGAAAGGCGCGGCGGTGCTCTCGGAGCGGGCGGTGGTGGAAGCGATTGCGTCGCAGCAACAACGGCGGCAGCCGGCAATTACGCCGGGAATGCGGGTTGTCGGACCGGGCGGCGCGGAAATCGGCGTGATAACGGACATGTACAAGACGGGCGCGAATGAGGCGTGCGTCATCAAGAAGGCGGACGGCGGCGTGATGCTGTTGCCGTTGATAGAACAGGTGGTGGCGCATGTGGACCCGGGGGCGGCGGTGATGGAGGTGAACGATGTCGCCCCGTTCGCGGTGGAGGAACAGGCCGCGCGCGGCGGCATCCGCCGGGCGGAACGGAATGGCGACCATGAGGATTGACGTCCTCACATTGTTCCCGGAAATCTTTGAAAGCCCCCTGCGGGCCAGCCTGCTGGGCAAGGCCATCGCGGATGGCGTGTTGACGGTGGCGCTGACGAATATCCGGGATTTCGCGGCGGACCGGCACCGGACGGTGGACGATGCGCCGTATGGCGGCGGCGCCGGGATGGTGATGAAGTGCGAGCCGATTTTCGCCGCCGTGGAAAGTTTAAGATCAGTGAATTCCCTGGAACGGGTGATTCTGCTCTCGCCGCGGGGACGCCGTCTGGACCAGACGCGCGTGCGGGAACTGGCCGCCGCGCCGGACCTGGTGCTCCTCTGCGCGCGCTATGAAGGCGTGGACGAGCGGGTCTCCCAGGCGCTGGTCACCGAGGAAATCTCCATCGGCGACTACGTGCTGAGCGGCGGCGAATTGCCGGCCCTGGTGCTTATCGAGGCAATCAGCCGGATGCTCCCCGGCGTGGTGGGCGATTGGGAATCCGTCGAAACGGACTCGTTTTACGCCGGGCCGCTCGGGCCGCCGCAGTACACGCGGCCGCCTGTGTTCCGGGGCATGGAAGCGCCCGCTGTGCTGCGGGAAGGAAATCACGCGGCCATTCGCCGCTGGAGACGAAAGGAGGCCCTGCGCGCCACGCGCGCGCGGCGGCCGGACTTGTTGGTAAACCTGACGGAAGAAGACCAGAAACTACTTGCTGAAATCGAGCGGGAAACGTCGGCGCAAGCCGTCCCGCCCGCCGATGCGAAAAAGGAGAACCGATCGTGAATCTCGTGGATGAACTCAGCCGCAAGCGCATAAAAGACCCCGCCAATTTGCCCAAATTCAATGTCGGCGACACGGTCCGCGTCCATTTCCGCATCGTGGAAGGCGAGAAGGAGCGCATTCAGGTCTTCGAGGGCGTTGTTATCGCGCGCAAGAATGGCGAAGGCCCCAATGCCACCTTCACCGTGCGCCGCGTCGTCTTCAACGAAGGCGTCGAGCGCGTCTTTCCGCTGCACTCGCCGCGCGTGGCCAAAGTTGAGGTGACCCGCGAAGGCCGCGTCCGCCGCGCCAAACTCTATTACCTGAGGGAACGCACCGGCAAGGCCGCCCGTGTCAAAGCCAAACTGCGCGCGCAACAACCCCAGGCATAGCCCCCTGCAACAAGCACATCCACGGCGGACGGATGCGCCCATCCGTCCGCTTTTGTGTGTCCTGCCCGCGTATGTATATCGTAACCGTTCACGGGGTCCAGAATGCGAAAACACTCGGAAGACCGCACTTTTCGGCTCACAAGTCGTCGCATTTTGCCCCATTTTCGCGCCGTTCTTCCGCTGCAATTGCGAAAAACCCCATGTTTTTTGGGGGTTCAACCCCGTGAACGGTTACTGTATATCAGATGGATGCGCCTGCGGGCAGCGTTCCTTGAAATCAAATGTGCGCCCTGAAATGAGTATGGTGTTCGCGTTTCAGCGCGCCCTTGTCCTGCACCCCTCAGAGTGTTTCCCACAGCCGCGGGGCATTCCCAATTCGTGTAATTGGCCCGCGAAATGCCGGTTCAGGAGAGATTTCTTCCATCGGATGTCAGAGTGAGGATTTCCGTGGCGATGGTTTCCGCGGCGGCGGGTTTGGCCATGGCGGCGGCGGCGCGCCCCATTTCCGCCAGGCGTTCGGGATTCTTGAACAGCGCCGGCAGGGATTCCGCCAGAAAATCGCCCGAAATATCGCCATCGCGTATCACAATGGCGGCCCCCGCCTGCTCGAAGGCGCGGGCGTTGTCTTCCTGATGATTGTCGGCGGCAAAGGGGTATGGGACCAGAATGGACGGCTTGCCCATCACCGCGATTTCCGCCGCGCTGGAAGCGCCGGCCCGCCCAACGATGCAATCGGCGGCCGCAAACGCGGCGGCCATGTCTTCGATAAACGGATGGACGATTACAGGAATGCGCGCACGGCGCGCGGCCTCGCGCGCCATGGTCTCACCGGATGTGCCGGTCATCCAGATCAGTTGCATGGATTCGGGGGCCAGGCGTTCCAGCATCGCCGTGACGGCGCGGTTGATGGATTGCGCTCCCTGGCTCCCCCCCGTGACGAGCACAGTGGGCAGGTCGGGGCGCAGCCCGAAGCGTATTCGCGCTTCCGCCGGGGTGGGCGGGTTCGCAAACGCGGCGCGCACGGGATTTCCCGTCACCAGTGCGCGGTCCTTGGGATATGCGCCCAGGGTAGCCTCATAACTCAGGAAAATTCGCCGCGCCCGGCGCGCGAGCAGCCGGTTGGCCATACCCAGCCGCTTGTTCTGCTCATGGATGACCGTGGGATAGCGGAGCCATTGCGCTGTCAGCAGTGGCGCCAGGGACACATAACCGCCCACCCCGATCACGATGTCCGGCCGGAATCGGCGGATCAACCAGGCGGATTGCGCCAGCGCCAGCGCGGTCTTGGCGGCAACCAGCACCCTGCGTATTGCGCCCCGGCGCGGCCAGCCTTCTCCGGGAATCGCGAAAAATGGGATGTCGTTCGCCGCGCTTACCCGGTCTTCGATGGCCCCTCGACGCCCCACCCATGCCACCAACGCCCCGGGCGCCTGTCGCCGCAGCGCTTCCACGATGGCCAGCGCAGGCGACGTGTGGCCGCCCGTGCCGCCCCCTGCAATCAGGAAGCGCAATCCGTCGCGTTCGTTGGATATATTCATGAGAAATCCAGTGTGTTCAATGAGAATCCAGGTTCGTATGAAGACTCTCGCAGAATATGCAGAAGCGAATCAAGCACAGGCGCTGATCGTCTCCGATCGTATCTGCGGCCTTCTTGACCGTTGGAATCATTGTTTAATACAATATTCGTTACGTTTGGCGTGAAAGGCGATTCATGGAATTGTTACGGGAACTTTGGGCATTTTTGCGGGTGCGCAAAAAATTCTGGCTGGCGCCCATTATTATTGCGTTGCTGTTTCTCGCGGCCATTTTCTGGCTGGCGGGCACGAGCGGCGTGGTGTCGCCATTTATCTATATGCTTTGAATGCGCGTTGGCCTGCAATTCCTCCTCCCCCCGGTCTGTTCGGGGGGTCGGTTCTGTTGGCGTCGTTCAGAACAGTACGCCGTCCTCGACGTGTTCACGCCGGTGCAATACCGTGAATACGGAGGTGTGACAATTGTTTTCCATCGTTGGAGAATTTTCCCCCTGAGTACAATCCAACACAATAAACGGAACAAATGACGGAGTACGGGCGTCACGCCCATGGTCAGATAAGATCATGGCCGAAACGTCTATGCTACAATCCCGCACGCAATGTATACTTGTTTGTTTTGGGTTGCACTGAGGTCAATATGGACGAGAATGCAGCAGGAAACCATGCACCCGGCGCGCCGACCACCCTGACGCAGGTGCTTGCGGACTGCCTTCCGGCATGTCGGCGGGAGTGGGCGGCGATTGGCGCCGTGCTGTTTTTCGGCGCACTGTTGCGTTTGTGGTATCTGACACAACTTGTGGATGCGCCCGATTTCGCCGCGTTGCAGCAGGACCCGGAGGTCTTTGATTACTATGCCCGGGCGCTGCTTTCAGGCGATTGGACGGTGCGCGCCGGCGAAACGGACCCGGAAATCCGCACCACGCCGTATTTCCGTCCGCCGGGTTATGCCTACTGGCTGACGGCGGTGTATTTCTTCACCGGGGGAAGTTACCTTGCGCCGCGCCTGCTCAACATGGCGCTGGGACTGGCGGCCGTGTTCCTGTTTTATCTGTTGGGCAGGCGGTTGTATGGGCACGGGGCGGGGCTTATTGCCGCTTTTCTTATCGCCACGCATGGCGTGGTGTTGTACTGGGAAGGGGAGGTCAACGATCCCGCCCTTTTCGTGTTTCTGCTGCCATGCCTGTTCTGGTCCGTCTATCTGTGGGGATGGCGTTGGGATACGCGGTGGATGTTTGTCACGGGGGTGATCTTCGGCTGCTACGCGTTGATGCGTCCCAACATCCTGGCCTTTGGCCCCGTTGTCGCCGCCTGGGTGCTGTGGGTGGCATGGCGTCGAGGAGTGTGGCGCCGCGTGCCCGGCGCATGGGCCGCGCTCGCCGGTGCGACATTTCTGATTATTTTCCCCGTCACCGTGCGCAACTATGCCGTCTCTGGGGAATTCGTGCCGATTGCGACGTATTTCGGCGAAAACCTGTTGATCGGCAACAGCGAGGAATCCGACGGGATCACGCCGTGGACGCCCTATCTGCAGGAACTGGAAGGCACGGGCCGCTGGTCCGCCCGCGACTATGTCAACGTTGTAAGGGGCTTGGGCAGGGAACTGGGCAACCCGGACATCACGCATTCGGAAGCGTCCAGTCATTTTGCCGCCAAGGCGTTGTCCTTTATGCGGACACATCCGTGGCAAACGCTGCGATTAACGGCGAGGAAATTTGTGCTGCTCTGGTCGCCCAAGGAGATCACCTGCAACAAGGTGGCCGAACAGGAAAGAAGATTCTATGCGCCGCTGAGATTTCTTCCGGGATTCCCCATCGTAGCGGCGGTGTTTCTCGTGGGCGTGTGCGTTTTTCTGAATGACGCGCGCCGCCGGCGCATCCCGGACGCCACCGGCGCAATTGGCCCGTCTGCCACGGAGATGACCCTGCTGCTGTTCGCGTTTGTGGTCGTGTATTTCATTTCTTTCCTTCCATTTTTCGTCAACGGGCGCGCACGCGTGCCCCTTTTGCCGATATATATTTTTATCGGCGGCTATGGGATTTGGCGCGCAGCGCAGATGGCGCAGGCGCGCCGCGCCTGGGCGTTCGCCTGGGCGGGCGTTTATGTCGCTGCATTGATGCTGTGTTCTGTGGAATGGATTCCCTATTCGCCCGACGTCGCGCGCTGGCATTATCAGCGCGCCGATTCGTATCTGCGCACAGGGCAAGTGGAGAAAGCCGTGATGGAGGCGCGCAGGTTGCGGCAGATCGGCGATTCGGCGCCTTATATGCACCAGCGGCTTGGCCGGTCGTTCGCCGAAGAGGGACAATTGGAGGAGGCCGAAATCGAATTGCGCACCGCGTTGTCCATTGATCCTGATTTCCAGGATCTGCATTACCTCCTCGGCGGCGTGCTTGCGCGAATGGGGAGGAGCAACGACGCGCTGGCCGCCTTCGAGGATGCGCTCCGCCTCAATCCCTACGACGCCCGCGCACACAATGAGGCGGGCAAACTCCTTGCCGCGATGGGAGACGCCAATGCGGCGCTCGACCACTTCGAGCGGGCATTGGCCGTTGCGCCCGATTACGGGGAGGTGCTGGACAACCTGGCGACGTTGCTGCGCCGCGAAGGCCGTCAGGAAGAGGCCATCGCGCGTTACCGCAAGGCGCTTGAAGCGAACCCGAATCTCGCGTATGTCCACTACATCCTGGGGCGGGAACTGGCGGATCAGGGGAACAAGGAAGAGGCGATGGCGCATTTCGCCGAGGCGCTTCGCGCCGACCCCAATTTCCAGAACGCGCGTTTTCTCTGGGCGCAGGAACTCGCCGCCATGGGTCGCTTCGAGGAGGCCATGGCCCAATATTACGAAGCCATTCGTCTGAATCCCGATGACGCGCGCGCCCACAACGAACTCGGCGCGCTGCTCGCAGAACAGGGCCGTTTCGATGAGGCGCTGCGCGCCTACCAGGAAGCCCTTCGCGCCAAGCCCGATTTCGCCTACGCCAGAGACCGGTTCGCCCGGTTGCTCGCCGCCCTGGGCCGGTATGATGAGGCCATCGAACAATACCGCCGGGTCATCCAATTGGACCCGGCAAATCAGGATGCGCATTTTCTGCTGGGCCGTGAACTCGCCGAACGCGGCGACAAAGACGAAGCCCTGGCGATCTTTCGCGAAGCCATCCGCCTGAATCCCGACGATGCCCGCGCGCACGCGGAACTGGGCGACCTGCTGGCGGAACGCGGCGAGACGGATGACGCGATGCGGCATTACGAGGAAGCCCTGCGCGTCGCGCCGCATTTCGGGTATGTGCTCAACCAGATGGGCCGCATCTACTCGGCCCAAGGCCGCTACGATGAAGCCATCGCCCGTTATCAACAGGTATTGAATATCAATCCGGAGAATCAGGACGTACTCTACCTGATGGGACGGGAACTGGCGGGGCAGGGCAAGAAAGAAGAGGCGATGGCGTATTTTGAACGGGCGATCCGGCTCAATCCCGGCGACGCACGCGCCCACAACGATCTCGCTCTCATCCTCGCGGAGATGAACCGTCCCGATGAGGCGATCGCCCACTATCAGGAAGCGCTTAAAGCCGCTCCCGATTTCACGCTCGTGCTGAACAACTGGGGCAATCTTCTGATTGAATTGGGCAAGGAGGAAGAAGCGGTGGCGCGTTTCCGCGAGGCGCTTTCCATCCGGCCCACCGATGAATACGCTTATTTCAATCTTGCCCGTGTCGCGGAACGCGCGGAACGATGGGAAGAAGCCGAAGAACTTTACAAGAAGGCGATGGAGAACAACCCGGAAAACTCCAATATACCCAATGATTTGGGGTGGATGCTTTCACGGCAGGGAAAAAGCGACGCGGCGATGCAGTGGTATCGGCGGGCGCTGGAGACAGACCCCGAAAACCCGCTGGCGTACAACAACATCGGCTATGAAGCGTACAAACGGGGGAACGTGGAAGAAGCCATTGCGCACTATCAGAAGGCGCTGGAAATCATGCCGGACTTCATACTGGCCCTGAACAATCTCGGCATGGCGCTCGGCGCGCTTGGCCGCCATGATGAGGCCATCGCCGCGCTGCGGCGCGCCCTGGAAATCCGGCCGGAGGATGCCAACCTCCTCAACAGCATCGGATATCAATACGCGGGCAAGGGGGATTATGAAAACGCGCGCCGCTATTATTTGCGTGCGATAGAAAAGGTGCCGAGATTCCCTCTGGCCTATAACAATCTCGGCAATCTGGCCCTCGCCGAAGGCGACCCGGAAGAAGCGATGCGGTGCTACCGTAAGGCCGTTGAAATCCACGCCACGGACGAATTTGCGCACTTCAATATCGCCCGCCTGCTCATGGACCAAGGCGATTTCGCGGGCGCAGTGCCGCATTTACATACTGTGCTGGCAACAAATCCCCAAAACGCCGACGCAGCCAACAACCTCGGCATTGCGCTGGTCAAGATCGACCGTGCCGCCGAAGCCCTTGAAGCGTTCCGCAAAGCGGTGGCGATCAACCCGCACCTGGCCAACGCCCGCTTTAATCTTGCCTTACTTCTCGAAGCCGCCGGCGACCATGCCGGCGCGGCGGAACACTTCCGCAAGGTTTTGGAATCCGATCCGGGTTTCCCCGGCGTCCGCGAACGCCTCGAACACGCGCCCCGCGCCGCACGATGATCTTCCGACATTGTTCGGGGACAACGAACTCCAGCCTCTTGGGCGTACATGCCGGACGCCTGCGCTATGCCATTTTTTAATCGGCACAGGAGAAACTTGATAAACAAAACTATAAGGCGACAGACATATGCCCACACTTATATCTGTCCGGTATAAGTGTTGTCCAAAGCAGATTATCAAGCGGATGACAGACCATGCCCAGGATTCTTGGAATATCGTGTTGAATCCAGATGATGCGGCGGGCTTGTCCTGTACGCAAACCTCTCCGTGGGATTCCTGAGGCAGCATTGACTCGTGTACCAGGGTGTTCTGTTTTTGTTTCCCCTCACCCCACCCCTCTCCCGGAGGGAGAGGGAGCGACAGCATTCCTCAGGTAGCGCCACAAACGCCCTCTCCCGCTGGGAGAGGGAGCGACGGCATTCCCCAGGTAGCGCCACAAACGCCCTCTCCCGCTGGGAGAGGGAGCGACGGCATTCCTCAGGTGGCACGGCAAACGCCCTCTCCCGCTGGGAGAGGGGTGGGGTGAGGGGGAAAGCCAATATGATCGAAGGCTATTCTCATCGCCAGGAATAATTTGGACAGCACCGGTCAGATATCAATCAAAAAATGGTACTACTTGATGAGATGCAATTCTTTGAGGATGGAGTCCAGTCTTGCGCTGGTGGCGTCGAGGACAGGGGTGAGCGGGAGACGCAGCACGTTCTTGATCAGGTCCATCTTGGCGAGGGCGGCTTTGACGGGCATGGGATTGGTTTCGAGGAACAGCGCCTTGAACAAGGGCATGAGGGCATAATGGATGATGCGCGCGGCGGGCATATCGCCTTTGTTGGCTTCGTCGCAGAGGGCGGCGACTTCGGCCGGCGCGACATTGGCCGCGACGGAGACGACGCCGGTCGCCCCCACCGCAATCATGGGGAGGGTGAGGCTGTCGTCGCCGGAGACGATGTTGATGTCACAGAGGCTGAGAATCTGGGAGACCTGGTCCAGACTGCCGGAGGCTTCTTTGATGGCGACAATATTGGGAATTTTGTTGAGTTCCGCGACGGTCTGCGGCTCCATCTTGATGCCTGTGCGGCTGGGAACGTTGTAGAGCATGATCGGAATGTCCACCGCCTTTGCGATGGCAGTGTAATGCGCGATTTGCCCTGCCGCTGTGGGCTTGTTGTAATACGGCGTGATGAGCAGGGCGCCGTCCGCTCCGACCTCCTTGGCGTAGCGGGTAAGCCCAAGCGCTTCCCTGGTGTTGTTGGAACCCGTTCCCGCGACAACCGGCAGGCGACCGGCGACCCGTTCCACCACGAAGCGGATGCAGGCTTTCTGTTCGTCGTGCGAGAGGGTGGCGGCTTCGCCGGTGCATCCGCAGGGGACGATGCCATTGGTTCCCTTTTCGAGATGAAAATCCACCAGACGGCCGTAGGCGTCAAAATCAATTTCGTAATTTTCTTTGAAGGGCGTCACCAGTGCGACGAAGGAACCCTGATACATGTCGAGACTCCCGGTGTTTGTATTTGCTGTTTGTTGTGCGGCGCGTTGCGAAGACACGTGTTACGCTGTAAGCGGCATCTGCGAAATGGGCATTTCGGACATCAGTTTTATCTGGAATCCCGCATATTTTGTGTTCTCATGCGCAGAAACAGTCTATTTCGCAAATGCCGCTGTAAGCATCAAAAACAGCATAGCAGATTCACGGGCATGATTAGAACTGCGCGTCATCTTCCGCGAAATAATCCTCGTCGATCGGTTCATAAACCGCTTCTGTCGGGGGTGCAGCGGCGGCGATGCCGCTGCTCTTGAGCAGGGTGCCAAAACGCTGGTAGTTCTTTTCGAACACCAGGTCAACATATCCCGTGGGACCGTTGCGCTGTTTGGACACATGGATCCGGATGATATTGTCATGGTGCTGATCGCCCTTTTCACGCAGGCGTTGGAGTATCAGCACGACATCGGCGTCCTGTTCGATGGCGCCGGATTCGCGCAAATGGGAGAGTTTGGGGATGCCGCTTTCGTCCTTTTCCGCTTCGCGGCTGAGTTGCGAAAGGGCGAGGACGGGCACGCGCAGTTCACGGGCGAGGCCCTTGATGGCGCGAGAGATTTCGGCGATTTCCACCTGCCGGTTTTCGGCGCTGCGGCCCGTGGTCATCAACTGCAAATAGTCAATGATGATGAGGTCCACGGGGTATCTCGCGGCATGACGGCGCGCCTTGGACCGTAGTTCCAGCGCGGTCATGCTTGGGCTTTCATCAATATAGATCGGGGCGCGGCTGAGCACGTCCGCCGCCTGTTGAATTTTGGGAAATTCGTTGCGCGCCAGAAAGCCGGTTCGCAGCCGCTGGGAATCCACATGGCCCACCATGCACAGGAGTCGCTGCACCAATTGCTCCTTGGACATCTCGATGGTGAAGATGAGCACGCCCCTATTGAGATGGCTGGCGACATGGGCGGCAATATTGAGCGCGAAGGCGGTTTTTCCGACCGACGGGCGGGCGCCCAGCACGATCATGTCGGAAGATTGAAACCCGGAGAGCAGGTTGTCGAGTTCTTCAATGCCGGTGGGCACGCCTGTGATGCCGGACGAGGATTTCAACTGTGTTTCAATTCGCTGGATGCCCTCCTGGAGCAAGGTCGAAACTTTGTAGATGGGATTGAAGTGTTTGCGCTCGGCGATGGCGAAAATCTGCGCTTCCGCCTTGTCGAGCAGGGCGTCCACATCGCCTTCCGCGTGATACGCTTCGCCCACCACCTGTGTGCAGGCGGTGATAAGCCTGCGCAGCAGCGCCGCCTCGAGCACGATGCGAGCGTAGTACTCCACATTGGCGGAAGTGGGCACCGCGCCGGCCAGATCGGCGATGTACGCCGGGCCGCCCGCCGCGTCGAGCGCCTCCAGGCGGTTGAGTTGTTCAACGAGGGTGGTGGGGTCCACGGGGGTGTTGCGCCGGAACAATTCCAGCACCGCCTCATAGATGTGGCGGTGCGCTTCGACATAGAAGGTATCGAGGTCTTCTCCGAGGATTTCCACGGCCGCCGCGACGGCGTCGGGATTCAGCAGCATGGCCCCCAGCACGGAGCGTTCCGCCTCCGTGCTTTGCGGCGGGGTGCGGTCAAAAACCTGTGCCCCCCTGCCTGATGCAGCACGGGACTGCTTGGCTTTGGCCACGTTATTCGGTTCCTTCGGGGGCCGCCCCTTCCACGATATTGGAGACCCAGACCTTCACCTGCGCCTCGATGCCGCCCATAAGCCGCACCGGCACGGTGAAAATGCCCAGGGTCTTGATCGGTTCTTCCAGATGGATCATCTTGCGGTCGATCTGGTGGCCCATTTCCGCGAGTTTCTCGGCGATCATGGCGCTGGTGACGGATCCGAAGAGTTTGTCCTCTTCGCCCGCGCGCATCTTGATGTCCACCGTGAGGCCCTCGATCTTCGCGGCGACCTGGCGCAGTTCCTCGCGGCGTTTCTCTTCGCGCCGCCGGATGATCGCCAGTTCGTGCTCGATCTGTTTCGCGGTCGCCGAATCGGCGCTGACGGCCAGTTTCCGCGGAATCAGGTAGTTCCGGGCGTATCCGTCGGCCACCTTCACGGTGCTTCCCATCGCGCCCAGGTTTTCAACATCTTCACACAGGATCACCTTCATGACAATCGTTCTCCCTGAACTTTAACGCCGCGCCCGCGCGCGGCCGCCATGTGTGTAATGCGGACGCTGCGCCTGCGTGCGTCGTCTCCCCTTTGCGGGGGCTATGCTTCGTCGTCCGATCCTCGGTTTTTGCGGCGTGATTGCGCCGCCCGCGCCACGCGGAGGCGGAAATCCCACCAGGTGTCGAAGAGGCCCACGGCGCACAGCGCCGGATGGGCGTTCACATAAAACATGCCGAAGATTATCGCAATACACAGAAACGGGTTCAGGCTGAACGCGCCCATCGCGTGCAGCAGAATCGAGAACCCGTTCAACCAGTACACAAACGCGAGGCCCACCGCGCTGTTCCACGTTAACAGGCGCAGCGCGTCGTTGGGCCAGCGTCGGTCCAGAAACCATAACAATGCCAGCGCGATCGCAATCCACACCACCCACTCCGGCAGGCGCATGGCGGTGAAACTGCCTGTGGGGCCGGTCCCGCCGGCGCGCAAGCGCCGCGCCACGCAGGCCACGAGCGCGGTGGCGGCCAGGAGCACCATCCCGAACAACATTCCCAGGCTCAGGTTGCTCCAGTTCGCGTCAAACCACCGAAAGGACTCCGCAAGCGTGGAGGCCACCACGGATTCCGACGCGCCGTCGGCCTGTTCCATCTCCGCGATGCGCGCATTGATGAAGATGGAGGCCTCGCGCCGCGATTCCTCCCAGTGCGCCAGGATATTTCCCGCCACCAGCAGATAGGCCGCCGCAGTCACCGCCGCCACGCACCACCCAAACGGCCACCGCCAGGACATTACCAGGCCCATCAGCACGCCAATCATCGCCGCCACGATGTAGAAAATCCCCATCGCGACGGTCCCGCCGCCCCACAATCCGGCCAAGGCGGCGCAAATCACCAGGCCCGATGCGCGGCCATAGGCGCGCGACACCCAACACAACGCGACGGGCGCGGGGAAAATCGCCATCGCCAGGGGGTGCAACCCCGCCAGGGCACACGCGCCCGCCAGGGCAAAAAGCCCCGCAAATGTCAGGAAATATGCCAGCATGGCCTTGCGCCCGCGCGGAGGCCGCGGCTAATCCGCGGCGTATGGCAGCAGCGCAATCTGCCGGGCCAGTTTGATGGCCCGCGTCAGCATGCGCTGGTGCTTTGCGCTTGCGCCCGTGATGCGCCGGGGGATGATCTTGCCGCGCTCCGTGACGTAGTGCTTGAGCATCGCCACGTCCTTGTAGTCAATGTAAACGACGCGATCGATGGTCAGGCGGCACACCTTCGCGCGGGTTGCCTTCTTTTTCTTCTTCCTTTTGGCCCGCTTCATGCGGACCTTGGCTTTTGCTTTTGCCGATATTTTCGCCATATTCCGGTATTCCTCTGGTCTATTCCGGCCTAGAAGGGGATGTCGTCCTCCGGTTCGGGTTCATCAATCAGGCGCGGATCCGGCGGCTGCGCTTCGGCGGCAGGCTCCTGTGGGGGGCGCGGGCCGCCGCGGCCTTCCTCATCCCAGTCCAACGGGGTCACCCGCTGGGCCTGGACTTCAAGCCTCGCCGATTTTTGCCCGGTGTTCCTGTCGTCGAACTCATAACTGCGCAGTGTGCCTTCGATCAATACGGGGCGGCCCTTGCGCAGGCGCTCGCCGATCCACTCCGCCTGTCGGTCCCACGTCGCAATGGTCAAGAACGTGGTTTCTTCGCGGCGTTCGCCTTCCTTGGTGCGGTAATACCGCGTGTTGGCGATGCCGAAGCGGCAGTAAGCGCGGTTGTTCGCGGTGTACTTCAGTTCCGGGTCCCGCGTCAAACGTCCCGCAATGAACACACGATTCAGGTCAGGCACTCGGAGGTCGCTCATGATTACCCCCTTCGTTGTCACTCGGTTTCTTCTTCTTCGTCCTCATCCTCGTCGCGTCGTCGGCCGCGTCGGCCCGTCGCCATGGGAATGGGTTCGTCGTCATCCTCGTCATCATCCTCATCGCGCCGGCCGCGGTTGGGGGCGCCGAAACGGATTTCCTCCTCTTTCCGGCGCTGCTGTTCGGCCTCCAGGCGCAGCGTGTGCTCGTCAAAATACACCACCATGTTGCGGATCACGTGCTCCGACAACTTGAAGTAGTTGTCCAATCGGGGCAGCAATTCCGGCGGGGCCTGGAAGCGCAACAGCACATAACAGCCGTCCGAATGCTTTTTTACCGGATAGGCCAGTTTGCGTCTTCCCCAGTTCTCCGAGCGCACGATAGTTCCGCCGGTTTTCTCCACCAGCGATTCCACTTCCTTCGCTATCGTCTGGATGCCATCGTCGTCCAAATCGGGCCGCACGATGTACAGCGCTTCGTAAGTCCTCAATAAAGTCACCTCCTTTGCATGGGCGTTCGCTTTCCCGCCGTCGGGAAGCACGGCGCGCCCCCCAGCGGAGCGCGCATGGATCGCGTATTATAGCAAATGCACGCGCCATGCCTCAAATCGTTCGTGGGAAGCGCGGAAAATGCCCCCATTCGCCCGACAATCGCCGACGGCCTGAATCCGCCCATGGGGGCCTTGCCAGGCCCCTGAATCTCAGACCTTTGGAAATCCGCATCATGGTTGCATTTGCCGGTACCGTATCGTAAGATGTGGCGTTTTTTCAGCGGCATGAGATGGGACGGCAGATGATCAGGCTAAATGAGGCGCAGCGGGCGGCGGTCATGGCGGAAGGCGGGCCGGCGCTGGTGTTGGCGGGGGCCGGGACCGGCAAGACGCGGGTGATCATCGAGCGCATGGCGTGGCTGGTGGAGGAACGGGGCGTTGACCCGCGCCAGTTGCTCGCGCTCACCTTCACCAACCGCGCCGCGAACGAGATGAAGGAGCGGCTGGCCGCGCGTCTCGGCAGCGACCCGCGCAGCGCGTGGGTGGGAACGTTCCATTCTTTCGGCCTCTTCATCCTGCGCCGCGAAATGGACAAACTGGGCCGGCCGCGCGCGTTCACCGTCTTCGACGACAGCGATCAGTTGTCGTTGATGAAGCGGCTGGTGAAGGAACTGCCTCCGGACGCGGAAAAGGTCCTGCCGCGCGAGGCGCTGGTCTGGATGAGCCGCCTCAAGCAGCAGGTGACGGCGCCGGACTGGAACGACAAACCAAAGAACCCGGAAGAAGCGGTCCTCCGCGGTCTTTGGCGGCGCTATCACGCCGCCCTGGCGCAGTCGGCGGCGGTGGACTACGACGACCTGCTTTCGCTGGTGGTGCAACTTTTTGACGCGCACCCCGACGTGCGCGACAAGTACCGCCGCAGGTTCCGCCATGTGCTGGTGGACGAGTACCAGGACACCAACCGCGCCCAGTACCTGCTGCTGCGGCATCTTTGCGGGGATGATCCGGATGTGTTCGTGGTGGGCGACGAGGACCAGGCAATCTATTCCTGGCGCGGCGCGGATATCCGGAATATCCTGGATTTTGCGAAGGATTTCCCGCAGGCCGTGGTGTATCGTCTGGAGGAGAACTATCGCAGCACGGAACCGATCCTGAAGGCGGCGAATGCGCTGGTCGCGCACAATGTCAATCGCCTCGGCAAGACCCTGTGGACGCCGCGAACGGATGGCGACCCGGTCCGCTTTCACCTGCTCGAAAACGGCGACGCGGAAGCCGAGTGGGTCGTGAGCGATTTTATCAAGCAGCAATGGGACCCCAAAGAGGTGGCGATCCTCTTCCGCACCAACGCGCAGTCGCGCCCGATCGAAGAGGCGCTGCGCAAACGGAACATCCCGTACATTCTGGTGGGCGGCATCAAATTCTACAGCCGCAAGGAAATCAAGGACATCCTCGCCTATCTCCGGCTGCTGGTGAATCCTGCGGACGACGAATCGGTCCGGCGCATCCTCAATGTGCCGCCGCGCGGCATCGGCAGCGCCACCATGGAGCGCATCGAGGAATACGCCGCACAGCGCCGCATGCCGCTGTTCCAAGTCCTTCGCGACATCGAGACGGACACCACGCTCCCGCCGCGCGCGCGCGCGTCAGCAGCGGATTTCGTGCGGTTGATTGACGACCTGGCGGTCCAGGCGAAGTCCGCCAAGGTCGCGGCGTTGGTAATCACGCTGCTGGAGCGCATCGCCTATCGCGACATGGTGAGCCGCACCGATGAGCGCGATGCCACGTCGCGCCTGGAAATCGTGGCGGAATTCATCGAAGCCTGCAGGAAGCACGATACCGCGGGCGAAGGGGGGCTGGAGGGGTTTTTGCAGGGCTTGGCGCTCCTGAGCGACGTGGACAACGCCGACTGGGGGCGGCCCGCCGTGACGCTGCTGACCTGCCATTCCGCCAAGGGTCTTGAGTTTGATTATGTGTACCTGATAGGGTTGGAGGAGGGGCTGCTGCCCTACGGCACGGACTTCTCCTGGGAGTACCCCGGCGATGTGGAGGAGGAACGGCGGCTCTGTTATGTAGCGATGACGCGGGCGCGCCGCGCATTGACGCTGACAGCGGCCCAGGCGCGTACACTCTACGGTCGCTCCAGTGACGACCGCGAAGTTTCGCGCTTTATTGAGGAAATCGGCGCAGACCGGCTTCAGCGTATCGAAAAGGCGAAGAAGGACGCCGAAAACCGCAAGGAAGCAGCCGAAAAATCCGATGCCGGGCGTATCCGGACCGGCGCGCGTGTGCGCCACGCCCGTTTTGGACTTGGTACCGTGCTGTACACCTCGGGTATGGACGAGAAACTGAAGGCGCGCATCCGTTTCGATACGGGACGGTCCGCCACGATCCTGGTGAAGGCTGCGCCGCTGGAGATGCTGGAAGGGAAGCGAAAGTGAATCTGGAATCCCTGCGTTTGCGCATAGACGAACTCGACCGACAGATGCTGGAACTGCTCTGCGAGCGCGCCAGATGCGCCCAGCAAATCTGGGACATCAAGCGCGGCAACCAGACGCCGGTCTATGTGCCGGAGCGCGAGCGCGATATCCTCAACCGGCTCATCGAAGCCAACCCCGGCCCCCTCCCAGACGATGCGGTATGTTCCATTTTCCGCGAGATTATCAGCGCCACGCGCGCGCTCGAAAAAGTCGTCAGTGTCGCTTTTCTCGGTCCGCGCGACACCTTCAGCCACATGGCCGCGATCAGCGTCTTCGGGGCCGCCGCGGATTTCCGGCCGCTCCCCTCTTTCACCGACATTTTCACCGAGGTCGAGCGGGGCCGAATTGATTACGGTGTGGTGCCCGTGGAGAGTTCCATGGGCGGGTCCGTGAGCGATATCCTCGACCTCTTCATCACCTCCGATCTCAACATCATCAACGAAGTCCTGATCCACGTGACCCAGAACCTGCTCGCAAAATGCCCCCTGGAACAGGTGGAACGCGTCTATTCCAAGGACAACGCCCTCATCCAATGCCGGGGTTGGCTGCGCGCCAACCTTCCCCGCGCCGAACTCATCGAGGTCGCCAGTACCAGCGAAGCGGCCCGCCGTGCCGCCGAAGAACCCGGCGCCGCGGCCATCGCCAGCGCCCTCGCCGCGGAAAGTTATCACCTCGACATCCTCGCCCCCGGCATTGAAGACGCCCCCCATAACTACACCCGCTTCTTCGTCATCGGACGCCAGAAAACCCGGCCCACCGGACACGACAAAACCGCCATCATGCTCTCGATCAAAGACCGGCCCGGCGCGCTCTACCACCTTCTCCTGCCCTTCTACGAAGCCGGCATTAACCTCACCCGCATCGAGTCACGGCCCTCCAAGCAAAAAGCATGGGAATACGTCTTCTTCATTGACTTCCTCGGCCATGCAGAAGACCCCACCGTGAAACAGACCCTCGACATCATCACGGAACGCGCCAACATGTTCAAAGTCCTCGGCTCTTTCCCCAGTTCCGACAGGATTGAATAGGAAAACGCCGTCCCTCCATCCGTTTTGGGGGACGGCGTCTGTTGGCGGTATGCGTGTATCCGACTATTCGGGGCAGCCGCCGACAAGACCGCAGAGCAACTCACGAATGAGCGTTTCCAGCGTGCCGACGATGAAATCCACCAACAGCGTCAGAATTGATTCCCACAGACCAGTGAAATCCATGTGTTTTCTCCTTTGCTTTCCTGACTTTTCCTACCCATGCAAACGCATCACATGCGTTTCTACGCATTCATACACGATACCGGCCAAAACGTTACGCCAATTTCGTGGTTTTTCCCTTCCGGGAAATTCTTTCCCCGTCGCTGCGCCGAAGCGATGCCGTTACAAAAACCTCTCGGTGGTCAATTCCGCCGGATTCCATGGCTTCAATCATTGCATCGGCAATTTCTGTGCCGTTAAGTATCCCATCCAGGGGGCGATTGTTCATAGCGCACCCCTCGAATATCCCTTATCCGCCCGCATTATAGGCCATAAGGATATTCAACGCAATGATTTGGTTCGGTCCCATATTGCCGGATAACGGGCGAGTTTCCCGCGCGGCACGGGCGTCACGCCCGTGGCCGCAGGTGGGGTCATGGGCGCGACGCCCATGCCGCTTTGTCATTCGAATCATTCAAAGTGGTGCCCTCACGGCCAGAAACGCACCATCCCGTAGGGGGCAGCCGCCGGCGCATTCGCTGGGAGCACATGCGCTTTGGGTATAATGAGCGCCGTGCGCCGGCAGGCGGCGCGCCCCAGGATAAGAGGCCGATGAAATACCCGATCACGCGCCCCGTGGCGCAGTTGTACCGTCCGGCAGCGACCTTGCGCATCCGACCGCGCACCGCCGGCAATTATGTGCAGGAATGTAATCATGTTTATGCTGAGGCGCATGGGATGGGGCTGGTGATGGACGTGTTCCGCCCGGAGGGCGCGGAGAACGGGCGGGGGGTGGTGGATGTCATAAGCGGGGGATGGCATTCCGACCGCGTCTTGCTGAACAATCACCTCGGGCTGGGGGTGATGGATGCGCTTTGCGCGCGCGGGTTTACGGTCTTCGCCGTGTCGCCGGGATCGGTCACAAAGTTCACGGGGTTCAACATGGTGCGTCATGTGCAGGAGGCAATCCGGCACATCAAGGCGCATGCGGCGGATTTTTCCGTGGACCCGAATCGGCTGGGGCTGATCGGCGCATCGGCGGGTGGCCACCTCGCGGCGCTTGCCGCGCTGGACGCGCTCCCCGCCCACCCGCACAGCCGCGACCCGTTCCGAACGCACGACACGCGGGTATGCGCCGTAGCCCTGTTTTTTCCGCCGACAGACCTCGCGGACTACGGCGGGCAGGCCGTTGATTTTGCGAAAGCGGAAGGATTCCCTCTCATGCGGCTGCTGGTGGACGACGGCGCCCCGCCGCCGAGTCCGCAGAAAGTCCGCGAATTGCTGGAAGCATTGTCGCCGGCGCGGCAGGTGCGCGCCACGCCGCCGCCGTTCCTGCTTGTTCATGGCGATGCGGATGCGATTGTGCCTGTTTCCCACTCGGAGAAACTGGCGGCGGCGGTGCGCGCGGCGGGCGGATCGGCAGACGTGATCATCAAGCCCGGCGGCGGACATCCCTGGCCCGACATCCGCAACGAAATCGAGCAGATGGCGGATTGGCTGACCGCGCATCTTCAATAGCGGCGCGCGCCCCGTCAGAAAGCGTCGCGGAAAAGCGTAATGACTGGTTTCTCATTCGGCGGCGCAGTGATCGCCACCACATCGAAGCGGTAGTAGGTATCGGGTTCCTCGTGGCGCGCAAGATACATGCGGGCGGCGGCGCGGAGGCGGCGCTTTTTCTGCGGTCCGATGCTGTCTTCCGGGGCGACGGCGTCTTGCGTTGTGCGCGAACGGACCTCCACGAAGGCGACCGTGTCGCCTTCGCGCGCGATGATGTCAATCTCGCAACGGCCGAAGCGCGCGTTGCGCGCCAGGATGACGTATCCATGCCGACGCAGATAGGCGGCGGCCAGGTCTTCGCAGCGCCGCCAGGCGGGGGTGTCATTGCGACGCCACATGATCGGGGGGAGTTTCCGCGGAACGGCCCGGTTCGTCAGGCGTACGCGGGAAAATGCGGATGTCGCCGTAGAGATGATGCTGGTGGGCGCGTACCCGGTCCATGCGGCACAATTCCAGAATGGCCAGCAGGCAGCACACCAACTCGATGCGCGACCGGCATTCGCGGCAGAGTTCCAGCCAGGTGATGCTGCCCCGCGTCTCGAGCGCATCGGTGATATACATGATCTTCTCGTCCACCGATGCGCCTTCCGCCAGCACCGCATGGACCGGCGCCTGGCCGAGGAATCGGAGCATGCCGCGGATTGCCTTCACGAGATCATAGAGGCTGACCTCCAAATACTCCTCTTCTTCCTCGGAAGGCTCCTGGACCGGCTTTACCCGGCGTCCAAACCAGTCCGAGGCGCGTTCCTGCAATGCGCCAAGCGCACGTGACAGGTCCCGGAACTTGCGGTACTCCAGGAGTTTCTCCACGAGTTCCAGGCGTGGGTCCTCTTCTTCGATCTCCTCCTCGTCATCTTCCGCTTCCACAGGCAGCAGCATGCGCGCCTTGATCTGAATAAGCGTGGCCGCCATCACGATAAATTCCCCGGCAATGTCCAGGTTTTCCTCGCGCATCATGTCAAGGAAGGAAAGATATTGCTCCGTCACCTTGAGAATGGGGATGTCGAAGATGTCAATTTCCTGGGAACGGATGAGGTAGAGCAGCACCTCGAAAGGGCCTTCAAACTTGTCCAGTTTCAGGCGCAGCGCCTCGGGACTGAAGGCATCCGGCCCTTCGTCGGCCTCGACGGCCACCGCCCCGGATTCTGCGGGGATTTCCGTCGCCGTATGCGGTATGACATTGTCGTTGTCGGTCAATGTGTTCCTGTCCCGAAGCGCAGAAGTCTCATCCAAATTATACGGGCTGAAGCCTGTACTCCAGAACCTGAGGCAGGCGCTTGCTATGGCTGGGATCGTATCCCGAACATTCCCCTCTGCGCAAATAACGCCCTGTGGACATTGATGCAGGCCAGCGGGTATGATCCTTTTCCAAACATCCGCCAAGCGGATACGAACCGGATTCCCGGTGGCGCTATTTCCCATTCCGGGAGGCAAAACGCCTTTCCAGGCAGGAGTGAAACACCGTGTCAAACAAAGAATCTTTTTTCCGGCGTCATAAAATTCTGACCACGCTGGGCGTCATTGTGCTGGTCTTGATCGTCGTTCCGATGATTTGGCTGCAATCGCGGGCGCGCGGGCCGTATCACGACTACGAACTGGACTTTCTGATCCCCGCCGCGGGCGACACGACGCCCGCGGGCGTGTTGCAGGTGGGGGTGTCCAGACGGGATATCACCCCGAACTTCGACCTCTACGATTCCTGGACGGATGTGAACAACAACGGCAAATACGACGAAGGCATTGACACGTACGTGGACCGGAACGGCAACGGGCGCTTCGATGGCATCTGGATGGCGGGCTTCGGCACGAACCGTCCGGCGAAGGGCGTTAATGATCCCATGTGGGTGCGGGCGATCGCGCTGAGGAACAACGGCGTAACTGTGGTGATGGTGACGATTGACAGTATCGGCATCTATCACAACGAATACATCCGCATCCGCAAGATGGTCAATCCCAATCTGGGCATTGACCACATCATGTTTTCCGCCACGCACTCGCACCAGGTGCCGGACACGATGAAGATATGGAGTTACGGCTTCCGGCTCTTCGGCCTGGATATCCCCTACTTCGGCTATGATCCCCGCTACATGGAATTCATCCAGGATATGGCCCGGGAGGCGATTGAGGAAGCCGTGGCGCGTCTGGAGCCGGCGGACATGTACTGCGCGCAAGTGTACATAGAACCGGAAGGATTTGTGCGTGACAGCCGCAAGCCCGTCGTCATGGACAACAACATGTACCTGTTCCGGTTCACGAAACACGAGACGGACGAAACCATCGCCACGCTTGTCAATTGGGGCAACCACCCGGAGGCGCTCGGTTCGCGAAACTCCTATCTCACCTCCGATTTTCCGCACTGGCTGCGCGAGGGGCTGGAAAAGGGGGTGCCGCCGCCCAACGGCGTCGAGGGCTTCGGCGGCATGTGCCTTTATTTCCAGGGTATGCTCGGCGGACTGATGACGCAACTGGGCGTCGAGGTGCCCCACCGCGACGGCGTGCAGAAATTCAAAGAAGACAGTTTCGAGAAGGCGGAATCGCTGGGCTACAATTGCGCGATAGTGGCGGCGCACGCCCTGCGCAGCGACTTGGTCTGGAAAAATGAGAACCCCAAAATTGCCGTTGCCGCGAAGACATACCTGTGTGAGATGGAGGGCATGTTCAAGTGGGCGATCCGGCTTGGCCTGCTGCATGAAGGTTACTACCGGGGCGGCAAGGCCAAGAGCGAAGTCAATGTCATACGCATCGGCGACGTGATCATTCTCACCACGCCCGGCGAACTCTATCCCGAGGTGGTGGAGGGCGGCATCGAGGCGCTGCCCGGGCGGGATTTCGAGATTCCGCCGATCGAAGTGCCGCCGCTGCGCGGCGTGATGGAAAAACATGCGCGCATGGCCTTTGTCGTTGGCCTGGGCAATGACGAAATCGGCTACATGGTTCCCAAGAGTCAGTGGGACACGAAGCCGCCTTGGGTACATGGCAAGAGGCAATACGGTGAAGAGAACAGCGGCGGCCCGGAAATTGCAGCCACCTACCACCGTGAGGCGATGGGTCTGTTGAACCGCATGAACGATGCACATCCCGGCACTCCCAACGCCGCGTTCTGAAAGCCGGACAGCATCAAGCGCTCCATGCAATCCACGGGGCGCTTGTGCTATGCTCAAGTTCCACATCGGAAACGTTTTCCGCCGTGGTCCGTTTTTGCCTTGAGGTGCTCACATGCTGAAATCCCAGGGAAAGATGCCTTGGTTCCTATGTGGAGAAATAGAGTTTCCATGTTATTGAGAACAATTATCTGTATCTGCGCCGGCGCGTTATTTGCCGCTTTTCTCGGGGGCTGTGGCGGCCCCCAGCAGGTTCCCCAACCCGATTCGGCCTTGCCGGCGCCTGAAAGCGAAACCACCCTCGAGGAGTTGATGCTGGCCTGGAACGAACTGGCCAAAGCGGATTTCATGGAGTTGGATGTCTCGCGCGCGATGATGCTGGTGGAGCGCATGGTGGCATTGGGACCGGACGGTCTGGCGGCGTTGTTGGATTTGCTTGGCGAAGAAACGACGCCGCCGGTGGCGAAGGTGCTGGTGGTTATGAGCATCACGCCGTTCATCCAGTTGGAGCATGGCCCCAGGTTGATGGAATTGACGCAATCGGACCGCGAGACCACGACCCGCACCTGCGCCACACATCTGTTGGGGTTTGTCAACACACCGGAAGTAGAGGCGCGCCTGCGGGAACTTTCTCAAGACCCGGAACGCCGGGTGCGCGTGGAGGCGCTGCTGGTGCGTATGATGTGGGGAGACCAGGCGGCCCTCGCGAAGGCGCGCGACGTGTGGCGCGATCCGGAAACGAATGAGCGCGAGCGGACGCAATTGCTGCTTGTGATTCCCGAAGCGGAGGCCGCGCAATTCGTGGACCTCTACACCGAGGCATTGTCCCACCCTGATCTGGAACCGGTCTCGTTGGAGCGCGCTGTGTCGGTGCTGGGCCGCGCAGGGGCACTCTCGGCCGTGCCGGCGCTGCGCGCATGCGCAGCGTCAGAGACGGCGGACCCGAATCTGCGCACTCTGGCGAACAGCGCGGCCGAGGCCATCGTTGCACGCGCACGGGCCGAAAAAAAGGGAAATACGCCGGGGCCGCGCGACGGGGACCCGCCTGCGGGCGCTCCGGAAATGCCGTAAGGCGCATAGGCAGATAAGGAGCGAAGCCGTGTTGTTTCGCAAGCGTCGGAAAAGCGGCAACCCGCCGCAGCAAGAGCGGCGCGCCGAAGGCGGGAACGCCCTTCGCTATTATACTGTGGAATATGATCAGATGATGAAGGGCGTTGATGTGATGCGACATGGTCGCAAGGTGCGACAGTTCGCCGTGATGGTCGGCGGGAATGTGCGGGTGGTGACCAGCGGGGATACGGTGGACTTGGAAACCTATCAGGCCCTGGTGGCGGCGGGCGCCGTGCCGTCGCTGCCGACTCCAGAGGCCGTAAGCAGTGCCGGGCAAACCCCGATCATCGCGGCGGCGGACGACGTCTCTCCGGAATCCACCCTTCCCGAAACAGCGCCGCCGCACCCGACCGCGCCGGAGGAGTAGCCGGTGGGCGAATCGCTTTCCTGCGAAACCCCGCCCATCAGGATTTCCGCGGCCATGATCGTGCGCGACGAAGCCGCCCATCTCCCCGAATGCCTTGCCGATCTGGCGGGCCTGGCCGATGAAATCTGCGTCGTGGACACAGGGTCGGCGGACAACACCGTTGACATTGCGCGTGCCTTCGGCTGCCGCCTGGCCTTTTTCCCCTGGCGCGATGATTTCGCCGCCGCGCGCAACGAGTCCCTGCGCCTCTGCCGGGGGGAGTGGGTTTTCGTGATTGACGCGGATGAGCGCATTGCGGCGGCGGACCGGCCGCGGCTGCGCGCATTGACCGACGCCGGCCCGCGCTGTTGCTATCGCTTTATCACGCGCAATTACACAAACGAGGCGCACCTCAGCGATTTCACGCCATGCGCTCCGGGCGACCCTTTCGCGTGCGGCTTCGCCGGATGGCACCCCAGCGGCAAGGTGCGCCTCTTTCCCAACCATGTGGGCGCGCGCTTTGAGGGCAGGGTGCACGAATTGGTTAACCGGTCACTGGAATCTCAGGGCATCGCCGTCGTGGACAGCGCCATCCCTGTGCATCACTATCCGCTCGCGCGGCCCGCGGAAACGGTCCGCCGCAAACGGGAGCATTACCTGCGCCTGGGTATTGAAAAGCGCCGCGAACGTCCCGATGACCCGCACGCCGCCGCCGAACTCGGTGCGCAATACATGGAACTGGGCGATTACGCGGCGGCCGCGGCCGCCTATCGCGACGCGGTGCGCCTCGATGCAGCGGCCGTTGAAAAATCCGGCGGCGCGCCGAACCCGGCATGGCTTCGGGAACTGGGCGGGGCGTTGCACTTGGCAGGCCGATCGGAAGAGGCGGCCCAAGCGTTGCGCATCGCCCTGAAATTAGCCCCGGAATCGCCGGGGGGCTGGCGCAACCTCGGCGTTGTGCAGGCTGCGCGTAACGCCTGGTCTGAGGCCCGTGACTGCTTCGCCCGCGCTGCCGCGCTCGCCCCGCACGACAGCGAGATACGGCGCCACCACGCCGTGGCCCTGGCGCGCACCGGGGAGATGGACGCGGCGGCGGCGGAAGCGCGCGCCGCCCTTCACTGCAATCCCCTGTCCGCACCCGCTGCGGAGTTTTTTGTTGACATCATGACGCAGACGGGGCGGCGCGAAGAGGCCTGCAATTTTCTGGAGACCTGGGCCGCCGATGTCCCGCATACCGATGCCCTGACCGCCGCCCTCAAGCGCCTTCGCGGCGATTGCGCCTAAAGAATCCGAGCCGGCTGCCGATAGAAGACGATGGAATTCGACGGCACGGAGGCCACGGATTCCCGCCAATGCAAGGACGCAACGGCACAGCGATTCACGGAGGAATAAGTCATGGGTCTTCGGATCAACACCAACGTTTCCGCAATCAACACCAGCCGCATTCTGCGCAAGAACACGCTCGACCTCAACAAAAGCCTGGAACGCCTCTCCAGCGGATTGCGCATCAACCGGGCCGCCGATGACGCCGCCGGGCTGGCCATCGCCGAGGGCTTCCGCGCCGTGGTCCGAGGCGCCGTCGTGTCTCGGCGCAACGCCCAGGACGGCATCAGCCTGGTGCAGACCACGGAAGGCGCAATGATGGAGGCTTCCAACATCCTCCAGCGCATCCGTGAGTTGGCCGTCCAGGCGGCCAACGGCACCAACAGCGACCTCAACCGCGCGGCGCTCAACGGCGAAGTGGCGCAATTGCTCAATCAGATTGATTCGGTTGCGCTCGATACCGAATTCAATGGCATCCGGGTGCTCAGTTCGGCGCAAACGGTCACGTTGCAAACCGGACCGAACCCCGGCCAGACCCTCGTCATCGCCGTTCAGGGCGCTAAAACCAATGACCTTGGCATCAACACCGTTGCCATCTCCACCATGGCCCTCGCCGTCTCGGCCATCAGCACCATTGACATGGCGCTTCAGAGCGTCGCCAGCCTTCGCAGCAACCTCGGCGCGGTACAGAACCGGCTCGAATTCACCATTAACACACTGGCGATTCAGGAGGAAAACTCTGCCGCCGCCGAAAGCGCCATCCGTGACGCCGACATCGCCATCGAAACCGTGGCTTTCACCCGCAACCAAATCCTTGTGAGTGCGGGTACCGCCGTGCTGGCGCAGGCCAATGTCATCCCGCAAAGCGCGTTGCAACTTCTCGGACGATAATCAGCGTACACAGGCGCGATCCGGAACACAGGCCGACCCCTCACGACTCGTCAACAGATCCCCCGGTTCGCGCAGTTACCGGCCGCGGCGGCCCCGCCCGCCGCGACCGGCTCTTTTTGCATCACCGTGATTGAGAGGGGCACCAAGCATGACTTCTGACATGTCATCCATGTTTCGCGGAAGTTGCACCATAGGCTTTGCGCGGGGGCTTCAATCATGTGGAGTGCACCGTGTGTCCGGCGCTCTGGCTGTGTTGTTCAAGCCAGTCTCCGCCATCCAGTCAAAGCGCCGAACACACGGCGCGCTCCATGCCCGTGCTGATCTTTGCGGGGATCATATTCAGCGCACATGAGCAGCGCGTTCATCGTGAGTCTGTACCTTGGTCAGGGTTATATGGAGTGATTGCTTCAGTCGGCTGAAATGTTCCGCAAAAGAAAAAGCCGGGTGACAAGGCATTTTCGAAATGGGCGTTTCGGGCCCCGGTTCGATCAAACACCCCGGATATTTCATGTCCTCAAGCGCGGAAACAGTCCATTTCGCTAATGCCTCGGTGGGGGACCTTATCCGGATTTTTCGTCGCTGATACCGTATTCGGCGACCTTGCGATAGAGCGTGCTGCGGCCGATCTTGAGCAGGTCCGCCGCGGCGGACATGTTTCCTCCGCAAATCTGGATCGCCTGGAGGATGTGCCGCTTTTCCATTTCTTCCATGCTGGGCAGGGGCGCCTGTTCCGCTTCCGGCCCCGCGCCGATGACCAGGTCTTCGGGGCGGATGCGCGGCCCGCGCGCCACGACGACGGCGCGCTCGATGACGTTGCGCAGTTCCCGCACGTTGCCCGGCCAGGCGTGTTCCTGGATCACTTTCATTGCCGCCGGGTCGAAGCCCTCGACGGCGCTGCGGAAACGCGCCCGCGCCAGTCCCAGGAAATGTTCCGCAAGCATGGGGATGTCGGCGCGGCGCTCGCGCAGGGGCGGGATGTGGATTTCAAAGGCGTTGAGCCGGTGGTACAGGTCGCGGCGGAAGCGTCCTGCGGCGACTTCTGAGCCGAGTTGCTTGTTTGTGGCGGAAATCACCCGCACGTTGACGTGGATGTCGGTGCGGCCGCCGAGACGCCGGAAGGTGCCCGTCTCGATGGCGCGCAGGAGCCGCGCCTGATTGTGCAGGCTGAGGTCGCCCACCTCATCCAGGAACAACGTGCCTCCATCGCTGTCCTCGAAGAGCCCCACCTTGTCGGCGTGCGCGCCGGTGTAGGCGCCTTTTTCATGGCCGAAGAGTTCGCTCTCGAACAACTCGTCGGGGATCGCCGCGCAGTTCACGATCGTCAGCGATCGGTCGGCGCGGTCCGAGAGTTCGTGAATCATCCGCGCAACCAGTTCCTTGCCCGTGCCGGTTTCACCCATGATCAGCACGTTCAAGTCGGACCGTGCGCAGTTCCGGGCCGCCGCACGCACCCGGCTGATGGCGCGGCCGGTCCCGATGATCGGCCCGGCGTTGGGCGCACCCGCGATCAGGCGCAGGTTCTCGCGCTCCAACTGTTCGAGACGTTCCGCCGCTTTCAGGTAGGGGGCCGCCGTGTGGGCGATGGCGAGCAGCGCCTCCAGGTCGCTTTCGTCGTAGATGCGTTTGGGCGTGTCCGCCTGCAGCACAATGGCGCCGACCGGCTCTGTGCCCAGCGCAATCGGGGCCACCATGCTCGTCCGGATGCCGGTCTGGCCTTCGCGCACCCACCGCTCCGGCAGGAGGATGCCCTTCGGTTCTTGAATCGCGCGGCGCACGATTTCCTGCAGGCTGCGATTGGCGGAAAACGCCGGGCCTTCCTCCGGCGGATATAACGAAAACCCTTCGTCGGCGCCATGCATCAGCACCATCCAGCGCAGTTCCGGGTTGAAGCGGGCTTCAATACGGTCCATGACAATCGCGATCAATTTCCCCGTGGTTCCCGCCTGGCTCAACGCGCGGCCCAGGTTAAACAAATCCGCCAGGTCTTCCGCCGTGCGCGGTCGCCCCCGCGCGAACAGGCTCTCGCCGTCCTCCGCAAGAAACGTCGGCTCGCCTATCCGCAGGGAATGCGTCGCCTCCTGTTTCTCCACAGCCCCGGCGGTCTCCCGCTCCGTCTCGCGCAATTCCGTCACAAAAAAGATCAATCCCCCCACTGCAATCTCATCGCCCGTTTTCAGTCGCGCCTGCTTCACCGGCTCCGCATTCACAAACGTCGCATTGCTGCTGCCGAGGTCCGTCACCTGCGGCGCGCCATTGACCAACGCAATCTCGCAATGCCGGCGCGACACAATCGGATCGCTGACGGGGATGTCGCACGTGATGTCGCGCCCCAGCACCAGCGGTGTTTCACTTATCCCCCAGGAAATCCCCTTGTACGCCCCTGTCCGCCCCGTCAGTTGATAGGCCATGTGCCACCCGTGTCTTTACTCTCCACATTCATAATCGCAGGTTCAGGATTTTGCAATGATGCCCGCAAAAACCGCTCGTCATGCCCGTATGGTATCGAAACCCCGCACAAAAGGGCAACGCGCACGGCCTCCTGACGCGAAAACCGGCGCCAATCGCAACCGGTCAGGGCAGGCGGATACGGGCGAGGTAGATGCTGGTCTTGCCTTCGTGGGAGGAGTAATAACTGAACCACAGAAGTCCGTCGTGCCAGACAAGGCCGGGATAACTGCAATCGCCGCCGCTGGGCAAGGTCAGCACGGGTTCGTAAGTGGTGCGGGTCATGCGCGCCAGCACGGTCCTTGCGCCGCCGGGATACTCGCGACTGCCCGCCCAGAACGCGCCGTCGGGCAGCACGATGAAATTGGGCCCGCCCAGCCGGTGCTGTGTCGGATGCCAGGTCCATTGCGTGTAGGGAGGCCGGCTTGCGCCGATCCAGCCGCAGCAATCGCCGCCTTCGCGGCGCACGAGCGCGATCATCTCGTCGTCCAGGAAGCGCAGCGTGGTTTCGTTGGGCCGGTCCGGAACGTCCAGCGTGGCGACGGCTTCATAGGCGACGCCGTCTTCGCTTTGGAAGAGGCGGATGCGCCAGTCCTTGCGGTCTTCCGATTCCGGGATGCTGTAGGAAACGCCGTAGGCGCGGCCCTTGTGCCAGGTGACCCGCCAGAGCCACTCGCCCTCCCCCAAGACCCGCTGCGGCGGCGTCCACGCGCGCCCGTCTTTAGAAAACGTCACGCGGGGTTGTCGTCCCAGGAGTGTTTTCCCCTCGTACACCGACCCGCCTGCGACGATCATCAGGCGGCCGTCCGGCGTGATGGACAGTTTCGGGTCGCGCAGATCAACGCCGGTCTCCGCGATCAGCGCCGCCGAATCCCACCCATCGCCGTCATCGGAAACGAGCACGCGGATTTGGCCGTCCCCGCCTACATGGTCTTCCGCCTCGCGGAAGACGCAATACCAGCAGTCCTGGAAGCGGATTAAGTCGGTGAAGGCGTTGTGCGGCCCCGTGTCCCAAATCTTGGCCAACGAGACGATTTCCGGTGCAGTCGTCGAAGTTTGCTCCGCCGCGCCGCGCCAAGGCGCCTGTATCCCCATCAGAATCAATAGAGTTATCATAGCGCGTCCCGTAACCCCATAAGCGTGGAAGTTCATCCTTTTTCCTTTCTTTCTCCCCGCGCTTGCTCCGTCAGATGCGCCCGCGGCCGCACGAATTCGAATACTGCTCTATTTTTATTATAGCGAATCCGCTACACGTTCCCATTGCCTGCGCTGGCGGCGCTGTGTCATACTCCCGTGGTAAGGAAGCGACGGCGGACCGGGGATGCCATGGGACATCCCGGCGGACTGCGGCGACGTGGGAGCGGCAAGACATGATTCTGGTGACGGGCGGCGCGGGATATATCGGCGCGGTGACCGTGCGCGAACTGTTGGATAAGGGCTTCGCGGTGCGGGTGCTGGACAAGTTTCTCTACGGTGATGCGCCATTGGACGACGTCCGCACCCGGATTGACTGCATCTCCGGCGACCTGTGCCGCCTTGACGAAGCGGTGCTCGACGGCGTGGATGTGGTGATCCATCTCGGGGGGTTGAGCAACGACCCCACGGCGGAGTTCAACCCGGAGGCCAATCGCCGCTTGAACACCGACGCAACACGCACCCTCGCGGAGGCATGCAAGCGCAGGGGCATCAAGCGGTTCATTTTTTCCTCCAGTTGCGCGGTCTATGACCGGGGCATGATGGCGGAGGATGTGATTCAGGACGAGGACGCCGCGGTCGAGCCGCGCGCCGCCTACGCTACCAGCAAACACGCCGCGGAGCGCGCGCTTCTCGCGCTGACGGACAAGGATTTCCAGCCCACCATTTTCCGGCAGGGAACGGTCTATGGGTGGAGTCCGCGCATGAGATACGATCTCGTGGTGAATACGTTTGTGCGGTGCGCGTTTGAGTCGGGGCGGCTCACGGTGCATTGCGGCGGCGAGATGTGGCGCCCGCTGGTGGACGTGACCGACGTGGCGAAATGCTATCTCGCCTGCATTCAGGCGGACCTCAAGGATGTCGGCGGCCAGATTTTCAACCTCGCTTACAAGAATTTCCGCATCCTTGAACTGGCGCATTGGGTCAAGAAGGCGCTCGATGGCATCGTGCCGGTGGAAATCGAAGTCGAATACGGCAGCAACACAGCCCGTGACTACCGCGTCAGCACAAAAAAACTGGAGCGGGTCCTTGGATTCCGGCCCCGCGTCTCCGTGGAGGAATCCGCAAGGCACATGGCGCGGAAAATCCAGGCGGGCATTCACGCGGATTTCCACAATCCGCGCTACTATAACATCCAATGGCTGGAATTGCTCGTGGAAATCGAGCAGCACCTGAAGCGGCTGGGAAGCATATTCTGATGCGCGTGCTGATTGTGGGGGCTTTGGGACAACTCGGAACGGATCTCTGCCGGGAATTCGCCGACACGGAACTGTTCACCGCTGATCTGGACGGGGGCGATCACCAATTGGACATCCGAAACTTCGCCCAGGTGCGCCGCCTAATCGTGGGCGCGGTCAAGCCCGAACTCGTCTTCAATTGCGCCGCAGCGCATAACGTGCCGCGCTGCGAACGCGATCCGGGACTGGCCTTCGCGGTCAACGCCGCCGGCGCGCGCCATCTCGCCGCGGCCTGCAAGCATGTGAAGGCGCGGCTGGTGCATGTCAGCACCGACTACGTCTTCGGCCGGGGCCACACGCATCCACTGCTCGAAACCGACATGCCCGCCCCGCTGAACGTCTATGCCGCGAGCAAACTCGCCGGGGAACACCTGGTCGCCGCGGAATGCCCCGATCACGTCATCATCCGCACCGCCGCGCTCTACGGCACTGCGCCTTGCCGCGCCAAAGGCGGCCGCAATTTCGTCGAGATGATGCTCCATCTCGCCGCAACCCGCCCCGTAGTCAAGGTGGTCACCGACGAAATCACCACGCCCACCTGTACCGCCGCGCTGGCGCGCCAGATGCGCCTGCTCGCGGAAAAAGGCGCGCCGGGGCTGTACCACGCCACATGCCAGGGCGCATGTTCCTGGTATGAATTCGCCCAGGCCATCTTCGCCGACACCGGCACGCAAATCCGCCTTGACCCGGTGTGCGCCGCCGAATTCCAGTCGCCTGTCAAGCGCCCGGAATACTCGGTTCTTGAAAACCGCCGCGCCCAGGAACAGAACCTGGACATCATGCCGCCATGGCGCGAAGCCCTCCGCGACTACCTCGCCGCGCGCGGCAAGGCGTCTGCCCCGTGACACCCTGCGCAGCGCACCGCCGCAGGCCCTGAATATTCAACGCAAAGGCGCAATGGGCTTCTGTTAGGGGAGCATCTTTTTGTATGGTGGGTTCAATGATGCGGAGCGCCGCGCAACCCACCATGTGTTGGGCTGTTTCAAACGAATTTGCATGTCTGATGATCGCTCGTGGTAAGTTTCGTTTCGCTGTGCGTGCCGTATAACCCGTTTGAGTGGTCCGACATGTCCGACAAGCGCCCTTCACGCCCCTTCGCAAAGCGGGAGCAGCGCCTCGGCGATGCGGAGGTCTTCCTCTGTCTTGATGATGTGTCCGGCCATGCGGTTCAGTGGATAAAATCCGATCCTTCCCGCATAGGTGGCGGTTTTCCCCGCTGCGCAGGCGGCGAGATAGGCGTCGCGCCGCCAGCCGGTTATGCTCCACGTGATGCGCTGGATGGGATCGAGGTCCTGCGAGTTGGTCTTTTCCGCGAAAGTGAAATTGACGGGCTGATCGCGGAAGGCGCATTCAATCTGCTCCAATGTACAACTCAGGAAGGTGTCATAGTCGCCCGCTGTCATGGCGCGCACAAAATCGGCCACATCCGAAGCCGTGAGCAGCGGCGCGATGGAATGCACCTGGAATACCCGATCACAGGGATGGCGCATCAGGAATTCCTGGATGAACTGCTCGCTGGTGGCGATGTTGTTGGCGAGTTCCGCCGGGCGGCGGTGAAAGCGCACCCCCTCTGTTTCGGCGATGTCACCGAAGGCGGGGTGCTCGGAATTGACCCATATCTCGTCGAAAACGCCCGCCGCCTTGCATTTCCGGATGGCGCGCGTGATCAGCGGCACGCCGCCCAGTTCACGCAGGTTTTTCTGTTTCAGCCGCTGGCTGCCCATGCGCGCGGGAATCATGGCGATATTCATCAGGCGTATCCTTTCCCCGGCGCTACGCGCGAAATCGATCCGCGCGCAGTTTGAATACGACTTTCTTCACCTGCACCGATTCCGGGCCGGGGTGCAATTGCGGCATGTGCGCATCCTGCGGCAGCAACGCCGTGAAACAACCGGGCCGGTTCACAACAAAGGCGCGCGGCGGTCCGGATGCATTGAAAAACACCACGTCGTTCTCGGCGTCGTAGGACGTCTTGATCTCCAGTTCCGCGCGCGGGAACCAGCCAATCCCCTCGGCATTGTCGAGGGACGCCTGGATGTCTATGTAGCGGTCGTGCGCTTCCAGCACCGCTTCCTCCGGCGTGCGCGTCGCATACGACATGACCCGCACCATCAAGTCATCGCCTTCCAAGGGCGTCATCGGATGTTCCGGGCTGTCCGCGTCCAGCAACGCCAGGTATTCAAAGGCCCGCTGCCACAAGGGGTCATCGCAATAATGCCGCCAGTTCTCGATGCGATCCATGATCATGGGTGTGTCAACGCCTCCAATGGGTTCTTATCACCGGTGCCTTGATAGTGCCCGCACCGCATGGCCGGGATCAATTCCGGGCCTGGGGGGTGTTGTGGCCGGTCTCCAGACCGCGCCACGCGAACGATAGAAGGTCTCCAAAGCATGTTGTTCAGGCTTCAGCGTGCCCTCCAGCGCACACCAACACCGGAAACCATGGTACATTTCGCTCCGCTGCACCCATGCTGCGCCCCGTCCTCTGTCCGCTCCGTTTGACCGGTCCGAGCGCCACCCGCTCTAAGTCGCGATGCCCAGGTCTCGCAGCAGATTCCGGACCGCCGCGCACTCCATCTCGCGGCGGCATTGCCGGGTGTACGTGGCGATGTGCGGCGTGAGCAGCGCCTGCGGGAAACGCGTGAGCGGCCCGGCGTAGGGTTCCTCCCAGAAGGCGTCGAACCAGATCCCTGCGACCGTTCCGGATTCCAGCGCCGCGACCAGCGCCGACTCGTCCACCAGCCCACCCCGCGCGGAATTGAGCAACACAGCCCCCGGGCGGATGCGGGCAAACTCGGCGGAACCGAGGATACAGTTCTCGCCGGCGGCGTGTAGCGTGATGACCTCCGCTTCCGCCAGGCCTTCGTGCAGTCCAACCATGCGCTCGCCGTCGCGCAGCGACGCCGCCTCGATGAACGGGTCATGCACGATCAGTGCCGCGCCGAAGGCGCGCAATAACGCGCCGACCCGCCGCCCGATGCGACCGTACCCGATGACCAGTACTTTCGTTCCGCGCAGACCGAAGCCGATTTCCTTTTTCCACGCGCCCGCATGCAACGCCGCGTTCGCGGGGATGATGCGTCGGCCGATGGCCAGCAGCGCGGCGATGGTCATTTCCGCCACCGCGTCAATCGGCCCTTCCGGCGTGCTGGAAACCTTGACGCCGTATTCCGCCGCCGCGTCGAAATCCACATTGGCCACGCCGATGCCGACCCGCGCAATGGCCTTGAGCCGGGGGGTCGCCGAGGCGATCACCGCGCGGTTCAGCGGCTCCAGCCCGGCGATCAGGCCGTCCACCCCGCGCAGGTGTTCGATAATTTCCGCTTGTGTCAGGCGACGGCCAAACGGGTTCTCCTTTACGGCAATGCCCGCCGCGTTCAGCATGCGGCGCGGCGTGTCGTCCTCCTCCGCGAAGGACGACGGTCCGATGGCAACGACGAGACTCATGGCATGTTCCTGTTTTGCGCACGATGGCATGCGCGTCGCACTGTTTGTTCAGTACTTTCTTCCGAGACCGGCATTCGCATATTGCGGCTTTCCCTGCGATCGCCACAATGATTGCCGACGTCGGGGGACATATTCAATGCCTGGACCGTTGCACGCGCACCTTGTTGTTTCCCCGGAGGGGTCGGGTGCCTGCTGTCAACAGCCGCCGCATTTGTCGTAACATGTTTGCGATAGGGAAAATGGCGCCTGACTTTGTGCCGAATCCGCGGAGTGGATTGGATTGTCCGCACATCAGGAGGAAGTTCCATGCGATTGACGCTTGATCCCAGGCTGTTCCAGAGTGCCGCGCCGGCGGTGGATGAGGAGGGGCGGCATCGCCCCGTGGGCTATTGGCAGGAGACGGTGCCGGTCGCGCCGGGCGCGCCATTGGCGGAGCGCCTCCGGTGCGACGTGGCCATTGTGGGCGCGGGCTTCACAGGGCTTTCGACGGCCTATCACCTGAAAAAGTACAAGCCCGACCTGGATGTCGTGGTGCTGGAGGCGGGGGTGGCCGGCCACGGCGCCAGCGGACGCAACGGCGGTTTTGTCATGCCGCTCATCGGGTGGGATTTGCTCTACACCGTGCAGAAACTCGGCGAGGAAGCGGCGGGCGCGGCGTACCGGCTGATGTACCGCGCTGTGGCGCATGTGAAGCGGGTGGTGGCGGACCATGGCATTGACTGCGACCTGGAAGCCACGGGCTATCTCCTGCTCAACACCTGCGAGGCGCGGGAGCGCCGCGCGCGGCGCGAACTGGAAGCGGCGCACCGACTTGGTTTTGATCACGAATGGCTGGAGGGGGCGGCGCTGGCAGAACATATCCGGTCCGACTGTTTCCGCAGCGGCGTTTTTGACCCGCATCCCTGCGTGGTCAATCCCGCGAAACTGGTGCGGGGGATGAAGGCGCTGGTCGAATCCCTGGGTGTGCGCGTCTATGAGCGAACGCCGCTCCTGGAACTGGAGGGAGGCAAGCCCGTGTGCCTGCGCACGGAATCCGGGGAGGTCCGCGCGCGCCAGGCGCTGCTCGCGTTGAACGGCTACGGCGGCGCGCTCGGTTTCATGCCGTCCCGGGTGCTGCCGGTGCACACCTACATTGTGCTGACGGAACCGTTGCGCGCGGAACAACTGGATGCCGTCGGCTGGGGGAAACGGCGGACCAGCCTCGAATCCGCGCGGAATTTCATTCACTATTTCCGGCTTACCGCCGACAACCGCATCCTCTTCGGCGGCGAAGACGCCACGATGTACTACGGCGGCCGCTATTATGACCGCGACGAGAAGGTGTTCCGGGCGCTCAAGGACCGCTTCCACGAGTATTTCCCCGCGCTGCGCGGCGTGCGCTTCACCCACGAGTGGGGCGGCGTGCTGGGCGTTTCGCTCGACATGTTTCCCACCTTCGGCCAACAGGACAACATCTTTCACGCCGGGGCCTACTCCGGCCACGGCGTCGCCCTCAGCAACTATGCGGGCGCGATACTCGCGCCGCGCATGTTGCGCGCGGCGGGCGTGACCGATGCGGAGGAACCGGAGCCGGAGAACCCGTTCTTCTACGGGCGGCGTCCCGCGTGGCTCGGCGCGGACCCTGTGCGCTATCTCGGCGTGCAGGCGTACCGCTATCTCCTTCGCGCCCAGGACCGCCTGCAGGGCGCTTGAGGAACGCCCGCCGAATCACACGCCGAACTGCCGGAGATGGTGCTCGAAGTGCTTCATGTGCATGCGGTCCCACCCGTCCACGCCGATATTGCCAAAGACGACATGCGGCGCGGGGTGGAGTTCATCCGCCTGCACCAGGTTCAGGTATTCCTCCAGGAGCGCGTGGAGCGTTTCCTCGTCCCCCGGCTCCCGCGCAGTCACCCCTTGCGCCGTCAGCCATCGCGGAAAACGGACATTCTTGGGCATGGGAAACCATCGCTGCAGGAACAACGGCCCGAGCACCCGCTCCGTAAACCAGTTGCCGAAATAGGGGACCTGTGCCGAGCGGCCCATGGAATGTTTCACCGCCCAGATGAGGTGTTCGATCATTTCCTTCTTGCTCATGCGCCCCCAGTGCGGGGTCGCATCCTCTGGAATCTGTTTCAGGCGCTGGATCACTTCGCGCACGTAGTCGGCGTCCATGTGCTGCATTGCTCAGTCTCCTTGATCCGTTTCCTTGCGATCATTGTACCCCGCCGCCGCCGAAAAACGATCCTCCACAGGGGATTCCAACATGCCGAATGCACGACCATTGCCGGAGCCGATTGTGATTCTCCGGCGGAAAAGCGCATGCGCGGCCTGCGCACTCCAAAGGGGGTGGCGCGGCGCGCCGGGGGATGTAAAAGGAATATAATGTCATTCGGATAATTTCCGATTTTGTGCTGGAATGGTGTCACCATCGCTTGGGAGATATCACACATGGAGCAGTGTCTGCCCGAAACGATCCGGGACAACGAAACCCTGGAGGATTTGCTGAGCGCGCCGTCGTACGGCGCGGTCGCCGCGCTGGGCCGCATCCGTGGCGACATCATCCTGCTGGGCGCGGGCGGGAAGATGGGGCCGTCGCTGGCGCGGATGGCGCGGCGCGCGGCGGACAGCGCAGACGCCAGGTGGACGCCCCGGCGCGTGATTGCGGTGTCGCGCTTTTCGGAGGTCGGGCTGGAGGCACGTCTTCGTGGTCATGGTATCAAGACCATTGCCTGCGACCTTCTGGACCCCGATGCGGTGGAACGACTGCCCGACGCACCCAATGTGATCTTCATGACGGGGATGAAATTCGGGGCGACCGACAACGCGGCGCGCACATGGGCGATGAACGCCTGGCTGCCGGGCATCGTCTGCGCGCGGTACCGCGCGAGCCGCATCGTCGCGTTCTCCACCGGCAACGTCTATGGGCTGTGCCCGGTGGCGTTGGGCGGGTCGCGGGAAGACGATGCGCTGCGCCCCGACGGCGAATACGCGATGAGTTGCCTGGGCCGGGAGCGCATCTTCGAGCATTTCAGCCGGGAATGGCGGATTCATACCGCGCTGATTCGCCTGAACTACGCCTGCGAGATGCGCTATGGCGTGCTGGTGGATTTGGCGCAGAAAATCTGGCGGGAGGAACCTGTCCCGCTGGCGATGGGCTGTTTCAACGTGATCTGGCAGGGCGATGCCAACGCGGCTGCGTTGGAGGCGCTGGCGCACGCCGCCACGCCGCCGTTCGTAATTAATGTCACGGGCCCGGAACTGCTGCGCGTGCGCGGGGTCTGCGAGAAGTTGGCGGCAATCATGGGCAAGCGGGTGCGATTTGTCGGCGGGGAGTCGCCGGATGCGCTGATGAGTGACGCGCGCCGCGCGCATGAATTGTTCGGGCCGCCGCGCGTGAACGCCGACACATTAGTCCGATGGGTGGCGGATTGGGTGATGCGCGGCGGGGAGACCTTGGGCAAACCCACCCACTTTGAGGTGCGCGATGGCCGATTCTGAATGCGCCAATCCTCATGCGGCGGAAAGCGTCTGGGATGCATTGCGGCGCGGCATGGTCATTCCGGCGCATCCGCTGGCGCTCAATGCCCGTCGTCGCATGGATGAGCGCCGCCAGCGCGCGCTCAGCCGCTACTACCTCGCGGCGGGCGGGGGCGGCCTCGCCATCGGCGTGCACACCACGCAGTTTGCCATCCGCGACCCGAAGGTCGGCCTGTTTCAACCCGTGATCGAACTGGCGGCCGAGGAAATGAACCGGGCCGACGCTGCGCGGCGCGTGCCGGTTTTGCGCATCGGCGGCATCTGCGGGCGCACGCCGCAGGCGGTCACCGAGGCGCGCCTGCTCGCCGACCTCGGTTACCATGCCGGGCTGATCAGCCTCGCCGCATTGCGGGGTGCGGATGAAGACGCGCTGATCCACCATTGCCGCGCCGTCGCGGAGTGCATCCCGCTCTTTGGTTTCTATCTCCAGCCGGCGGTGGGCGGGCGCATCCTGTCGTATCGGTTCTGGCGGCGCTTCATGGAGATTGATCGCGTGGTCGCGATCAAGATCGCGCCTTTCAACCGCTACCAGACGCTTGACGTGGTGCGCGCCGCCGCCGAGTCGGGCCGCGAGGACATCGCGCTCTACACCGGCAACGACGACGCGATCGTGGCCGACCTCATCACGCCGTACCGCTTCCTTGTGAATGGGCGCCCGGTCGAGCGGCGCATCGTCGGCGGCTTGCTCGGCCACTGGGCCGTGTGGACGCATGCTGCCGTGGCATTGCACGCCGAATGCCGCCGCGTCGCCATCTCCGGCGAGGCTGTTCCGGCGGCGCTGCTGCGGCAGGCCGTCGAAATCACCGACTGCAACGCCGCCTTTTTCGACGCGGCCAACGGATTCGCAGGATGCATCGCGGGTTTGCACGAAGTGCTGCGCCGCCAGGGATTTTTGGAAGGCGTCTGGTGTCTCGATCCCAGGGAGGGCTTAAGCCCAGGACAAATGGCCGCAATTGACCGCGTCCTCGAATCCTACCCCCACCTGAACGACGACGCATTCGTCGCGGCCCACCGCGACGAATGGCTCGCGTAATGCGAACAAAGCAGACGCGGCATCCTGCCGCGTCAGTTCGGGTCGGAGCGGAGGTGTACCGCGCCTCCGCGGCGCGCCTGCGCCGCGTACAGCCCCAGCCCACTATGGAGACCTTCGGTCGGGCGAAGTGCCTTGTCCCCGGCGCTTCGCGCGATATTGAACCTGCGCCGCGTTCGGCCTATTCTTGCCCCGATATCAAGTACGCGAAGGGAGCAAAGGAATGATTACCCTGCAACTGCTATTGATCTTCATCACGGCGTTCGGCCCTGCGGATTATCTGCCGCTTTTCGAGCGGGTTTTCGGGGATGCCGTGCGCTTCGATCCGGCGAAGGTTCAGCAGGTCCTCAATGCGAAGCCCGGCGAACGCCGCTACTTCGACACGACCGGCGACGGACGGCCCAACGAAGTGTGGTATGTCTGTCTGTCGCCGAGGCATCCCGAAAACACGCGCCCGGTGCTTGTGCGCGTGATTGATGAGGACAGCGATCTGGAATGGGGCGGCGATGCGGACCTTGACAGCGACCTCTACATCGCCGACTGGAAGGCGGACGGCATCGTGGATGTCGTGCTGGATTACACGGATTTCGACGGCGACGGGGATGTGGACCAGGTGGGGATGTACAAGCCGTCGTATCGGCGCACGGACACGCCGGAGATCATGGTGTGGTGGGGGATGGATGTCGGCGACGACAACCTGCTGTGGTATGACGTGGCCTACGGCTACCGACAAAAGGAATGCCAGACGCGCAGTCACTTCGGCGGCAACGAGGTCTTCGCCGCGTTCACGTTGAGCGCGGACGACGCCTTCTGGGTCCCGCGATGGGAGAATCCCTTCGCGTTCTACGATCACGACGGCGACACCGCGGCGGAGGAGGTGGTCCGCATCGAGGCTGAAAACTACGAGGTGTACAACCTCCGCCACAGTTTCGACGTGGACAACAACAATGCGGCGGAGAATCCGCGCAATTTCGACGTGTCCATCTCCGCCCATGCGCCGGACGCGCCGACGGAAAGCATCCTCATGACGCCGGGATTCCTGGAGGGGCGCACCAACGGCGGCATGCAGTTCGACCCCGCCATCGCGCGTTGCTATACGCTGCGCGGTATCCCCACCGGGCCGATACTCGACTATTATGCCGCGCCCGGTTTCGCCCTGCGCGAAACCTGGGCGGACATGCTGCTGACCTGGAACGAAAATGATCTGAACATTGACACGACGCGGGGGCCGGACGGCCGGTTCCTGGACACGCAGGAGCGGTGGGAGGGCATCATCCCGCCGGGCACGGAGGGCTTCCATCAAATCGGCGGGCCGCACTGCGGCCACTACAACAAACGGTACGAACTGCGCACCACGACCGGAACCGTTCGCGTCTATTTCTCGCCCACGGACAACCGGGTGCACCTGCACGGCGCGCAACGCGCCTGGCTCATCGTGGACTATGACTACGACGACACGCCGGACGCGCGATACGACTATTTCGACACCAGCGGCGACGGATACATGGATCGGTGGGAATTCGACGCGGACGGCGACGGCGTGGCGGACGACGCCTGGACGGCGGGCGATGCTCCATGCATGGGCCTGCCCTATACATGGAGCGCCCTGCACGCCGTCGTGACGCCTGTGCTGGACAGCGGCCTGAAGGACCTCTTCGCGCTTGGAAATACGTTGGAGCAGGCACTGGCGCAGTCCGGCGTGACGGCCCCGGACCCCATCAGCCGTTTTGTGCGCAGCGGCTTTGATTCTCCGCTGCTGGACACGGATTTGCGCGATCGTCTGATTGCCAGCAACCAGACATGGTTCTATTACCTCGATGTGCTGAAGGACCGCCTGATCGTGCGGTTGAAGCGCGCCCATCCCGATGTGGATTTCTGGGCCGCATTCGATGCGCTGCGCGCCACGGGTTCCTATGAACGCATGCGGCGGCATATCACCGGACAATTCTCCATTGATGAACGCGAAGCCGCTTCGTTGAGTGACCTCCAATCTGCGTTGCTCAAACAACTGGCGCGTCCGCGCGTGGCCTGGGCGCAGGACTGGGTCCCGCCGAACATCGGTTGGGAAAACGAGATGGCGACGTATCGCGCGTACTGGGGGCAGTTCGATTTCTTCGGCAAGTCGCGGCCCGGCCTGATCCTGCCGGAAATCGCACAGGCCGGCGACTACCACAAGGAGCAGGACTGGGGCATGGACGCGCTTCACGTCGGCGAGACCTGCGGGCTGGGCGGCGCAACGCTCTATGTGAACGGCGCGGCGTACCCCGTATACAGTCCCGGCGGCAAAGGGCCGATCCGCTGGTCGAAACGGTTATTGTCAGAATCACCGGAGGCGGTGCGCGTGGAACTTCTTGCGGAAAACGTCGGCCCCGGAAATGCCCCCTATACCGTGCGTTTCGTGTGCAGCGCCATCGCGGAGGTGGAAAAACGGACCGAAGCCTTCGTGTTCCCCGACGGCGCGATTGGCGAGGTTTCGCGCGGCGCGCGCCGCAAGCAACGCAAGGATTCCCCCATCGAGATCACGGTGGAGGGCGGGCGTCCCGATGATGTGGTCGAACTCGGCATCGGCCTTGTGCGCCTGCCCAATGAGACCTTCGCCCTGGAAACCCAGCGCGGCGTCATGGCCGCGCGCGGCGTGCAGGATCCGGCCATCGGCCTGGTCGGCATCGCCGTCATTTTCCCCCGCACCGCCTACCTTCGTTACGCGGCGCTCCCGGCGGAGCATCAGGTCATCCTGCGCATCGAACGGGGCGCGCCGTTGGAATACGCCATCGCAGGCGATTGGCTGAACGGCCGCCGCTTCCCCAGGTGTCCAAGCCTCATGGATTGGGTCCGCGAACTCGGCGATTAGGCGCGCCTTTCACCGGAAGACAAGGGCAGCAATCCCGCAATCCAGGCAGTGCGCCCAAGGGCGTAAGCAGGCGTCACGGCGCCTCGGGGGCGTCTTTGTCCCGCGTTTCCTCTTCTTGGCGGATTCGCTGCTGGGCGCGATTCCCATATATGATTCCCAAGGGTAGCAGGATTCCGTAGGGAATCCAGAGCAGGAAGCGGTACGGATTGGGCAGGAGAACCATCAGCCCCAGGAACACGATAATTGCAATCCAGCACACTGCGCATGCTTTTACCATGAAGGCGCGTTCCCGCGCGCTATTGGTGTTCTTGATGCTGAAATAAGCCCCAATAATTCCTCCGATCCCGCCACCGATCACGCCGACTATCGCCCCTATCCATCCAGCATGCATCCTTTTCCCTCCTTTCTCGACATCTGACGCACCAAGAAACAGGGGACTGATTGCCAGTCCTTCTTCTATCTCTTGGTGTAACCCCAACGCCATATCCGGTTCATCCTGAAATCCTCCCTCGGACAGGATCATAGTTACCATGCTAGATGCACCCCTTTTTCTCAATATATGTATACATATTCATAATATTTTAGCCGCCTGGCGCAACATTATTTCTGCAGTCGGCTCAAATGTTGCCAACAGGTTTTTTCCTGAATCGCCACGAATTGCTGGAACTGTCGGTGAACGCCTGCCTCGTTCGGCCAATGTGTTACAAATGGCCAAGCCGGCAACTGCCATGTGAAGAATGCTTTTTGGACTGAGACGAACATCCGGGTATATGCTGGAGGCGCACGGCCTGATCACAAACCGGCTGCGCATATCGGAAACAGGAAAAGGAAGGTTGAAGGATGCGTGTTTTATGTGGGATCGCAATGCTTACGGGGCTGACGGGATGGGGAATCGCCTGGGCTGCCCCGCCTTGGGAAGCACCTGTTGACATCGGCGGGCGACGGGAATTGTTCGTTGACCATTATCTCGTCGAAAGCCTGGAGGGAGCGGCGCTGCACCTGCACGAACCGCGCCCGGCGGGGACCGCCCTGCAGTTTGACCAGCCTTGGGAAGGGCGCTACTGCGGATATGTGACCGTATTCAAGGACGGCGACCGGTATCGCATGTACTATCGCGGCCTGCCTGACGCCGGGAAAGACGGATCGGCGGCGGAAACCACGTGTTACGCGGAAAGCGCCGACGGCATTCACTGGGTCAAACCGGAACTGGGTTTGCACACGGTGCACGGGTCCGCCGCCAACAATGTCGTGCTCGCGAACATGGCCCCATATTCCCATAATTTCGCGCCTTTTCTGGATGCGCGGCCCGGCGTGCCCGCCGCAGAGCGCTATAAGGCGCTTGGCGGGACGCAGGAAAGCGGCCTGGCGGGGTTTGTCTCCGAGGATGGGCTGCGCTGGCGCAAGATGCAGGACGGTCCGGTGATTACCAAGGGAGCGCTGGACTCGCAGAACGTCGCGTTCTGGTCGGAAAGCGAAGGTTGTTACGTGTGCTATCTGCGGACGTGGAGCGGAGGCGGGTTTGAGGGATTTCGCACCATCAGCCGCTGCACCTCGCCGGATTTTCTGACATGGACCGACCCGGTTCCCATGGATTTCGGCGGCACGCCGATGGAGCATCTCTACACCAACCAGACGGCGCCCTATTACCGCGCGCCGCATCTGTACATCGCGACCGCGGCGCGTTTCATGCCCGGGCGGCGGGTGGTGTCCAGGGAAGATGCACAACGCCTGGGGATTGAAGGGCGTTATGACGCGGACTGTTCCGACATCGTGCTGATGAGCACGCGGGGCGGCACGCAGTATGCGCGCACGTTTATGGAAGGCTTCTTAAAACCAGGCATCGGCCTGGAGAACTGGACTTCGCGGACCAATTACCCCGCATGGGGCATCGTGCCGATTGGCGAAAAGGAAATGGCGATCTATGTCCAGCACAATTATGGCCAGCCCACCCATCATTTGGTTCGTTATGTCCTGCGCCCGGACGGATTCATCTCTGTGCGTGCGCCCTATGCGGGCGGCGAAATGACTACGAAGCCGCTGCTTTTCTCCGGAAGCGAACTGAGCCTGAACTTCGCGACGTCGGCCGCGGGCAGTGTGCGGGTGGAGATTCAGGACGCGCACGGCGCGCCCCTGGAGGGATTTGCTCTGGCGGACAGCGAGGAACTGATTGGCAATCTGCTGGACCGGACGGCGCGCTGGAACGGGCAGTCGGTGGTGGGGCATCTTGCGGGGACGCCGGTGCGCCTGCGCTTTGTCATGAAGGATGCCGACCTCTTCGCGCTGCAGTTCCGGTGATTTCCGGCCGCTGTAACACGCGCTTGCACCGCTTCCACGGCGCAACGCAGTGCGGAGCGTGTGGGCCCCTTTTTGTCCTTGTTGTCCTTTTCCTGGGATCGGAGACCTTCGGTCGGTCGTGTGGCGCGGTCAGGAGACCGGCCACAACAATAAGTGGCGCGGTCAGGAGACCGGCCACAACAATAAGTGGCGCGGTCAGGAGACCGGCCACAACAAGGAAACCGGCCACAACAACCCGGGCGGTCAATATTCCTTGCGCATGGACGCCTTAAGGATGCCCATCATCTCGCGGTATTTGGTGACGGTGCGGCGGGCGATGTTGACGCCTTCGCGTTCCTTGATGATCTCGGCGATGCGTTGATCGCTGAGCGGCTTGCGCTTGTCTTCTTCGTCAATGATCTTCTTGACCAGCGCCTGGATGCTCTTGGAGGATTGGTTGTCGCCGTTGTCCGCGCTCAGTCCTGGGGAGAAGAAATACTTCAGTTCAAACAGGCCCTGGGGGGTCTGGATGTACTTTCCCCGGGTGGTCCGGGCGACGGTGGATTCGTGCACGCCGACCACATCGGCCACGTTCTGCAGGGTGAGCGGGCGGATATGTTCCACGCCCTTTTCCAGGAAGGCCTGCTGAAAATCCACGATGGCCTGGGCCACTTTGAGAATGGTTTCCTGGCGGTGGGTGAGATTGCGGCGCAGCCAGTTTGCCGCTTCAATCTTCTCGCGAATGTAGTCCTTTTCCTGTTTGGACATGCTGCCTTTGCGCACAGTGGCGAGATATTTTTCATTGACGCGGATTTCCGGGACGCGTTCGCTGACCAGTCGTACGACATATTGGTCGTCAATCTTTTCCACCACGACGTCAGGGGTGATGTACTGGGTCGCGCTGCCTGCGTACTCAAGGCCCGGCCAGGGATTGAGCGCCTTGAGCATACCCTTCAGTTCCTCCACACGCTCCGGCTTGACCTTCATCTCGCGCGCGATCTGCGGGATCTGGTTGCGCAGCAGCGCGTCGAGGTGGTCGCGCACCAGACATTTGAGGTCCTCCTCTTCAGGATGAAAGGCCTCGATCTGGAGGAGCAGGCATTCCTTCATGTCGCGCGCGCCCACGCCGGTGGGTTCGAAGCGCTTGATCATATCCAGCACCTGGTTTACCGCCTCCTCAGAGACGCCCAATTCCTTCGCGATTTCCGCGACATCCCCGGTGAAAAAGCCCTTTTCGTTGATTTCGCCGATGATGATCCGCTCGCCGATGGCGTACTCGGCGTCTGTTCTCGCGGCGAGGCGCATTTGGCTGAGCAGGTGGGCGCGCAGGGATTCATGCTGGGTGATGGAGTCTTCATAATAGCGCCGTCGGGCGTGCAAGTCCTCGTTGTAACTCAGGTCCTGGCCTTCCCGGTGCTTGATGTCCCACTTGTCGCAATAATCGTCAAGATCAAAACAGACATCGAATTCCGGGTCTTCCTGGACGGTTGATTTCTGCTCGGGGGCCGTCGCGGGCGGCTCTTCGGTGCGGGATACCAGTTCCAGGAAGGGGTTGTTTTCCAATTCCTGCTGAATATGCTGTTCCAGTTCCACACCGGAAAGTTGCAGAATATGCAAGGCCTGCTGCATCTTCTGCGTCAGCATCAACTGCTGCGTCTGCTTCTGGGTCTGAACCTGCCGATGTTCCATGCGCAGCATTGGCGCGGATTTCCTTTAATTGGCCAGCCATCAACAACCATAGACTGCAAGATGTGGGGGTGGGAGTCAGCCGCGCTGATGCTTGCGGCAACGAACCCGCGCGGCGCACCCAGGGATGCGTCGCGGTCCACACACCGCTGCATTATAGACGCGCTTCGGAAATCTGTCAATTGATGCATTGCTGCGTTATACTCTCATCCGCATTTGTGGACATCATCATCATGAAAGCCGTTGTACGAATCCTCGAATCGCTGCCAGTGAATTTCGGCGTCTTTGTGTCCGAGGTCAGCGCGGCGATGCGCGATATTTTCGGCGACGAGGCGGGCTGTTATTACTGCGATGTGATGGAACAGGGATTTCTGGCCAATCTCGCGCACCCGGACGTGGAAGTGCTGGGCATTATGGACGGGGCGCATCTCGCGGCCTATGCGCTCGTGGTGCGACAGGAGGATTACGGAGAAATTCCATTCATTCACGTGTTGCGCCGCTTTGAAGGGCAGGGATTGGAGGGCGCACTCATTCGCGAAGCCGCGCGCCGGCTGATCGATTCAGGGGTGCGGCGCATTCTCTGCGAGTTTGTGCCGGCATGTCGGATGGAACTGGATGCGGCGCTGCTTCCGATCGGCTTCGCTCGCATCGCGCGGCTGCTGATGCGCGCACCGCTGGATGCACCCGCGCTGCGCAGGACGTCCGAGAGCACGGCCGCCGGTGCGTCGGAATGTCTGGGCGACATGGCCGCATGTCTCGCCGACGCCTATGTGGGCCATCCCGAGCGGGACCTGCACAACGAGGCGCTGGACGCCGTCCGCGCGGAGGCGTATCTGCGGCGCGTTGAAGCGGGGGAATACGGTCGTTCGCATCCGGGGTATCTGCGCGCCGCCTGCGTGAATGGCCGGTGCGTGGGCATGGCGGCGGCATGCGAAACGCCGCCAGGCCTGGGTTTCGTGCTGCATGTGGCGGTGGCGCGGGCTTTTCAAGGCCGGGGTATCGGACAGGCCCTGCTTGTGGAACTCGCGCGGGTTTTCCGCGCCGACGGCTTGGAATACATGGGCCTCGGAGTCACCCTGGACAATCCCGCCCGGCGCCTCTATGAACGGCTCGGATTCCGGCCCCTGTGCGCGATTAGCACCTATATCCGGCGCGGAGCGCCCGACGCTGCGGCGGAAGGGGACCCCTCATGGCCCTGATGCAACTGCCCACGGTGTACGAAAAGAAACCGCTCCCGCTGCCGTCGCGCGCGCGCCTGCTGCAAGTCTTTCTCGTTGCGCTGGCGGTCACTGTGGCATTGCTGATCACGGTCTGGTATCTCTACTGGGCCACGCCCGGGCGCCGGACCCATGAGCGCTACCTGGGGCCGGGCGTCTTCGTGCGGGTGTCGCTCCAGCCCGCGCGCGCCCAGCGCTATGTCAGCCGGCTCGCGCCCACCGCCACGCGTTTCCTCACGACCGTGCCCAAGGTGACCTCGCTCCAGGCGCGCGCGTTTCGCGTGGACTGGCTTCACACCCTTCCCTATGAGTTCACCCTGCTTTTCGCGTCGGTGCTGCAAGGGGAGGTCGTCGCCACGCTCTTCGTCAACACCGTCCCTGAAGACACTGGATTCCCGCAGGAATTGAACCAGTCGCCGTTCTTCCGCGAGGCCCGGCGCATGGCGCGGATCGAATGGGACCGGGAATCCCTTGCGTTGGTGGAAAAACACGTGTACACGGCGACGGGGCGGATAGACCTGCCCCGGACCGACGGCGCGACGCAGGGGCTTTCCGGATGGGACCAACGCCCGCCGCCGTGGACCGGCAAGCACCTGGTCGAGTGTTCCGCTGTCAACCGCGACGGCGCGCTCGCCGCGCTCCACGCCGCGCTGATCCGCGGCGGCAACTACGGCCTCGCCGACGAGGATCACGCCGCGCTCAGCGCCGCGTGGTCGGCGATTGCGCAGATTCACTTCATCGGCGATTTGATCCGCGACGATCTCATCGAATTCACGCTTACCGTGCGCTGTACCCGGGACCGGCCGGACCATGTCGCCTATGCCGCCGAAATGGTCGCCGCCGGCGCCGCCGACACGCTGGCCCGACGCCACCGCTTCCACCTTGAAGGCGGCGGCGACTGGCGCGACGCGCGCACCTACGCCGCGCAATACCGCCTCTCCGGATTCGAACCCGCGCTCCGCCGCGCATTGGGGTCATGACCCGGGGAGACGTGGTTCTGGAGTACAGGCTTTAGCCTGCGCGCCTCTGTTGCCGGTTTCCGGCGCGGTCATCTCCGGGAGAAGGCGCCCGCGTCGAGTCCCAGGGCTTCCTCGTAGATCGCCAGCACGTTCGCGATCGGATTGTCCGCCTGGATGCAATGCGCGGGGGAGAAGATGTAGCCGCCGCCTTCCCGGAACAATTCGAGGCGATGGCGCGCCTCGGCGCGGCACGCCGCTTCGGTGCCAAAGGGAAGGGTGCGCTGCGTGCTGATCAGACCGCAGAAGGTCAATTTGTCGCCGAAGGCCGCCTTCAATTCTTCCGGGTTCATCCCATCCGGTTCCGGCTGCATGGCATCGAGTATATCCAGCCCCATTTCGATGAAGCGGGGCTGCAATTTCCGCGTGTTGCCGCAGGAGTGCATCATGACCTTGCAGCCGTACTCATGCGCAAGGTCAATGAAACGCTGAAGACGCGGACGGAAAAACGCGTCGAAGATTTGCATGGGAAACATCGGGCCCATCTGGTTGCCGGTGTCCTCGCCGAGACAGAGGATGTCAATTTTTCCCTTTGCGGCTTCCAGCGTGCGGCGCGCCACCTCGAAATACAAATCGCATCGCCTGTCAATAATGGCGACGCCCACCGGGTCCTGTGTGACGATATCCAGAATCACCTGTTCCATGCCCCGCCCCCGGCTCACGCCGTTGAGGATGTCCGGCATGCCCGCATGTCCGCAGCAGACCGCGTATTCCGCGAAGGCGTCGCAGGCCGCTTCTATCCCCGAATAGTCGTAGTCGTCGGGGCTTGGCCAGGGATATGCCGCCACGTCGTCCAGCGTTTTCAATTTGGCCAGCGCCAGATAATTCGGCTCCGGATAGGCCCCGCCGTGGCCGTGGTCGAACAGCACATAGCCGGTGCCCCATTCGTCCACCATGTCAGACCCTTCCGGCGCCGGCGGCAGCGGTTTCACGTACGGCGGATTCACGCTGCGCAAATCCACACCGAAACGGTCCAGCAGTTCCAATGGTTCCGAGAAACCGAAATGGTCCATCAGTTTCTGCTGGATTTCCGGCGTGAGATAGGTTTGGATCGGAATACGGTCCGGGGTTTCATGCGCAATGGCCGCGAGCACACGGTCTTTCGGCTTCATAAGGACTCTTCCTCTTGCGTTCCCCATCTTCGGTCACAATAGCAGAAATTTTCATTTTGATGCCATGCGCGGGTATCGCGACGCCGGCTATTGCCCCTGGCGTGCGCCTTTTGACATTAATACAAGGATTTCAGTATAATTCAATATACTTCGCAGCGGAATGGACCGGTCGCGTCTTTTCGGGATTGCCCTGACGATTCAATCACTACCCCCAAATCCGCAGCAAGTGTCTGCGTCCCCATCGTCTAGCCTGGCCTAGGACACCGCCCTTTCACGGCGGCGACAGGGGTTCAAATCCCCTTGGGGACGCCATTTTCATTTGCGCCGCATTCTCGGTTCATAAGCACTGAAAGAGCAAGGACAGCACCATGACGCTGGACGCCCTGAGATGTTTCTGCGCCGTCGTAGAGACCGGCGGATTCCGCGCGGCGGCGGAACGCGTTCACCGTTCGCAACCGGCGGTCAGCCAGCAGTTGAAATCGCTGGAACGGACCGCAGGTCGTCCATTGATTGACCGGCGGACGTGCCGCCCCACGGCGCTTGGGCAGGTCGTGTACGAACGCGCGCGCGCCATCCTGCAGGCCGCAGCGATGCTGGCGCGGGAAATCGCCGACGCCGAGGAGACGCCCGGGCGGGAATTGCGCCTTGGCGTCAGCGACACCACCGCGCTTTACCTCCTGCCCGGCCACGTGCGCCGCTTCGCGGAGGCATTGCCGCAGACGCGGCTGGTGATGGTCACGCGCAATTCCGACGCTGTCGCCGAGGGCGTGCTGCGCGGCGACCTCGACCTGGGTCTCGTTACGCTGCCGCTCCGCCACCCCGACCTCGAAGAGGAGCCGTTGTTCCGGCAACGGCTGGTCCTGGCCATGCCCGCCGGACACCGGCTCGCCCGACGCCGCAATATCCGTTTCGCCGACCTGGGTGACGAACCCGTTCTCCTCATTGACGCGCATACCCGCACCGGCGCGATGCTCCGCGATGCTTTCCGTGACGCGGGATTCGCCCCGCAGACCATCATGGACAGCGGTTCGTTCGAGGTCATCAAGCGTTACATCGCCGAGGGATTGGGGATTTCCTTTCTGCCGGAGTATGTGCTGGACGACGAGGATGCCGCCATTCGCGCCGCCGTAGTGTCCGGCCTGCCTGAAATCGTCATCGGCGCGGTCTGGCAAAAAAGCGCCTACCTCGCACGGGCCGAACGGGTATTCCTGGACCTGTTGCGCGAAACGGCGGCGAAGCAGAAGCCGGGAAAGAAAAGACGGCAGGGATAGGACGGTCGGCGGGGAGACGAGGGACGTGAGGGATGGCGGGAACAATACGTGAAATATGGTGGGTGCAGCGCGGCGAAACCCACCATGAGACCAGACGCCATGGAGACCATCGGTCGGTTGCGCGGCGCGGTCATGAGACCAGCCACAACGGGAACCGTCCCTCCTGTTCTTTTCGTCCTTTTTGTCCTTTCCGTCCTTTTCCGCCCCATTCGCGTTCATGCCGCAGTTTCGCCCGTGCTATGATGACATCATGAACAACACAAAGAACATGCCCCCCGCCCCGGGGGAGCGGGGCGCGTTTCTGGCCTCATTTGACGCGGCCCAGGTGCCGTCGGCCCCGGGCTGCTACCTCATGCGCGATGAAAAGGACCGTCCGATCTACGTCGGCAAGGCGAAGAACCTGCGCGCGCGCATCCGCAACTACCTGAATGAGAGCGATTCGCGGTACAGCGTGAAATTTCTCATGCGGCGTGTGGCCCGTATCGAATTCATTGTGACGGAGACGGAAAAAGAAGCGCTGTTCCTGGAAAACAGTCTTATCAAGGAACATCGCCCCAGATACAACGTCCGGCTCAGGGACGACAAGACCTACATCAGCCTGCGGATTGATCCGCGCGAGGATTTCCCGCGGGTGACGGTGGTGCGGCGTTACCGCAGGGATGGCGCGCGGTATTTCGGACCCTACGACAGCGCGGGAACGGTGCGCCAGATTCTTCGGTGGCTCCAACGCATTTTTCCGTTGCGGACCTGTTCCGACCATGTGCTTCAGAACCGGACCCGGCCCTGCATCTACCACCAGATGAAACAATGCGATGCGCCGTGTGTCGGCCTGATTGATCGCGAGGCATATCACGAGACGGTCGCGCAGGTGATTCTCGCATTGGAGGGGCGCAATGAGGATCTCGAGCGGCTCCTGCTCGACAAGATCGCCGCGCATGCGTCGGCGCTGGAATTCGAGAAGGCCGCCACGCTGCGGGATAGATTATATGACCTGCGGCGCACCCTGGAGCGGCAACGGGCGGTGGCGGTGCCCGGCGCGGAGGACCGCGACGTCTTCGGTCTTTACAACGAAGGCCGCTTCACCGAGATTCAAGTGCTGTTCTACCGGGGCGGCAAAATGATCGGCGGGAAGTCGTTTTCCTTTGAACGCAGCGAAATGCCGCTGGATGAATTGCTGAGTTCGTTGATTGTCCAGTACTACGCCGAGGCCCCGGCGATTCCGGCGGAAGTATTGACGCCGCTGCCGCTGGAGGATGCGGACGCGATTGCCGAGGCGCTGACCGAACAGCGCGGCGCGAAGGCGGCGGTCCTCTGCCCGCAGCGCGGGGAGAAACGCGCGCTGGTGGCGCTTGCAGAGCGCAACGCGCGCCACGCGTTTGAGGAGAAGCGCATGGCGGAAAAGGCGCGCCTGGACGTGCTGGAGCAGGTGCAGCACATGCTTCGCCTGCCGCGCCTGCCGCGCCGCATCGAATGCTTCGACATCTCCACCATCCAGGGCGACAAGACCGTCGCATCCATGGCGGTCTTCGGGGACGGGCGTCCGGAGAAGGCGCGGTACCGGCGCTACGCCATACGCGGCGCGGCGGGGCAGGACGATTTCGCCGCGATGCGCGAAGCGCTCATGCGCCGTCTCGCGCGCGCCATCGAGGAAAACGATCTGCCGGACCTGCTGCTGGTGGACGGCGGCAAGGGGCAACTCGGCGTGGCAAGCGCGGTGTTGAAGGATCTCGGCATCGAGGACCTGCCGCATGCGGCCATCGCCAAGGCGCGGCCCGGCGAAGACGAGGCGCGCGCGCAGGACCGTATCTTCACCCCCAACCGCGCGAATCCGATTATCCCGCCGCCGTCGCATCCGGCGTTGCTGCTCCTGGGCCGCATCCGGGACGAGGCGCACCGGTTCGCCGTGCGCTATCATGGGCAACGCCGTAAAAAGGCCGTGGTCGCCACCGTTCTGACCGCGATTCCGGGCATCGGCCCGGCCCGCGCGCGTACACTCTTGAATGTGTTGGGGTCCGTAGCCAAAATAAAGGCGGCCCCGGTCGAGGATATTGCGGCGCTGCCCGGGTTCAACCGGAAATTGGCCGAGGCCGTACTGGACGGGCTCGGCGCGACAGGCCGGGTGGAATAGCAGAGAACAAGCGGGTACCGCAGGAGAAACATTATGGGCGTGCTCTGGGTGCTGATAGCCGTGGCCGTCGTGGTGGTGGCCGCCGCGCTGGTGTATTGGACGCTGCTCCTTTCGATGTATCCCGAAACGCTGCGCACCAACGAAGTCTACGCCGTCGTCACCAACGACCTGTGGCGGCTGCGCGTGTGCCGATACCGAAGGGGCCGCACCGAAGGCGAACCGGTGCTGCTGGTCCACGGGTTCATGGCCAACCATCACAACTTCACCGAACCCGAGACCGGCTGCATCGCCGCATACCTGGCCAAAAAGGGCTATGATTGCTGGGCGGTTGACCTGCGCGGTACAAGGTCGTCCATCCCGCCTTTCGAGCACAACATTACCGAACCCGTATTCGACGACTTCGTGTATCGGGACCTGCCCGCCGTCATCATGCACATCAGAAAGACCACCGGCTATGCCAGGGTGCATTGGGTGGGACACAGCATGGGCGGCATGCTGCTTTACGCCTACGTGCAGGCGCACGGTGATGCGCATATCGCGAGCGCGGTAACGCTCGGCGCGCCCATCGGCTTCGAGGGAACAAATATCCGTATCCCGGATTTCGTCGTCCGCCTGGTGCGCCTCTTCCCGGCGTTCGCGGGCGCACTGCAGCGCGGATTCGTACCCATCGGGTTCACTTTCGGCATCGCACAGGGCATCTTTCCGATCAATCTGAAAAATGTGCATCCCGACCTCCGCGTCGAGCATCTCTTCAACATGCTCGAAAGCCCCCAGCCGCATGTGCTGGAGGAAATGGCCTTCTGGACGAAGACCAAGACCTTCCGCATCCGGGAGGACAGCATTGACGTAATCGAAGGCATGAAAAAAAACATGACCACGCCGTTGTTGGCCGTTTTTGCCGGACAGGATCCCTTTGTCTCGGCGGAGAAGGGCGAGAAATTCATCAACAGCCTGCCCCACCAAGACAAGGCGGTGCTGGTGTTGTCGAAAGAACGCGGCGCGGTCGAGGACTACGGCCATTGCGATCTCGCGTTCAGCAAAGAAGGCGAGAAGGAAGTCTTCGAATCCATCGCCCAATGGCTCGAAGCGCATCCCATCACGGAGCGGGTCGCCCTGTTTGAAGGAGAAGAGGGCGGCATCCGTACTCCCCTGAAAGAAGATGAACGCGTCGGCATCCTTTCCGGCGCATCCTATGCGCACCTGCGGGAAGAAACCCCGAAGGAAAAACCGGCGAAAGCGCCGAAACGCAAAGCAACGGCAGCGAAACCCAAAGCCGCCGTGAAAAAGCCGGCGGCAAAGAAAGCGCCTGCGAAGAAAACGGTCGCATCCGCCGCGAAAAAGCAGGCCGCCCCGCCAAAGAAAAAGGCCGCCGCAAAACCCGGCGGCAAGGATAAAGCCACTCCGTAGTCATTAATGTCATAAAGGAACAGGCCATGAGCAACCCTGTAAACCGCAGAATATTCCTGGGAAGCGCATTGGGTGCGGCGGCGGCCGCGGGGTTCCTGGGCGGCGCTTCGCGCACTGCGGCCGCCGAGACGGCGGCGAAGCCGCCGGTCTGCGTCTTTTCAAAGCACTTGCAGTTTCTGGACTACCCGGCGCTGGCGAAGACCTGCCGGGAAATCGGCGTGGACGGCGTGGACCTGACGGTGCGCGGCGGCGGCCATGTGGAACCCGCCCGGGTGGACCGGGATTTGCCCGCCGCCGTGGAGGCGGTCCGCACCGAAGGGTTGGATGTTCCCATGATCACCACCAGCCTCAACGACGGCGCAGACGCCGATGCGCGGCCCATTCTCGAAGCGGCGTCCAAACTGGGCATTCGCTATTGCCGCGTCGGCGGGCTGAAATACGATGCAGACGGCGAGATTCTGCCCCAATTGGCGGCGGCGGCGGAGAAACTGGGCCGCCTGGCGGCGCTCGCCGCGGAATTCGGCATCTCGCTCGGTTATCACAACCACTCCGGCATGCTGAACATCGGCGCGCCGGTATGGGATGCGCACCGCATCTTTGAGCAGGTCGCGTCGCCGCACCTCGGCGCCAACCTCGATCTCGGCCACGCGCTGGTCGAGGGCGCATTCGGCGACTGGCAAATCACCCTGCGCCTGATCCGGTCGCATGTGAAAATGATGGCCGTGAAGGATTTCGTGTGGGAGAAGAACCGCCCGCGCTGGGTGAAGTTGGGCGAAGGCATTCTCCCGGGCGTGGAGATGCTGAACATCATGCGCGACGGCAATTTCGCCGGGCCGGTTTCGATGCACTTCGAGTACCGGGTCGCTTCCAATGAGGCCATGATAGAGGAGGTCCGTCAGGCCACCGTCGTGCTGCGGGCCTGGCTGCAATCGGCGGGTTACGCCTGACCTGCGCCGTTACGCAGCCGGGTGGAGATCATGCCGACCTGGCCGTAGCGCACGCCCATGTGCCGCGCCACCACCTCGCACTTCGCGCGCAGAATCAGGTACACATCGCCCGGAAAGTCGTCCACCGTCTCATAATTGCCCTGCCCCTTGCCGAGAATGACGTCCGCCCGGCGCATCCTTTCCAGAAACCACGCCGGCACGAGATCCAGGGGGCTGCCGACAAAGGCCCCGCCGTTGTCAATCACCGGACAAACCTTGGTAAGCCCCGTCTCTTCCGCGTCTTCCATGATCGCGTCGTTGATGATGGGGCCGCCCTTGACCACCGCCGTCACGGCAGTGTGCGTCAGCAGTTCCTCAATCAGTATCTTGTCGAACACGATTTCCCCGGCGTTGTCCAGCAGGTAGAGCAGATCGCGGCACCGCGCGAGCGAGGCGCGGAACGCTTCCGAATGGTCCACCGCGAAGCGCTCGTGCATCACCTGATCCACAGCGGCGTGGATGTCAATCTCCGCCGCGTGCATGGTGCCGAGGTCAATCACGTTGCCCGCCGCCGCCAGATGCAGGGCGGCGTCCAGCGGGTCCGCGCTCTCCCGCACCATCCGCCGCAAGTCGTCCTCGATGGCAAGGGCCATCGCGTTCTGTTCCCGTTTCGCCTGGTGATAAGGGTCGGCCACGCGGGTGATCGCGGCGGTCTGAACATAGGCCGGCAGCGACAGGACCGCCGGGGATTGGTCAAGGTCCATCTCCGGGATGCGCCGCACGACCTCGTTGAGAATGCGGCGCTGCACCGCCGGGTCGTTCGTGGCGCGGCGCGCCGCGCGCAGCGTCTGCGTGACAATACATTCCAGGCAATCCAGGACGGCTTTCACCGGAACTATCCCTTTTCGTCAATGGCGGATGGAAAAACGACGCGCCGGGCGCAACCGGCCCCGGCGCTTGTGCGAAGCACAGCGGAATCATAACACATCACCCGGGGAGAATGCGTCGTTTGACAGCGGATTGGACGCATTGGGGTATACTGTGCCCCCTTATCGAAAGGGCAGGAGGCGGACATGGCGATTGCGCTTGCGGTGTTGGGCTGGACGATGTTCGGGCTGGCGATCCTGACGGGACTGATCCTGAACCTTGTCGGCCTGTTCGGGAACTGGGTCATTCTCGCGGCAACGGCGGCGGCGTGGGCGGTGAGCGGCTTCGCGTATTTCGGCGCATGGACGCTGGCGATCATGACAGGGATCGCCGTATTGGGCGAGGCGCTGGAGTTCCTGCTTTCCGGCTACGGGGCGAAGCGTTTCGGCGGCGACAAGGGCACGATGGGCGCGGCCATCGCAGGATGCCTGCTGGGGGCGGTGCTGGGCACGCCGGTCTTTCCCATTGCGGGGTCGCTCGCGGGCGCCTGCGCGGGCGCATTCCTCGGCGCGGCGCTCTACGACTACCTGCAACGCGAACGCCGCGCCGCCGAGGCGATGCGCGCGGGATTTGGCGCGGCGATGGGAAGGGTTGGGGGACTGCTGGCGAAATTCTGCTGCGGGCTGGCGATGCTGGCGGCGGCGTTCATGGGGTGGTGAGGGCGGGGGCGCCATGATCGGATGCGGCGCGGCGCGGGCCGATGATGGGGCTGAACCACTCGACGAATTGTTCCATCGCCTGAAGGGACACGGCGAAAAGGTCCGTGCCGTGGGCCGCGCCGGGGTAACTGCGCCACTCGCAATATCCTTCCGATGCCGCTTTCAATGCCGCGGCCGATTGCGCGGCATAGGCGTCGCCTTCCGCCGCCATCAGAAGCACGGGCCGCTCCTGCAGCGCGACCATGGCGTCTGCGGTCTTCACGCCGTGGTAGTCGAGTCCGGGCGAGATGGCGGCGACGGCCTGCATGGCGGGGTCCTGCATGGCATAGCGCAGGGCGAGATTCGCGCCGATGCTTTCGCCGGCAATGGCAAGGTTGTTCGGGTCTGCGCCCGCGCGGGTCAAGGCGTCCTTGGCCCCTGCGGCGTCCAGGAGGGCGCGCTGCCAGTCCTGATCGCTGAAATGCCGAAAACTGAGACTGGCGTCACCGGCGCTTCGACTGCGGCCATGGCCGCGCAGGTCAATTGCGATTGCCATGTAGCCTTCCGCGCAGAGGCGCTCGGCCATGGGCTTCCAGGAATGGCGGTCGGCCCCCGCGCGATGCAACAGGATAACGGCGGGGGGATTGACGGCGGCAGGCCGGTACAAGGTGGCGTGAATGGTCACCCCGTCGCTGGTTGAAAAGGAAAGGTCTTCGCGCGCGGCGCGCCCCGTCGGCGCGCCTGCGCCGCAGCCCGACACGCAACACGCCAGCAGGCACCCCCATGCTATCCATCCACTGCGCCGCATATGCGCCATTGCCGCCAGAAAGAGAAAGGAGGGGCAGCCTTGCGGCGCCCCTCCCGGATAAGCCGAATCAGCCGAGCGCAAAGACGCTCTGCAGTTTCATCGCAAGCGTCATGTCGCCCTGAATCTTCAGTTTGCCGGTCAAGAACGCCGTCTGGCCGTTCAGTTTCCCCGCGATCAGGTCCAGAAAATCCGCCGCCTTCATCGTCAGCACGATGCTGGGATTCTCCGCCGTCCCCTGCGCCACCGAAAGTTCGCCGTCCGCGACCTTCACGTTCCATTCGCCGCCGCCTTCTTCGGTGATGTTGAATTGATAGACGGCATTCATTCCGGCGATCTTGCTCTTGTCCACCTTTGCCGCAACCTGATCAAAAAACTCCGCTACTGTTGCCATGATGCATGTCCCTCCTCGTTCCTGATAAGAACTTGAACCTTCTCCATTGTCTCCGCTGCGTATCATGTCCTGCGCGGACCACGCCCCATCCCGTCGCGCCGCCCGCTCATCGGCGGCGCAACCTTCCGCGCCGCCCGACAGCGTCCATTACCATAACACATGGGCGGGGCGCTGTCAAAGCCGCTGCCCGCCGGCGCGGTGCCGCCCGCGCTGCGCGGGCGATTGCGCCGGCGCTGAATGAAAATCGGGGTTATTGCTGGGCCGCGGCGGCGATTTCCCGGGCGAACTTTTCAAAATTTGTGACACATTCCGCCAAGTCGGGCAGCGAGTTTTCCCAATTGTGTTCGTACTCGGCGGAAAAGACGCCCTTGAAGCCCTGGCGGTGGATCTCTTCGAGCAGCGCCTTCACGTTGGCCTTGCCCGTACCCCACGGCACATCATGGGCGCGCGGGTCCATATCGTTCAGGTCCTTGAAATGGAAGGAAATGATGCGCCCCTCCAGTTTCTTGATGGCTTCCAGCGGGTCGATGCCGGAACGCATCCAGTGGCCGGTATCGGCGCAGGCGCCCAGGCGTTTGCTGCGGCCTTCGACCACCTCCAGCACGCGGTCGGGATTCCAATAAACGGAAGGCTTGGGGTGGTTGTGGATGGCTACGTTGATTTCATACTCGTCGGCCAATTTCTCGATCAGATCGAACGCCGCTTTGGGGGGTTCGGAACAGATCGTCTCGATGCCCATCGCCTTGGCGAACTCAAAAACCTTGCGCGCCTCCTCCTCGTTGTTCGGCAGGCCGACCACGCCGTAGTTGACCAGTTTCACGTTGGCCGAGGCGAGTTTGTCGAGCACGGTCTTCTGCAGTTCGGCGGGCATGTTGTGGTCGAATTTCACGTCCTCCGGCATGTCGGGGCTGAGCCGCTGGCCGGGATAGGCTTCGATCCAATTCAGGCCGAGCGAAGCGGTTTTTTCCACCGCCTCATAAAACGTGAAGCGGTTGAAGGTGTAGGCCTGGCAGCCCAAACGCCAACCCAAGGCCTCGGCGGTCGGAGCGCCCTCGGCGACCTTATCCTGCGCGGCCGCCTGGCCGTCCGGGCAAAAGGCCGCCCCCGCCCCAAGAAGCATGGCAATCATGGCAATCGTGGTCATCCTTTTCATGGGTAGTCCTTTCCTGATGCGCGTTTTCATCATCCATCCGAGGGCGATGCGGCGTAGCCCCGCTCCTCCCGCCGGAAATCCCTTTTTCCTGTGGCCGCCGCGCCCATGCGGCGGCTTTCCTTTTAATCCCTGGGTTGTCCGCAAGGTTGCCTTTGGCGCGTCGCGCCGAAGGCGGACAAAGCGCCTTTCATGTTCCCATATTCCCAGGGTGCGGCGCAAACCGCCGGGGAACCGGCAAGATGCCGCATCTGCGTTGACGAAAAAGTGGATGCGGCATCTTGCCGTATTCTTTGCGTGCGGACTTGGGGAGGCACGCGGACCGATATGGACGAACATGGACAGGGCGCCGAGGCTGATGCCAACGTTCCGTGCCGATGCCCCGCTTGAAAGCCTTTGGAAGGGGTCGTATACTGCCGTCAATCAAGCCGCAACAGAAGGATGGGTAACATTTCAGCCGACTGGTGTAACCTTTCGAATCAACACACATAACGAGACATTTGCGAAATGGACTGTTTTCGATCATAAGAACACGAAATATCCTGGTTTTTGGCCGGGACTCAGGTCCCTGACACCTGTTTTGCAAATGCCTCATGACATTTTCTTTTCGTCATTGCGAGCGGTGAGGCGCACTGCGCCGCTGAGCGAAGCATTGTGGGGCGCACTGTGTATCCGGATTGCCGCCCTGCGCTTCACTGCGACCGCGATGACGGCGTTATGCGTAGTGGTTAGTTCAGTCGGCTGAAATGTTACAAATATGGAGGTACCATGCGCGCATTGGTGACGGGCGGGGCGGGGTTTATCGGGTCGCATTTGTGCGAGGCGCTGGTGGCGCGGGGCGACACCGTGTCTGTGCTGGACGACCTGAGCACGGGGCGCTTTGAGAACATCGAGCATATTCCCGGCATCGAGTGTGTCATTGATTCCACGATGAACCAGGAGATCGTGCGCGACATGGTGCGCGCCGTGGATGTCGTTTATCATCTGGGCGCGACGGTCGGCGTGCAACTCGTGGTGAATGACCCCATCCACACCATTGTCAACAACATCTGGGGCACTGAAATCGTTTTGGAGGAAACCTGCCGCTACCGGCGCAAACTCCTGATCACCTCGACCAGCGAGGTCTATGGCAAAGGCTCCCGGGAGGTCTTTCAGGAAGACGACGACCGGGTCATCGGCCCGACGAACCGGCACCGCTGGTGCTATGCCGCCTCCAAGGCGATTGACGAGTTTCTCGCCTTTGCCTACTGGCGTGAAAAGCGGCATCCGGTCGTCATCGCGCGGCTCTTCAACACCGTCGGCCCGCGCCAGACCGGCCGATACGGCATGGTCATTCCGACCTTTGTCACCCAGGCGCTCCGCAATGAGCCGCTGACCGTTTTCGGCGACGGCAAGCAGTCGCGATGCTTCACCTACGTCGGCGACGTCGTGCCCGCGCTCATTCAATTGATGGACCGTTCCGAAGTCAACGGCAATGTGTACAATATCGGCAGCACAATGCGCGTCACCATCGAGGACCTGGCGCGGCGCATCATCGAACGCACCGGCAGCAGTTCCACCATCAAGTACATCCCCTACGAGGAGGTTTACGGCGAGGGCTACGAGGACATGCGCCACCGCGAACCGTGCCTGAAGAGAATCCAGGCGGCCATCGGCTATGAACCCAAGACCTCCCTCGATGAAATCATAGACTCCGTCATTGCGGACATCCGCCCCCGTCTCCACCGGCAAGCCATCGAAAACCGCCCGGCATATCCCTGACTGGAAATCAAGAATGGGTACCACTTCAGCGCAATGGGCCAAACTGTCGGGTCATGCCATATGGCCTTTTACATCCCCCGGCGCTTCGCGCCACCCCCTTCAAAGGGGGATTCATAGATACGCAGGGTGTATGTATGTTCTGTCACGATCTTTGTGCCACCGCCTTCCAAGGGGGACTCTCAGGGCGGCTTTGTGCAACGTCGCATCTCTTAAGAGCACTCTTTTCCATGGGCATACAGGTCCTCTTTGGATATGGCAATTAAATCCCCCTTTGAAGGGGGTGGCGCGAAGCGCCGGGGGATGTTGTATATATAAACGCTCCCAAGCATCTTGTGCCTGTTTCCTGACACATGGAACGGCATCATGATTTTCCGAATAAACGACGAAAAACTGCGCCATTCAATTAAAGAGTTAAAAAAATGGGAATCCTGAGTGGGCGCATCCGACGTCAACGCATGATGATGGCGGCGCCGTATATCCGGGGGGCGGTGCTGGACTTGGGCTGCGGCGAAGCGGCCATGCTGGAACTTTTCGGCGACCGCATGGAATCCTACACCGGCGTCGAGCAGGCGCCGGGGCGCGCCCGCAAACTCGCCAAACGCCATCCCGGCCACGTGTTTGTGCACCGCGACCTGGACGACGACCCGTTGGGCTTCGAAGCGCAATTCGATGTGGCGCTGCTGATCGCCGTGATCGAGCATGTGTACAACCAGAAGCATCTGTTCCGCGAAGTGGTGCACGCGCTTAAGCCCGATGGACGCATCGTCATCACCACGCCCACCCCGTTCGGCAATGACGTGGCGCACTGGATCGGCGCGCGGCTCGGTCTCTTCTCGCCCGGCGCGGCGGACGACCACGTGGTGATTTACAACCGCAGACGCTTCGAGATTCTGGCGCGGGATTTCGGACTGGAACTGGAACGGTACCAGCGGTTCCAGTGCGGCTGCAACCAACTGGCCGTGCTCCGGCGCAAAGCGCCGGACCCGCCACGGGATGCGCGGCCATGACCCCGCAGATCAGCGTGATCATCCCCTCGTACAATCCCGATGCGGCGCTGCTCGATCGCCTGTACCGGTCGCTGCTGGCGCAGCGTTTCGCGGATTTTGAGGCGATCCTGGTGGATGACGGGTCCGACCGCGCCGATTATGCCGCCATCGCCGACCCGCGTTTCCGAATCCTGCGCCAACCGCAGCATCGCGGCCCCGCCGCATGCCGCAACGCCGGCGCGGCGGCCGCGCAAAGTCCGTATCTCTTCTTCACCGACACAGACTGCGAACTGCACCCCGACACCCTCGCCCATGCCGTCCGCGTCATCCCCGATGAGGATGCCGTCGCGGGCAACACGATCACGCGGGTGGAAACGAGATTCGGGCGCGCCGTCGCGCTCCTGGGATTCCCCGGCGGCGGCATCCTCGGCTTTGACCGCGTGTGGCGCGTGGACCCCGACGGCCGCGCCTACAGTTTCAGCAGTTGCAACCTCGCCATCAAACGCGACGTCTTCGACGCGATGGGGGGCTTCGATGAGAGTTTCCCCGTCGCCGGCGGCGAAGATACTGTGCTGGCGCGGCGCATGGTCGAAGCGGGCCGCCGCATCCGCTATCTGCCCGAACAGATCGTGTGCCATGTGGAAAAGAGCCGCCTGCGCGACTTCATCCGCTGGCAGATCACGCGGGGGCGCGGCAATTACCACATCCGCCGGAAAGTGGGCCGCGTCGGCGGCTATCTGCGCCTGCGCGTGTGGACCTTCAAGAACAGTCTGCTGCGCGCCGGGCCGCGCTATGCTCCCGTCGTGATCGCGCTCATCGCGCTTTCCGTCCTGCTCCAGACCTGGGGCTATCGCCTGGAACGCAGACACGCAAAATAACCCGGACCGGCGGCAATGTGTCGTCCGCCTGAAGCCGCCGCGCGGCGACCGGGCACTTCACCTGCTCGACGATCTGCAGGCAGATGGGCTTGGGGCCGCCCGGATGGATGTGAATCTGCATGGCGCATCCAATCGCATTAACGTATGAATATATTAATACAATCAGATTTATATGGCAAGTACTTTTCTGCACGCGTGCCCAAGCGCCGTCGCGGGCGGCGGGTTTTATTGGAATGGGGGTGCGGCGTCGTGATAAACTACCGTCGCAGTTCGGGATCATTCGTTTTTCCCGAAATATTCCCCCGCAGTCGGTATTTACAGGAGAAAGCGCACCATGCCACTTGTACCCATGCGTCAGATATTGGATGAGGCCGCGAAGGGCGGCTATGGGGTTGGCGCATTCAACGTCAACAACATGGAACAGATTCAGGCGATCATGCAGGCCGCGAACGACACAAACAGCCCGGTGATCATCCAGGCGAGTCGCGGCGCGCTGAAATACAGCAAGATGATCTACCTCAAGAAACTGATGGAGGCGGCGGTGGAGGAATATCCGCACATTCCCGTGGCGTTGCACCTGGATCACGGCAACAGCGTGGAAACCTGCAAGATGGCGATTGACCTGGGTTTCACGTCGGTGATGATGGACGGGTCGCTGGCGGAGGACGGCAAGACGCCCAACAGTTACGAGAAAAACGTGGAGGTGACGCGGGCGGTGGTGGAACTGGCGCATCCGCTTGGCGTGACGGTGGAGGGTGAGTTGGGCTGTCTGGGCGGCATCGAGGACGGCCACGGCGCAGGGCTTTCTGACGAAGCGGTGAAAGACCACCTTACCGACCCGGCGCAGGCGGAAGATTTCGTGAAACAGACAGGGGTGGACGCGCTGGCGGTCGCCATCGGCACGAGCCACGGCGCCTACAAGTCGGGCCGGAAAGACCCGAAAACCGGCGAAGTGCTTCCGCCGACGCTGGCCATGGACCGCATCCACGAAATCCACAAGCGCATGCCGCACTGCCACATGGTGATGCACGGCTCCAGTTCGGTCCCGCAGGAACTGGTGGACATCATCAACAAGTACGGCGGCAAAATGCCCGGCACTTTCGGCATCCCGATCGAGCAGATTCAAGACGGCATCAAACACGGCGTGCGCAAAATCAACGTGGACACCGACAGCCGCCTGGCGATTACCGGGGCGATTCGCAAAGTCTTCGCGGAGCAACCGGAAAAATTCGATCCCCGCGACTACCTCAAGCCTGCGCGCGAGGCTGCCTATCAGGTGTATCTTGCGCGGATGAAAGCCTTCGGCCAGGCGGGCCACGCCGGCGACTACAAACCCATGACCCTGGACGAGATTAAAACAATCTACCGATGACCTGTTGAGACGGCATTCTGTGCGCGCCGCCCATCGGCAATGCGTTGCGGTGGGCGGCGTTTTCTGTTAACGCCCCCGCTGTCTCACCGGCCCACAAGGTAGGAGATAAGGGCGATGATCGGCATCATAACGGTCAGCACCAGGGTCAGAACCAGCGATCCGCCCCAGAGATAAAACACAAACTCGACGTTTTCCACTCCTTCATCCTCCGATGGTATGAACATGCCTCGCACGCAATCGGCGTCCATCGATATACAGCGAAATGCCCGATGACTTTCCGGCGGCCGTGCCATTATATCAGACGGGAAAAATGTGACGCATCAGTCGAATGCTGGAACGTGTTTTGGTTTGTTTCGACTATCATGAACCCGTTTTATGTCTGGGGAAACAAGCACATGATGTAGATTCCCCGGCGCGAAGCGCGGGGGGCTAAGAGGCCATATCGTGCGCCCGGAAGATGCATTCCATTGCGCAAAAGTGCTACCAAGGTTCCTTTTCCGGTGACGGATTTGAATAAGACGCAAGCAACCAAGGCTCCGACTCGGTCGGATTCGGATGGATCATACCGGCCCGACCAACCGAGATCGCCCTTGTGTATTGTGCGTCCGGGGCGATAAGATAAGGGGGACAGTGTTGAATGAACGAAAATGATGCGGCCCGCTGGGGTCGATCCAGGGAGACGGATCATGCGAAAGATGGCGGCAGTGCTGGCATTGACGGCGTTGGTCGTCGGCGGGATGGCGGCGCGGGCGGAGACGTTCACGGCGCGGGTGACGGGGGTGGCGGCGGGCGACCTGGTCACGGTGAAGCAGGGCGACAACGAACGGGAACTGCGGCTTTACGGGGTGGCGTGTCCGGAGCCGGGGCAGCCGTATGCCGCCGAGGCGAAGGCGTTCACCGAAAAACGCGCGCTGGACAGGGAGGTTTCGGTGGAAGTCAGGGCGACGGACAACGAGGGACGGGCCGTCGCCATGATCATTCTGCCGGACTATGTGAATCTCAATCATGCGCTGGTGCAGGCGGGGCTGGCGTGGTGGGACCAGGACAATGTGCCGAAGGATGCGGCGCTGAAAAGCCTGAACGCAAAGGCCATTGCCGCGCAGGCGGGCCTGTGGAGCGATGCGGCGCCGCTCTCGCCGGCGGATTACCGCCGCAGCAAGGGGCTTGAACCCGTTGTGTACGCGCAGGCTGGTGAGGCGGTCGCCGCCGCGCCGCAGAAGACCGAATCGGCGGAGGAAGAGCCGAAATCCATCAGCGCCAAGGGGGACGCCGTGTATACGGGCGGCCGGGTTGTCAATGTCGGCGACATCAAGTTCGACAAGGAACTCACCGAGGCCGACGGGCTGGCGCTGTTGTCAAAACACATGCCGACCGTGGCCACCGACGCCAACGGCAACCCGATCGGGCTGGCGGTGCCGAACATCAGCCAGATTCCCTACGCCTCCGCGCTCGGTTTCCAGGACGGCGACATCATCGCCGGCGTCAACGGGGAACCCCTCACCAATATGAACCAGATTATGGGCATGATCGAACGTCACAAGAACAGCAAGACCCTGAACGTGCAGATCATTCGGGGCGGACGCCCGGAAACTGTCACGTTCAACATTCCCTGAGCGCGTTCCTGACAGCGCCGGCACCGCGCATCGTCACATTTTTCCGGGGTGGGCGCAGCCCATATCGGTGCTTATGGGAACAGGAAAGTAAAAGCGGAAGCATGGCTTCCGCACGCCGTAAAGGTCAACGTGCGCAAGCCGCGCTTACGCTTTCTCTTTCACGATCGTCGAGACTCCCCTGTTTTGGGTTCTTCGGATGCGTATGAGCATTGTTCTGCAATCCCTTCCGGGCATTTGCGCAGGCGCCATTCTCCAGCCTTTTCGGATGTCTTGCGCGCAATTCCTGGACATGGCCGGATACCACGTTTTCTTTGCGCTTCTTTTGTCGGGCCGTCGTGGCGTGGTATGATCGCGGCTGGTATTCCCGCCTGGCGGGGGCGTCGCCCTGTCGCAACTTTTTCCCAAGGGTTTGTGGACTGGATTGCGCAATCGTTGAGAAATCCAGTGCACAAAGGAATGGCGCATGCCGCGTTCGATGAAAATACGCCTGTCGGTAATGATGTTCCTGGAGTATTTCGTGCCGGGGACGACACTGCCGATCATGAGCCTGTATCTGAAGCAGATCCTCGGTTTTGAGCCTTATCAGGCGGGGCTGGTGTTGGCGATGCCGGCGGTGGCGGCGACGGTCGCGCCGCTGGCGGCGTCGCATGCGGCGGACCGCTACATTGCGTCGGAGCGACTGCTGGCGTTGTGTCATCTGTGCTGCGGGGCGCTGATGCTGCTGTTGTGGCGGCTGGAGTCCTTTCCCGGTGTATTGTGGGTCTATTTCCTCTATGGCGTCTGCTTCACGCCGACCTTCGGGTTGACCAACGCGGTGGCGCTGCACCACGCACGTGATGCGCGGCGCGATTTCGGCGGCATCCGCATGTGGGGCACGGCGTCGTGGGTGGTGGTGGCGTGGACCTTCGGCTACTTCTGGCTGGGCGGCGGCGCGGGGCCGGGCGAACGGCTCCCGCATGCGCTGCTGTTGTCCGGGCTGACTTCGCTCGTGCTGAGCGCGTATGCGTTCAGTTTCCGCCCGGCGGCGTCGAGAACGGATGCCGATGCGCCGCGCGCGGACTACGGCGCGGTGCTGCGGGTATTCGCGCGGCCTGAGATGCTGCTGTTGTGCGCGCTGACGCTGCTGAACAGCGCCTGCCATCAGTTCTACTACTATGGAATGAGTCCCTACCTGCACCAGATGGGCTTCTCCGACAAGATGATCATGCCCGCCATGAGTGTCGGGCAGATGTCGGAAGTGGTGGTACTGGGCTTGCTGGGCTGGTGCCTGATGCGGATCAGCATGAAGCGCGCGCTGGTGATCGGCGTGCTGGCGCAGGCAATGCGGCTGCTGGTCTTCGCCGTGGCGGGGCCGTCCGCAATGATCCTGGGCGGCATCGCCCTGCACGGCATCTGCTACGCCTTCTTCTTCACCGTGGCCTATCTCTACGTGGAACAGCACAGCACGCGCGATACGCGCGCCGGCGCGCAGCAGGTGCTTACGGTGATGATCAGCGGACCGGGCTACCTGGTCGGGTCATTGTGCGCGGGCTTCGCCGCGCAGTGGATCAGTTGCGGCGCGGGACTCGTGGATTGGACGCGCTTTTGGCTGATTCCCGCCGCGCTGGCCTTGATCATCGCGATCGCACTCGCCCTGTTCTTCCGCGAAGAGCCTCCATCCGTTCACGCCGACGCCGTCCCCGCCGCCCTCGCAGGGGACAAAGCAGCGGAATGAATGGGGCGGACACCGGCTGATGCCCTGCACCCCTCCGGGGTGCCCGGGTTTTTCCAATCAGGAAATGACAACTGCGCAACAACCGGTATGAAACGTTGCAGGTCGCTTCATGAGGCCAAAATGTTGCGAAGAAAGTTGTTTCACTTGAAGGCAGTATCCAAAGTGCATTCACACAGCCCCCTCTTCCGGGTCAGCGCTTTCCCTCGGCGTGCAGCAGCGCGAGGCAGTGGTCGGGGCGGTTGGTGATGATGGCGTCAACGCCCCATCGGGCGAGGCGGCGCATGTCGGCCTCTTCGTCTACGGTCCAGACGGCGACGCTTTTGCCCATGTCGTGAAAAGCGTCGAGGCGCTCCCTGGTCAACGATTTGTGGTCCACGTTGAATCCGGCGACGCCAATCAGTTTTCCAAAGCGAAGATACAGGTCCCATTGTTCCGGCTTTTCCTTGTCGTCGCTGCCGAGGAATTCCGTGCGGAGTTCGGGCGCTTCCATGCGGGCCACCAGACAGATGACGGGCGAAAAGGACTGGATGACAATCTGATCTTTCATGCGGCGATCGCGCACGGCGGCGATGGATTTGCGCGTGAGTTCCAGGTTCGGCGTGCCGCTCGACTCCACGGCCGCCGTCATGGCGGCGCGGGTCTTCTTGTCCAGCCGGGACCGGTCCCCGATGATTTCGAGCAATTGCTGAACGATCGGGCCGTCGTCCGCGCAACTTTTGATTTCGATATAGACCCCGATGCGGTCCTTGGCAAGGTCCAGCGCCTCGCCCAGAGTGGGAATCGCTTCGCCGGCGAAATCCGCAGAGAACCAGGAACCCGCATCCAGGGCCTTCAATTCGGCCAGCGTCTTCTCCGCAACTTTCCCCTCGCCATTCGTGGTGCGCTTGAGGTCGTTGTCATGCAGGATGACCACGTGGCCGTCGCGGGTCAGGCGGCCATCCAGTTCAAACCAGTCGGCGCCCATTTCAATGGCGCGCTGAAAGGCGGCCGGCGTGTTCTCGGGGGCGCAGGCGCTGGCGCCCCGATGCGCAATCACGTCAATGGCCCCCTTCGGCGCGCCGGCGTGAAACGCGGTGGCGCATCCGGCAAGCAACAGCGGCGCAGCCAAGGGAATGCAGGTGATGGTTCTCATGACGATATTCCTTTTGCAAGACTTGGACAGGCTACGAAATGGGCTTTTGTTTTGGGAGCATATGCTGAACTTTTCCCAAAACCCGTGCAGGCTGAAGCCTGTGCTCCAGAACATAACGCGGGAAAAAGTCTATCCAATATCACCGCCCGCCGCAAACCCGGAACTTGCGAAGTGGACACCGTCGGTCCAAAGGGGATGTGGGAGAAAGGCGGTTGTTTTGGCCGGCGTGCTATTGGAAACCGTGGGTTGCTCCCCGTCTTTCGATCAGGAGTTGCCAGCGGCTCTGGCCGCCTTGGCCTCGTCCATCATGCGGGTGAAACGTTCGAAGAGGTAGCGGCTGTCATGCGGGCCGGGCGATGCCTCCGGGTGGTACTGCACGCTGAAGATCGGCAGTTCGGTATGCTCCATGCCCGAACAGGTGCGGTCGTTGAGATGGATGTGGCTGATGCGGACCTTGGAGGCGTCCAAGGTGTCGGGGTCGACGGCGAAGCCGTGGTTTTGTGCGGTGATTTCCACGCGGCCCGCCGCGTTCTGCAGCACCGGCTGGTTGCCGCCGCGGTGGCCGAACTTGAGTTTATAGGTCGTGCCGCCGAGGGCGTGCCCCAGAATCTGGTGGCCGAGGCATATCCCGAAGATGGGGATGCGGCGCGCGATGAGTTCGCGCACCACGGGGTAGATATACGGCAGCGCCGCCGGGTCGCCCGGACCGTTCGACAGGAACACGCCGTCGGGTCGGTGCGCCAGCACCTCCTCCGGCCCCGCCGTGGCCGGCAGCACCGTCACTGCGCAGCCCGCCGCGCGCAGCAGCCGCAGGATGTTCCACTTGATCCCATAGTCCATCGCCACCACGCGGTATTTGACTGTTTCCGGCGGTTCCCACTCGTAGGGGGCGTTTGCCGAGACATCCTTGACGTAATCGCTGCCCGCCATGTCCTGCGCTGCCCGCGCCTTGGCGACCAGGGACTCCGGATTCAGATCCGTCGTGCTGATGATCGCCTTCTGATTGCCCTTGGTGCGAAGGATGCGCGTGATCTTCCGCGTATCCACCCCGTCAATCGCGACAACGCCGTGCTTGCGCAGAAATTCCGGGAGCGACATCGTGGCGCGCCAGTTGCTCGGCTCGAAACAGCACTCCCGCATGACGAAGCCGCTGACAAAGGGCCGACGCGACTCCACGTCCTCATCGTTGCAGCCGTAATTGCCGATCTGCGTATAGGTCATCGTGACGATCTGCCCGGCATACGAGGGGTCCGTCAGGATTTCCTGGTATCCGGTCATGCTGGTATTGAAGACCAGTTCACCGGCGGATTCGCCTTCCGCGCCCACCGCCCGACCTTCAAACACCGTTCCGTCTTCCAGCGCCAGCATGGCTTTCATGATATGCTATGCCCTTCAAGAGTCTTTCATGGATGGGCCGCAGTATAGCAAAATGCCGCCCCGTGTTTCCTCTGCATGGTTCGGTCATATGTTGAATGAGAAGAGGCATATGCGAAAAGAACTGTTTCTGCTCATAAGATCAAGAAATATCCATGATTTCAGATGGAACTGGGGACCGGAAGGCCCATTTTGCAAATCGGGAATTAGTTTTCATGAAATTGTGTCATATGGTATGATTCTTCTTGAGAATCTATTATCAATTTCTGTGCCGGCGGGGTGTCTGGGCAGGCGCGGCGCCCCGCCGCCAGGGAAAGAGGGAAGCCCATGGTAACGGTGGAATCATGCCGGCGGCGACTGGGTCCGGGCGTGGTGTTCTATTGCGAGCACCTGCATGTGCCGGAAGGGACGCACATGGCGCTGTGGGGGCCGAGCGGCTGCGGCAAGAGTACATTGCTGAACCTGATTTCCGGGTTGCTGCGTCCGGATTCCGGGCGAATCATAGTGGACGGAGTGGAATTGCAGAAATGCACAGAAGGGGAACTGGACCATTTTCGGGGGGAGCGGTTGGGCTTCATTTTCCAGACGTTCAACCTGCTCGCGCCGTTTACGGCGTTGCAGAACGTGATGCTGGGGATGCGTTTCAGCGACACCATTCCGGCCTCCGAGTGGAAATCGCGGGCGACAGCCCTGCTGGAACGGGTGGGCCTGGGGCGGCGGCTGCATGCCAAGCCGAACACGCTGAGCGTGGGCGAGCAACAGCGGGTGGCCATTGCCCGGGCGCTGGCCAATAAGCAGAAATTGATCGTGGCGGACGAACCGACCGGCAGCCTGGATCCGAAAACCTCGGCGGGGGTGATGGATTTGCTGTTGGAACTCTGCCGGGAGCGACAGGTGACGATGTTGCTGGTGACGCATGCACGTGAGATCGCAGACCGGTTGCCGGCGCGTTTCGACTGCTCCCATCTCGTGCAGGAGGATGCGCCATGAGTCTCTGGCATATCGCATGGAGTTATCTCTGGAACCGGAAACTGACGACCTGCCTCACGATCCTTTCTGTGGCGCTGGCGGTGGGGCTGATTTCGTCGGTGCTGACGCTCCGCGAGGAAACACGCAAACGTTTCGAGGAGGAGGGGCAGGCGTTCGACATCGTGGTGGGGGCCAAAGGCAGCCCGTTGCAACTGGTCCTGAGCAGCGTCTATTTCATGGATACACCGACCGGGAACATCCCCATCGAGGAATACGAGGCCATCCGGAACGATACGGAATACGTGCGGGCAGCCTTTCCCATCGGCATGGGCGACAGTTACCGGGGCTTCCGGCTGGTGGGCACGACGGAAGACTTGTTTGAGCACAGGTGGGTCAGCCCACTGAGCGGCGAGGAACGCGCCCCGTTTCAATTGGAGGCAGGACGGATTTTCGAGCGGGAGATGGAGGCGGTGCTGGGCGCGCTCGCGGCGCGCCAGACGGGGCTGCGCGTAGGCGACACATTCATCAGCACGCACGGATTGATGGAATTGCCTGAATTCGTCGGCGGGCATGACCACAAGGATCATCCCTACCGCGTGGTGGGCATTTTGCGTCCCTCCAATTCGCCATATGACCGGGCGATTTTCTGCAGTCTCGAATCGGTGTGGGCCGTGCATACCCACGACCATGCCCATTCTTACGGCGGCAATGCACATGACCCCGATCACGATGAGGATTGCTATCAGGACGACCGCGAACCTGACGATGCGCCCGCAAGCCCGGCGGCGGGCGCGCTGGATGACGATGTGGACCTGAAATACGAGGAATGGGGCCGCGACCCCGCATCCATGGTGACGGCGGTGCTGGTGCAGTTGCACAGTCCCGCCATGCGATTCCAGTACGAGCAGAAAATCCGGGGGTCCACGGCGGTGATGGCGGCCGTCCCGATAAACGAGATTGCGAAACTTTACGACCAGTTGCTGGGCACGGCCAAACTGGTCATGTTGGCCGTGGGGTACCTGGTTGTGGTAATATCTGCATTGTCGATACTGATAGGACTGTACTTGTCCATCCTGCAGCGCAAGCGTGACCTGGCCATCATGCGCGCATTGGGCGCATCGGCCTACGAGGTGTTCGGCGCGGTGATCATCGAGGCGTTCTGGGTGACGGTGCTGGGCATCGCCTGCGGCTGGGTGCTTGGCTCTGTGGTTTCTCACGGGCTGGGACAATACCTGGCGTGGCGCTTCGGGCTGGTCATCACGGCATTCAACATCACCCGGGAAGAAGGGGTCGCCTTTGCGGTGGTGGCGCTGGTGGGGCTGCTGGCGGGCGTCCTGCCGGCGTGGCAGGCGTACCGATGCGACGTGGCGCAGGACCTCGCCGACCGGTGAGGCGGACCGCGAAAGAAGGTGCTTAGCGTAATGCGCACTCGAACAAAACGGGAATTGGCGGTATTTGCAGGCATCGCCGTCTTGTTGGCGGTGATTGTGCTGGCGAACTCCGCGTTTCAGCGGGGCAGTCTCGCCGACCGCATGGACCGGTACCGCCGGCAGGTCGAAGCGAGCCGCAAGACAGAGGGTCTGGAACTGCTGCAATGGCCGCTGCTGCGGAAAACCACCGGCAATATGCGGCGCGGCCCGACGTTTGATGATCGCCTGGTGGCGATGGACGGAACCCGCGTGGATATCGTGGGCTTCATGGTGCCGATCAACCAGTTCCGTAACATGACGGAATTCATCCTGCTGCCGGTGCCCATCGAGTGCTATTTCTGCCAGGCGCCGCCCATGCGCGATGTGGTCGTGGTGCAGATGGCCGAAGGCGAAACGACCAATCTTTTCCGGGAGCCGGTGCTGGTCAATGGTGTGCTCACGCTCAACCACGGCCCGGGAACAAAATTCTTCTACGTCATCAGCGACGCCAGCATGGGACCCGGCAAGAAGGGCGGCACGCTCACCCAGAAAGATGTCGCGCCCCAGCACATGCTGCATGGCCAGGAACAGCCGCAAGAGGAATTGCTCGCCCCCATGGAACCGCCCACGCCCGCAGACCTGCCGTAGCATGGCCGCCCCGGCCATGGACGTTCACGGGCGGGACGCCCGTGCCACGGGTTTCAGGCGGATGCGCTCTTGCGCAGCGCCTGATCCAGGTCCGCGATGATATCTTCCTTGTCTTCGACACCGACGGCGAGCCGAATCAAGGTGTCGGTAATGCCCAGGGCGTAGCGCTCCTTGCGCGTGTAATCGTAATAGGAGACGGTGGCGGGGTGGGTGATGAGGGTTTCAACCCCGCCGAGACTTGGCGCGATATAACACAGTTTCAGGGAATCCAGGAAACGTTTCGCGGTCTTCAGGGTGCCCTTCAGATCAAAGGTCACCACGCCGCCGAAGCCCGTCATCTGCCGCTGGGCGATCCCGTGGTGCGGATGGCTTTCGAGGCCGGGATAATAGACCCGCCGGATGCGCGGATGCTTTTCCAGATACCGGGCGACCGCCATGGCGGTTTCATTGTGCGCTTTCATGCGCAGGGGGAAGGTTTTCAGGCCGCGCAACAGCAGGTAGCAGCAGTGCGGATCAATCACGCCGCCGATGGCCTTGTGCAACGCGCGGATTTCCTGGACCAGTTCGCTGCGGCCCAGCACCGCTCCGGCGAGGATGTCGTTGTGCCCGCCGAGATACTTGGTGCAACTGTGCAGTTCCAGGTCCACCCCCCATTCCAGCGGGCGCTGGTTGTACGGCGTGCCGAAGGTCGCATCAATCATGGTCAGCACCTTGTGCTTTTTCGCAATCTCCAGCAACCGTTCCAAATCGAAGATATTCAAGTAGGGATTGGTGGGGGATTCGGAAAAAATGAAGCGGGTGTTCGGGCGGATGGCCTTCTCGATTGCCTCGTAATCGCCAAACGGGACAATGCTGCACGCCACGCCGAAGCGCTGCAGGTAACTGCTGCAGAATTCCAGGGTCTTCTTGTAGGCGTCGTCGGTGATGACGATGTGATCGCGGCTCTTGACCAACGCCAGGATCGTCGTCGTGATCGCGCTCATGCCCGATCCGAAAACGACGCAATCCTCCGCGTTTACCAGCGCCGCCAGGCGCCGTTCCGCCACCTGCTCCGTCGGCCCGCCGTAGCGGCCGTATTCAAAGCGCTCCTTGCCGTGCTTGGTGTACGCCTCGATCTCCCTGGAATCCTTGAAGGCAAAGGTCGAGGTCTGGACTATCGGCGTGGTGATCGAATCGGCGTAGCGCAGCCGGTCCTCCCCCGCATGCACGGAAATCGTGGAAAAACCTTTGTTGAAAGGCTGCTTCGCACGCGATGCCGGTGAATTCTTCGGCTTGCTTTTCCTGGCCATCTGGAAACCCTCTTATATTGCTTCACGCCTTTGACGGCAAACATGCCCCGCCTCCAGCGGAAAAGGGAAAAATGCGGGTGAATCCCATAAGCCTACCACAGCCGCCCCCGCCGGTTGCAATGTCCGGATCGTGATTGTCGGAACCAACCTGTTATGATGGTCTTCACGGAGAATAATCGTTTGCGAGGGGTTGCCATGCGCCGGGAAAAGGTTGCGCTTGTCTGCCTACTGGTTGGGATGCACTGCGCCCCGGCGGCGCAGACGCCGCCGGCGGCGCAGACGCCGCCGGCGGCGTTTACGAAGACGCAGAGTTCCCTGTATCCCGAAGCGGTGCGCGAACGCTTGCGGGCCAACGTGGCGGAGCGCGACTGGGCGGCAGGGGTGCGCGACGACCTGGTCGCGGCGGCGCGGCCATGGCGCGAGATGAGCGACGATGCGCTGTGGGCGCTCATGTTCTCGCCCACCATCGGGCGTTCCTGGATGGTGTGGTCAAACGGACACTGTCCGGCGTGCGGTCGGGATGTGCCGATGTACACCTGGAAGATCACGGCGATGGACCGCCCGTGGAAGGTGCAGTGTCCGCATTGCAGCGAGATTTTCCCCAAAAACGATTTCGCCGCGTTTTACCAATCCGGATTGGACGGGCGGGGCATTTTTCGTCCCGAAAACGCGGACCGTTCGCTGCTCTTTAACACGGAGCATCCGGACGCCGGGGACCCGCTGCATCTGTTCGGCGTGGACGATGGCGACGGCTATGTCGAGGGCGAGAAGCGCTGGCGCTTCATCGGAGCCTATCTCGTTTACGGGCAGTGGAAGCAGGCGGTGCTCGGGGGAATCCGCGTGCTGGCGGCCGCGCACCTGCTGACGGGCGACCCGGTCTATGCGCGCAAGGCGGCGATCCTGCTCGACCGCGTGGCGGACCTCTATCCCGAATTTGATTACGAAACGCAAGGCTATGTGTATGAGCAGCGAATCAGCCGGGGATATGTATCCGTGTGGCACGATGCCTGTGAAGAAACCCGCGAACTCGTCATGGCCTATGACATGATTTTCGACGCCATCAAGGAGGATGCGGAACTCGCGGCCTATCTGTCCCGAAAGGCCGCACAGCACGGCCTCGAAAATCCGAAAACCACTTTCGCCGACATCCAGCGCAACATCGAAGACCGGATTCTGCGCGACGCGGTCATCAATCGTCCCAGGATCACCTCCAACTATCCCCGCACCGAGATCGCCGTGGCGATCATCCATGCGGTGCTCGGCGGCCCGGAACACCGCGAGGCGTTCGACGCCGAGGTGAACGGCATGCTGGCCAAGGCGACCGCCGTGGACGGCGTGACGGGTGAAAAGGGCCTTGCGGGCTATGCCGCCTTCACCATCCAAGCGCTCGCGATGTTTCTCGCCGAATTCGACAAGATGGACGGCGAATTTCTCCCGGAAATGCTGCGGCGCTGCCCGCGCCTGCGCGAAACGTACCGCTTCCACATTGACACGCTGTGCATTGACCGCTACTACCCCCAGTCCGGCGACGCCGGCGCCTTCGCGGCTCCCAGCGCCGACTATTGCGGCGTCATCCTGCAGACGCCGGGCGTCCATGGCGTCGCTTCCTCGCGTTGGACGCATGTCCCCGCGTCGCCCTTCACCTTTCTGCTGCGCATGTCGGAACTGACCGGCGACCCGGCTTATGCGCAAATCGCGTGGCGCGGCAACAACCGGCGTCTCGACGGGCTGCCCCATGACCTCTACACGGAGGATGAGGCCGCCGCGCACGCGGCCTTCGCAAGAATCATCGAGACGCACGGCGCGGACCTGCGCCTCGAAAGCGTCAACAAACAGGAATGGCGCATCGCCATCCTGCGATCCGGCGCGGACGACAACGCGCGCGCGGCATGGCTGGACTATGACTCCGGCGGCGGCCACGGCCACCAGGACGCGCTCAACCTCGGCCTCTTCGCGCATGGGGTGGACCTGATGCCGGAGTTCGGCTATCCGCCCGTGCAATTCGGCGGCTGGGGATCGCCGAGGGCGCGGTGGTATCTCATGAGCGCCGCGCACAACACCGTCGTGGTGGACGGGCAGAACAGCGCGTCCGGCGGCGGAAATACCACGCTGTGGGTCGTCGGCGATGTGCTGAAAGTCATCCGCGCCGAAGCGGCGGCATGCAACCAGGGGCGGCGCTTCGAGCGCACGGCGGCGCTGGTGGACGTGTCGCCGGACCGGTTCTATCTCGTGGACCTCTTCCGCGTGGAAGGCGGCGCGGACCATACCCTGTTCATGCACAGTCACTTCGGCGAGGCGCAGGCGCATGGACTGACCCTGCGCGACGCGCCGGACTACGGGCACGGAACCATCATGCGCAACGTCCGCATGGACCCCACCCCCGCGCCCGGCTGGCATATCGAATGGCGCGTCGAGGATCGGCGCGGGCTGTTGCCGGAACCCCGCGACCTGCGCGTGCGCTACATCGGCCTGACGCCGGACTGCGCGGCGGGGCTGGCGGAAGGCTGGATTTCGCCCGGGCTATACAACGCCACGGAGGAGGTCTGGATACCGCGCATGCTGGTGCGGCGTCAGGGCGACGCGGGCGCGCCGCTGCTCTCGACCTTCGCCGGGGTGATTGAGGCGTATTCCGGCGCGCCGACCGTGCAATCCGTGGAGCGGCTGCCGGTGCGCAACGCCGCCGGCGAAACGCTCTCCGAGGCGCACCTCGCGTTGCGTATCACGCTCGCCGATGGTCGGCAGGACCTCTTCATGGCGCGCGACCCGGAGGTCTTGCCGCCGGGGGAACATATCTGGATTCCCGATCTACAGATGCAGACCGATGCCGATGCCTGCATCCTCCGTCGCCGACCCGATCAAAGCGTCGAATACGCCGCATTGTGTCAGGGCAGTTTCATCACCGCCGGTGATTTTGAAGTGTTCCTGCCGGAGATGACTGCATTTCATGTAGTGAAGCAGTAATATGGTCTCTATTGCGTCTGCGTGGTCTTGTTTTTATGCTGGCGCGTAAACATGTCATCGTTTTTGTGGATACTATACCGCTTATTATGCAGGCCCTTTTTCCATACTCAACCATAATCTGTTGAAAAAGCCATGTTTCCTCTTTATGACGATATCCCCGCCCGCAGATTTCCGTGGATGACGTGGGGGCTGATTGTGGCCAACGTCATTGTTTTCGGTTTTCAATTGACCCTGTCAGATCGGCAACTGGAGATTCTGTTTCAGATTTTCGCCATTGTGCCCCGGCGATTTGTGCATCCGGAGTGGGCGTTGTTTACAGGGCTTCCCGCGGGTGATTTCCTGCCTTTTCTAACATATCAGTTTCTGCATGGCGGGTGGTTTCATCTGATCCTCAATATGTGGACGCTCTGGATATTTGGAAACAACGTTGAAGACGCCATGGGACCAATCCGTTTTCTCACGTTCTATCTGATCTGCGGCATGGTGGCGGGCGTGGCGCATCTTCTCACCAATCCGATGTCGGTGATTCCCGCTGTGGGCGCCTCCGGCGCCATTGCGGGCGTGTTGGGCGCCTATTTCCGACTCTATCCTCTGGCGCGGGTGATCTGCGTGGTGCCTGTCTTCTTCTATCCCCTCCTGATAGGCGTGCCCGCATTTTTCTATTTGCTTCTCTGGTTCTGGTCCCAGTTTTTCAGCGGGGCGCTTTCCCTCCTCCAGCCGGGACAGGCGGGGGGAATCGCATGGTGGGCCCACATCGGTGGTTTTGTGGCGGGGTTGTTCGCTCATCCGTGGTTTATTATATGGCGTCCCCCGCCTGCCGGCTGGAGGCCCGCGCGACAGCCAGGGCGCCGCTGGTGATCCCCCAAACAGCAGACGCCCCCGTGGCAGGAGTCGGCACGGGGACGTTGCCAGGGCCTTACGCTTTGCATCCTCGGAGGACGCTCTGCCCAATTAAGCAGCAAGATGCGTTCCCAACACCCCAGATTCAGCAACGCATTGATACATAACGGGATAGACAAAGCCGTGCGGGGTTCTGGTCGGCGATTGCCGCCGAAAAATCGGCATCTTGCCAATTTCTCGGACAATTTGGCGGCATCCAAGCGCCCGCCGCATCCCGCGTATTTTCGGTCAGAAAACAACGATTTGGGCAACATTTTGGCCGACGGAAGCAATTGTTGCTCTTACCCGGTCATTGCGAGCGAAGCGAAGCGCAGTGCGGCAATCTGGATACCTGGTGCGTCTCAGATTGCAAAATCAGACCCATCTTTTGCGCCATACGGCTGAAATGTTGCCGATTTCGAGATTTTCGGAGGCTTGCATTTTCACGCGGCTGTCGCTATCGTGATATCCGAGGACACAAGGAGGTTTTCATGCCCGAAAATCCCCCCGCCAAACTCCGCATCTACTGCATCTGCGGGCAAAAAATGAGGGTTTCCAGCAATATGCTGGGTCGCCCGGGCAAGTGCGTCGCCTGTCGTCAAAAAATGCGGATTCCCAGGTTGGATGAACTGCCGGGCGACGGTTCAGGATATTATGAATTTTACCTGAAAGACCATCCTGAGTTTCTTCGCAAGCCCGCAGCGGCCAGAAGTGTGGAACGAGCGATCCGAGAAGAAGAGGAAGAAGAGCGCGGAGAGGAACAGGAAGACCTGGCGCTGGGCGACCCGTCGGAGGCGACCGAATACATCCCGCTGGATGTTCTGGAGCCGCTCCGGATTTTGTGCAGTTTTGAATATGCCATTGAACGCCGCCTGGAGGCCCTGCGTCAGGCGGGCCGTCACACCGATGTGCTCGACAAGCCGACGCTCCTGAGTTATCGCGCGTTGGTGCGGAACGCCCGCAGCGCGTTGGATGAGCAACTGCGTCAGCGCCTGCACGAGACGGTGGAGCAACTCTCGGGCGTGTCGGAGCAAATCGCCCGGGCGGTGTTGGGGTTTCGCATCGGGGAGATGGATTTCGCGACATTCCAGTCCACGGCGCTCGCACTGCGGGAACGCCGGGAGCGCCTGGAGCGGCGGCGGGTGAATCTGCGCGGCTGGCTGGCGGTGAATGATCCCTATCTCGCGGGCGGCTACATCGAGGTGCAACTGGAACAGATTTCCAGCGACGGGGGAGAAGTCACCTTCCCTTTGGAACCCAAACCCGCCGGCACCCTGATGGACCACTTCATCGAACGCCTCCGCGAAGCGTTGAAAACACGGGAGCATGCGGAACGAAAACTGAGCGAACGCAAACGCATGGAGCACGAAGGCGGGCTTTCGGGCACCGCGCTGGAGGACTGCCGCGCGGATGCCATCGCCGAGCGGGAACGCGCATGGGCCGCCGTGTCATTCTATCGGGCGCGGTTGGAGCAACTGGTGCAGGACTGCGAAGGGGATATCAAAGCGGCGCGCGCGCATCTTGAGGCGGCCCGAGGACGTCTCGACACCGGCGAGATTGATCTTTTGAAATTCCAGGAGATAGAGATGACGCTCCTGCGGGCGCAGGCGGATTATGCCAAAGCGAGGGACCTGGCGCGCCGCGCCCTGGCCGCTGACCGCGGCGCCGCCGTTCCCCGTGCGACGGGCACTTTTCTCAGGCGCATCGGTCGCGCGGACAAGACCGCCATCGGCATAGACTCCTGGATCGCCTGGTTTGCATCCACGTTGATCATCCTGAACACGCTTACGCCCATGTCCAGGGCGCAGATCGGCAGCAACATGGCTGTCGCCCAGGGAATGGTCATTGGATTTTTCGTGATGGCGGTGCTTCTGGCCGCTTTCGCGTGCGTTCCCCGGCGTGACCTGCGCGGTGCGCTTGTCACCGGCCACTGGCTTATCGCCGCCCTGGTGGGCGCATACCACATCCAGCGCACCTGGCACAGTATGAGCGCGATCGGCGTGGAAATGCGCTCGGACCCGGCATGGTTTTCAGGGTCGGGTATTATCCTCTTTCTGGCCTGGATTGCGGTGATTGGAATTGCCGCACTCATCGCCCTGGCGCCCTATCCGCGATTGCGTTATCTCCCTGTCGCAACAGGAGTGGCAATCGTTGCTCTCATCGCCGGCGTGTTCACCGATTTCAGCGGCGCATTGTTGCCGCGCCCCACGCTGGATGTCCCGGAAATTGTGATCTCCGAGAGCGACCCTTCCCAATATGACGTCTCGATTGCCGTGGAGAACCAGGGCGTTATCCGGCGCCGCATGTGGCTTGGCGGACGACGGCATCAGGTTCCCTATCCCGCCCTGCTGGTGTTGGAACGACGCATCGGCAGCGATTCGTGGGAGGATGCAGGGTTGCCGGTGCGGATGCGCCGAGATCAGCAGCCCGTGTGGTCGGATGTGCGTCACTGGCAGGCGTTTCCGTTGCTGCCCCTGGGTGCAGGCAGCCGAATCACGCTGCAATACCGCCTCCAGCCCGGCGTCTATCGCGCCCAATTGATATTGGAACCATGGAACCAGGAACGCGTGCGTCGCGAGTTCTCCCTGTCTCCGCCGCCGCTTCCGGATGCATCCCTGCCCGCGGACTCCGCGGGTCTGGAAGAAACGTCGCTCCGGCACGACCCACTGGTGGAGTCGTTCCAAGGCGCAGATGAATTGCCCGCGGATCCCGCCATACTGGCCCCGCCGCCCATGGGCGTAAGGGTCGAACTGCGCGGCCTCATCAACGCTGCCGATTTCACGCCCCGATTCTCCGTGATCGTATATGCGCCGAACGGAACGGTCACGCAAAAACGCGTGTCGCTGGGGGACGAGATATACAGTCCCTGGCATGCAACCGAATATAACCCCGCCCTGAAAACCCTCACGGTGTCAGATGGTTCCCGCATGTTGGCCCTCCAACCGGGCGATACGCTGTATCTCGAAATTGGCCCCTGAGAAAAGCGCCAAGGACTGAGGAATACTGCGGAAACATTGCACCATGCGCCCTGCCCACGCGGGAAAGGACCAACAGAACCATCAAGAGGCCCCTCTAGGATATACGCAGTGCGATGAGGACCATGCGGGAGGGATTGCCTTCAAAATTCGTCGTGTTCCGGAAGCAGCGTGCTTGTGGGCTATCGGGGTGTCCTGTCGGCACTTATCGGTCCAGTCGGTACTTATCGGTCCAATCCGTCCAATCAATCCGATCAGTCCGATCGGTCCTGTGTTCACAGACGCCGCCTCGGGTGCAGCGCCATTTGGCCCGAATCCGTCTTCGCGGCCGTGGAAAAATTGACTTGTTCGGGGTTTGTGTGGTATTTTTCCCGGAATTGCATAGGCGGCGCGCGGTTCTGACGCGCTGCGAAGGGCGGGGCCTCCGCACTTTTTCTTAGTTTGTTTCACCCGGCGCGTTGCGGCGGCGTTCTGCATAGCCGTGGCGGGGCGGGTGTCGCGTGGGTTATTTTCGCGCGCGTCGGCGCGCGTGACGATTTTGGGAGAAGCACCATGACCAAGATGAAAGTGGGATTGGTCGGGTGTGGCAATATCGGCGCGGACTTGTGCATTTTTCTGCAGAAGGGGTCCGTTCCTGCGGAAATCGCGGCATTGCACGATATCAATGAGGAACGGGCGAATCTGCTGAAGCGCAGTTTCCATCTGGATGCGCCGGTGTGTTCGCTGGAGGAGACGGCGGAGAAGGCGCATTTTCTGGTGGAGTGCGCCGTGGCGGAGGCGGTGAAGCCCGTGATTGAGGCGGCGATCCGGCATCGCCGGGACTGCCTCATCATGAGCGTGAGCGGCCTGATGGCGCATCCGGAGTTGCTGGAGGCGGCGCAGGAACGCAACATCCAGGTGCGGATTCCTTCCGGGGCGATCTGCGGACTGGACGGCATCCGCGCGGCGATGGAGGCGGGCCTGCACAGCGTGCTGCTGGTGACGCGCAAGCCGCCCAAGGGCCTGATGGGCGCGCCGTATTTGCAGGAGCATGAGATTCGGATTGACAACCTGACGGAGCCGATGATCGTTTTCGAGGGCAATGCGCTCGAAGCGGCGCGGGCGTTTCCGGCCAATGTGAATGTGGCGGGCGCGCTCAGCCTGGCGGGCATCGGCCCCAAGGAGACCCGGGTGCGCATCATCGCGGACCCCAAAGCGACGGAGAATATCCACGAGATTCATGCGGAAGGCGCGTTCGGGCGCATGCAGACGGTGACGGCCAACCTGCCGTCGCCGCGCAACCCGAAGTCCAGTTATCTGGCATCGCTGTCGGCCTGCGCTGAGTTGCGGGCGGCGGCGCAGGCGTTCCTGACGTATTGCACATACTGTGAAGAGAAGGTCAAGCAGCGCACGGGGTCGTAATGACGCGCGGCCCGCACAGCGTGAACGGAGAAGAGTCATGTACGCAATAGTGAGCACCGGCGGAAAACAATATCGCGTGGCCCAGGGCGACACCCTGCGGGTCGAGAAGATTGATGCGGCCGTCGGCGATACGGTGGTTTTAGGACAGGTCCACATGGTCGCGAAGGAAGACGGGGTGGTAGTCGCTCCGGAGGCGCTCTCCGCCGCGAAGGTGACCGCCGAGGTCACGGGCCACGGCCGCCGCAAGAAGATTCGCGTCTTCAAGTACAAGCGGCGCAAGAATTACCGCCGCACCCAGGGACACCGGCAGGATTACACCGAAATTCGCATCCGGGAGATTGAGGCGTAAAGAGCGCGGGCGCTTGGGAGCGCGGGCGTGTCCCGCCCGCATGGGGCAGGCCAAAGCCTGTACTCCAGAACTGGGCGGCAGGCCAAGGCCTGTAGATTCAGAAACAGACGGAAATCGAGGAGCATGGAGTCATGGCACACAAGAAGAGCGGCGGCAGCGCGCGCAATGGTCGCGAAAGCCATTCCAAACGACTTGGCGTGAAGAAGTACGGCGGCGAAGACGTGGTGGCGGGCAACATTCTGGTCCGCCAGCGCGGCACCAAACTGCTTCCGGGCCGCAACGTGGGCATGGGCAAGGACCACACCCTTTTTGCGCTGGTCAACGGCGTGGTGCAGTTCCGCTATGTGAAGAAAGGCCGGCAGTGCGTGGATGTCGTCCCCGCGACGGCGGAATAATCCCATGCGCGGCGGCGCAGGCCCATGTTTGTTGATCGCGTTCGCATAAGGACGATCGGCGGCGCCGGCGGCAACGGGTGTTGCAGTTTTCGACGCGAAAAATACGTCCCCCGGGGCGGACCCGACGGGGGCGACGGCGGCAATGGCGGCGACATTTATATTGTCGCCGTTTCGCATGTGCATTCCCTCGTTGACCTTCGTTTTCACTTCCGATGGCAGGGCAAGCGCGGCGTGCACGGGCGCGGCAGCGACCAGCACGGCAAGACAGGCGCGGACACAATCATCGAAGTCCCCTGCGGCACGGTCGTCAAAGACCCGGAAAGCGGCGAAACGATCTGCGATCTCGTGGATCCGGGACAGCGGTTTCTCGCCGCGCGCGGCGGACGGGGCGGGCGCGGCAATGCGCGATTCGCAAGCGCGGAAAACCGCGTGCCCCGCTTCGCGGAGAAGGGCGAACCGGGCGAAGACCGCGAATACCTGCTCGAACTCAAGACCATCGCCGACGTGGGCATTGTCGGTATGCCCAACGCCGGGAAATCCACCCTGCTCGCGGCGGCCACCGCCGCCACGCCGAAAATCGCGGACTATCCCTTCACCACCCTCTCCCCGAATCTCGGCGTCGCCTTTCTGGACACCGAGCGCACGCTGGTCATTGCCGACATCCCCGGCATCATCGAGGGCGCGGCGCAGGGCAAGGGACTGGGCCACGATTTCCTGCGCCACATCGAACGCACCCGCGTGTTGTTGTTCCTCATTGACCTTGGCGACGCCGACCCGGAAGCCACCCTGGCTGTGCTCGAAAAGGAACTGGCGGAATACAGCCCGGTATTCGCCGACCGCCCCCGTGTCATTGCATTCAACAAGATGGATATTACCGAGAATCGCGAACGTCTGGGCGCGCTGCGCGCGGCCTTTCCCGACGCGTACGGCATCTCCGCCGCCACCGGCGAGGGGGTCCCGCGGCTGCTCGAAACGCTCTGGAAATCCGTCGCAGAGTCACGCGAAGCCGATGCCATTGTCATCCCCGCCGCTACCACGGAAGAGCGCGAATACGCCTACGATGTGCCGTTCCGCATAACGCCCGTGTCCGGCGGATTCCGCGTCGAGGGCGACCGCGTCGTGCGCGCCGTGCGCATGTGCGATCTCGACAACCCCGAAGCGCTGCGCCACCTGCAGCAGACCTTCCGCAAAACGGGACTCTTCAACGCGCTCAAGCGCCTCGGCGCGCAGCGCGGCGACAGCATCTTTATCGGCGACACCGAACTCGAATACACCCCCGACTGAGAAGCGGAGTGGAAAAATCGGCCCCGTGGGGCCTATGATCTTGATGGCGGTTCCGTGATTCATGCGCGAAAGAGGGCGTTTTCGCTTTTTTGATGCGTTGAAAAACAGCAGTGCTCTCCGCGTATTATCCAATCACCAGAAAGAGTGGTGGCATTTCATGCGATTTGATCCGGACAAATTGGGTACGTTGGTCATCAAAATCGGCACCAATCTCCTCAGCGGTCCGCGCGCATTTGATGGCCGTGTCATGGAAGAGATGGTAAAGGAAATCTGTACGCTCAAGCGCAACCACAACTTGAATCTGTTGGTGGTGAGTTCAGGCGCGGTCGGCTGCGGCATGCGAACGCTGGGGTTGGACAAGCGGCCCGCGGCCCTGCCGATGAAACAGGCCGTCGCGGCCGTCGGACAGGCCACGCTGATGCACTACTACGAAACCCTTTTCAAGACCTATGGGGAGGGATTGACCACCGCGCAGGTGCTGTTGACGCTGGCGGACCTGGACGGGCGCAACACCTATCTCAACGTGCGCAATACACTTAATGCTCTTTTTGCGTTGAAGAAGGTGGTTCCCATTCTCAACGAAAATGATTCCACGGCGGTCGAGGAACTGCGTTTCAGCGACAATGACACGTTGGCGGCGCGCATCGCCGCAAAAATAAACGCGGGGCTGCTCATCATTCTCAGCGACGTGGACGGCCTCTACGACCACAATCCGGCGCAGTGCGAACACGCCCGCCTCATCCCGCATGTCGAAAAGATTACCCCGGAACTGCTGCAATGCGCGGGCGACGCGGGCAGCGTCGCGGCCACGGGGGGCATGCGCACCAAACTGGAAGCGGCCAAGATGGCGTGTATGGCGGGCGTGCCCGTGGTCATCGCCAACGGCCACCACCCGAAGATCATCCACGGCGTGCTGGACGGCAGCGCGCCCTGCACCACCTTCGCGCCGTCGCGCGGCGGCATGTCGCACCGTAAACGATGGATTGCCTTCGGCCGCACAACCCACGGCGCGCTGCAGGTGGACGAAGGCGCGCGCAACGCCCTGGTCAATCAGGGCAAAAGCCTGCTGGCGGCGGGCGTGGTCGCCGTCGAAGGCGATTTCAAAGCCGGCGATGCGGTCCGAATCAAGGACCTGGCGAACAACGACATCGCCCGAGGGCTGGTCAACTATTCCAGCGATGAGGTCCGCAGGATTCAAGGACGCAAAAGCAGCGAGATCACCGCAGTCCTCGGTCACAAGGATTTCGACGAGGTCATCCACCGCGACAACATGGTGCTGCTTTAAGTTCCCGGTCATATGGACTGCATCGGCGTCGCCAGCGGGTCATGGGTACTTGCGCGCATCGCAATACCGGCATCTTCTGAAGTCGCCCCAAAAATAGTCTGCGATTTGAAATGGCGGCTCGTCGGGCCCCGTGGTTGATGCAACGGGCGATTATTCCGGACTGAGGGCGGCGCGCCAGCCGTCCAGCGGCCCGCCGTCGGGCGTGCGCAAGCGCGCGCAGGCCGACCACTCGCCCGCGCCCTGCGTAATTTTCAACAGCAGGGTGTTCCATCCGGCGGGCAGGCGCACCGCAACCTTGTCTTCATTGGGCGTGCAGCCCCTCGTGACGTTGTTCGCGTGCACGACTTCGCCGTTCAGCCACACCTTGATGCCGTCGTCACTGCCCAGTTCCAGCACGGCGTCGCGCGCGGTGTCCGACCACACGAAACTGCGCAAATAGGCCGCGCGGTCGTTGCCGCCGTAGAACTTGTCCAGTTCTATCAGGAACGGGCGGTCCACGTTGGTTCCCGGCGGGATGACCTGCCAGGAGACGGGCGCGTCGGCCTGCTCCGGCGGAAACGGTATGTCGAACAAGTCGGTGTGCGACACGCCTTCGGCGGCATACGGCCCGGCGGCCATCCATGCGGTGATGAATTGAACGAATCTGGCGATCTGCGCGAGGATTTTCTCCGCCTCTCCTCTCACAAAATCGCTGTCGGTCGCGTTCATGATTTGCGTCAGCGCCGCTTTGGTTTCCTGCGGATAAACGCCGCTGACATTGGCCGCGATTTTCACCACTGCCACCTCCGCTTCGGCCTTCAGTTCGGCGTCCTCCAGATGCGCGGCGGCCATGCGCAGCGCGGCGATGTTGGCGGTGTTCGCCAGTGCGCCGAGCACCATTTTTTTCTGGTCGGCGTTTGCGGCCAGTAGCATGGCCTCCTGATAGCGGCGGGCGGCGTCTTCGGCGGGGCATGCGCCCGGCAGGCCGACCAGCCGCACATAGCCGCCCAGCGCGAGCGCGCCCTGCGACGTGCCGGCGGCGGCGCGCGCCACATCTCCCAGGGTTTCCATCGGCGCCGGATTGGGCCAGTCCGACAAGGCGCGGAGGGCCGTATTGCGCAGGGAGTCGGTCGGGTCCTCCAAGGCCGCATAGAGGATGGGCAGCGCGGCATCGGCGCGGGTGGCGCCCAAGCCGCCCAGTGCGGCTTCCTTTTCCGCGACGTTTCCTGCCAAGGTCAGGGCCCGCTGGTAATGCGCCACGGTTTCCGCGATGGGTCGCTCCGGGTTCAGCCCGATCATGCGGATATAGCCGCGAAGCGCGGCCGCGCCTTCCGGCGCGTCCCGATGCTTCTCCGCGATGTATGCCAGATCGCTCATCGGCGCGTCATTCGGCCAGACGCCCAGCGATTCAATCACCGCCATATTCAGCGCCGGGTCGTCCGCTGCGAGCGCTTCGCGCAGCGCGGGCAGCCCTGCCTCGGAGCCTATGCGGCCCAGCGCGACCAGGAGGCGCGCCTTGACGGGCGCGTCCTTCTCGGCTTGTATCGCTTTGAGCACGGCGGCGGGCCGGGCGCTTTCATCCGGAATTTTCGCCGCGATGACGGCGATGCTCTCCTGAATTTGTTCAACGGCATCCGAGTCCGCTGTCCGGATCAGTATGGAAACAAGGCCGGGCAGGATTTCGGGCGTTGCGACAGCGCGCAGCGCGTCATGCGCTTCTGCGCGCACTCCGGCATCATCGTCTTGCGCACAGTTCAGCAGGACCTTTGCGGCCCCGGCATGGCCGCGCGCGCCGGCGGCGCGGAGCAGTTCCTTTTTCACCGGCGTGTCGGCCCTGGGAATCGCGTTCACAATCGCCGCGTCCGCCTTTTTGCCGCGCAGCCGCGCCAGGCTTTCGCGCGCAGTGCGCGCTTCTGCGCCTTCTGCGGTTGCCGCGCGTTTGGCCAGCGTCGGCACGGCGTCCGCGTCGCCGACCGTTGCGAGGGCGCGGATCGCCGCGAGCCGCACGGCTGGGTCGGCGCTGTCCGCCGCTGCGATCAGATGCTGTTCCGCCGCGCCGGAACCACGGTCAGCGAGGGCGGCGATCAGTTTGACCTGTACGGAGGTCTCCAGGCTTGCAAGTTTCGCGGCGATATTCTCAACGGCCTTGTCCGATGCGACATTTCTGACGGCCACCGCTGCGACGGCCTGCATGGCCGGGTCGTCACTCCGGAGCGTGTCCGTGATGATGTCGCCCGCACGCGCACCGCGCGCGGATGCGATACGCCCGCGCAGGGCGGCGGCGCGAATGGCGGGGGGGGCCCCGGGGTCGTCCAATTGCTCATAAAGTGCGGCGGCTTTTCGGCGCTTGTTTTGCGCCATGAAATGATCGGCGCATTGGAGACAGGCATCGGCGGCGGCCAGGCGCAGGTCGCCGCGCGCCTGTGCGCGAATCCTGCGGAGGGCCGCGGCGGCATCATCGCCACCGATGCGCCCGAGGGCGGCGACAGCCGCCAATGATTCTTCGTCCGCCGCATCGCCGACCAGTTCTTCCAGAACGGGGACGGCGCGCGCGTCGCCGCGCTCGCCCAGTGTGCCGATGACGCCGATACGGTGCGACCCCGTCAATGCGGGCAGGGCGTCGAGCAGGGTTTGCGTGGCGGCGGCGCCGGGGATGCGCTGCAGGGCCAGGCGCGCCATGTCCGACGTGGCCGGCGTCACCAGCATCTTTCCGAGCACCGGCAGCGACGCCGTACCGCCGATTTCACCCAGTTTCATGCAGGCGTATTGTTTCGCGGGCAGGGTGGCGTCCGATTGCAGCAGCGCAAGGAGCCGCCCCTCCAAGTCTCCGAGCGGGGCGCGCGCGCCCAATGCGTCGCGAATGACGGCGTCCATCGCCATCTGCGCTTCGAGGCTGTCGCCATACTCATAGGCGGCAATTTCCCGCAGCAGCGCGTCCACATCGGCGGATGCCGTTACTGTTGTGGTGACGGCCAACAACGCCAGAGTGGCTGCCATCAGGTTTTTCCATGCATTCATAACCGTATCCTTCATATGCATCGGCGGTGCGCCGGTTGATGTCTTCAATCACAGATGCCAGGGGCTGCGCATGGCGCGGGAAAGCAGTCGGTCCGCTTCCGGGTCATTGACGAAGCGCTCTTTTTTCGGGTCCCAGCGCACCTTGCGCTCCAGTTTCATGGCGATCATGCCGAGATGGCCGACCATGACGGAGTGGTGGGCGACTTCCGCCGGCGTGATCGTTTCCGCGCGCGTGCGCACGCAGTCCAGGAAATTGCCGATGTGGTGGCTGCTCTCATAGAGGTGGATTTCGTTCGGGCCGATGACGCTGTCGAGCAGCGACTTGGGATGCGCGTCAATCCGGCCGCGCGTCACATAGACCCAGCCTTCCGAACCCACGAAGCGCGCGCCCCCTGGATTCTTCGAACTCACATGCATCGTGAAACCTTCGGCATACTTGCAGGTGAATTCATAGTCCGGCGGCGCGTCGAAGATGCCGTCTTCCGCCGTCGGCCATACGGCCTTGCCCTCGATTTCCACCGGCGCGCTGCGCTCGGTGTTCATTCCCCAGTGCGCGATGTCAATGTGGTGGCCGGCCCAGTCGGTGAGTTGGCCGCCCGCATAATCCATAATCCACCGGAAATTCCAATGGCACCGCGCCGGGCAGTAGGGTTTCCAGGGGGCGGGCCCCAGCCACATGTCGTAATCGAAATCCGGCGGCGGCGCTTCGGGCTTTGTGCCGCCCTCGTGGATGCTGTTGCCCGAAGGCAGCCCCACTTTGACCAGTTTCACCTCGCCGATGCGGCCGTTGCGCACCAGTTCGCAGGCGAAACGGAAATGCTGCTGCGAACGCTGCCAACTCCCCGTTTGCCAGATGCGGCCATATCTCGCGACCGCGTCGCAAATCGCGCGGCCTTCCGAGATATTGTAGGCGAGCGGTTTTTCGCCGTAGATGTCCTTGCCCGCGCGCGCGGCCATGATCGCCGGAATGGCGTGCCAGTGGTCGGGCAGCGCCAGCGACACGGCGTCAATGTCCGCGCGGGCGATCACCTCGCGAAAATCGCGATACGTTGCGCAGTCCTTGTTTTCGTAGCGGTCGTTCACCTTGTCGCGTGCGCGGTTGAGGTGCTTTTCGTCCACATCGCACACGGCCACCACCTGCGCGTCATGACGCCCCAGAAAGCCTTCCATGTTCGCCGTTCCCATGCCGCCCATGCCGATACAGCCGATCGTGATCCGATTGCTCGGCGCGGTCGCGCCGTTCAGGCCCAGGGCGGAGCCGGGGATGATGTACGGAAACGCCGCGGCGACAGCCGCAGCCCCTCCCGCCCGTTTCAGAAATTGCCGCCGTGTTACTGTTTTTCCACGCATGCCGCGTTCTCCCATGTTCGGGTTGTGTGTTGAAGTGCGTGTGCCGCCTGTTGAGAGACACGGAACGATTATAAGACCTCGGGGATGCGCCGGCAAAGAAATAAAGGAGGAGGACAACAAGGACAACCAGACTTGTCCATATTCGCTTTGAGGTATCGGTGTTTTCCTATCGGCGGCGGCGGGCGGCATGGGCGATGCCCATGGCGTTGATCTCGATGTCTGTACCGAGCCAGGAGAGATCGAAATCAATATCCGATACATTGCACCAGCGCAAATGCGCTTCGGTCGCTTCCTGAACGCGGTTCCGGCAGAAGGCATCCAGCGTTTCCTCGGGCTGAAGCACGGCGTCGTGGAGAATGGCGGTCAGTTGGTCCAGGAAACGCAGCAGCATTTCCCCGGCCTGCTTCAAATTCGTGTGGATGCCGAAGTGCGGCAGGCAGGCGTGCTGCGCGCCGGTGGCGAGAATACGGTGGACGGTTTTCCGGGCCTCGTCCGGGTCGAAATCGGGCGGCGCGCTGGTGGCCACATAAAACGGCGGGCCGGGCCGCACGCTTTCGTTCAATCCCAGACCGAACGCGTCGCCGGTGAAAATCGTTTTTTCGCGGGGGTCCAGAATGCACATGTGGTGGGTGGCGTGGCCGAGGGTGTGCATGAAGCGCAACTCGCGCGAGCCCCATTGCAGGGTCTCGTTGTCGGCGATGGAACGCACACGATCCGCCGGGACGGGTTTTATCTCGCCATACAATTCGGCGAAGGCCGCCGCGCCATAGACCGCGGTCGCGCCGGCAACGAGTCGCGCGGGGTCAATCAGGTGTCGCGCGGCCTTCGGGTGCGCCAGCGCCGTTGCGTTGGGGCAGGCCTCGAGCAGCGCCGCCGTGCCCCCGGCATGGTCCAGATGGACATGGGTGATGATGGCGTATTCCACGTCTTCCGGGCGTCGGCCTGCCTTCGCCAGGGCGTCGAGCAGGTGCGGCAGGGCGCGCGCCGTGTTGTTGTCCACAAACGCGGCGCGGTCTTCTTCCAGCAGCAGGTAGGCCGCCGCGCGCTGCGGCGCGGCATAATGACAATCCACCGCAATGACATTGGGTATGGGGTCAACCGACATCTTCAGGTGTCCTTTCTCCGCACAGCGAAACGCAATGATGGAGGCATTCGCGAAATGGGCGTTCCGGTTCTCAGTTTCATCTGAAATCCCTGATATTTCGTGTTCTTATGCGCAAAGAGTCCATTTCACAAATGCCTCAATGATACAAAGCCACAAGGCTTCGGACAAATTCCCGGATTTTCAAGCGAACGGAGCATTCGATATCTTCTGCAGCGACTGCTCTTATGGTTGTGCCGCGTATTGTCGTGATATGATCGCCCCACACGTATCAACCGCGAACGGATTGTTATTGCAGAAGGTTTGTTTGCATGAAACTTGTGGTGGAAGGCGCGCCCTTGCGGGGCGCGGTGGAAATTCCCGGATCGAAATCGCACACGATCCGGGCGGTGGCGATTGCGGCGCTGGCGTCAGGCGAAAGTCTTATTGAACAACCATTGATCTCAGAGGATGCGTGGTCCGCCTTCCGGGCCTTCCGTGCTTTTGGCGCGGATATCCGGGACGAGGGCGCGGCCTGGCACATCAGGGGAACCGGCGGCCAACTTGCCGCACCGGACAATGTCATTGACGTGGCCAATTCAGGCACGACCATGCGGATTGCTCTGGGCAGCGCTACGCTGGTGCGCGAAGGCATCACCGTGCTCACCGGCGACGATCAGGTGCGCCGCCGTCCCTGCGGCCCGCTGGCCAAGGCGCTCAACGACCTCGGCGCGCGCGTGCGCGCAACGCGCGGCGGCGGAACGCCGCCATTTGTGGTGGAAGGCGTGCTGCGCGGCGGCGAAACGACGATGGAGGCGGTCACCAGCCAGTATGTGACCTCATTGCTGATCAACGCGCCGCTCGCCGAGGGCGACACGCATCTGTGCGTGCCGGCGCTGAACGAGAAGCCGTATGTGCAGATGACGCTGGACTGGCTCGCGCGCCAGCAGATTCGCGTGGATTACGCGCCCGACCTCAGCGAATTCCATATTTACGGCAGCCAGCGATATTCGCCCGTGCGGCGGCGCATCCCCGGCGATTTTTCGTCCGCGACCTTCTTCCTTGCCGCAGGCGCCCTCTCCGACAATGATGTGATCTGCAAAGGGCTGGACTTAAGCGACACGCAGGGCGACAAAGCCGTGATCGACTACCTGCGCGCCATGGGCGCGAAGATCACCGTTTCCGATGATGGTATTCGCGTGCAGGCCGCGCCGCTGACGGGTTGTGAAATTGACTTGAACGCGACGCCCGACGCCCTGCCCATGATGGCCGTCACAGGCTGTTTCGCGCGCGGCGTCACGCGGCTGGTGAATGTGCCGCAGGCGCGCCTGAAGGAAACCGACCGGATCGCCGTCATGCGGATGGAATTGGAAAAACTCGGCGCGAAGATAGCCGAGTTGCCCGATGGCCTGGTGATTGAAGAAAGCGCCCTGCGCCCCGGCGAAGTGGACGGCCACGACGACCACCGGGTGGTCATGGCGCTCGCCATCGCGGGGTCCATGCTGCCCGGCGCCACCGTCATCCACGGTTACGAAGCGGTGAACATCACTTTTCCCACGTTTGTAAAGGCATTTCAGGGACTGGGCGGCAGGGCGCGCATCATGGATTAGACACGGCGACCAGGGATGTTTTCCCTTGTCCTGACCTATTGCCGTTTGTCACTTTGCTCTGTCTGAGAGGTTGGGCTACAATGAAAACCACTCTCAGAAAGAGCGGATAAGAAAAGAGTTTTCCGGACTGTGCGTGTTCATTTCGAGGGTATTGGCGTCAAGCGCTGTCCCCTGTGAGCGGTCAGCCCGATGAAAGAAAAAGAACCATGACAACCTATCGGTTTGCGGCTGTAATTGAGAAGGATGAAGACGGTTGCCACGCCTTCTGTCCGGAACTGCAAGGATGCTGCCCGAGCGGCCGCACATTTGAAGAAGCGCGTCAAAACCTTATTGATGTTGTGCGCCTGCATGTAGAGGACCGCGTGGCCGACGGGGAAGAAGTCAGATCCGTCGAGAGTGTCAATCTGACCGGCCTGGAGATTGCCGCATGAGCGACCGGGCGCCCCGCCTTACCGCCCGGGAGATTATTCGGGTAATCGTACGCAGAGGATTCACGTTTGGTTCGTGTTATGATCGGGCTTTTCCGCCGATTCCGGCGCATTTTTCCTGGAGGCAGGGACACACGTGAATATCGTCATCATGGGACCCAAAGGCGCGGGGAAATCGTCTGTGGGGCGCATTCTCTCCGAAATGACCGGCATGCCCACCGTCGAGACTGACGCGATGGTGGAAGAACTGCATGCGCAACGTGACGGCCACCGGCTGAGTTGCCGCGAGATTTACGCCGAGCACGGCGAGCGGTTCTTCCGTGACCTGGAACGGCAGGTCGCCGTCGAGGCGGCGCGTCTCGACTGGCACCTCATCATCACCGGCGGGTCGCTCATGCTCGATCCGATCGCGCGGCGCAGCCTGCGCGCCGGGGCGCTGCTGGTCTATATGGTCGGCAAGCCCGATGTGCTCTGGCAGCGCGCTATCCAGCAGGGCGTTCCGCCATGGCTCAGCGGTCCCGACGGCCCGATCAAATATGAGGAACGGATCGCGGTACAAGAAGACATCCTCCGGCCCTACGCCGACATTCTGATTGACACCACCGAGGGCAGCCCTGAGGAACTTGCGGCCATGGTCGCCGACCGGCTCGCCCAGGAACTCGCCATCCACAGCCGCGCCGCCAACACCTTCGGCGAACTTATCCGGGTCACGACCTTCGGCGAAAGTCATGGCCCCGCCATCGGCGCGGTGTTTGACGGTATCCGACCGGGTATTCCCATTTCCGAAGAGGTTATCCAGCGGGAACTGGATCGCCGCCGCCCCGGTCAGAGCGCCGTCGTCACCCGCAGAAAGGAATCGGACACTGTCCACATCCTCTCCGGCGTTTTCGAGGGCAAAAGCACCGGCGCGCCCATCGCGATGGTGATTTACAACGAGGATCAAAAATCCCAAAACTACGACGCGATCAAGGATTTGTTTCGGCCCGGCCATGCCGATTGGACCTTCTACAAGAAATACGGCATCCGTGACCATCGGGGCGGCGGGCGATCTTCCGGACGGGAGACGGCGTGCCGTGTGGCGTGCGGGGCCATAGCGCGTGAAATCCTTGCGGCACGGGGGGTGCGCATCGTCGCGCACGCTGTGGAAATCGCCGGCATCGCCGCCCAGACCTGCGATTATGAGGTAATCGAGCAGAACCCGGTCCGCTGCGCGGACCCCGTCGCGGCGGAAAAGATGACCGAGGCTATTCTCGCCGCGCGCAAAGACCGCGATTCCGTCGGCGGCGTCATCCAACTCGACATCCTCGGTGTGCCGCCCGGTCTGGGCGACCCGGTTTTCGCCAGACTCGACGCCCGGCTCTGCGCCGCCATCATGACCATTGGCGCGGTGAAGGGCGTGGAAGTCGGTGATGGATTCCGCCTGGCGCGCCTGCGCGGCAGTGAAGCCAACGACAACATGGCCGACGGCGACTTTCTCAGCAACCACGCGGGCGGCATTCTCGGCGGCATCAGCACGGGCGCACGGATTGTCCTCCGCCTCGTGGTGAAGCCCACGTCGTCCATCGCCAAGGAACAGCGGACCCTGGATATCCACGGCAATAATGCCACCATCGAAGTGCACGGGCGCCATGATCCCTGCATTGTGCCCCGCGCAGTGCCCGTCGTGGAAAGCATGGCCGCCCTCGCCCTGCTTGACGCCTGGGAAATCCAGGCGCGGCTGCGCCCCGAATGGGCCGCCCAATGGGAAAAACAAGTGTGACAACAAAGACAGGCCGAATAAGACCAAATAGGGCCAATAAGACCGATAGCATTCCAAATTTGGCGATCTTAAAGAAAGCGTGAGCGCGATTCTTGGATGCTGTTCAAGGGACGGGGATTTCGCTGTGTGATGTCAGGGTGTGGGGAGGACGGGAGCGGGCCGGGGTGCGACAGGCTGGGCGACGCCGGAGGGAGTTGGCGAAGGAGTGGCCTGTAACGGCGCGGTCCTCGCGCCGGGCATCGTCGCGGGATTCGGCTGCGGGCCGTAGGTTTGCGGCTCCTGTGGCGAAGCCGCTGCGCCGGGCGTCGTCCCGGGGTTCGGCTGCTGGCCGTAGGCTTGCGGTTGGGGCGTTACAGGCCATGACGACAGGGGTTGTTGCGGCTGGGTCATGGGCTGTTGTGGATAACTGCCATAGGGTTGCAGGGGCGGTCTGTCCTGTTCCTCCCACGGGACATCTGGCGGATACAAGCCGAAAATGTCGGCAAAGTACGGATTGGCCGCTGCTTGCTGCTCCCACAGGAACCGCTCATACGCTATTTCCTGGAGGCGCTGTTCCTCGGCAATGCGGGCGCGTTCCTCCAATGTGCGCTCCAAAATGTATCGTTCCCGTGCCGGGTCCTTCTCCTGCGAACCCTTCAGCACCAGTTTGGGCACGCCTTCCTCGTCCACGCCCTGCATCCGTTCACGGATGCCCCGGACTTCCATCGGTTCCGGGGCGCGCAGCATGGGAGGGTATTGGGTTGTCGGCAGCACAGGCTGTTGCTGGGCGGGCGCGGCTGGGAATACCGAGGGCGCACGGGGGCCGGGCGGCTGCCTCGGCGCTGTCAAGACGCCATCGTTCCGCGGTCTGGGGATTGTCGGCGCAGTCGGGCCTGCTGCTTCCATGGGAACGAGGGGCGCCATAGTCTGCGGCGCAACAGGGGCGGGAGATCGCAGGGACGGTTCCGGCGGCGTGGGCCGGGCATCCATGCGCAGATAACGCCGGGGGTCCTTCTTCGGGTCCGGTGGCGGCGGTTGCGCCGCGCGGCGCTTGTCGCGGTTTTCCTTCCATTCGCGGAGCAGCGCCTCGCGGGCGTCCCGGTCCGGATCAATGAACACGTCCGTCGGCGACACCCGGTCCTTGGAAACGCTGAAAGACCGCCCTTCCCGGGGCAATAGGATGTAATAGCGCGAATCGCTTTGCCGGATATAGACGTTTTTGTACGCCACGCCATCCACCACGATGGCATCAGCCAGGGCAGCGTCTGCCGCGCACGCCAGCACGACGACCAACATCAATACACGAAGGCACATCACACAACTCCGGGAGAACTGCCGTTCATCCCATGTTCCAATGGGATTATACCATTTCAAGTCAGGATTGGGCGGATTCTGCGTCACGCCGGACGTAATCCTCCCAGCGGCGATCAATCCACTGCTGGACGGCGGCGATGGTCGCTTCATCCAGGTTCTTGTAACGTCCCTGGCGTTCCATATATTCGCGGACCGGCATCAGTTCGCCCTGTTCGGCCAGTTTCTTGCTCCGGCTGGTCAGCCGGAATGCGCCGTGCTCGATTTCAAACAGGACGACGCTGCCGGTTTCCACGGCGAGCCGGCCCATTTCCACGGTATCTTTGGGGTTGTATTGCCAGCCCGCCGGGCAGGGCGTGGCCATGTGCAGGTAGCGCGTGCCGCGAATGCCAATCGCTTTTTTCACCTTGTCATAGAGGTCGGTGGGGAAGGATGGGCACGTCATGGCGATGTAAGGCACGCCGTGCGCTTCCAGGATGCGCGGCATGTCTTTGGGGGGCTGTTGTTTCCCTTGGACGGGCGTCGTGGTGGTGCGCACGCCCAGCGGCGTCATGCCCGACCGCTGCGTGCCGGTGTTCATGTACGCCTCGTTGTCGTAACAGATGTAAATGAAATTCGTGTTGCGTTCGGCCGCGCCGCTCAGCGCCTGGATGCCGATGTCCGCGGTGCCGCCGTCGCCCGCCATGGCGAGCACCGGGATGTCCTCGCGCCCGGTCGCCTTCAGGCCGGCGACGAGTCCGGACGCCGCCGCCGCCGTGCTGGGAAACACGACATTCATCCACGGCACGAGCACCGAGGAACTCGGATACATGCCGCCCAGCACGGTCAGGCAACTCGCCGGCACGGCCATGATGCACTTGCCGTCAAACGCCTTGAGAATGTGTCTCAGTCCGATGCCCAGCCCGCATCCGGCGCAGGCGCGGTTGCCGGGGAGCATGTATTCTTCTGCGGGCAGATCAAGAATTCGTGTTGCCATAATCGTCAAATCCTGCAATCAATCCACGCCGGGGGCGCGGTGCGTTGACCGTTGTCGTATTGTTTCAGGGCATTGCGGACCGCGTCGGCCAGTTGCCGCGCCTTCACGTCGCGTCCGCCCAGCCCGGCGATGCAGCCAAAAACCGCCGGCGCGGCTTCGGACTGAAACAGCGCCGCCTTGAGGTCCGCACAGATGGGGCCTTCGTAGCCGTAACTGAGGCTTTTGTCGAAGACCACGGCCAGCCGCGCCTTTTTCAGGGCGGCGATGAGTTCCTCGACGGGGAAGGGGCGGTATGCGCGCACACCGACCACGCCTGCGGCGATGCCCTCCGCGCGCAGCATGTCCACGGCGGTGGAGGCCTCCATGGTCAGGCTGCCCGCCGCCACCAGGCACACATCGGCGTCCTCGTCGCGGTAGCCCCAGACCATGCCGCCCCAGCGGCGCCCGAAGCACTGATCGAATTCCCGGTCCACTGCCACAATCGCCTCGCGCGCGCCCACAAGCGCTTCCTGGTGCAGATAGCGCAATTCCATGTAGCCGTGGCACAGGACGCCCTCGCTGTTGACCCGGGGGTCGGCCAGGGTCACCTGGTTCAGGTTGCGCGGGTCGGCGGGGTCGAGGAGGGTGTGGGGCGTGTAGGGGGGTAGAAAGCGGTCCACGTCTTCCTGCCGGGGCAGGCACACCGGCATCACGGTGTGCGACAGTAGAAAGCCGTCATAACAGACCATCACCGGCACGTGAACCCTCTCGGCGATTTTGAACGCCTGCACGACGGTGTCGAAGATTTCCTGGTTGTTGCGACAGTGAATCTGAATCCAGCCGGCATCGCGTTGCGACATCGAGTCCTGCTGGTCGTTCAATACATTCCACGGCGCGGCCATGGCCCGGTTCACGCAGCACATGACAATCGGCAGGCGCGCCCCCGCCGCCCAGTGAATCTGCTCACACATGTAGGCGAGGCCGTTCGCGCTGGTCGCCGTGAAAACGCGCGCCCCCACCGTGGACGCGGCGATGCAGACCGCGAGCGCGCTGTGTTCCGACTCCACCGTCACGAATTCGGCCTTGAGTTCGCCGCTTTCGACGAATTTCGAGAGATTCTCCACCACCGCCGATTGCGGGGTGATGGGGTAGGCGGCGACCACCTGCACGCGGCACAGGCGCGCCGCATGTGCCGCCGCCTCGTTGCCGGTGATGATCGCCACGCGGCCGTTCCCGCTTTGCGGTTTCTCGTCCTTTGCGCGCGATTTGGGGGAAGTTTTGGCGCCTTGGCGTTGTTTTTTCTCCGTGATCATGCCGATTCCTCGGTTTCCGGGACCATCGTGATGGCGTCGGCGGGGCACACCTCGACGCATATCCCGCATCCCTTGCAGTAGGTCAGGTCCACTTCGCTCCCGACCTCCTTTTTGATGACCCCCTCCGGGCAGAAGGCCCAGCACTGAAAACAGGCGGGACGGCCCGCCTTCACAGCCAGACATTTCGACTGGTCCACGACAGGGCGCGCACTCCGCCAGTCGCCCGTGATACCCGCTTCGCCGCTGCAGGGCGTGGCCATGGCCGATTCATGCTTGCAGTCGCGAGTGCCCATGCTTATTACTCCAAATGGTTCCCGGCGGCGCCGCACTTGCCGCCGCGCTGTCAACATTTCGTGCGTTCGTAGGTCAGCCGCGCCGCCTCAAAATTGCGCCGCGCGTGTTTGGCGGGAAACGCCTCTTCCAGGGCCGCCCGGACTTCATCCAGCGAAACCAGGCCCGTGGCGCGCGCGATGGCGCCCAGCATCGGCGTGTTCACCATGGGCGCGCCCTGTACTATCAGGCCTGCCTCTTCCGCCGCGCCGGTGGCATCCGCCGTGGCGATCTGGAAATCGCCGTTCAACCCGATTTCGCCCGGATCCAGGCGGCTGTTGATGATTAACCACGCGCCGGGCTTCATCCCCGCCGTCGCATTCGCGCTTTTCAGCAGACTGTCGTCCAGCACCACGACCACATCCGGCGTCTCCACTTGTGAGAACACCCGGATGGGCTCCGACGCCAGCCGCGTCGAAGCGGTTACCGGCGCACCCCGGCGCTCCGCGCCGAAGGACGGCGCGGAAGTCACGCCGGAAAATCCCGCAAGATAGGCTGCCGTGGCCAGGATTTTCGCCGAGGACACGGCCCCCTGTCCGCCGCGACCGTGCCAGCGGATTTCGCACATCCCGTTCGCCCATGCGTCTGTCAGTGGTCCTTGTCCCATGTTCGCCCCGTCATAATCCCAATTCCGCGCCCACGATAATCACGGTGATATCGCTGTGCAAGGGTTTGCAGTCCAGTACCAGCGTGGCGCGGCACATCCGCGCCTCCGAATGACAATCTCCACAAATGCCGGTGCGCACGCATGACAGCGGCGCGCCGATGCTGTGCAGCGCCAGCGGCGCGCAGACATCCTTGATCCGCGCCAACGCCGCCTCCAACGTGGGCACAATCTTGTTCGCGCCCACCGCCAATATGCACTTGCCCGGACCGAACGTTGTCGCCGCAAGACGGTTGCCGATGCTGTCCGTGCTTACCAATTGGCCCTTCAGCGTCACCGCGTTGACGCTGCTGAGGAACACATCCGCTGTCAATTGCGCCCGCCGGACCGCCAGAATCTCCTCGTCGGAAAGGCCTGGCGCCCAGTGGTCGTAAAGGGTGTGGCCCCTGTGCTTCAGTTCTTCCGGGATACCCAATTCCCGCAACGTCATCGAACCCGCCACCCCAACCCGCGCCCCCGCAGGAATCCTGTTGAGGATCTCCTCCCGCGCCTGCCCCCGGTCCGCGGCGTACACCGCATCAAAGCCCGTTTTCCCAAGAGCATGCACCGCGCTCATCGCGCGCTGCTCGAGCCGCCACCGCTTGATGCTTTCCATGCCCGCCTGCCGGTTCGCATAAAACTCCCGTGGGAGAATACTTCCCCCACCCCGGCCTGACTCTTTTTCGGACATTTGAGACGCCTCTGAATTTCCGGCGAATACGCGCGGCAGTTCATGCAAGAACTGAGTGTTCATTGTACCAAACAGCCGCATATGAAGGCAAAAACCGGCTTGTGTGGCGCTGCTGCGCTGGCGAAGGATTATGCCCTGAGAAGACGCAACATAACAGCCTCGGACAACGTCCTGGATTGGTTGGATTTTTGTGGGGTGGCGCGCGGCGCCGGGGGATGTAAAAGGCCATACAAAGCGCCCCGACAATCTATGCCATTCCGCCTCAAGTGTTACCGGGTTCGGTTAATGATGCGGGCAGAAGAAAAACATCGAGGGACTGCGCCCTCGCGCGAACACAGTCCCTGCCTCTCCCATTGAATCCTTTCTTTGTCCTCGGACGGTCAGTTCAGGGCGAATATGCCCGGCGCGAAGCCGTCCTCGGAACTCTCCTGCCTGTAGTAATACCGTCCCGGTGAATTGAACAACTGAATGGTGCGCAGCAATTCGGACAGGTCTATGACCCAGTCCTGCGGATTATAGTCGCTGCTGTGCGGCGCACAAGCAACGACCCCGGCAAAGAGCGCATAGCCGTCTTCCGTACCCTCGGCGCACTGGTAACCGCCGACGTTGTATATCTGAATAACGCGCAGCATCTCGGAGAGTGAGATGCTCCAGTCGCCGTCGGTGTCGGCGCTGTGGCGCATGCCCGCGCCGGGATCGGGGGCAAGCGGCGTCGGAATGATCTCCGTGCTCAACTCGCCGCTGTCCGCCCCGCGATATACGGCAGCGCCCAGAATGGCGTGCACGCCGTCGGCATTCGGAGGAACATTCACCCGGTACACGACCTGCGCGGGGAAGGACGGCATATTCAGCCACACGAATTCGATGCGGCCGCCGTCACCGGGTTCAGGCCCGGCTTCCGCACCGGCCGAATCCACCACCTGCGCAACCGTCCAGCCTTCCGGCAGTTCTTCCCACAGGCCAAGCGCGGAAAGATAGCCTTCATGCACCTTGTGGATGGTGACCACAACGGTCAGCGGCTCACCGGGCCGATAATAGCCGTTGCCCGCGCGGCGCGCCATATGCAGAAGCGGATCATGGTCCCCAAAGCCCGGTCCCGCATCATGGACCGCCGCGAGAATTTCGTCCATGGTGAGCAGGCCGTCGCCGTTGAGGTCGGCCGCCGCGAACACCGCCGGCGGCAGCGGGTAAAACGCCAGCACTTCCTCATAGGAAAGCGCGCCGTCGCCGTTCGCGTCTATCAGTCGGAAGAGTTCGTGCAGCATGCGCAGGAACGGATTCGGCGGCGGCGGGGGCGGGGGTGGGGAATCATCCAAATCGTAACAGTCAATCACGCCATTCCCGTTGCGGTCCAGTAGATTAAACTGGTCTCTGGTGAGATACCCCGCCACTTCGTCGTATTCGATCACGCCATTCCCGTTGAGGTCCACCAGCATGAGCGGCGGGCCGGGATAAATCATGATCCACATCAGCCCGTTCACATAATCCAGGACTTCCTCGAGGGAGAGCAGTCCGTCGCCGTTGGCGTCAATGATCGCAAAATCCCCCGCGGAAATCGGCAGCACCACCTGCACTTCCGCCAACGACAGTTGCCCATCGCCGTCCAGGTCAATCACCGGCCACACGTGCCGGAGCAGAATCTCCCAATCATTGGGCAACGGACAGTACTCTCCTTCGCCCTCGCCCTCACCTTCGCCCTCGCCCGGGGGCGCCATGGCGAAATCGAGGCAATCAATCAGCCCGTCGCCGTTGAGGTCCAGCATCGCGAACTGCGCGGGCGTGATATACATCGCAACCTCGTTGTAGGTGACTACGCCATCGCCGTTGACGTCAATGTAATTCAGCGGGTCTTCGCCGATCAGCGATGGCAGCACCGGCAGGAACGGCAGCACTTCTTCAAGGGAGAGCAGGCCGTCGCGGTTCACGTCCGCCAATGCGAAAACCATGTCAATGTCTTCGGGATACACCAACCAGGCAGGCAGGACAGCCCTCAGTTCCGCCCGGGAAATCATCCCGTCGCCGTTGAGATCAATCACCGGCCATACGAAGTACAGCCAGTCTTCCAAGTCGCGCGGCACGGGACAGACAACCGGCGGCTCCCCTTCGCCCTCGCCTTCGCCTTCGCCCGGCAATGGCCCACATACGTCCGGCGGCGGGATGATGTCGTTGCAGTCAATCACGCCGTTGCCATTGCGGTCCGCCAAGGAGAACTGCTCCGGCGTCAGGAGGTCTTTCACTTCGGCATAATCCAGCACGCCGTTCCGGTTCCAGTCCAGCGCCGCCGGCAGCGGGTACATGCCCAATGCCGCGAGAATATCCGGTAATATCGGCATCGTCTCTTCGTAGCAAAGCAGCCCGTCCCCATTGATGTCCATGACATCGAAGATCATTTGGAACGTCGGCATGTAATCATATTCTTCCGGTACGAAACTGGTTGCCTCAGCGAAAGAGAGCATTCCATCGCCATCGGCGTCCATGAGCGGCCAGGCGATGGCCAGCAGCACACCGACATCATCCGGCAGCGGACAGGGCGCCGGCGGAATCTCGAAATCAAGACAGTCAATCACGCCGTCGCCATTGCGGTCCAATTGCGCAAACTGTTCCGGTGTCACATACTCGGATACTTCGTTGTGGGTAATGACGCCGTCGCCGTTCAGGTCAACATAATCCAGCGGATCGCCGCCAAGAAGGCCGGCCAGCAGCGGCAGGAAGTTCTGGATTTCTTCCATGGTAATTTTCCCGTCGCCATTCACGTCCACCAGGGCGAAAGCCATCTCAAAATCGCTTTCATTCACCAAATCATCCGGTAGAATCCTCCATAATTCTTCGCGAGAAATCCCCCCATCACCGTTCAGGTCAATCACGGGCCAGACGAAGCGCAACAGCACTACAGGATCAGTGGGCACGGGACAACCCGGAACCGGCGGTTCTCCTTCTCCTTCTCCTTCTCCCTCGCCTTCGCCCGGCGGCGGCACATCGCCGATATCGCCACAATCAATCACGCCGTTACCGTTGCGGTCCAGCACATCGAACTGTTCCCGCGTGGCAAAATCGCTGACTTCGGAATACTGGATCAACCCGTCGCCGTTCATGTCCACCATACCCAACAGCCCGCCGGGCGCCAGCATGGGGAGCAACGGCAAAAGCACGATAATTTCGTTCCGCGTAATCACCCCGTCTCTGTTCCTATCCACCAGATCGAAGTACTCCCGCTCCAGCGGATACACCGCGAGCAGTTCACTGTACGAAACGCCCCCGTCGCCATTGGCGTCCAGCAGCGGCCAGATCAGGTCCAACAGCACCACTGGATCATCCGGCAGCGGACACGGCGCCCCGTGCCCCGTCCCAGACGCCGGAAACGCCATCGTCAACGCCGCCGCCAGCAGCACGCTCATCCATATCGCGTTACGCATGGCCTTGGTTCTCCTCTTGGGTTGAATCGCAATAATCTCGAATATCCACTTCTCTCCTTTTACTACGATATCACGAGGCATCCTGTGTGTCAATACAAATTGGCGCAGCGCGCGGCATAAAGAAGTATTCGTCACAGGGGAACGGGTCTGTCCGTTCGTGTCAATTTTGGCGCACAGGCTTCAGCATGTCGGGTAAGAAAGGCGGCACATCCCCCTGCTCCCGTACAAAAGAACCGCCTCCGCGTCTGTTCTTCGGGGGGGGTATGATAGCGAGGCATTTGCGAAATGGACTATTCTGGCGTTCAAGAAAACGAAATGTCTGGGATTTTGATGGAACTGAGGTCCGAAACGCCCATTTCGCAAACGCCTCATGGCAAACATGGAATATAATGATATTCTGGATTTACTTATGATGGAACTTTCAATCTATAATATGAGACAAGGAGGACGTTTTTTAGAATTTTTCTGCGTTTAAGAAATTTCTTGTCAAACGAATTGAACTGCCGGCGGCCCAACCGTCTGGAAAAAAATTGTTTTCTTTATCCGTATGTGTGCCATATTGAAATTTGTTCGCAATGGACACCTGAGCCATACAGCGTGCGTAAAATGTTGTGTGCCATGATTTGCGTTCTTGGACCGTAAGCAAACAGGAAGAGCAGTATGTCCATCAAGATTCTTCTGGCAGATGATCATCGGTTGATGCGGGAAGGACTGCATGATCTCCTGATGCGCGAACCGGATTTCACAGTGGTCGGCGAAGCCGCAACCGGTAAAGAAACGGTGCACCTGGTCAGGAAACTGCAACCCGATGTGGTGCTCATGGACATTACGATGCCGGACCTGGGCGGCATAGAGGCCACCCGGCGCATTCTGTGCGCCCCATCGCCGCCTAAGATAATCGCGCTGTCCATGCACATGGAAAAAGAGTTTATCACGGACATGCTGCGGGCGGGCGCATCGGGATATGTGCTGAAGGACTGCGCGTTCTCGGAATTGGCGCTGGCCATCCGCACTGCGGCGCAGGGCAAGACCTATCTCAGCCCCGACATTGCGGACCTGGTTGTGGAGGAAGCGGTGCAAAATGCGGATTCCTCAACCTCATCGGAGGACCTGGCATTTGCAGTGCTTACCCCCCGTGAACGCGAAGTCCTGCAATTAATCGCGGAAGGCCGCACTACCAGGGAAATCGCCGCCGCGCTTGGGGTCAGCGTGAAGACCATCGAAACGCACCGCCAGCATATCATGGAAAAACTCGACCTGCGCAGCGTTGCCGCGCTCACCAAATACGCCGTCCGAGTGGGCCTCACCTCGCTCGATAAGTGATTCGCAGCGATTTTAGCGCAATGGCATGGATTGCCGGGGCGCACTATAGGACCTTTTAGATCCCCCGGCGCTGCGCGCCACTGTGCTTGAATCTAACCAGTTTGTCAGGTTTTGCGCAATTCCTGAATCAGGAATTCCCCTATACCCTCTTCTGTTGGCCTATGATATGCTTTAATAGAGTCAGATATTTGCGGGATTATCGGCGGAAACCGGAAGATTGAGGAAAAGCACGCAAAAAGCATTTTGAAGGTGTTTTCTATATAGGGCTGGATATGACGGGGATGGTTATGTGGGTAGCCGCTCATATCCGCGGCAGGCGCCTTGTGGAAGGGAGAAGTATAAATAAGATATCAGAAGATACGCCACTGCAATGATACTTAAGGGATTATGTAAGCCCGTCACGCTTTGCCAAGGAGGTGATTCCCTGCGTTCCCCAATTTATTTAATTTAATGGAAGGAATGATGATCATGCTCGGAGGCGCACGACAAATTCCTGTGGGGTGGGTGGCGACCTGTCTTTTCGCTGTGATCGCTGTGGTTGCAGGCGGGGCGGGATACTGGTTTTATCAACAGGAAACCGAGACCATCAAGCGGCAGAAGTGCGCGGAGTTGCAGGCGATTGGGGACTTGAAATCCGATCAAATCGTGGCATGGCGGCAGGAGCGGCTTTGGGACGTCACTCTGCATTCAAAGGACGTTTTCATGCGGAACGCGATCGCCGAGTGGCGGCGGAATGCCGACAGCGACGCAATAAAATCCTACATCGTTCAGCGACTGGAGATGGTATGCGGGCACTATAATTACCAGAATGCATTGCTTGCCGACCCGGAGCGCGGGCTTCTTTTTTCCCTGGACCCGCGCGTGACACACCTGGAACCCGAAACGAAAGCGCTTGTGTTGCAGGTGCTTGCGTCAGGTGCAGCGGCATTTGGCGATATGTTCAGATGTCCTCATTGCAATCAAGTGCATCTGGATGTTGCGGCGCCGATTCTGGACGATGCCGAACGCCCTGTTGCGGCGCTCGTGTTGCGCAGCGATCCCGAGGCATATCTCTATCCCCTCATTCAGTCATGGCCTCTTCCCAGTCGAAGCGCCGAAACCTTGCTCACACGTCGGGATGGAGACGACGTGCTGTTTCTGAATGATCTCCGCCACCGCCCTGATTGCGCCCTTGCCCTGCGCATTCCGCTGTCGAGGAAGGAGGTGGCGGCGGTGCAGGCGGCCCTCGGCAGGATTGGGACCTTTGAGGGACGGGATTATCGGGGCGTCGCGGTGTTGGCGGATATCCGTCCGGTGCCCGATTCGCCGTGGTTTCTGGTCGCCAAAGTGGACGCCGCCGAAATTTTTGCCGAAGCCCGTTACCGGGGCTTGATGATCCTGCTTGTGGTCATGCTCGGCATCGCTTTGACCGCAGGCGCAATGGCCTTGTTGTTCAACAACCGGGAACGGCGCCTGTACCAGCGGCTCTATGCCGGCGAACGTGAGCGGCGTAATCGCCTGGAGGAAATCCGCGCCATTCTCTACGGCATCGGCGATGGCGTCATTGCCACGGACGCCGCCGGGTGCATCACCCGGATGAACCCCGCCGCCGAAAGCATCACAGGGTGGAACGAATCAGAAGCGTTGGGACGCCCCCTTGACGAGGTCTTCCGCATCATCAACGAAGACACCCGCGCCGAGGTCGAGAATCCGGTGGCGCGCGTGCTGCGCGAGGGCCAGATTGTCGCTCTGGCGAATCACACGATGCTTATCTCCAAGGACGGGACAGAACGCCCCATCGCGGACAGCGGCGCGCCTGTTTATGACGAGACGGGCGCGATCATCGGCGTCGCCTTGGTCTTCCGAGATCAGAGCGCGGAGCGCGCGACGGAAGCGGAGCGCAGACGACTTTCCATGGCGGTGGAACATGCCGCCGAGGCGATTGTCGTGACAGACCAGACAGGCGAAATTCAGTACGTCAACCCCGCCTTTGAGCGGATTACGGGCTACTCACGGGCGGAGGCCATCGGTCAGACCCCCCGGATACTCAAAAGCGGCAAACACGATGCCGGCTTCTACAAGCGGATGTGGGATGCCTTGACACGCGGGGAGGTGTGGACCGGGCGTTTTACAAACAGGCGAAAGGATGGGAATCTCTATGAAGAAGAAAAGACCATTTCGCCTGTTGTGGATGAAGAGGGGAAGATTGTCAATTATGTCGCGATTGGGCGGGATGTATCCGACCGGGTGTCGTTGGAGCGGCGTCTTCGGCAGGCGCAGAAAATGGAGGCGATCGGCGCGCTTGCGGGCGGCATCGCGCACGATTTCAACAATGTGCTGGCGGCCATCATCGGCTACGGGCAGATGGCGGATTCCGCCCTCCCTGCCGACAGTCCTTTGCACCGCGACCTGGGCCAGGTGCTCACCGCGGCGGAGCGGGCGCGGCAACTGGTGCACCAAATCCTGACTTTAGGCCGCCAGGAAGAGCAGGATCGTCAGCCGGTGGAGTTGGGGCTGGTGGTCCAGGAGGCGATCAAACTGCTCCGCCCATCGCTGCCGAGCACCATTGAAATTCAAACCCACATCAATCAAGATGCGGGGTTGGTGTTTGCGGACCCCACCCAGATGCACCAGGTCATCATGAATCTCTGCACCAACGCCTATCATGCGATGCAGACGTCCGGCGGCGTGTTGAAGGTATCCGTGGATGCGTTCGAGGCCGATGCCCAGTTTGTGCAGTCCCGTCCCGGCCTGCACGAAGGGCCGTATGTGCTCCTTTCGGTCAGCGATACCGGCTGCGGCATGGACGCGGAAACACTGGAGCGGATTTTCGATCCCTTTTTCACTACCAAACCGAAAGGCGAAGGCACGGGGCTGGGTCTGGCCACGGTACACGGCATTGTATCTGCGCACGGCGGCGTGGTCTACGCCTATAGCCAGCCGGGCAAGGGCAGCACGTTCCACGTCTATCTGCCGCGCAGCGACCTCGTCATGGCCGGAGAACCGCTCCCGATGGAACCCGTTCGCGGCGGCCATGAGCGCATCCTCGTGGTGGACGACGAGCCTCCCCTCGCCCAACTGATGGAGGCAATGCTGAAACGCTACGGCTATGACGTCATTACAATGGCCAGCGCCACGGAGGCACTTGCCGCCTTTCAGAAATCCCCCTATCTTTTTGATTTGCTTATTTCTGATTTCACCATGCCCAAATTGACCGGCGATCAGTTGGCGGCGGAAGTGAGGCGCGTGCGCCCGGAACTGCCCGTCATCGTGATGACGGGATTCGCCGATGACGCGCTGAGGGAGCGCCTTATCCAATCGGGCATCACCGTGCTCCTCACAAAGCCCATATCCGCTGAGAAGATAGCCAAGGCCGTGCGGGAAGCGCTTGACAAACGACCGGACACGGTCACCCATAATAGGAGGATTTGATGTGGCCAGGGAAGGAACGGTGCTGGTCGTTGATGACGAGGCAATGGTGCTGGAACTGCTGCACCGCCAACTGACGCAACTGGGGTATGCGTGCCGCCTGGCCGACGGCGGACGCGCCGCCCTGGAGATGCTTCGGGGGGATGAAGTGGATGTGGCCCTGATTGACCTGATGATGCCGGATATGGACGGGTTTGCAGTGCTTGAAGCAATGCAGACGGACGCCTTGGACACGGTCGCCGTCGTGCTGACCTCCTACGGCAACGTGGGGAACGCCGTGAAAGCAATGAAAAGCGGGGCCTTTGATTTTGTCGAAAAACCCGTGGATATGGCGATTCTCGAAAGCGTGGTTGATCGCGCGCTGCGGCATCGCCAACTCCTCATCGAGACCAAGCGCATGGAAGAGGCGCTGCAATCCGCGTATCGGGATTTGGAGCGAAAGGTCGAAGATCGCACGCGCGAACTTACCGCGCTCAATAAAGCGCTCCGAAAAGAGAACCAGGAGCGCGCAGCCACGGAAGAAAAACTTGACAAAGCGCACCGCGAGGTCGAGCATCTGCTCGCGTCCATGTCGTCGTTCCTGATTGGGGTGGGCAGGGACTTGCGCATCAATCGCTGGAACGCCGCAGCGGCGATTGCTTTCAACCTTCCGGCGGAACACGTCATCGGCAAACGCTGCGAAGAAGCGGGGTTCCCCTGGGATTGGAATTTCATCGTCAAGCATGTGCCTGGGTGGCCGGAAGTGGATAAATCGGTCCGGCTGCCTGAACTTCAGTATCGCCGAACGGACGGCACATAAGGCTATCTCGGATTCTCACTCAATCCCGTCAGGGATGAACAGGGCGCGTTGAATGGATTCTTCCTGCTGGGCACGGACATCACCGAGCGGCGCAATCTAGAGGTGCAACTGATCCAGGCGCAGAAACTGGAGTCCATCGGGCAATTGGCGGCGGGAATCGCCCAAGAAATCAACACGCCGACACAGTATGTCGGAGACAATCTGGAGTTTCTGCGCGATGCCTTCGGCAATTACCAGCAGTTGATGGGGAGATATTCGGAATTATTGGAAGCGGCGAAAACGGGCGCGGTCCATCCGCAACTTGCAGCGGAGACCGAAGCGCTTGCCGGGGAACTGGACCTGGCCTACCTGACCGAGCAAATCCCGCGGGCGATTGCGCAATCCCTGGAAGGGGTCTCCCGTGTGGCGAAGATCGTGCAGGCCATGAAGGAGTTTTCACATCCCGAAATCGGCGAAAAAACCCCCATTGACATCAACCGGGCCATCGAAAGCACCATCACGGTCGCGCGCAACGAGTGGAAATACGTGGCGGAAATGATCACCGATTTCGACGCCGGGCTGCCCCTGGTTCCCTGCCTGGCCGGCGAGTTCAACCAGGTGATCCTGAATATCATTGTCAATGCGGCGCACGCCATTGCGGACGTCGTGCGCGAAAGTCAGACGAAAGGCGCGATCACGATCACCACCCGCCGCGAGGGCGATTGGGTGGAAATCCGCATCCGGGATACGGGGACCGGTATTCCGGAACATGTGCGCAACCGTGTCTTTGATCCGTTCTTCACCACCAAGGAGGTCGGCAAGGGCACCGGCCAGGGGCTGGCCATCGCGCGCAATGTAATCGTCGAAAAACACGGGGGAACACTTACCTTTGAGACAGAGCCGGGCAAAGGAACAACCTTCGTTATTCGCCTCCCAATGCAGGAGACGGCGTAATGGACGGGAACAAGCAGCATGTGATGTTCGTGGATGATGAACAGCCGATTCTGGAAACCTATGAGCGGATGCTGCGTTCTGAACGCCGGGAATGGGACCTTCACTTTGCGCCGGACGCGGACACGGCGCTCCAAATCGCCGCGCAGCACGACCTGGATGTCATTGTAACGGACATCCACATGAAGGGCAAAGACGGCTTCGACCTGATTCGCGCGTTGCAGGCGTCGGAACGCACCGCCCGCATCCCGATCATCGTCGTTACCGGAGATACGAAGCCAACCCTGAAGCGCCGTGCACTCGATTTGGGCGCGACCGACCTGCTCACCAAGCCCCTGAACAGGGAAGACATGGTCGCGCGCATCCGCAGCGCGCTGCGGCTCAAAGCCTATCAGGACCAGGTGGAAGAGCAGGTGCGCACGCTGGATACCCAGGTCAAAGAACGCACCCGGGCGCTGGAACGGTCGCACCGGGACATCGTCTGGCGGCTGGCCAAGGCCGGCGAATTCCGCGATGACGAAACCGGCAACCATGTGGTGCGCGTCGCCTGTTATGCCCGCGCCATCGCCCAGGGACTGGGCGCCCCCGCCGACTTCGTCAATACGCTGTTTCTTACAAGTCCGCTGCACGACATCGGCAAGATCGGCATTCCCGACAGCATTCTGTTGAAATTGGGGCCGTTGACGCCCGAAGAGCGAAAAACCATGCAGCAACACTGCCACATAGGCGCGGCAATCCTCTCCACCGAGCCTCGTGCGGTCGCCGTCGCCCGGCACCGCGAAGTATCCGGGCAGGATTCCGAAGGCGACATCCCGAGGAATCCATTGCTGCACATGGCGATGGCCATTGCCAGGCATCACCATGAGAAGTGGGATGGCACGGGCTATCCGGACGGCCTCGCCCGTGACGCGATTCCGCTGGAGGCGCGAATCGTTGCGTTGGTGGATGTCTTCGATGCCTTGACCTCCGTGCGCCGCTATAAACCCGCATTCTCGTTGGAAAAGTCCATCGAAATCATCCATAAAGATGCGGGCCGCCATTTTGATCCCGAACTGGTCGCCGCCTTTGACCACAACCGGTCGGAGATCGTGGCCATTCACAGCGAACTGCAGGAAGCGGAAGCGTACTGGAATCCGCTGGAAGGCTGATCATGAAGAGCATTCTTTTTGTGGATGACGAGCCGAACGTCCTCGAAGGACTGCAACGCATGCTCTATCCCATGCGAAAAGAGTGGCGCATGGTCTTTGCGCAAAGCGGCGAAGAAGCGCTGAAGCGCATGGAAGAGGAGCCGTTTGATGTCATCGTGTCGGACATGCGGATGCCCGGCATGGATGGGGCGACCCTGCTGGCCGAGGTTATGAAACGCTTTCCGCAGACTGTCCGGATAGTGCTGACGGGGCAGACCGGCAACGAAAGCGTATTCAGGTCCGTGGGAGCGGCCCACCAATTCCTCATGAAACCCTGCAATCCGACTGCGCTCAAGGCGTGCGTGGACCGCGCATTCACGCTGCGTGATCTGCTCAACAACGATGCACTCAAACGCGTTGTCGCTCGCGTGGAAAGCCTGCCGGCCCTGCCCGCCACCTACACGCGGCTTATCAAGGAACTCCAGTCGCCGGAGACCTCCCTTGCCGCCATCGGCAAGATCATCGAAACGGATGTGGCGATGACCGCGAAGGTGCTGCAACTGGTCAACTCCGCCTTCTTCGGCCTGCGGCAGCATGTAGCCAGTGCGACGCAGGCGGTGACTTATCTCGGCCTGGACACCATCAAGGCGCTGGTGCTTATGGCCGGCGTCTTTGCGCAGGCGCATGTGACCAAACTCACCGCCGCCTTCTCCCTGGAATCCCTCTGGCGTCACAGCATGCTGGTCGGCGTCTATGCGCAGGCCATCAGCCGAAGCGCCGGCGCCGATGATGAGACGATCAGGAATGCGTTTACGGCGGGAGTGCTCCACGACGCCGGCATCCTGATCCTGGTGGAAAATTTCGCAGAGGATTACAGGAAAATCCTGGAGATTTGCGAAACCAGGCAATTGCCTCTGGCCCAGGTGGAGGAAGCCGGCCTCGGATGCACTCACGCGGGCATCGGCGCTTATCTCCTCGGCATCTGGGGGCTGCCGGACCCCATCGTGGAGGCCGTGGCGTTTCACCACAGCCCCGGCCAGTGCGCCGCCAGGATTTTCACCCCCCTGAGCGCAGTGCACATTGCCGATGTCTTCGCGCACGAAATGACCGAAGCGGAGCATTATGAGCCGGGCCGCAAACTGTGTCATGAGTATCTTGAAGCGCTGGGGCTTCAGGAAAAGTTGGGGCAGTGGCGCGAAATTTGTTCCAAAGACATTTCCAAGTAGTGAAGGAATCCAAGCATTCTGAGAGAGGATGCCATGAACGAAAAAATCCTGTTTGTGGACGATGATCCCAACGTGTTGGAAGCGTATCAACGGAAACTCCAGCGCGTGCTGGCGGTGGACACGGCCCAGAGCGGCCAGGAAGCGCTTCAGTGCATCGCGACCAGGGGTCCGTATGCCGTGGTCATCGCCGATATGCATATGCCCCTCATGAACGGCATCGAGTTCCTGTCGCGCGTGAAAGAGATGGCGCCCGACACGGTGCGGATGATGCTGACGGGCAATGCCGACATTCGCACCGCAATCGAGGCGGTGAACGAGGGCAATATCTTCCGGTTTCTTACAAAGCCCTGTCCCCCGGAGGTTATCGGGAAAGCGCTGGCCGACGCGATCGGCCAATACCGGCTTATCACCGCCGAAAAGGACCTTCTGGAAGACACCCTGAACGGCGCCGTCGAAATCCTCGTCGAAATCCTCTCCCTGACCGATCCGGACGGGTTCGGACACGCCATGCAACTGCGCAACATGGCCAGAATGACCATGCGCTTTCTGAACATGCCGAAGTCGTGGGATATTGACCTCGCCGCCCTGCTGCACAACCTCGGCAATGTGCTCCTTTCCCGTGATCAACGCGCGCAAGACGCCCGGCTTGAGTTGAGCGCCGGGGAAGCCCGAAAAATTCAGGAACGCGCGCCCGAACTGGCCTACGAACTCCTTTGTCATATCCCCCGGCTGGAGCCGGTGGCGCGCATCATCCGGTATCAACAAAAGAATTTCGACGGTTCCGGTTTCCCCGAAGATAATGTTTCGGGAGCGGATATTCCCATCGGCGCGCGGATTCTCCGAGTGCTCGTTGACCTCAGCGACCTGGAAGCGAGGGGCTTCTCAAAACGTTCCGCGCTGGCACGCATGCAAAACTGCAGCCATTGGTATGATCCCCGCGTGCTCGATGCCGCCATCGCGCTGTTCCTGCCCAGGGAGAGCGCACCGCGCATTCAGACCGCCAGCGCCGAAGAAGCGCGTCTTTCCGGATTACAGGTCGGCGACGTACTCGTCTCCGGCATACGCACGAAAGACAACCGGCTTCTGGTCAAAGAAGGAGAGGTTGTCACTGCTTCCTTGCTGGCGCATGTGCGGGCCTTCGCGAAAATGGCGGGGATTCAAGAGCCGGTAAAGATTAAGCGCCCCTCCGTCTGAAGGGAAAAGCGCCTTGAAGCAATTGCTTCACCCCCTTTTTTGCCTTTTTCCTGCTCGGCACGCAACTCGCACGCCCCTCTCGTGACATCAGTCAACCTCTCCCCCTTTTTCGACAGGACACTTACCCTCCTCCCGTCCGCCTTCTCCTTGGACGAAACGCCTGTATTGCGTTACAGCATGGCAAAACCGGGCTCAGGCGCGCTGCACGTTTGCCGCCTGCGGGCCTTTCTCGCTCTCCCACAGTTCATAGGTCACGTTATCGCCCTCGCGAAGCGTCCGAAATCCTTCCATTTTAATGGCCGTGTGATGGACAAACACATCCGGCGCGTCTTCGCGGGCGATGAATCCGTACCCCTTCTGGTCGTTGAACCACTTCACTTTCCCAAACATCCGCTGACTCACTTCCACCTCAGGCACGCCCCCGCCTCCTTTCTGCTGCGGGTGAAGCGCATCCTGAGACACCCGACTGTCTCCTGACACGCTTCAATCCCTATACTTCCTCATTAATCTCAGTCTATAGCGTAGCGCAAAGTCGGCTATTTGTCAAGATAGGGCGTATTATAATTTATGCCCTTAAACTGATTAAATTATAAAAATCATGACAATAATGCGAGGAAATGTCAAGTAATATACCCAAATTAGTCATATTTGGTTCATGGCACTGCAAGGATTTCGGGGAAACGGGTGAGGATTGCAGTGTGTTTTCACTGCTAAAGGAGCGCGGTGCTGAAATAGCGTTCTGCGCGGTCGGGCAGGACGGTGGCGATGTTGCCGGACATTGCCTGGGCTATACGGCGCGCGGCCCAGACATTGGCTCCGGAGGAGATGCCGACCAGCAATCCATAATCGCGCCCCAGTTGACGGGTGGTTTCGATGGCGTCTTCGTCGGTGACTTCGATGACCTCATCTATGAGAGAAACATCGAGCACGGCGGGAACGAATCCATCGCCGATGCCTTGGATTTGATGGAGCCCGGGTTCGTGCCCGAGCAGTGCGGAGGCGTTTTTGGGTTCCACGGCGACAATGCGCACGCCCGGTTTTCGTTCTTTGAGAAACGAACCCACGCCCTGAAGCGTGCCGCCGCTGCCGACCCCGGCGACAAAGCAGGCGATGTCGCCGGTCAGTTGCCGCCAGAGTTCGTGGGCGGTTTCTTCATAGTGAATCCGGGGATTATCGGGATTCTCAAACTGCTGCGGCACAAAAACCCTGGAATCCTCCGCCGCAATTTCCTTCACCTTGTCCACCGCCCCCTGGATACCGGCGTCTGCGGCAGTGAGGATGAGTTCCGCCCCCAGCGCCTGAATGAGTTTTTTTCGTTCCACGCTCATATTTTCGGGCATCACGATTCGCACCCGATAGCCTTTCAGGCGGCCGACCAGCGCGATGCCGATGCCGGTATTGCCCGAGGTGGGTTCCACGATAATCGAATCTTTCCGAAGCCGGCCATCGCGTTCCGCGCCCTCAATCATCGCCAGGGCCACGCGGTCCTTGATGCTGCCGCCGGGATTGAGAAACTCCGCTTTGGCATATACGTTTTCATCGCGGAGTCGTATCAGGGGCGTATTTCCAATAAGCGTAAGGATATTGTCCGTAAGCATGACAAGATTCCCACCTTCCGATCCCTGGCGCTGCATTGTAACATGGGACTGAGTGGGTGCGGTAATGGGGCGCGGGTGTTGTCAATTCAGGAGGGCGTGCGTAGAATGAGACGGACACGGACAGAAGAGCGTTTTTCTGAAGGCGTCCGTGAAAGTCCGTGTGTGTCCGTGTTTGCGGCCGATGGCGCATGGTCGTTGCTGAACGTGCGTATCTACTTGTTTGATCGGCAGATGAACGCACACGCGGGCGCCTTTGATCAGGAAGGCGGTTTCACGGATCGGTTGTATCGCCGGCGATCACCGGTGGCAATCAGAGAATGACGGAATTGGATTTTCGCCGGCGCGCCTCCAGGGCAAGAAGCGGGAGAATGCGGATGTTTCACATCAGGAACGTTTTGGGGATGATTGTCGTGACGGCGGCCACGGCGTCCGGAGGAAGTGACACGATGCCTGAGGAGCGGCAAATCACGTTTTCGTGCAAGAACCACGAATTGGACAACAACGACAATTTCTCGCCGGACGGGCGTTTCCTGTGTTACGACACGCGGGAAACGGTTGGACCGGGTATCGAGAATTCGCAATCCATTGAACTGGTGGAAATCGAAACCGGCCGGGAGATCGTCATTTACCAGCCGCCGGCGTCCGTCACCGGGGCGCAGGCGGCGCCGGGCGTGGGCGCGGCGTCGTATTCCTGGACGGAGCCCAGGGTCGCGTTCATCCACGGGCCGTTGCTGGAGGAGGTGCCGGCGCGGGGCTATTACGGCAAGCCGAACCGGAACGGTGCGGTCGTGCAGGCGGACGGCCCGCCGACATTGCAGGACGGACGTTATCCCATGGCGTGGCTGGACCTGCGCGACGCGGCCACAAACCGCGATACCATCCCCGGCGCGCATCGTGGCGGCACGCACCGCCATGAATACAGCCGCGATGGACGGCGCATCGGCTTCACCTATGATGATTTTCTGCTGCCGCGGTATGACCGCACCATCGGCTATATGGAGCGGCATCCAAATGCGCCCGCCCCGGCGGAATGCTGGTTCGCAGTGCTGGTTGCGCCCGCCCCGATGGATCAGGCGAAGCCCGGCGAAATTGAAAAGGCCTATGGCGATTCGTGGGTGGACGCGCAGGGAACCATGCGCGCCTTCATCGGCAAGGTGCGCAACGCGGACGGTGTCACGTATGAGGAGTCGCTCTTTGTCGCCGACATTCCGGTGGACGTGGACATCACCACGGCGGATGCCGGATCCGCAGCGCGTTATCCACGCCCGCCGCAGGGCGTTTCGGTGCGGCGCCTGACACATGCGTGGGCCGGGGGCGTAGTGCGGGGGGCGCCCGATGGAACAAGAATCGCCTATTACGGCAAAGCCGCCGACGGCAGTAAGCAAGTATTCATCATCCCCGCCGATGGTTCGGACCATGCGGAAGACCCCGCCAAACGACCCGTGCAGGCGACAAGCCTGCCGCACGGGACGGAAAGCGGTCTCAGGTGGCATCCCTCCGGCGAAACCATCTTCTGCGTCAGCAACAACGGCATCGCGGCCACCTGCGTCATGCCCGGTCCGCGCTTCGGCCAATCCGTTTTTCTGACGTCGCAGGGCGACACACCGCCCCGCTATGCGCTTGTTGTCTCCCCTGACGGTCGCCGCCTCGCTTACAACAAGGCCGTGGCCGCCAAAGATGCCGACGGGAAACTTTGCACAAACTACGCCGGAGCGGATTTCAGCCAGATATTCCTTTTGGATATTGGGGAAACCACGTGGCTGCCGGATAAACCGTAACAGGAACAGGGTGCGGCGACGTTATTCCACAGGCTCAGTGGATGCGATCTTCTGAAAATACCGCCAGGTATCCAGTTGCGCCTGGTGGGGTTCGCCCTCATTGGGCACATATTGATTGGTCTGCATGGCGTCGAGGATGCGCGCTTTGACGTTGTCCTGTATTTGGAGAGCCATGATATCCATGACCTGCCGTTGCAGTTCCTTGTCGTAGATGGGGAAAGCGGTTTCGACGCGCCAGTCTATGTTGCGCTCCATGAGGTCGGCGGAACTCATGTACATCACGCGGTCCTGGTCTTTGCCGAAGACATAGATGCGCTGGTGTTCCAGGTAGCGGTCGAGAATGGAGATGGCGCGGATGTTGGGGTGGGGGAGCATGGCGTAGGTTGTTCGTACGATGAGGTCCAGATGCACGCCGGCATCCGCCGCCTCGCGCAGTTTGGCGATGATCTTCGCGTCGGTGAGGTGATTGATCTTGAAAAAGATATAGCCGTCGGGACCTTTTTCCGTTTCACGCTGAATCAGTTTGTTGAATGTTTTCCGGGTATTGAAGGGCGACACGACGAGGTGTTTGAACTTGGGGGTGGAGATGGCGCGCATGCCGGCGCTTTGCTCGAAAAACTCGAAAGTGTCTGCCACTTCCTGGGCGAGCCGCTTGTCGGCGGTGAGCAGAATGCTGTCCACGTAAAGCCTGCCAGTCACCTCGTTGAAGTTCCCTGTGGACAGGCCGACATAGCGCACGCCGTCGCGGACGATGAGCAGGAGTTTGCTGTGTACCTTCAGCGGCTGGGCGCCATAGGTGACGGTCGCGCCCTCTTCAATAAGCCGTTCTGAAATGCGGATGTTGTTTTCCTCGTCGAAGCGCGCCTGCAACTCCACATTCGCATATATCCGCTTGCCGTTGCGGGCGGCGTTGATCAGGGCGTTGACGACGCGCGAGGGATTCGCGGCGCGGTACACCGTCATGCGGATTTCCTGCACCTTCGGATCAATGGCCGCCTCGCGCAGCAATCGGATGACGTGGTCAAAGGACTGGTAGGGATAAGTGATGAGCAAATCGCGGCGGCGGATGATGTCCATCATCGGCGTGCGGTTCCCGTCCAGGGCAGGGTGCTTCGCCACCTCCAGCCGTTGATAACTCAGGTCGGGCCGGCGCGCGGGGAAGTGCATCAGGTCGCGCATATTGTGATAGCGCCCGCCCGGAATCACCGTGTCGTCATCGCTGATGCGCAGTTCCTTCCGGAGCAACTTGAAGAGGCCGACGGGCATGTCCATGTCATAGACCAGCCGGGTCGGGCGGCCGCCCTTGCGCTGGCGCAGCACCTTCTGCATCTTGCGGACATAGCCTTCGGAGAAATCGTTGTCTATGTCCAGTTCCGCGTCGCGGGAAATCTTGAATTCAAACGCTTCTATTTTGTCGTACTGGAAAATGTAGAAGACCTCATCGAGCGAATGGCGGATGACATCGTCAATGTACATGATGTTGCCGTTGGGCAGTTCGACGAAACGCGGGAGCGTGGAGGGAATTTCGAGGATGGCGTAACGGGGTGTCTTGCCCTGCATTTTCACGCCAAAATACAGCGCTCCGTCAATGAGTTGGGGCATGGGCCGGTCTTCTCGGAGAATGATGGGGACGAGATTGGGCAGCACGCGATCATGAAAGAATTCCTGGAGCCAGTCGTGCATATCCTGCTCGTGGGAAATAATGTCATCTTCTTTCAGCAGTTTGACGCCCTGCGCGGCGAGCGCATCGGTGATATCGGCATAGGCCGCCTGGAATCGCTCATCCAGTTCACGGGCTTTTTCATTGACCACCTCGAGCACATCGGTGACGCCCTTCTTGCCGAGTTCGATCATGCGGTGCATGATGGCCACGCGCACCTTGAAGAATTCGTCCATGTTGGACGAAAAGATGCCGAGGAATTTAAGGCGTTCGAGCAGCGGGTTGCGGTGGTCCTCCGCTTCCTGGAGCACCCGTTCGTTGAAGGAAAGCGTTGAAACTTCTCGAATCTGATAAAGATTTTTCATGCCCACGGATCAACTGACTGGTTTGGCCGAACGCGAATGGTCTCTATTGCCACCAACAAATCACATGATACCCTGCGCATCAACGCTGACATCAGCGCTTCTGCCGCCCGCATCAGAATGAGATGTCCAGCCGCGCGAGATGCGCCAGCAACTGGCGGCGCGCCAGCGGCCAGAGTTCGCGCGGCGTGTCATCATAAGCCTTTTCCAGGATTTTGTCCAACGAGGCCGCCCCCGCAGCAATGGCTTGCCGGATTTTCTCTTCCCTGTTCAGCCGATGCGCGATAAGCGCCCGAAACAAATCCTTGCCGCTGTGGTTCCAGGTCGGCAGGCCATGGCCGGGAATGGTGAAAGCGATATCGGCCTGCGCCAGGCGTTCCAGTTGTTGCAGGTATTGCGTCATATCGCCGCCGAGGTCCGGGGCAATGAGAATGGTTCCCGGATTGGCCGCCATATCGCCGCATATGAGCGTCTGCGTGGTCTCCTCGATGAAGCACAAGTGGCCGGGGTCGTGGCCGGGCGTGTGGAGGCAGCGGATGCGCCAGGGTGTTTCGCCCTTGATTTCCAGCATATCGCCTTCGTCGAGAAAGCGGTCGGGACGGATTTCCGGCGCGCCGGGATTGGGCCGCGCGAGGGCATGGGCGCAGACCGGCGCGCCGTAGGTTTCCCGCAGAAACCCCGCCGCCCCGGCATGGTCGGCGTGCGCGTGGGTGAGCAAGACCGCCGTCACCTTCCCCCCCAGCAGACACAAGCGGTCCAGGTGTTTTTTCAGGCGCATTTTTTCGGTGTCATCCGTTGCGCCGGGATCAATCACCGCCAAATCCTCCACACCGACCACCACGCAGTTGGTGTGTGTGGCGGGCGGCAGGGTATGCGTGCACAAGGGAATGATGGAAATGCCCGGGCGCGGCTCGAAACGCTCGGTAATGACCGGATCGCGGCTGGGGTTGTCCACCATGTAGGGGATCGCCTCTTCCGGGGTGAAATGCGCCAAGTGCCGCACGATATACGCCACAGGGGTTGACAGCCGGATGGCGCCGGCGCGCCAGCGCCGCAGGGCCTCGCCCGGCCGCATCCATTCCACGCCGACAATTTCGCTGTCCGGCCCCTCCGCCTCTTCCCAGGCCGGCCCCACATAGTCATGGAAAAAATACTGGGTTTGAAACCGTACCGGCGAGAAAGCCGGGGTGGTCCACATGCCTGCGGCCAGGAACGCCGCTGCGTCAATCCGGCGTCCCATACGGCGCAGCATGCGGTCAAACGTGTCCTGTTTGCGAAGCAGGGCCTGGCGGGCTTTGCGCAGGAAATTGTGATCGGGCATGGCGCCTGTGGCGAGAAACAGGCCGGTTTCCTCAAACACTTCCCGCGCCGCCGTGAAGATGCGCTGCGCCATCGCCGGGTCCATGGCGCCATCCACCAGGTCCGGCGTGTCTTCTTTGTCCACCGCGCCGCCGGGGAACGCATGGTGCCCGCCCATGAATGTCAACCGTTCGCTGCGCCGCACCATGAGCACCTTGCCGCTGTCGCGTCGAAACAGCACGCAGGCCGCGGCCTGGCGCGGGGGCAAGTGACTATGGGTGTCCCACGTGGTCATGGCGTCATGGTGGCAATAATTGTCTGTCCAGTCAAGCCAGGCAAAGGACGCAAAGGACCAAAGCGACGGGAAGGACAGAGGGACGGCAGCAATGCCGCACACAGGGCGCGATTCTTGCGCAGCGGCTGATGAGAGACAGACGGTCCGGATTTGTTTATAATGCCTGTATCAGAAATCGCCGGCGGCGCGTTGTGCGGGAAATCGAGCGTTGCCAAGACGGAGGGAAGATCATCATGGACGCGCTGTTCAATCGCAGAACCTTTTTGAAGTCCACGGCGGCGTTGTCGGCCATCACTGCCTGGCCGGGATTGGGCGCGGCCACGCTGGGAACGGCCCTGGCGCCGACATCCGCCGGGAAGAAACCGGGAATCGTGCGGGGGGCCTTTTTCTATCCACCGGCGCAGGTGGTGCTTGACGGCAGGTGTGAAGACAACTGGAATGTCCACAATTGGTTCACGTGGCCGGGCAACCAGTTCAAGCCGGAGGAACAGCAGGGCAAATTCATGGCCGAATTGCAGCGCATGATCACGGGACTCAATCTCGAACTGGTCATGGATGACGCCGCGATCTACACCGACGCGGGCATTCAGGCGTTCATTGCGGACATTCAGGCATCCAAGCCCGACGCCCTCCTGCTTTTCAATTTCTGGAACAGTTTCAGCGCAAAAATCTATCCCATTCTTGACGCCTATGATGGCCCGATTATCCTGTACCATCCCCTCGGCGCCAGCCATCAACTGCCGCCGGAACGTTTCCGCACCGGGCCGCGCTTGTACTATATTCATTCCATTGAGCATTATGCCGCGCTGGAAAACGGCCTGCGCGCCATCCATGCCAGGACGCGCATGGCGCAGAGCAGACTGTTGCGCGTATCCGGAAAACTTCAGGAAGAGTCGGACGACATCGAGCCGTTTTTCAATACGGCTATCCACAGCGTGCCCGCCGCGCATTTCAACGACCTGTTCGATGAAACGGAACTGACGGCGGAGATGCGTCAGGTCGCGGACGCCGTCCGTGCGCACGCCGTCAGAGTTACCGATCTCGCGGATGAGGCGTTTCTGGATGCCGTGCGCGCGCATGCCGCCGTACAGAAACTTATGGAGCGGCACCAGGCGGATGCCATCACCATTGAATGTCTTTTCCTGAAGCACCGCAAGCCCTGCCTGAGTTTCGCCATCAACAACGGCAGGCTCATTCCCTGCGGCTGTGAGAACGACCTGAACGCCACCCTGTCGCTGATGCTCGGCGCGCAACTTTTCGGCGTGGGCGGGTTCCAGCACAACCCGGAATTCGACACGACGGAGAACCGCTATTTCGGCGCGCACTGCACCTGCACGCCGCAGATGCGCGGGGCCGGAAAAGAGGAAGCCCCCTACGAACTGCGTCCTTTCTTCCATCAATTGCCCAAGACCCTGGCGCTCGACGTCAAATGGCCGCCGAATGAACCGGTGACCCTCTTCAAATATCAGACGGACGGTCCGCTCCTGCACGCCTGGAACGGCGAGGTGGTCAATTCGCCGGACTGTCCCCCCACGGGCGGCTGCGCCACGCGCGTGCTGGTGAAAATGCACGACGTGAAAAACATCTGCGACATCTATCCCGGCACGCATCCATCATTGTTCTGCGGCAACTTCGCTCAGCGGGCCAAGGTCTTCGCAACACTCTATGGTCTCGACATCCGGACAAACGCGTAAAGCCCCCCCCGATCGGGGCTGTTCCGCCGCCGTCGGATGAACTGGTTCATCCTGGGCCGGGCGGATTCGTGCACTATGTATTGCGCCACGGAATACACGTGTATGGCGACACACCGGACTTGCCACAGCGCCCGCCGCGCAAATGACGGATTGTTCACTTCATGATGTGACACGCGGTATGCTGAGGATATGGGAGCATCGCAATGAAGGTGCTATCAGAAAAAGATCGCAACGCCCTGCGCGCGTTTTGTGAGCGTTGGCGCATCCGGGAACTCGATCTTTTTGGGTCCGCGCTGCGGGAGGATTTCAGCCCCGGCAGCGACCTCGATTTTTTGGTGCTGTATCCGCCTGACGCGAAGATCACCCTCATGGACGAGGTGATGATGCAGGAGGAATTGACGCAACTTTGCGGAAGGCCCGTAGACCTGGCCAGTCGTCGCGCAGTCGAAGCATCCCACAACTGGATTCGCCGCCAGGCGATTCTGGAAAGTGCTGAGCCGATCTATGTCGCGTCCTGACGACCTGGCTGCGTTAATTGATATTACTTGCGCGGCAAAGAATGTTGTTGTCTTGATTGAAGGCATGAATCGTTTCGAATTTCTGCGGGACAAGGAAACCCAAGCCGCCGTTCAGCATCAGAAAATAGAACCTTTATTGCGGACCTGATGCACCCCGTGACCTCATAGCCACTCTTGAGCGCAATTTCCGCCATATCAAGAGGGATTGCCCTGTCCGCTATTTCAGCCCCAAAGCCTTTTGTTTTTTCTCGCGGGGCGCGCCGGTGGCGTCCCAGCCTCGGATGCGGTAGTAGGTTCCGAGCATCTTGCCGAGGGGGACGCGGGTGCGAGGGTCGCCGGGGATTTGGGGTTCGTCGGTGAGGCGTTTGGGCAGGGCGTCTTCTGCGGCGGTCAATCCCATGCGGATGTTGAGCAGGCGTTCGAGGGTGAAGCCGCGTTCTCCGATGCTTTTGAGCACGCCAACGTTCATTTTCATGCCGGTGACCGCGGCCAGCGCCTTCGTATAGGGGAAAAGCGGCAGGTGAATCGGCATCATGGACGCGGGCAGTCGGTCGAGCAGGCCGACCAGGCCGCCGGAAAGCGGCAACACGGCATTGACGAACTGGGCGATGGGGTTGCGCTGGTGGGTGATGAGCCAGCCGGGGTAGAAGGAGAACAGGGGGAAGAGGCAGCATCCGGCGGCGGAGATGCCCTCCATGAGGTTCTGGTTCAGGATGGTCAGGGCGGCCTTGGCGCGGTGGGTGTATGGGTTCATGCCCAGCCCCAACCCCTCCATCAGCACCAGATAGCCCGCGTTGAGGTGGCAGCCGCCGCGATTTGCCGTGGCGTAGCCCAGCCCCTGGCCCACGGCACCGCGCGGTTCGTAAGCGGCGAGTTCCAGTCCCTTCGCGTGGATGGCGAAGTCTTTGCCGCCGAGGCGTTCCGACAGTCGCCGCGTGCCCTCCGCGAGCAGGTCGCCGATGCCCCGACGATACGCGATGCTTTCAATCACCTCGGCGATATTGTCGGTCTTGCCGAAGTGCAGCCCGCAGTCCCAGAGTCCCTTTTCCTGCAGTTCCATCGCGAAGCCGATGACGCCGCCCGTGCTGATGGTGTCCATGCCGAGTTCATCGAGCAGATAATTCCACTCGATGATGCGCTCCATGCTGTTGTTTTCCAGGTTCGGCCCCAGGAGACCGAGCGTTTCCAGTTCCGGGCCTTTGATGCGCTTGCCGTTAAGTTCGACCTGTCGCCCGCAGTTGATGTGACACGTCGTGCAGCCGATGGTCTTGATGAGATGCTTCCCGGCGAGGGTCTGTCCGGAGAGCATGTCGTAATCTTTGAATGCGCCATGCTGGTAGTTGCGGGTGGCCAGCACCTTGTGCTCGTTCATGATCCGCAGCAGGAAGCCCGTGCCGTATTTGGGCAGTGCTTCGCCCGTGAGCGGATGGGCCTTGAGCATCTTGATCCAGCCCTTGAAAATGGCCCGCGCCTTTTCCGGATGGCGCATCTCTGTTTTGCGCGTTCCCGTGGCGGTGATGGCCTTGAGGTTTTTCGACCCCATCACCGCGCCCAGACCTGCCCGGCCTGCCGTCCGGTCCCCGCTGAAGATGCAGGCATAGCGCACGAGGTGCTCCCCCGCCGGACCGATGACCATTTTGCCGACCTTCTCGCCCAGGGTCTCCTGGGTCTCGCCCGTGGTTTTGCCCCAGAGGTGGCCGGCATCATGGAATTGCACCGCGTCTTCGGTGATTTCGATCCACACCGGCGATGCCGACTTGCCGGTGATGACCAGTGCGTCATAGCCCGCCTTTTTCAATGCGAGACCGAAATCGCCCCCACAGTTCGATGATGCGCAGAAACCCGTGAGCGGGGACAGCGCGGAGACGTTGAACCGACTGGAGGACGGCGCGTTCGTGCCGGTCATTGGTCCGGTGGACACGACGAGCACATTGTCCGGTGAGAACGGGTCCGTGCCCGCCTGGAGATTGTCATAGAGGATTTTGGCGGCCATGATTTTGCCGCCCAGGTACATTTGGCGATCGGCATCCGTCCAAGGATATTCGCCGATCTCCCGGTCACTGAGGTTGATCTTCAGCACTTTCCCCGCATAGCCGCCGTATCTGGTGCTCATGGCATGACCCTTCCTCTGATTGGCACAACGAACCGCACATCCCCGGACAGCGTCCTATGCCGCCTTGCCCTCCAATGTAGCACAACCCGGCGCAGCCGTCCAACATTCGGAAGACCCGTGCGGGCGAATGTCAGGGGCTTGTTTCGCGGCGCTGCACCATTTATTGTAATGCCTTTGGCGCTGATGTTCCGGGGTCGGAACGGCAAAGCAAGGAAATGGAAAAATGCTGGGATTGATTGCGACAGGGTTGTTGGCATTTTCGGCGGCGGGCGCGGATGCGCCGCCGATGCAGTGGGCGCACATGCTGACTTCACCTCCCCATGTCGCGCCGCTGGCGGCGGATATGCACCCGAACCCGGGCAGGGAGATCGTCGTCGCGGACGCGGAGGCGGGGACGGTGTATTGCCTCAGCGGACAGGGTGCGGTCTTGTGGGAATTTCAGACCGGCGCGGATGCGCCGTTGCGGGGGACGATGGCTTTGGGCCGGGGCAGGGACCGCGACACGCGGCTGTTGGCCGTGCCCGCGGGCGATACGGTGATCGTGCTGGACGCGGCGACGGGCGCGGAGCGCCACCGAACGGAAGTCGGCCCGATGGGACTTGGCGGGGCATGCTGGGCTGATTTGCGCGACGACGAAATGGACGTGATGATTGTCAGCACGATGGAAAACGGCGTGGCGGCCTTCGATGCGGAGGGAACGCCCCTGTGGACATATACCGCCGAGGACCATGATGATCCTCTGCGGATGAACGGACCGCCGGCCGCCGCCGATGCGGATGAAGACCGCATCCCGGAACTTTTTTTTGTGGCGGAAACGGGACCATTCTGCCTGGATGCCGATGGCAGGCTGCGATGGCGCGGCGCATCGGGGGGGCGTTTTCTGGGCGCGGCGGCGGTTGCGCCGCCGGACCGGGATGGCGTGCCCCGGCTCTATTGCGTCTCGGCAGCACCGCCTGCGCTCCACGCCTGCGACGCCGCGACCGGCGACGCCTTGTGGCAGACGCCGCTCCAGGACGCCCCGGACGACGCCACGGCGAATGCTATCGCGCTGGCGGACCTCGATCACGATGGGCGCTATGAAGTGCTTGTCGGCGATGCCGCCGGTCGGGTCTATGCCATCGCCGATTCGGGGACGCTTCTGTGGACATTCCAGACGCAGCGGCCGGGTCCCGTGGCCATCGCGATCGGTGATGTCAGCGGCGACGGCGGCCTGGATGTGGTCATCGCCTCGGCGGACCACGGGCTCTATTGCCTGGACCGCACAGGCGCGCTCCAGTGGCGATACGAAGCGGGCGGCCCGCTGTTGCACGCGCCTGCACTGGCCGATGCGGACGGCGACGGCCGCACGCAAATCCTGTTCGGCGCGGGCGACAAGGCCATCCGCAGCATCGGGCCGGGCGGCCCCTTTGTGCCTGCGCTCATGCCGTGGCCCGGCGCGCGCGCCGATGCCGCGCGTCGCGGGCGACCGGCCATCCAGGAAGCCTTTGAACTCGATAAAGATGCACTGGAACCGATACCCGACGTCGCGCCGTTGCTCCTGACAGGCGGTTTTGAACTGCCCGCGCAGGACACCACCGGGGCGGAGGTGTCTCGCCCGGTGGGTTGGACGCTCGAATCCGGCGACGGCGCATGGATTCTGGACGAAACGACCAGATTCGCGGGGAAATACGCGCTGAAGGTCCAACCCGAAAATGAACCCATCGTTGTCGTATCCGAAATCATCGCGATAACGCCCGACCTGCGCTGTGTCAATGCATCCGTGATGGCGTCCGGGGAGGGCATGCGCGCCGTGCTGCGATGGCGCAAACGCGACGGCGTGTCACGGGAAGATGCTTTCCTTGTGCGCGGCGCTGCGTCTGAACAGTGGCGACGCCATGTGCTGCACCAGGCGCGTCCCCCGCTGGATGCGACGGGTTTCCAGGTGGTTCTGCGCGCGGAGGCGCCGGGCGAGGCCGCGTGGTGGGATGAAGTGCACGCGGAAGGCAATTTCGAGCGCGTGCCGCAGGCGCGGGTTTTCATCAACCAGGCCGGATATGAAATCCAAGCCCCCAAACGTTTCACCGTCTGGACCAGTTTTCCTGCGCGCAACGGCCGTTTCGCGGTGACCACGGCATCGGGGCCGGTTTATGAGGGAAACCTTCATGGCGGCGAGCGCCTGATTGGCGCATTCAACAGCGATTGGGGCGGCTATTACTGGCAGGGTGATTTCACCGATTTTGATACCCGCGGTTCCTACACAATTGCCGTGGAATTGGAAGGTGCCAGGGCAAACAGCCCGTCGTTCGACGTCGGCCCGCATCTGCTGTGGTACAGGACCGTCCCGCAGGCGTTGCGGGCGTTCACCCTGCACCGTTGCGGCGCTGCCGCGCCCGGCAGGAACACCCCCTGTCATCTCGATGACGCCTGCGGAGAGCGCCTGCTCGACGGCGGCTGGCACGACGGCAGCGACTACGACAAGACCCACGCGCTGGAGTATCTCTGGCATCTGGTCAACGCTTACGGCGTCGTGCGCTGGCGCATTGACGCCGCCGGGCCGGAAATGCAGCCCGGCGCAGCATGGCTGGAGGAAATTGAATGGGGCATGGAATTGGCCCTGAAGGCCGTGAATGATGATGGCGCCGTCTGCCCCATGCCGGTCTCTGATCCGGAGTATTGGGGGCCGCCGGAGTCGGAAACCGACAATGAACCCAATACGGGCGACGAGCGCCGGATCGCCGGGAACGAACAGGAGTCGGCGGCATGGTGCGCGGCGGCGCTCGCGCGTATGGCGCGGCTTTTTCCGGAAGACAACGGGCAATATGCAGCCGCCGCGCGGCGCATCGTAGAAAAGGCGCTCAAGGACGGCGCGACAGGGCCGCTGCTCTTCAGCGCCGCGATGGACCTCTATCTGATCTCACGGGATGAGACCCACGCGAAAATCGTGCATGGGTGGTATCCGGGGCCGGAACCCGCCTGTGCGGAGGCGGTGGCCGCCTACGACGCTCTCGATATCCACGCCAGTTTCAATCTCGCGATGGCGTTGCAGGCCCAAGCCGACGCCTGTCTCGCGCGCGCGAACAACCCCTTCGGCGTCTGCGCCCGCAACGAGGAGGACCGGGCCGACTTTTTCGGCATGGGCGCGTCCGACCCGGCCCACCTGATCGGCAACACTTTGTACCTCCTCGAAGCGGCGCATATTGTCGCGCAGGCCTACCGATTCAAACCCACGCCGGAATACGCCGTGTTCATCTACGACCAGTTGAACTGGATTCTCGGCAACAATCCCTTCGGCATCAGCCTGATGGAGGGCATGGGGACCCACTTCGCGCCGAGTTATTTCCACCGCGCCGTCGCCGCCGGCGCGCCCCGCGCGGCCATCGCCGGCGTCATCGCGCATGGTATCCGCGGCACCGCCCCCGGCGACGAGCGCCCCGCGTTTGACATGAGCGGCGATGAACGCCCCGACCCGCGTACCAACGCTTGTTCCCTTCGCGCCAACGCTCAGTGGATCAGTACCCTGGCGAATCTCAAGCGCCTGCGCATGGGCGAGTGAATCGTTTTCATTGCAGATGACCAAAAACATCTGATGCAACCGTTGCCTTTTGTCCGGTCGGAAAAAGACGGCGACAAGGCATTATAATCATGCCCATGCGACAACCAGCCCCTAGTGGCACAAAGGGACAGACAGAGGAGACTGATTTCATGGAGTATCGGGTGGAACGGGACACGATGGGCGAAATGCGGGTGCCGGCGGACCGGTATTACGGCTGCCAGACGGCGCGTTCCCTGCATTTTTTCAGGATTGGCGAGGAACGGATGCCGCGCGAACTGATCCGCGCCTTCGGCATCCTCAAGAAGGCGGCGGCGCTGGCCAACTGCGATATGGGCCTGTTGCCGCAAGACTTGTGCGCCGTTATCTGCCGGGCGGCAGACGAAGTGATCGCGGGAACGCTGGATGACCACTTCCCCTTGGTCGTGTGGCAGACCGGCAGCGGCACGCAGACGAACATGAACGCCAACGAGGTGATAGCGAACCGCGCCATCGAGATGCTCGGCGGAACGCTGGGCAGCAAGTCGCCCGTACATCCGAATGACCACGTCAACATGTCGCAGTCCTCAAATGACACTTTTCCCACGGCGATGAGCATCGCGGCGGTGGAGCGCATCCGCGCGCGGCTCTTGCCCGCGCTGCGCGCGTTGCACGCGGTCCTCGCGGAAAAGGCGGCCGCCTTCCGCGACATCATCAAGATCGGGCGCACCCACCTGATGGACGCGACCCCGCTCACGCTCGGCCAGGAGTTTTCCGGCTACGCGCAGCAGGTCGCCAACGGCATCGAGCGGGTCGAGTCCGTGCTGCCGAAACTGGCCGAACTCGCCATCGGCGGCACGGCGGTCGGCACGGGCCTGAACACCAAAAAAGGCTACGCGGAACTGGTGGCCGCGAAGATTTCGGAAATCGCGGGCATGCCCTTCACGTCCGCGCCGAACAAGTTCGAGGCGCTCGCCGCGCACGATGCGATGGTCATGGCGCACGGCGCGTTGAAAACCGTGGCCTGCGCCTTCATGAAAATCGCCAACGACATCCGCTGGCTCGGCAGCGGCCCGCGCTGCGGCCTCGGCGAACTCGTGTTGCCGGAGAATGAACCGGGATCATCCATCATGCCCGGCAAGGTCAACCCGACACAGTGCGAGGCGATGACGATGGTGGCGGGGCAGGTGCTGGGCAACGACGTGGCCGTGAACATCGGCGGCGCGTCCGGCAATTTTGAACTGAACGTCTTCAAGCCGCTCATCATCTACAACGTGTTGCAATCCGTGCGCCTGCTCGCTGATGCCGCCGATTCTTTCCGCGAGCATTGCGTGGCGGGCATCGAGGCGAACACACGCGCCATCGCGGCGCACCTCTCCAATTCGCTGATGCTGGTGACCGCCCTGAACCGACGCATCGGCTACGACAACGCCGCGAAAATCGCCAAGGCCGCCCACGCCAACGGCACCACGCTCAAGGAAGAGGCGGTCCGGCTCGGGCTGCTTACCGCAGAGGAATTTGACGCGGCGGTGGACCCGACCAAAATGATCGGACCGGCCGAATAACAGGCCCAGGAACACAAACGAAATGCATGCTGATGCGTGAACAACATACTGCCTTGTATGGTGAGTGCAGCGGAGCGGAACGCAGCACAGTCATCCTTTGGAGGGGCACTGGTGTGATTCAGGCACAGAAAGCATGGTGGACTCCATGGCATTTCATGCCGTCACACCGGCCCTGTGGTCTTCTTGGACGGTATTGACGGGATTCACAAGGCGGGTTCCAAGCAGTGTATTCTATTGTAGCACATTACCGCTACATGCGTTCGGGGGCTTGGATGCCGAGGATGTGCAGAGCATTGCGCAGGGTTTGCAGTGCGGCGCGACACAGGAGCAGGCGCGCCTCCATGATCGCGGGGTCGCCGGCCTGGAGCACGGGGCATTCGTGGTAGAAGGTGGTGAAGGCGCGGGCGAAGTCCAGCGCAAAGCCGGCGATGGGCGCGCAGGTGCGCTGGCGCAGGGCGGTGTCCACCACACCGGGGAATGCGGCCATGCGTGTCAACAGCGCCCACTCCGCGTCGGCGGCGAGGGGAAACGCATGGCCGGGCGTGTCGGGCAGGGGCTTGCCGTACTTGCGGAGGATGGAATTGATGCGCGCGCAGGAATACTGCACATACGGCCCGGTGTCGCCCTGGAATGAGAGGGCGGCGTCCATGTCGAAGATGACGTTCTTGTTCGCGTTGACCCGGAGCACCGCGAAGCGGATGGCCGCTACAGCGACCTGCTCGGCGATGGTCCGCTGTTCTTCGGGAGTGATGTCGTGGCATTGCTCCGCGACGCGTTCTGCGGCGAGAGCGGCGGCCTGGTCAAGGAAATCGGAGAGCAGCACGACATTGCCCTGTCGCGTGGACATTTTCCCTTCCTTGAGCAAAATGTAGGAGTAATAGACCGCTTCCGGCGCCTTGTGGCCCGCCGCTTCGAGGATCATGGCGAGTTGCTGGGCGTAGAGTTTGTGGTCTTCGCCGAGCACGATGAGGTTTACGTCCGCGCCCTTCTCTTCCTTGGCGATGGTATAGGCGAGATCGCGGCAGCCGTACATGGAACTGCCGTTGGCGCGCATGAGCACGAAATAGCGGCCTTCCTCCGCCGTATGGCCGAGTTTGGCCAAATCAACCACCAGCCGCGCTTCGTCGTCGGTGAACAGCGCGCCCCTGGCGCGGAGCGCCTCGAGCACGGCGTCGAGCCTTGGATCTTTGAGATATTCCGACTCATGGTCGAAGACATCATAGGTTGCGCCGAGTCTGGCGAGCACCGCGAGTTGTCCCTGCAGGCAGAGGTCGGTGATCCGGCGGAACCGTTCCTGGGTTTCGGGGTCTCCCTCCTCCATTTTCGCCAGCAGCGCGTAGCCCTGCCCGGCAAAGGCGGAATCTTTCTCGGCGCGGGCGTTCGCCCGGACGTAAGCATCCAGAATGCCATCAAAACTCAGGTCTTCGAGTTCATCGGCGATCAACACCAGCAGGCCGATCTGGCGGCCCATATCGTTGACGTAATAGTGCACCTCCACGTCGTAACCCTCGAATCGGAACAGGCGCGCGAGCGCGTCGCCGATCATGGCGTTGCGAGCGCGGCCCACATGCGGGCTGGCGTTCGGGTTGATGCTGGTGTGCTCTATCAGCGCGCGCATGCCGCGCCCGGACCCATTGGACCCGTGGCGGTCGCCGTCCGCCAGCACCGCCGCGACGATGCGTTTCGCGAATGCGGGGCGGTCCAACTTGAGGTTGAGATAGGGTCCCGCCGCGGCGACGGAGATCACCTCGGGACCGAACGCCACCGACTCGGCCACTTCCTTCGCGAAGAGCACTGGCGCGGTCCCATGCTTCTTCGCGGCGAGAAACATGGGGACGGCCACATCGCCCAGTGCAAGGTTGGGCGGCGCGCTCAACGGCAGATCATCTTCCGCCAGTTTGGAATAGGCCTTGAGCATGGGCGCAAGGACGGATTCAAACGGTTGCACGGGGACCCTCCGGGTTTGTATAACGGATTGCGATTGGGAGGCAATTCTCTCGGAAATATATTATAATCCGTGAAGGAAACCGGGGCAAACCCTGATGCGGGGGCCTTCAACGCCAAAGGACGAAGGAAGAAAGGTCGAGCAATGAAACATATTCATGCGATTTCGCGGATGGTCGCGCCGCCGCGCGCGCAAGTCTCGCTGGTCGAGACAATCATTCTGTATCTGATCGCCATCTTCTTCAACACCTGGGACAATTTCCCAACGGTCATTCAGAATCTCCAGAAATACTACGCGAAGACCCCGTAAGCATCCATTCCGCCGCTGAAGTGCTTCAAGAATGATGCCGCAGCGACAGGGCCTGCGCCTGATGATTTCAAGGATTCTTCCTCCACGCAAATCTCCGCTTGGGAATGCCTGACACATCATTGCTCTCTTATTCGAGGTTTTTCCGTCTTGTTCCCCTCACCCCATCCCTCTCCCAGAGGGAGAGGGGGGAAGGGGGCTCAGTGGGGGAGGGGGTTAATGACAAAACCTGATGAGTGCTGTCTCCCCCTCTCCCTCTGGGAGAGGGATGGGGTGAGGGGTTGCCGGGCACCGCTTCATGCTTCTCTCAGTTCGATCCCCCTCTCCCTCTGGGAGAGGGATGGGGTGAGGGGGTGCCGGGCACCGCTTCATGCTTCTCTCAGTTCGATCCCCCTCTCCCTCTGGGAGAGGGATGGGGTGAGGGGGGGATCGACGGAATGGAAGACTTGCCACAGTGCCAGGAATGTATTCGACAGCACTGATTGGAGATATTGCGTCTATCCGGTCCGCCGTAAGGCGTGTCTGCTTAAGATAGACAAAACGCCGTCAAAATGAATAGCGTGCGCCGGCGTAGATGTTGGTGTTGCGCTGGAACTGGCCGAAGAAGGTGGTCTTTGATGTGCCCAGAAAGATGTTCGCGCCGCCCTCCACCGTCCAGTGATCATTGATTTTGTACTGCACGTTGGGGCGGAGGTAGGCGTCGAGGTCGCTCGGGCTGAAGTAGGTGAACATGGACAGGATAAGGTTCTGGTTGAGCATGAGTCTGGTCAGGCGCGCGGTGATCACGTGGCGCGCCTGGTCCTTGGGCTTCACCCAGAACAGCAGGTTGCGCTTGTACTTGTCGTGGTGCATCATCACTTCCACGTAGTACTGGACGCCGCCCGTGAAATCCTTCATCAATTCGCGCTCATAGCCCGCCAGAAACCGGAATTCGCTGTTGTTGATGATCATGTTGTCGCCGGCGCGGTCCTGGCGCGAGTCGTAGTAACCGAGTTCGACATTCGCCATGCCCTTGCCGATGGGGCCGCGCAGGCTCGCGCCATACACGTTGAGCCGGGGGAAGCGCGCCTGCATGAACGGAATGATCCGCTGTCCGCCGGGGCTTTTCCAGAATCCGGTGTAGCCGTAGATCGCCGCTTCGTACTTGCCGAAACTGCGATAGGCGCGCAGCGCGATCTCGTGGTCCTTGAACCAGCCGTTGGGGGCGGCGTAGTCCAGTTCCCTGCGGCGGCCATCGTACCGCTTGAACATCGGATTCCAGAAACTGATCCGGTCGCCGGTGATTATGCGGTCCGGATCGAAGAGCGGCGTGTACACCGCCTCGAAGTTCAGGAGATTGAAATACGCCCCCGCCTTGATCGCATTCGACGGCGCTTTGAGGTATTCCACGTCGCGTCCGATGAAGAACGAGTTCCAGTCTTTGGGGAACAGGTCGTTGATGAAGAGCAGGTCGCCCGTGCCCCAGGTCAGAATCTGCCGCCCGATGCGGAAATCCAGATGCCGCGTCGCGGTCCATGTCAACCGCGCCTGGCGGACGTCAATCCCGCTCTCATCGAAGACCACCCCGTCGAGATAGACGTCGGCGGTCGCCTCGGCCACCAGTTGCTTCCAGGCGTACTCGCTCTTCAACTGCACGCGCGTCTCCGCCATCGTCGCGGCCACGCGCGCCGCCGGATCGCGCTGCGTGCGCACGCCCCCGCGCGCTTCCCAGAACCCGTGGAGCGGCGGCAGCCGATCCCGCAGGCGCAGTCCTTCCCTGTCATTCTCCGGGGGCGGCGCTACTCCGGGCGCGGTATCCAACCCGACAGGCAGGGCGGGTTCCTCGGACGGCGTCGGCGCGGCAGGCCCCAACCCGGCGGGAAGTTCCGGCTCCGCCGGCGACGCCGGCGCTGTGGGCGCAAGCCCGGCGGGCAAATCAGGTTCTTCTTTCGCGGGCGGAGCAGCAGGCGCCAGTCCGGCGGGCAGCGGCGGCTCGGCAGCGTGCGCCGCCATGCCGAGCGCCACACTGAGCAGCGCCACAATCAAAAACCGTGCGGCCATTCCTGCTCCCCTCTCACCCAACAACCTACACCCATCCATGACACAAAGCCAACTCCTCATCCCCGCCCTTTGCCGCATCGTTCATTGGACCGATCTGTCGGATCAGACCGATCAGACCTGTCCCCCTCGGTACACCGCTCCTGCGGTGTAACGCACTACGGCGACGCTCCCGCGTCGCGCCGTGCGGCAGCGGGCTTCACGGGAATACGTCAATCCCTGGCGCATAGCGCCTCAGTCATGCGTTGCACCGTGGGAGCGGTGCAACGAGGGGAAAATGCCCTAGAAATCAGACGTCTTGCCCAAGAATACGATCCAGGGTATTCACCAGTTCTGGCAAACTGCCTACGATGGTATCCCACAGAATGTCATAATCCACAAAATCATATCCATGAATGAGGCGATGTCGCATACTGATTACCTTCTGCCAGGGGATTTCCGTATAGCGCGCTTGGGTTTCCGCCGGGACCTGACTGGCCGCCTCTCCGACAAGTTCCACCAAGTGGGTCAGCGCCAGGCGCAGTTTCTCATCGGCAGCGAGGTCCTCCCGGACCTGTTCGGCGGCCATGGCGATGGCCTTTCGGGCATAGTCCCGCATGTGCAGCAGCCGCACCTTGGGGTCACGTCTTGACATACTGTGTCTCCGCCTCGGCGAGGACTTGGTCCCGGAAATACTTGCTCAGGCTTCGGGGGGTGTTGATCTCCACCGTCCGGCCCCCCATCATGCGCGAGAGTTCCTGCTCCATGTCGTAGAGTTCGAAAAGACCGACCCGCGCATCCGGTTCAAATTCAACCAACACGTCCACATCGCTGTCAGGGCTGAAATCATCCCGCAGCACTGAACCGAACAACGCCAACCGGTGAATCCGATGCCGGAGGCAAAATGCTGCGATTTCATCTTTTGGGATGTCAATAGTCGCGTTCATCTCATCACATGCCTCATTAACGACTCCATTATACAGCATTCCCGGCGTGGCCGGTTTTCCCCCTCGTTACACCACGGGAGCGGTGTAACGAGGGGGAAAGAATTGTGTATTTCTTGGAGACCTGCGGTCCCATTGTATGAGTGGCTCCCGTAATGCTGGTAACGTAGACGCGGCATCTTGCCGCGTTGGTCTTATGCCGAAGCGGCGCGGCAAGATGCCGCGTCTACTTTATCCGGCGTGGCTCGGTTAGGTGATACAAGCAACGCGGCAAGATGCCGCGTCTCCTTTATCCGGTGTGGCGCGGTCCCGCCTTCGCGAGACGCTACGGCGGACTCGCAGGAAACCGGCCACAATAGGAATTTTCTGGAGACCTTCGGTCGTAGGTGTGGCGTGGTCCCGCCTTCGCGAGACGCTACGGCGGACGAGCAGGAGACCGGCCACAACAGAGAAATGGCGAACTCAGCGCAGGTATTCGCGCGGGGCGTTGCGCAGGAAGCGTTCGGTGAAGATGTTGTCGGGCAGGCCGACCTCGTAGGTGACGGTGGTGTATTCCATCACGGTCTCGCCGCCGATGTTGATGTCTTCCATCTTCGCCCGGGTGACGGTCTGGTAACCCTGGATTTCCTGCACCTCGAGCGCCTGGGCCGTGCGATAAACCTTGCCGCCTTTCTCGTATTCAATCTTGACGGGCAGGAAGGTGCCTTTGTGCACATACACCTTGTAGGAGTCGAACTCGACCTGCCGGGGGTCCTTCGGGGTGTTCTTCACCACGTAGAAGTTCGCGGTGGTTTCCACGAGTTCGTGGTCGTCCTCGTCCAGCCCGCGCCCAGACACGTCTTCATAGAAGAAGTGCGAGCCGACGAAACTGGTGCGCTCGTCCGAAGCGGCGATGCGCCGCACCACGTCCAGCCCCGGCAGGTAGAGCCATCGGTCGTCATCGCGTCCGATGTGTTTGTGCACCATGAAGACCGTGCCGCGCACATCGGCGGGCGCGTGGAGATAGACGTAGAACTTCTGGCCCTCGTCGCGGTCGTCTGTGTTCAGGCGCAGGATGGTCAATTCGCGCTGGCGTTCGCGGCCCTGCGCGTCCCTGATGGTCATTTTGACCACGGCCTTGCCGTCCTTTCCCTGGTAATACGCGGCGTGGTTGGCGCGCTTGACGATCTCATTCACATCGGTCAGGTCCTGCGCCCGGGCGGTCACGCCCTGCGTCAAGGCCGTCACCAGCGTCGCCACCAGCGCCGCCCGAATCATCGCATGTTGTTTCATCGTGGTTACCTCCTTTGCTCACGAAGGCCGCTCCGGCCTTCGCCATGTTCAGTTTACTGCGTCAACACGAGGGTTTGTCGTCCGGCGGCGCGCATTGCGCGCGGCGCGACAGCAGCCAGCACGACGCCGCAATAAGGGGCAGCACCGCAAGGCTCACCCAACTCAGCGTGGTCCAGCCCAGGTGGAGGAACTGCTGCACATTCACCGCGACCACGGCCACCGCCGCGAGGCCGGACACAATGCAGGTGCCGCAGTGGCAGGTCACTGTGCACACGCGGGTCTTCGGGAACAGCAGCGGTTCGAGCGTCTTGATCAGGGCGGGCAGCAGCACGAGCGTGGTCGCGCCCGACAAGAACAGGATCGCCGCCATGAAGAAGCCGACGGTGATGTAGGGCACCAGGGGCGCGAGCAGCAGCGGCAGGAAGCCCACCGCGACGACGATCACGTTGCGCATGATCGCGCGGGCCGGCTCGCCGAAGACCTCGCTGTGCGCTTCGGCCCAGGTGCCCTTTTCCGCGTAGATTTCGCGCGACCGCGCGAGGAAATGGATGGCGAAATCCACCGCCAGCCCCAGCGTCAGGGCGGACAGCACCGCGACCGGCATGTCGTAGTCTTTCCCCGCAAAGCCCATCACGCCATAGATGAGCGCAATGGTGAGGGAAAGCGGAATCATGCTCAGCAGGCCCCACAGGCCGGACCGGAACAACACGATCATCATGAGCAGCACGATGAGGAATGCGCCCAGGAAAGACTGCGCCATGCCCCAGACCATCTTGTCCTGCCAGACGACGTTGATGTAGGTCAGGCCGAACCATTCCGGTTCCAGGCCGAAGGGCGGCGGATTCTCCGTCGTGAACGCCGCAATCGCGTTCACCACGCGGTTCATGTCCTGGTTGTCGCCGCTTTTCAACTGCACCCAGATGCTGCCTTCGCGGTAGTCCGGCGTGACGAAGTGATAGAGGTCGTTGGGGCGGTGACTGCTCTCGAACGTCAGCAGACATTGCGCCACAGCGCTGGCGGTGTCGGGGATGCGGTACGCCTCGTCCGCGCCCTCGAACAACTCGCGATGCACCGTTTTCACGAGGTCGGCGATGGAATTTGTCTTGCCCACGATCGCCGTGGCCTCCAGCGCCTGCTGCATTTGCTCCAGATAACGCAGCGTCTCCGGCTGCTTATACAATTCACCACGCTGGCGTTCCACGCCGATGAACCTTGCCAGGTCTTCCCATGCATACGCCGCGTCGCCCGCCGCCGCCGCCAGGCGTTCCTCGATGAAGTCCGCCGCTTCGGCCAGGAGCGCGTCCGCATCCGCGCCGCGCGCGCCGGCGGCGTCAGCGTTCTCGCGCAGGGCCGCCGCCGCTTCCACCAGGCCGGGACTCATTCCCTCGTGATCGCGCACGAACGCTTCGAGCCGCTCCCGCATGCCCGCCAGAAAATCTTCCGCGCTTTCCGCCGCGCCGGTGGGCCGCAGCGCAAGGTAGGCCATGTAGGTGCCGCCGAAATGCTCGTTCAGCACGGTATCCGCTACGCGGATCGGGTGCGACGCCTTGAACCACTTTGTCGGGTTGTCGTTGATGACGATGGTGCTCATGCCGTAGACCGACAAGACCGCCAGCACCGCCGCGCCGGCGAAGATCAGTTTCACGCGCCGCCAGGTGAAGCGGTCCAGCCGGCCCAGGATGCGTTCCACCGGCGTATGCGCGGCGGGTTTTTCGTCCGCTCCCGCCGCATGCACCGCGCCGAAATTCTCCAGTTTCTTCTGCGGAATGAACATGATGTAGGCGGGGATGAAGCACATGGTCAAGAACCATGCCGCGGCGATGCCAATCGCGACGAAAATGCCGAAGACCTGCACCGGTGGAATCGGCGTCAGCGACAACGAAGTGAAGCCCGCCATGGAGGTCAGTGTTGTGTAAAGCATCGGCATGAACAACGTCCGCATCACATCCGTCAGGGTTTTTCGCCGATCCTTCGTCAACTGGTAGCGTTCAAAGAATTCCGAAAGGATATGGATCGAGTCCAGCACCGCAATCGGCATGATGAAAATGGGGATCATCGAACTCATGATGTGGACGGTGTTTCCCGTGATCACCAGCAGGCCCATCGTCCAGATCACCGACAGTATCGCCACGATCATCGGTGAGACAATCAGCACCAGTTTTCGGAAGAACACCAGCATCAGGAGGAAGATGACGAGCATCGCCAGCGGCGCCGAGATGGCCATCTGGATGAACATCTCCACGCCGAAGGTGTCGTTCGCCACCGGCAACCCCGTGATGTGGTATTGCTCGTCGCCGTCGTAGGTCGCGATTTCCCGGCGCAACGCGGAGTACACGCGGTAACTCTGGTCCTTCGCGGTGATCGGCAGGTACAGCGAGATCATCTTGCCGCTCTCCGACACCAGCGTGCCCTTGAGGAACGGCAGGCGCATCGCCTTGTCGCGAATCGCCAGCGCCTCCTCGCGCGTCCGGGGCGGCTCCGGCATCAGCCATTCAAAACGCACCTCGCCCAGCCCGCCCTGCTCGATGTTGTCCACCGTGGACGGCGCCAGCAATTCGCTCACCACCACCCCGTCGTACTGGGTGGGGTCGTCCCTGCGCGGCCAGCGCAGGGTCTTGGCAAATTCCGTCAGCCGGTGAATCTTCTCCAGCGAGGCCGGATTGAAGACCCCGTCCGGGTCCTTGTCGTTGACGACGCCCACCACTACGATGTCATACAGCGTGAGCGCCTTTTTCATCTGGTTGTGGAAAACGCGCACCGGCTCGTCGCTGCTGAGCATATTCTCCGGGTCCGTGTCCACCCGCAACGGCGGCAGCATGAAAAACACGCCGGGAAACAGCGTCGGCAATGCCGCGAGCAACAACAGGACCGCCGTCATCGCGATCATCACCCCCGTCACCAGGCGCGGACGGTTCATCGAAAACTCAACCATTCGCATGCCCCGATTCATAATGCGCTCCTTCCTTGTGCAATGCTTGTTTCCGAAACCGATGCGGACTTGCTCCCGTTTTTCGAGATCCGCGCCAAGCCCCGCGTAATCGCCGCCGCAATCACCTCCGGCGGCTGCACCCCCGCCAGCCGCGCCGCCTCCGCACCGTCCGCCAATACCACCAAGGTCGGTACTTCACCCACATCATAGCGCCAAAGCATTTCCTGCGCCACCTCCGCGTCCACCCGGCGCACCCGCACCCGCCCGCCGAAATCCGCCAGCGCCCGCTCCAGGTTGCGCCGCTGCATCTCGCACTGCACGCACCACCGCGTGAAAAAGTCCAGCAATTCCAGCCGTTTGGAGGGGTGTTCGGACGATGACTGCCGCATCGGGACGCCTCCTCACCGGGACTCGCCGCAATGGCGCATCCCGGCTTTCTCCAGCACCCACATCATTGGACACCAGTTCGTGAAGCCCGACTGAAGCAGGTTCAAGCCCACAAAAGCCGTCAGCCCCAGCCAATACGGATGGTGCGCCAGCGACAGCCCCAGGCTGCCCAGCACCACCACCCCCGCTATTGTCCGCAATGTCCGCTCAATATCCATTGTTGTATTCTCCTTGGTTGTTGTGCCGAAGCGTTGTCAAGGAAATTGCAAGGATTGTGCCAACGAAAGGGGAAACGGGAATAAAATTATAAGTCTATTGAAAACAACAATTTAGGATGCAGGATGGACAGCAGGCCCTCGAAAATTCGTTGCAAGACAACGTTGCATTGCATAATTCTTTGCATTGCAACGATTCCCTGTGATGTTGCAGAGACAACAATAATATCTCTTGCCTTTTTGCTTGATGCCTTCCCTGTGCTGACCCGGGTTTTTCCCCCGCCCGGCCTGTTAAAGCGTGAACATGATGTGCTACAACGTGCTTGCTCTTTGACAGTTGGTTTTCCACCCCGGCCCGGCATGTTAAAGCGTGAACAACGTACACGCTGCCCCCCTGTCCCTGCTATCCCTGTTGTCTCTTCCTGTGCTTCAGCGCTTGCGCCTATCGTTGGTCTATGCGGTAGCCCGGCTGGGAGTAATCCCGGACGTTGGTGCCGGGCCGCGTGGGATAGGCCATATTCCCTTCGATTTTGAGACTGGGTTTGGAATAATCGCGGGCATTGGTGCCGGGGCGGGTGGGGTGGATCATGTTGCCGTCAATGCGCGCGCCGGGCTGGGAGTAATCCCGGACGTTGGTTCCGGGTCGGGTCGGATAGACCTTGTCGCCATCAATCCTGAGTCCGGGCTTGGAATAATCACGCACATTGGACCCGGGGCGCGTGGGATAGATCATGTTGCCGTCCATGCGGGCGCCGGGTTGTGACCAGTCACGCACGCCGGTTCCCGGCCGAGTGGGGAAGATGTTGTCCCCTTCGATGCGATACCCCGGTTTTGAGTAGTCGCGGACGCCGGTGCCGGGGCGGGTGGGATAGATCATGTTGCCGTCCATGCGGGCGCCGGGTTGCGATCTGTCGGGGAGGGTCGTGCCCGGCAGGGTGGGGTAGATGTGGTCGCGAACGATTTTATATCCGGGCCGGGAATAGTCCCGAATGGTTGACCCCGGCAGGGTCGGATAGACGTTGTCGCGTTCGATGCGGTATCCGGGTTTGGACATATCCCGCACGCTGCTTCCCGGCAGGGTGGGATAAACCCTGTCCCGATCAATGACATAGCCGGGTTTGGAATAATCCCTGATGGCGCTTCCGGGATGCGTCGGAAATACCATGCCCCGCTGGGCAATCGCGCCGCCCGCCAGCCAGATCGCGACCGCCACCATGCATGCCGCCCGCACACCAGGCCGTCTTTTCATTGCAGTTTCCTCCTGTTTCCGATTTTCTTGCGGTTGTTTTCTCCCGTTTGTTGAATGATACCGGCTGAGAACATTTCGCATTCCATGGGGCCCGTGAGGCGCGGCCATCGCCGAAAGGTCGCATCGCCGTGCATACCGCACGTTCTGCATGCCCGGATTCACCCACATAATCAGACGAAAGAGAACAGAAAAAATTCATTGTTCCGATGGTGCTCCGGCCCCAGCCGTTCCGTGCGCCATGAATAACGGGTTTGCATGGAGACCACGCGCGTGGCATCATGAGGCCGGACAGGGGGAACAAACGGTCGGCGAAAATGAAAGAACCTGATACAGAAGATAAGCGTGTGGCGCAGGATGGGTTGGATTCGGATGGGACGGAAGCGACGCGGCCTCAATCTCCGCGCCGCGATCGCGGTGCATTGCGGCCGCCGACAGACCTTCATGCGTGGCGACTCCTCCAACAGCGGCGGCGGCTGCAATTCTGGCGCGCGGGGGTGGTGGGGCTGGTGGCGGGGGGCGTGGCGGTGTTTTTCGAGCGGTCGCTCAACTGGGCGGAGGGATTGCGTTTTGAACTGCTGAGGTACCTGTACGCGGCGCATCCCACGTGGGGTTGGGTGGTGCTCCCGGTGGTGACAGGGGGTATCGGGGCCTGCATCGGATGGCTGACGGCGCGGAGTTGCCCCGAAGCGGCAGGGAGCGGTATTCCGAACGTCAAGGGCGTTCTGGCACACACGGAAACCATGTCCTGGAAGCGTCTGTTACCGGTGAAGTTTATCGGGGGCGTGTCCTGCATCGGCAGCGGATTTTCGCTGGGTCGCGAAGGCCCGACGGTGCAGATGGGCGCGGCGGTGGGGCAGGCGGTGGGCGGGTTACTGCGCGTGCCTGCGCAGGCGCGCCCACATCTGATTGCCTGCGGCGCGGGGGCCGGTTTGTCCGCCGCATTCAATGCGCCCCTCGCGGGATTCATCTTCACCATCGAAGAATTGCAGCGGGAATTCTCGACGCTGACCTACGGGACAGCATTGATAGCGGCCGTTGTGGCGGATATTGTGATGCGCTCGATGATGGGACACGCCCCGGCTTTTTCGATTACCGGATACGCCACCCCGCCCCTGACGGAACTGCCGCTTTTTGGGCTGGTGGGGTTGGCGGCGGGATTGCTTGGCGTGGCGTTCAATATGGCGATCCTGTGGACCAAACGCCAGAGCGACAGGCATATCCGGCTGCGCCCCTGGCAGCGGGCCGGGCTGATTGGCGTGCTGGTGGGATTGGTCGGGTGGTTTCTCCCCGAGGTGCTTGGCACCGGGCACCGTGTCGCGGAACACGTACTTCGCGGCGACTACGCTTCATATGACATGATCGGGTTTCTGGCGCTTCTTTTTGCCGGGAAATTCGCATTGACGGTCCTGAGTTATCTCGCGGGGGTGCCGGGCGGTATTTTCGCGCCCATGCTGCTGCTTGGAGCGGTCATCGGGCTTGCTGTGGGGCAGATGGGCTTGTTTCTGTTTTCGGACCTTGCGCCGACGCCCGCCGCCTTCGCCGTGGCGGGGATGGCGGCTTATTTCTCGGCGGTGGTGCGCGCCCCCCTCACCGGCATCGTGCTGGTCCTGGAAATGACCCATAACTATGAGCAACTCCTGCCCCTGCTGGTCGCGTGCATGATTGCCTACCTTGTGGCGGATCGGATGAATATCCGGCCCATCTATGATGCGCTGCTGCACTATTCGCTCGAACGGCGGGGTCCGGCGGCGTTGACTGCCGCCGAGCCGACACTCCAGGAATTCGTGGTGGAGCCGGAATCCTTCATGGACGGCTGCGCCATCCGCGATCTGGGGCTGCCCGAGGGCTGCCTGCTGGTGACCATTACGCGCGCCCAACAGGAAATCATCCCCCACGGCGACACCATGCTTGCGGCGGGCGACCGCATCACGGTCGTGGTGTCGGGACGACAGGGCCGCGCCTATGAACAACTGCACATGCTCAGCCGCGCATCCTAGAAAACATGTCCCAATCACTTGCTGACATTTCTTCCGGGACTGAGGAAGATCACCTCGCGTCATCTGTTGTTCGCTTTCCCGGATATTGCGTTCAGATGCATGGACGGACCACTCCAGTACGGTCCTTTTCCCGGAGTCTGTCGCAGATGATGAAAACATTGCCGAAAAACCTGTCGTCGGGGCTTGCCGAAAGCCCGGATGTTCTGCTACGCTATGGAAGCGATGACTGGTTGCGGGGACTATACATGCGGCTCGATATTGCAGCGCAGACGGATACGGGAAGACGCAAGACCAAGAACGAAGACTACTACGGCGTGTATCGAGAAGATACGCCGGGGCTGAAGTTGTTCAAGGAAGGCGCTTTACTGGTGGTGGCCGACGGACTTGGAGGGCATATCGGCGGCGACATCGCCAGCAAATTGGCGGTGTCCATTGTCCGTGACATTCTCAAGGAAGATCCGCCGCCCGCGCCCACCATCCACGATGAGATTGACGAACGTGATGAAGGGCCGCTGCCGCTCATGCGCGCCGCATTCGCCAAGGCCAACGACAGTATCTATCAAACCAACAAGGACCTGGTCCAGGGAAAGCGTCCGATGGGCACCACCGTGCTCGCCGCCCAGATCGAACCCCGAAAGGTCTATGTGGCCAATATCGGCGATTCCCGGTGTTACCACATCCGGGACGGTGAAATCATCGCCCGCACCGAAGACCATTCCTGGGTGGATGAGCAGGTGAAGATGGGGTTGATGTCCAAGGCCGAGGCCGAAACCGACCGCCGCAAGAATATTGTGACCCGCTGCGTCGGCACCCATCCCGACATCACCGTGGACACCTACCGGTGGCACATCGTGCCCGGCGACATGCTGTTGCTGTGCACCGACGGCCTCGTCAATATGGTCTCCGACTCGGAAATCAAGAAGGAATTCCGCAAAGACGGCACCGCCGCCGACATCGCGCAGCGCCTGGTCCGCCTCGCCAATGAGAACGGCGGCAAAGACAACATCACCGTCGTCGTGGCGTGCATCAGCCCGAATCCGGTGCGGCAAATCTATCTGCGTGCGCGCTCCTTTTTTCGGCGAAACCGGATCACCATCGGGTGGCTGATCTTCCTGCTCGTTTATGGCGCTGTATGCGCCGCCGCCGGTTATTTCGCGGGGCTTCGTCGTTTGTTCTTCTGAGTGCCGTCGGGGGCAAAGGGCGAAAGGACAAAGCGGTTTTGGAGACCCTCGGTCGAGATAGCGGATCGGCAGGGAAAAGGGCCAAAACGAGAATGGGGATCAGGGTGGGGCGTCGTTGTTTTCTTAGGGCAATGCGGCAGCGTAAAAGGGCAGCAGGTTGTGTCGCAAGGCTTCCACAGCGCGGCTGGCGCATTGGTGCTGTTCTTCGAGAAAACCCCGGCATTGCATGAAAAAGACTTGCTCTTCCGTGGACACGTGCGGGGCGATTCCCCGCCTCGCATCATAGACACATCGGTGCGGCTGCCGCTCTTCCGAATGCCATATGACGTCAACCCGGCGCTGTTGTCGCGGCCAGGCACCCGACATGCGCAAGAAAATCATCAGCGAGAAGCCGTTGAAAAGCATCTCCGGCACGGCATTTTCAGCGCAGACCTGCTCGCGCGCTTCTTGCAGATCATCCGCATGCAGGCTGGTGGCCAGCATGTATCCTTTTTCCTGTAAGGCGCAATAGGCGCGCAGCGGTGCGCCCCAGAGATAGGCGAAATAAGGACCGGCCCCAATCTCATGGCAGACAAAACACCGGCGACCGTCCGAGGGCGTCGCGCTTGCCTGACGCACGACCTCCGCTGTGGCAGCGACCAGTTCCATGTCCGGCGGAACAAGGTTGAGCAAAGCGCACATGACGGTGGTTTTCCCCGCGCCGCCGGGCCGCGCACCCACCATGAATGACGCGCCCCGCGCGATGCGGACCATCAACCACGCCGCCAGGTCGAGGTCCAGTGTTCCCGCGTCGATCAGGTCCAGCATGGAGAGCATGCGCCCGCCGCGCTGGTTGCAACGGTCGAGTTCCCGGCAATGCCGTCGTACGGCGGCGTCCATGCGTCAATTCCTGCGCGCGGCAAGTGTCTCGATGAATGCCTCGATGCGTGTCTTCACCTGTTCATCGGACCAGGCGCGCGAATCGTTCATGTCGGCTTCGATCATCAGCGTGGGGATGTCGTGCTTTTCCATAAGCGCCTTGGCCAGTTCGTACTGACCGAAGGAATAGGCGCGGCAACTGCGGTTGGAATGCATGACGAAGCCGTCCAAGTGGAATTGCTTCACCATGCGGAGAAGATCGCGCTCCCGGTAGTCCAGCCCGTGGTTGATGTAACCGCCCATGTAGGTGGCGGCCATGGTGCGCAGGCGGTCGTTGGGATCGCGCAGATGCTCCGGCGCCTGGTAGCAGAATCCTTCGGGATAAGTGGAAACCACAAGCGCCGTCTTGTAGGCGGCGAATTTTTCGGAAAGTTCCTTGATCTTGTACCAGATGGCGAGGTTGTCCCAGCCGAGCCGGAATGTTTCGCCCGGCACCGAGGCGATGCCGGCTTCGATGCGTTGGCGGATTTCATCGCGGAGCAGTTCGTAGTATTCGATGCAGAGTTCCGTGCCGCGCAGGGTGACGATGGGCGCGAGATGGATGAAGGTGTCGAAGGAATTCATGGGGGCGGGGCGGTGCGCGAGCATGCCCTGGATTTCCCGCCAGAGCGCCGCGGCCCGCTCGGAGATTTCCAGGGTCTCGTCCAGTTTGTCGCGGTCAATCGGCCTGCCCACAATTTCGCCGACGGACTGTATCATCGCCTCCAGTTGCGCTTTGACATAGTCAATGGCTTCGGGGCGGTCGTCGCCATACTGGTACGGCGCGTCAATGTAGATGAGGGGCACGTCAAAAATGCGCTGCAATTCCTGGTACCACTTGGTCACGGTGTCGCAGATATTGTTGCAGCAGACCAGCAGGTCGGGCTTGGGCAGGCCGCCGGGCACGGGGCTTTTTTTGGTGTAGATGGACCCGAAGTCTGTGCGGGCATAAGAGCAGAGGTCACGGGAAAAACCCCGTTCCTCGGCGGCGGCGCACAGTTCGTCGGCGATGCGCGTGGCCCCGCACATGGCGGCGTGGTTTTCCGGGTAGATGGGAATGATGCCCGCGGCATAGAGGATTTCCACCGGCCCCCCGCTGGTGATCCATGCAATCTTCTGGTCCGTCCCCTCCGACATCTTGGCGATGCCGTAGTAGGTGGTCATGATTTCCTTCATGCGCTTGTACGCCTGAATGGGTACGCGTTCCTGTTCCGTCATAAGGCTCTGTCTTTCTTTCATGAGTTGTTGCTCCCGGGCAGCGCTTCAGCCGAATCGCGTAATGTTTTCTTTATTGTTTGGACAACCATGTTTTCGTTTCCTGTTTCAGGAAATCAGTACAAGACATTCGTGGGCATTCATACAAATAACCTCCCCCGGCGCTTCGCGCCACCCCCTTCAAAGGGGGATTTTGTAGCGAGATCCCGGGCAATGCCATATGTCTATAACAGCGCAAATATCTTAATGCATGCAAATCCCCTTTGGGATATGAGAATGAAATCCCCCGTTGCAGGGGGCGTGGCGCAGCGCCGGGGGATGCAAAAAAACAAAGGGCGTGATTCGACAATTTGTGCTATTCCGTTATTGTATTGTGTTTTTATTTTCCGCGGCGTCGCGGGCGTAGAGCGCCGCGCCCAGGGCGCCGACTGTCTGCGGCTCTTCGGGGATGACCACCGGCATGCCGGCGGCCTGCTCGATGCCGCGCACGACGCCGGAATTTTTCGCGACGCCGCCGGTCATCATCAACACCGGGGCCATGCCGACCCGCGACGCCAGCGCATACACGCGCTGGGTGATCGCGGCGCACAACCCCGCCAGAATGCGCGGCACGCTTTCCCCTTTGGCCAGCAGCGAGATGACCTCGCTTTCCGCAAAGACGGTGCAGGTGGAGGAAATGCGGGCGGGGGCATCGGCGGTGAGGGCGAGGGGGCCGATGGCCGCGAGGTCCACATCCAGCGTGCGCGCCATGACCTCCAGAAAACGTCCCGTTCCCGCTGCGCATTTGTCGTTCATCTCGAATTTTTTGACCATGCCCTTCGCGTCCAGCGCAATGGCCTTGGAATCCTGGCCGCCGATGTCAATGACGGCGCGGACGCCTGGGTTGAGGGCGTGTGCCCCCCGCGCATGGCAGGTAATCTCCGTGACCGCTTTGAGGCGGCCCGCCACATTCTCGCGGCCGTAGCCTGTGGAGATGAGCGCGGCGATGGCGTCACGCGCGAGCCCCGCGTCGGCAAGCGCCTTCGCCACGACCGCGTCGGCGGCGGCCGCCAGGTTGCCCCCGCTGGGCAGCAGGGCGTGCGCGAGCACCGCGCCGTCGGCATCCACCAGCACCGCCTTGGTGGTGGCCGATCCGACATCCACGCCCGCAAAACAAGGTTTCACGCCCATGACGCGACTCTTCCCCGGAGCATCTCCGCAAAAGCCTCGACGCGCGTGCGCAGTTGCGCCGGCGCAGGCAAGTGCTGTTCCACCTCGAGCAACAGTGTCGGCATTTCCGCCGCTTCCAGCGTGCGACTGATATACGGATAGTCAAAGAACCACGGGTCGCAGAACTTCGTGAGCAAAAAGACCACGCCGTCGGCCTGGGCCGCGCGGGCGCGGTCCAGCATGTGCTGCGCCGCGTCGAATCCCGGTTTGTGAAAAGCCGGACAGGGCGTCCGCGCGAGATAGATTTCCGCCAACGATTCCAGCGGGTCGCCATCCGGCGGGTCCGGCAGAGAGAAAGACCGGGAACCCATGCAAAGATCGTCATCCACCACGGCGCAGCCGGATTCCTCGATGGCCTTGATGAAATCTGCGTTTTGGCAGACGCTGCCCGCCACCAGCACGGCGGGACGCGGCCCGGGCGTGTCTTCCGGGCATGCCGCCACCGCATCCGCCAGCCGCGTTATCAACTCCAGGTGCGCCTGTTTCTCCATGAAAAACGACGCCGTCACCACGGCCAGCATTTCCGACCCCGAGATGACGCCCGGATGCGTGCGCCGCACCTCATAAAGCCGCCGCATTGCGGCGCGGTGTTTCTGATAGAGGCGGATGCTGTCCCACAACGCGTCATCGGCGACAGGCCCCGCAAGCGCCTCCACCGCCTGGCGCACCCGCTGCAACTCGCGGCGGAAAAAGGTCCGCGCGGGCGCGCCCTCGGTCTGCGTGGGCACGGACACGACGATCACCGCCATCTCCGGGCGGTTGCGCCGCCAGAGATCGGCCACGTTCTGCATTGTATCGCAGGTATGCGAGAAGACCGCCAGCCGAAGAAAGTCGAACTCATTGGCGAGCGCGCTGTCCAGCGCGCTTCGCGCGAAACTGCACGCATAGGGCTGGATGATTTCATCCGCCAGGGTTGCGCCGCCCTCCCGGCCCAGAATGCGCACGGGGAGATAGCCCGCCGCGTGGAACAACTCCTGCGGCGCATAGGAACACATGAACCCGGCCACCTTGCGCCCCGCATTCGCCGCCGCGCGCGCCGCGCCGTAGCCTTCCGCCGCCGCCGCCTGACACGCCGCCACTTCCGAAAATCTCGTTGTCGTCATCAGCCCTTCTTTCTTTGGTTTCAACGATTCATTCCAGTGACGTGACCTTGGATGTTAACACGTCACCCCTTTTTGTGTCATTTCAGCAGATTGAAGAAAATATTGTTCCTGAACCCGTCGTTGCGAGTCCGTCACCGCCTTCGGCGGCAATCGGCTGAAGAAAGGAAACGCACTTTCTTGGCAATCCAACAATTTGAGCCTGCCCGCCAACCCTGAATCCTCGTCATTGTGAGCGAAACGAAGCAATCTCCGATATCATGAGGTCGCCGTTGTTTCAGATTGCGCCGCACCGCTCGCAATAATGACTTCCGCTGTGGCCGGTCTCCTGACCGCGCCACACATCCGACCGCAGGTCTCCATCTTTCAGTTGTGGCACGGTCTGGAGACCGGCCACAACAACGATAAATATCGGGATTTCGCGCCGGGGTCCCCTGCATGTTACGCCGTGAACCGGCGGCCTTCGTCCAACATTGTCAGGTAATTGTCCAGCGGGATGTAATTGGCCACGCTGTTGCCGGTGCCCAGCACGTAGCCGCCGCCGGGATGGCATGCTTCCAGGGTCTTCCGTACCCGTTTGCGGACCGCCGCTTCGTCTGCTCGACACAGGAAATCCACATCAATCCCGCCGAGGATGGCGATGCGGTCGCCATATTGACGTTTCGCCTCCACCACATCCTCAATAACGTCTTCAAAGGAGTGTTTTGCGTCAATGCGCACATCCTCGATCAGGTCTTCCATGATGGCGCGCAGATTGCCGCAGGAATGCAGCAGGTACGGCCGGCCCGCCGCGTGCGCCATCGCCGCCATTTCCCTGTGGCCGGGCAGCACGAATTCCCGCATGTCCGCCGGGCTGATCAGCGTGCCGGTGCGGAATCCCATGTCGTCGCTGCCCCAGATAATACCGACCCGATCGAACTGCAGCAGCCGTTTCAGAAATACACGGTAATACGCCTGAACGCGGTCCCTGATCGCGGCCACAAGGTCCCGGTTTTCGCACAACGCCACGCACAGGGTCTCGTAGCCCATCAACCAAGAGAGATGCTCCGCGAAGTGCGCGAAGCCGCCGCTGCCCATGATGCACATGTTCTCGGGGAGGTGTTCCGAGAGCCATTCCAGCCCGGCCGTCGAAGCCTTGGCGGCGTCCGGCCACGGATATGCCTCGAACGTCTCCCAGGAAGTGATTGGCCCCTGGTGAAGATTTACAAAACTGCGGCCCGGCTCCCGCGCCAGCGGCGCGGTATCCTGCGTTGTGGCGTAATGCAGCAACCATTCCTGGCCCTCCAGGCTGTAGCGGACATAATCGTAACCGAGGAAAGACTGGAGGATGATCTGCTTGCGCAGGGGGAAAAACCGGTCGCTGCGGTCCACCCCCTCGAGCAGGCCGAAACGTTCGCAGACCGCGTCCTGAACTTCGGGGTCAAGGAACAACTCTATGTGATACACGCGGTCTGGTTCGCCCTCGCGAAGAATGCAGCGCCGCAATCCATGCCAATCCGGCGTAACCGCGCGTGAAAACGTATTCACCAATCTGCCCTTACCCGTCCTGCGTATGCCTCGCCTTTCGGCGTCCCCGGCCGCCCGAACGCAAAGAATCTATCAGACTGTACTGAAATGATCAAGTGTGACGGGAGGGATTTGCGCAATGTTCTTCTCTTCAAGGACTGTTGGCATCAAAACAACATGGGACTTTGATATGAAGACGCATTATAGGGATCATGTCGCGAATGCCTGCCTGGATGGGAATAAAGTTGCAACAGGAAAGGTTGTGCTGGTAGGTTAAGTCTATGTTCGAAAAGCGCAAAACAGGTATGCTCCTGATGGCGTTCTGGAGCGTGTTCAGTTGCAATCCCGCGATGCAGGGGATGGTGCTGTGCATTGCCGAAGAAGGTCATGTAGCACTCGAATTTCCCCCGCTCGGCGGGTGCAGCATGGCCGAAGAACAATCCGACGCCACGCCTGATTCGCCAGAGCGGAGCATGAAACAATGCGGCGCATGCACTGATGTCCCTCTTCCGGTTTCACAGGGCGACTTTCTGGGGACTGGGCCGCGTGCCGGTCATGACAAGGCACAATGGCCGATGATAAGTGTTGCGGAGGAACCAGAAAGCATTCATCTGCCGCCGATACTGTCTTTGCGTTTCCCCCCCAATCTGGAGACAAATGCGCTCCTGCGCGCCACCATTCTTATCATTTGATACCTTTCCTCCCTCCTTCGAAAAACGTTTGAAACCCGTCTCCCGTACGTTTTCATGTGAATGGCATGTGAATGCAGGAAATGTCCAACAATGCTTCTTTCACCATTTTACTTGCTGGCGGTCTTTCTCGCATCGGGTTTGACAGAAACCAGGCCATTGCCTGAGGAGCAATCTGTTTCGCTCTCATTGCGTGGGGCGCTGGGCCGCGCCCTGGAACATAGTCCGTCGCTCGCCGCTTTTGCCTGGGAACTCCGGGCGGCCGAGGCGCGGCTCCTCCAGGCCGGACTCCGGCCCAATCCGGAAATAGCGTTTGAATTCGAGGACATCGGCGCAGGAAGCGAGGATGCACAAGGCACGATTCTGGTGTCACAGAGGATTGAAATAAACGGTAAACGTGCGGCGCGCAAGCGGCTGGCGCAGTCCGAGCAAGATTTGAGCCGCTGGGATTACGAGCGGGTGCGCGCAGACGTGCTCGAGCAGACAGCGACCGCGTTTATCGAGACATTGGGCGCTCAGGAACGCCAGAATCTGGCTGTTGACCTGGTGCGGCTCTCGGAGGCGGTTGCGAAGACCATTGGTCTGCGGGTTTCGGCAGGTCGCGTTTCACCGCTGGAGGCAGACCGGGCCAGCATTTTGTTGTCGCTGGCGCAACTTGATGTTGAAGATGCCGCCGACGTTCTTTGGGCCGCCCGGCGCCGACTGGCGGCGAACTGGGGCGAAACAGCGCCGGATTTCGAGGTCGTGTCTGGCCGCTTTGACACTTTGCAACCATTGCCCTCGTACGAGTCGCTGCGCGCGAAGGCGGCAGAAACCCCGGACCTGGCGCGGTGGGACGCTGAAATCCAGCGGAGCCATGCCGGCTTGGCATTGGCGCAATCAGAACGTGTGGCGGACCCCACCCTGAGATTTGGTTTCTGGAACATGGGGGTTGCCTCGCGGGCGCGCAAAAGCGGCCTGGTGCTGGGTTTCTCGATTCCTCTGCCGCTCTTCGACCGGAACCAAGGGCGAATCCGCGAAGCGGAGCACCTGGTTCGGAGAACAAACGAAGAACGCCGCGCGGCAGAGGTGGCGCACCAGACGGATTTGTTTGGCGCATATCAAGCGGCTCAAGTGGCTTATCGTCGCGCCATCCAGTTGAAAGAATCCATCCTGCCCGATGCGGAATCGCTCAGTGAACGTATTCGGGAAGGCTATTCCCACGGCAAGTTCGGCTACCTCGAGGTGCTGGACGCGGAGCGCGCCCTCTTTGAATTGCGCACGCAATACCTCGATGCCCTCATCCAATACCACGGCGCGGTGCTGCGCATGCAACGTTTGACGATGACGGGTTTTTTCCATCTGGAAAATGAAGAAGACAAGGGCTTATCCGAATGAATATGAAATTATGGTTGTTGTGCGTTTTGGCTGGGACAGCCGGCGCAATCCTTGCGCTTGGATTGCGCGAAGCGTCGTTCCGTCTTCAAAAAAGCGTCCTGCCGCCCGGAAATACGATTGATGAATCCTGTCTCCTGGCACAAGCGGGTGAGACCTGCGGGGATGTCCGTGAGGAACATGGGGGAGAGAATGGCATCCATTCCTACTGCGGCCCTGGAATGGGTCTAACCATGTCTCTTGACGAAGTCCTGGCGGTGCGCTGCGAACATGCCGTGCTTGCCTATCGCTGCGACCAGTGCCGGTATGAGATAGGTGTGGTCGCTGTGCCACCGGAAATATCGGGGGTTGCTGAAAACGAGCGATTGGTCGCCTTTGATGTCTTGAAGCGGCGGCGGCTGAGCTCCGTCCATAGCTTCACGGGGGAAGTAAAATTCAATGAGTTGCGCACTGTCCGGGTCAGTTCGCCGATGCCGGGCATTCTGCGCGCGCTGAATGTTCAGCCGGGCGAGGCGGTTGCTCGGGACCAGGTGCTGTTTGAACTGGAGAGCGCGGAGATCAGTCAGTTGCTGGGGGAATACTTCGGAAATCGCACCCTGACGGAGATTGCCCGCAAGAATTACCTTCGTGAGAAGGACCTTCATGAGAAAGGTATTTCCGCCGAAAAAGAGATGCTCGATGCATGGATAGAATACGCGCAGTTTGAGGCGCGTCTCCGGACCGTCCGGCAGCAGTTGGCGGCCTTGGGGGTGGACGACGCTCAGATTCGAAATCATGACCAAGAGCCAGACGCGCCGTTTCGTATGGCGATCCGGGCGCCGCAGGAGGGGGTGGTAGTGTCGGTGCAGCGCACCGCCGGTCAGGTGACAGGGCCGGATGAACCTGTGTTAATCCTCTCCGATTTGGACACTTTGTGGGTACAGACGGACCTTTACGAACGGGATGTGCATCGTGTGTGGCCGCGGAACCTGTCTGGCGGCCAAGCGGCCGTGCGCACCGCGGCCTATCCGGATCATGTGTTTCAGGGCGTGGTGGGCTACCTTGACAACGTCATGGGTGAGACAACGCGGACGGTGAAACTGCGCGTCGAGGTTGATAATACAAATCGGCTGCTGCGTCCGGGAATGTTCTGTTCGGTGGAACTCCCCGCGGAACCGGAGGACGAAGTGCTGGCCGCACCCCGAGAGGCCGTGCTTCAGGATGAGGGCATGACGTTTCTTTTTGCGCATCTTCAGGACCACTATTACGTGCGCCGCCCTGTCAAAACGGGGCGTATGTTCGGCGACTGGATCGAAATCCTTGAAGGTGCGGCGGCCGGACAGACGATCGTGACACAAGGAGCCTTTCTGCTGAAGTCCGATATCCTGCGCGAGAAACTGGGCGCCGGATGTGCGGATTGAGCACTGTGGGGATCATATCGCTATGGAAGCACTGATTCGTTTCATGCTTACACATAAACTGCTGGTCGTCCTGTTGACGGGCATTGTCGCGGTGGGCGGTATGCTGGCGTGGCGCCATCTTCCGATAGACGCATTCCCCGATGTCACTAATGTGCAAGTGATGATCTTGACGGAGGCGGCGGGCCTCACTCCGGAAGATGTTGAGCAACAGATTACTTTCCCCATCGAAGTGGCCCTTCAGGGGCTGCCACGGGTGCGCGGTGTGCGTTCGGTATCGAAATCCGCGCTGTCCCAAGTGGTCGTCGTGTTTGAAGACGGGGTTGATATTTATTTTGCGCGGCAACTGGTGCTTGAACGCCTTCAGTCCGCCCGCGAGGAATTACCGGCGGGCGTTGCGCCGAAACTGGCGCCGATCAGCACGGGCCTCGGCGAGATATTTCAGTACACGATCGAAAGCGATCGCCATGATGCGATGGAACTGCGCACCATTCAGGATTGGGTGGTCGCTCCATACCTGAGGACCATTCCGGGGGTGAACGAGGTCAACAGTTTCGGCGGTTTTGTAAAACAATATCAAGTTTTGGTGGAGCCGGACCGTTTGTTGCAGCATGGACTCTCGCTAGGAGAAATCACAGAGGTGCTGGCGCGGAACAACGCGAATGCCGGCGGCGGTTTTCTGACACAGGGCTGGGAACAGGCCTATGTTCGGGGAGTGGGCCTGATCGGAACAGTGGAAGACATTGGAAACATTGTGCTGCGCGCGGAGGACGGCATCCCGCTCTACGTGAAAGACGTGGCCGAAGTGGTCATTGGTGCGCAAACGCGACAAGGCGCCGTAACCCGAGACGGAAAGGGCGAAACCGTCGCAGGCATGGTCATCATGTTGCGCGGAGAAAATTCCAAGCAGGTGGTGGACCGTGTCAAAGCGGCATTACCCGTGATTCAGGCGTCGCTACCCGAAGGGGTCCGTCTCTCCCCCTTTTACGATCGCACCGACTTGCTTCAGTCGTGCGTGGCGACCGTACGCAATGCTCTGCTCGTCGGCGGACTTTTTGTCGTGCTGGTTCTGTTCCTGTTTCTGGGCAACCTGCGCATGGCGGCGGTGGTAGCGCTGTCGGTCCCGCTGACAGCCCTGATGAGCTTCCTGATGATGTATTTCAGTGCAGTCACTGCAAACCTGATGAGTCTGGGCGGACTCGCCATCGCTATTGGCGTCATCGTTGATGCCTCGATCGTCGTTTCGGAAAACATTGCGCGGCGCCTGGCCGAAAGCGGAAGCCCAGGGCGCGATCGCGTGGAGATTGTTTCTGACGCGGTTTTGGAAGTGGCGCGGCCGGTGCTGTTTGCCATTGCGATCATCGTTATCACCATGGTGCCTCTTTTCACGCTCGAAGCGATGGAAGGAAAGATGTTCAGGCCGCTGGCCCTGACGATGATTTTCGCCCTGATAGGATCGCCTGCAGTGGCGCTGAGCGTTGTGCCGGTGCTTAGCCTGGTTTTTTTCAAGACAAAAGGCGGTGGTGTGCGGCATCCCCTTGTGGCACTATTGCAGATCCCGTATTGCTCCGTATTGGGGTTGGCTTTGCGCTGGAAACGATGGACTCTGGCGGCGGCGACGGCACTTGTGTGCGGCATGTCCGTGTTGGCTTTGGGGCTGGGCACAGAGTTTCTGCCGGTACTCGACGAGGGCGCATTGGCGGTCAATGTGGTACGCCTGCCGTCGGCGTCGCTGGAAGGGTCGGTGAAAACAGGGGAATACATAGAGCGGCTTCTGGCCTCATTTCCCGAAATACGCACGGTCGTAACCAAAACGGGCCGGGCGGAAATTTCGGAAGACCCGATGGGACCCGAGCAAAACGACATCATCATCATGCTGCATCCGCGGAAAATGTGGCCGCCGGGCCAGACCCGCGAAACGCTGATTGCCCGGCTCCAGGAAGCCCTTGAAAAGATTCCGGGGGTGCGATTTTCCTTTTCCCAACCGATCGCGCTGCGCGTCAATGAACTGATTTCCGGGATCAAGAGCGATCTGGCAGTCAAAATATTCGGACCCGATTTGGACCTGTTGCGCGAAAAAGGAGCGCGGTTCGCCGCCATACTGAATACCCTGGAAGGGGCCGAGGATGTAAAGGTCGAACAAAGCGCCGGTTTCATGCAAATAGACATCCACGCCAACCGGTCGGCCATGGCGAGGCACCAGATCAACGTCGAAGATATCAATGTCCTTATCGAAACAGCGGTCGGCGGCAAAGTGGTTTCGCGAATCATTGAAGGCCAGAGGCGCTTTGATTTGCTGATACGTTATGCGGAACATGCGCGTAACGACATGGAAGCCCTTGCGAATCTTCTGGTTTCCACACCGTCGGGTGCGCGCGTCCCCTTGTCGGCGCTGGCGCATATCCAAATGGTCGAAGCGCCAGCCCAGATCAGCCGCGAGAATGGACTGCGCCGCATTGTCGTCGAATGTAATATCAGAGGACGTGACATGGGGGGATTTGTAGCCGAGGCGAGCGAACGACTCGCTGGAATAATTGCCGCCCTGCCGCCGGGCTGTTTTGTCGAATACGGCGGACAGTTTGAGAACCAGCAGCGGGCCATGGCCCGCCTTGCGATAATTGTGCCCCTGGCGATTCTTCTGATTCTGGTGATGCTGTTTTCGGCCCTCGGCTCGATGCGCCATGCCCTGCTTGTATTGGTGAACCTTCCGTTCGCGCTGATCGGCGGTGCAGCGGTGTTGCACTGGACCGGCATCAACCTCAGTGTCTCCACGGTCATCGGTCTTATAGCGGTATTCGGCCTGGCTGTGGAGAACGGCGTAATCCTCATAACTTTTGTCAATCAACTCCGTACGCAAGGAATCGGCGTGGAAACGGCGGTTCGAAAAGCCTGCGAACTGCGCTTCCGGCCCCTTCTCATGACCACCCTCACCACGCTCCTCGGCGTTCTCCCCATGGTGCTGACCCGGGGCGCCGGCGCTGAAATCCAGCGTCCGCTCGCTCTGGTTGTGCTGGGCGGCCTGGCGTCTGCCTTGGTGCTCACCCTTGTGGTGTTGCCGGCGCTTTATATCCTTGTCGAGTCTTACTTTGAAAAACCACAACCCGACAATAGTTGAGAATGATTATCTACGGCCCCCTTGTTTGAGCATCAACGTCCATGAAAACGTGTGCACCGTCGTGTCTTTCCCCATGCCATGTGCGCCCCATCTTTCCGCGTCTCTTTCCGCGTCTCTTTCCGCCCGTGCGTATGATCACTGTGCACGGGAGAAACCAACATACACTCAGGGAAAACAGCAAGAAAGCGGCCCCCAAACGGGTCTGTTCCAAACGAGTCCGTCGCAGACGGACAAGCCGGGGCTGCCCCGTGTTTTTGCAAAACCAGCATAAAACCCTTGCAATACAATCTGATCGGTCGTGAACAGTTACCACGCATGAGCGTGGAGCATGTATCGGACGGTCCGGCAGCCTTCAAACGCGAACAGGCACTGTTGTTGCACCCGGCCGGACCGGGCGATATAATCCCCGGGTACGAATCACCGCGCAGGAGACCGGCGCGGCAGGGGGATTCCGGCCGGAATCCGCTCCCAATTCCCGGTAGTATTGTTCATCCACCCAGGGATCGGACGCATCACAGGCGGGCGGTCCATTGCATCCAAGGAGATTGTTTAATGATTCGCGTAGGCATGGTCGGCGCCATCGGTTACGGCGGGCGGGAGTTCATGCGGCTCCTGGCCGCGCATCCGTCGGCGAAATTGACGGCGGCGGTGGAGGTGGAAAGCGGTAAGCGACTGGACGAGGTGCTGCCGGCGTTCCGCAAGGTGCTGGATTTGACGCTGGATCCGTTTGACCCGGAAGTCCTGGCGAAGAAGTGCGACGTGGTCTTCATCGCGGTGCCGGGCACGAAGTCCATGGCGTTGGGTGCGCAACTGCACGCGGCGGGCGTGCGCGTGATGGACCTGGGTTCCGATTTCCGTATCAAGGACCCTATCGCTTACAAGCAGTATTACAAGACGGACTACTCGCATCCGGAACTGGCGGCCAGGGCCGTATATGGTCATGTGCCGTTCTATCGGGAACAAATCCGGGATGCGGCTATTGTGGCGGTGCCCGGGTGTTTTCCCATTTCCATAATCACGCCGTTGCGCCCGCTGGTGGAAGCGGCCGCCCCGGAAACCCCGGTGGTGGTCAATTCGATCACCGGCGTGTCGGGCGCGGGCCGCGCCCTGAACGAGGTCTTTCATTTCCCGGCGATGAATGAGAACCTGCGCGCCTACCGGCTGGCGACGCACCAGCACATTCCGGAGATCGAACAGGAGCTTGGCGGCAGGGTCATGGTGCAGTTCACGCCGCATGTGGCTCCGCTCACGCGCGGCATTCTCAGCACCATCGTGCTGCGTCCCTCCAAGCCCATTGATGTGGCCGCGATCTACCGCCGCTACGACGACGAACCGTTCGTGCGCGTGCTGCCCGAAGGGCAGATTCCCGACATCAACCATGTGCGCGGATCGAATTTCTGCGACATCGGCTGGGTCCGCGACGAGCGCACCGGCAATCTTCTCATCGTCAGCGTCATTGACAATCTCGTCGGCGGGACCGCCGGGATGGGCGTCCAGTGCATGAACGTGGCCTTTGACCTGGATGAGCGGGCCGGCCTCAACTTTCCGGGGATGGCGCCATGAACGCGATAGACGGCGGCGTCGCCGCGCCGCAGGGTTTCCGGGCGGCGGGTGTTGCGGCGAGGATCAAGAACCTGAAGTCCACCAAAAAGGACTGCGCTCTGCTGGTCAGCGATACGCCGGCTGCGATCGCCGGGGTATTTACCACAAATCTTGTGAAAGCCGCGCCGGTGCTGTGGACCCGCGACGTGTGCGCGCGGGGGCGCGCCCGCGCCGTCTTCGCCAACAGCGGCAACGCAAATGCCTGCACCGGCGATCGGGGTCTGGCGGACGCGCGTGCGACCGCCGCGCATGCGGCGGCGGCGCTTGGTGTCGCTGCCGACGAAATAGCGGTGCTCAGCACGGGCGTCATCGGCGTGCCGATGCCTATGGACCGCATCCTGCAGGGGGTGGACGCCTGCCTTGCGGCGCTGTCGCCGGACGGCGGCGCGGATGCCGCACAGGCCATCATGACCACCGACACGGTACCGAAATCCATGGCCGTCGAGGTGAACATCGGCGGGTGCCCTGTCCGCATCGGCGCGATGGCCAAGGGCGCAGGCATGATCTCGCCGAAGATGGCCACCATGCTCTGCGTCATCAGCACCGACGCGCCCATCACGGCCCAATCCCTGCAGTTGGCGCTGACGGATGCCGTCGATCAGTCCTTCAACCGCATCTGCGTGGACAATGACATGAGCACCAACGACACGGTGATTTGCCTCGCCAACGGTCTCGCCGGCGATGATCCCATCGTGCCCGGCTCACCGGAATTCACGGTTTTTTCGGAAGCGCTTCAAGAGATATGTACGGCACTGGCCCAGGCGCTGGTGCGTGATGGCGAAGGCGCAACCAAATTCGTCACCATCGCCGTCGAAGGCGCGGCGTCCGACACGGATGCGGAACGCATCGCACGGGCCGTCGCGACCTCGCAACTCTGCAAGACGGCCTTTTTCGGTCAGGACCCCAATTGGGGCCGCATCGCCTGCGCCGCCGGATACAGCGGCGCGGCGTTTGACCCTGCACGCCTCAGCGTGTGGATTGGAGCGGTACAGGTGCTCGACAGCGGCCTGCCCGCGCCATATGAAGAGGCGGATGCGGCCGCTGCCATGCGCGGGCGTGACATCGTCATCCGTATCCGGGTGGGTGATGGTCCGGGCCGGTGCCGTTTCTGGACCTCCGACCTCAGTCACGATTATGTTAGGATCAACGCCGACTACCGAACCTGAGGAGGCGCGGGGACCATGGAAGAAAGCATCCAGAAAGCGGCGGTGTTGACCGAGGCGCTCCCCTACATCCGCGAATTCGAGGGAAAAACCGTCGTGATCAAATACGGCGGTGCGGCGATGCTTGACCCGGCGTTGCGCAGCAGCACCGCCGAGGACATCGTGCTGATGAAATACGTCGGCATGAACCCCGTCGTGGTGCATGGCGGCGGCCCCGCCATCAACCGCACCCTCAACCGGCTCGGCGTCAAGAGCGTCTTCAACGCGCAGGGATTGCGCATCACCGACGACGCCACCATCGAAGTGGTGGAGATGGTGCTTGCGGGGTCGGTGAACAAAGACATCGTCCGGCTTATCAACCTGGCCGGCGGCGACGCCGTGGGTCTGTGCGGCAAGGACGGGAACCTTCTGCACGCCCGCCGGATAGAAACGGAAGACGGCAGCGACATTGGGCATGTCGGGCGCGTCGTCCATGTGCGGACGAAGGTGATTGAGGTCTTGTGTCACGCGGGCATGATCCCTGTGATTGCCCCCCTCGCCACCGACCCGCAGGGCGGCACGTGGAACATCAACGCCGATACCGCCGCCGGCGAAATCGCCGCGGCGCTCCAGGCGGAAAAACTGGTCTTTCTCACCGACACGCCCGGTCTGCTGCAGGACAAGGACAATCCCGAATCGCTGATTCATCAACTGAAATCGGAGGATGTGGAACGATTGAAGCGGGAAGGCGTAATCGCCGGAGGCATGGTCCCGAAAATCGAGGCATGCCTCAAGGCCCTGGACTACGGGGTCCGCAAGACCCACATCATTGACGGCCGCGTCTCCCACAGCCTCCTGTTGGAAATATTCACAAAAAAAGGACTGGGCACGCTGGTCAGCCACGGCCGCGCCGCGGGTTGACTTGCCCGCAATGGAGAGGGCATTGTTTCAATAAACAGTGTGCGCACACCGGTGCGCACACAAGCGCAGAAGCAGGAGTGAACCCGACATCGTGTTTGATATTTTCAATCCTTTCGAATTGATGATGCGCGGCGGCATTTTCATGTGGCCTATCCTCCTGTGCTCCATCATCGGCCTCGCCATCACCATCGAACGTTTCATCTCGCTGCACCGGGCGGATATTGACACCCGCGAATTCATGGACACCATGCGCCAGGTGCTCCGCCAGAACCGCATCCAGGAGGCCATCCGCCTCTGCGACGCCACCAACGCCCCCGTCGCCCGCATCATGAAAGCGGGTATCATGCGCCACCGGGCATCCAAAGAGGACATCCGGGAAGCGATGGAGGACGCCAGCCATCTGGAAATCCCCCGCTTGGAACGCTATCTTTCCGGACTGGCCACCTGCTCGAACATTTCGCCCCTGCTCGGTCTGCTGGGCACCGTGCAGGGCATGATCATCTGTTTCGCCCAAATCCAGACCAAGGGCGGCCAGGTCAACCCCTCGGATTTGGCCGGGGGCATCAGCACCGCCCTCCTTACCACCGCCTTCGGGCTGAGCGTGGCCATCCCCCTGCTGGTGCTCTACAACTATTTCACCTCGCAAATCAGCACCCTGATTGCGGAAATGGAGATCAGCGCCGCGGAATTGCTCGAACTGCTCACCAGACACCGCGGCGACCGCGAGATTTAGGGCGATGAAATTTCCCCGAAATGAAAAACACAAGGTCAAGGCCACCCTCGACCTGACCCCCCTGATTGACGTCGTCTTCCAACTCATCCTCTTCTTTCTGCTCACCTCGACCTTCGTCGTCCAATCGTCCATCCCCGTCGAACTGCCTGAAGTCCAGGCGGAACTGCCCGCCCAGGAAAAACACCTCACTATCACCCTGGGACTCGGCGACGGCGGCCCCGAAAACCAGGGGCCGGTCAGCATCTCCGACGGCGAAACCGAAATCCTCATCGCCGAATGGGCTGAATTGCACGCCAAACTGCTCGAAATCCATGAACAGGACCCGGAAGCCACTGTCCTCATCTCCGCCGACCGGGGCGTCACCACCGGCCGGCTGATCACCGTCATGGACTATGCCAACCGCGCCGGAATCACCAAATACGGCATCGCCGCCCAGCAGGTCGAAGAAGGCGGGTCATAGGTTGCGGACAGCAAGGACAGCAAGGATGACAAGGCCCCTCGGGAACAGCGCCGTTGGGTGACGAGAGATGGTTGGCGCGGCCTGTCAAAATACGCTTACTGTTTTTCCCAATAAAACCACAAAGTACCATTTTTCGCAGATTCGTTTTGGCGAAGCCGCACACGTTCTGCTATACTTATCCCACAAGCAACGGGAACCTTTTCGCCGAAGGCGGAATAACAGGTTGCAGCGGAAGATTGTTTTCGCAGCAATGATGGTCACGGCATGGATGAGCAGCGATTACAAAAAGCGCCGGCGCACGGGGAAACGCGCTTCCGGGTGATTGATCCGGCGGGGCAGCCGCTCCGTGAGTGGAGCGACGAGGCGCTGATGCTGAAGCACGGCGAGGGCGACGAGGAAGCCTTTGCGGAGTTGGTGCGGCGGCATCAGCGTGGGGTCCTGAACTACATCTTCCGGATGGTGCACAACCGGCATGTGGCGGAGGAATTGGCGCAGGAGGTGTTCATGGCGCTGGTGAAGAACGCGGGGCGCTATGAACCCACCGCGAAGTTCACCACCTACCTCTACACCATCGCGTCGAATATTGTGGCGAAGGAATGGACCCGCCAGAAGCGGCGCCCAAAACTCTTCAGCCTCTCCTCGTGGTTCTCCGGCCGCGACGAAGAGGACATCTTTGACCCGCTCGAGCACAGCGGCGACGAACGCGCGAACGTGCTTGCGGCGTTTCAGCGGGGCGAGATCAGCGAGGCGGTGAACGCGGCCCTGAACCATCTGCCGGAACATCAGCGCGAAGCCTTTGTATTGCGTCGTTTTCAGGACATTCCCTACGAAGAAATGGCCGAGATTCTCGATGTTCCCGTCGGCACGGTGAAATCGCGCGTGGTGCGCGCGGAGCGGGCGCTCCGCCCCTACTTGGAACGTTTCCGCGAATATGTGCAGGGGGTGGACGCATGAGCATGGACCACAAGGTCATCCTGCACCCAACGCGGCGGCAACTGGTGGCCTATGCCGAGTCGCTGGTGGACCGGCGCGCGCCGATTTCGGCGGCGCTTGGAGCGCACATCATGGCGTGCCCCGCCTGCGCGGCGGAAGTGAAGGCCATTCGCGCCTCCCTGGAATTCACGGCGTCCGCGCCCGGCATCGAGCCGTCGCAGGATTTGACGAGCCAGATTCTGCGGCGCGCCCAACAGGAACGGAACGGGCAAGGCCCGTCCCGCCGGCGGGTGTCGGTATTTGGAGCGCTGGCGCGCGCCGTGGTCTTTGCCGGGGCGATGGCCGCCGTGGCAACGCTGGTTTTCGGGGCGGCGCTGAACGCCGCGCCGTCACCCCAGGGCGTCGCGCCCGCGAATACAGCGCTGCACCCCGCCGTTGTCTCCGCGTCCAGTCAGGAGGCATTGCAGCGCGCGGCTGAGGAAGTACGCACGCTTGCGGCAGCGGTGCGCAGCGTGTCGGACCGCCCGCAAACCCCGCGCGAACGCGAACACCGCCACGCAGCGGCCCTTCTGGATGCCGACATCGCAGCGGCGCGCCAGGCCCTGCAGCGCAACCCCGGCTGCGAACGCGCCGAGGCCATCGTCAACGCCAACCTTCAGCGCCAGGCCGAAACGTTGCGCGCGCTGTACCTCGAACGCAGCCTTTAGGCGACACCAACCGTTTTCTCGGTCCCCCGCGCAAACAGGCCGCAAAAAAGCCAGTGTCCCTCTTTTCCGAAAATGTAGTGGAGACTTTCGGCCTCCGGCCCAATAAAAACGATCATTTACGAAAATAACTGTGGAAGTCGGGCTAGGAATCCTGCAAGTCTTTGGTCAGCCCCTGCATCTCGCGGTTGAATTCCGCCGTGACCTGATGGAAGACCTTGCTGGTGATGCGGGGGATGGTGTCCTGTACATCGGCATCGAGCGTGCTTTCACAGGTTTCGACGAGCAGCCGGTTGAAGAGTTTCGCGGCATAGCGGGGCATGCGCGTCTTGCTCAATTCCGCGACAATTTCCGCCCGCGAGATTTCGGGGGCAAAGAGGTCTTGCAGGTCAAAATCCCGCCCATCCTGGTCCGCTTTGCACACGGTGGCGCGCTCGATCAGCATTTCATAGAGGTGTTCGCCGGACCACTCCAGATGGATCATGTTCGCCTTGTCGGGCCGCGCCAGCAATATCAATTCCGGGTCGCCCTTGCGGATCGGCTCATAGAGTTGCTCGGGCAGCAGCATCTTGAAGTGGATGCCGGTGGTCTGGAGCATTTTGTTGTTCCACATCGGGCGGATGAACTCCGACATGTGCGCGTAACTGCCCGCAAGCATGGTCGGTTCGTCCACCTTGTCAATCACGACGGCCACGCGCGCATAGCCCGCCTGCTTGCACACGGCCACGGCCTTGCCCAGCAGGTCGTAACGCGCGGACTCGCTCAGCGGGTCCGTGCCCTTCATCGCCAGCGGCTGGCTCTTGAGATACTGTGAAGGAATCAGACGGAGCGCCCAGTCCAAATCGGGCAGATCGCGGTCAATCACCTGCACCGCGGCATGCAGCCGCCGCGCCAGCGCGCGGGTGAGCAGTTTCCGGTAAATCCAATAGCCGCCGAGCGTGCCGATGCACATCAGCGCCGTCCCCAGTTTGTCGCCGAAGCGCGCCGCGCCCGAAAATAGCCGGTGACGCAGAAGCGTCAGGGTGCGCCGGTATTCATGCGACCGGCTTGGCAGAAACAGCGCCGCCAGGAACAGCGCATCGTATTTGCTGTGCTCATTCCACGCGCGGGGTCTGCATTCTTTGGAGGACAGCATTTCCTCGAAGTGTCGCACGGTTTCCGCGAGGATGGCGTCAATGTGATGGGTAAGTTTCCAGTGTTCTTTGAGATCAGGGTGCGGCGCGTCTTTCCCGCGCATCTTCGACCACATGCCCCGCGTATGCCGCAGTATCTCTGCCATGCGCCGCTCCCATGCAGAGAGATAGGCGTTGAAATCGTCATAATTGATGAGCAGCGTTTTGCCGTCGCGTGTTGCCTGATCGCTTGCGTTGAACGCCTTCAGCGCGCTGTCCAGCGCGAGTCGCATGGCGGTTTTGCCGCTGCCTTTGAGGCCGAAGACCACTGAAGTCTGGTTTCCCGGCGGCGACCCGTAAAACTTCGGCCACTGCGGATGGCCGAAATGAAAGTCCCGCTTTTCCAGCAGCCGCAACAAGACCTCGTCGCCCTGCGCTTCTTCCGCGTTGGCGAAGGGATTCATCGTCAACCCGTGTTTCTCCAGAAACCGTTCAATTCTCATGGCGCTTCCTCTCTTGCAACGAACAGTGCCGCACAGCATACGGCATGAACCCGCCCCGGCACAAGCCCCATGCCATGCCCCGTGCCATGCCGGGTATTGATGGTGGAAAGCATGGGGTTCGTGCTTCAGCATGCTGGGGTGGCATTGACGCTTCGGGCTGTGTCGGCCCCACGCACGCGAAAGCGCAAACACCATGCCGGATGCAGGCACAAGAATTGATTGAGACGGCAATGGTCATCGGATATCTTTTCAGTGAGGGTCCGATGACGGCTGTGTTTTCGGGATGCGCACAAGCAGACAGGTATTGGGACAGGATGAATCCACCTCGATCGCGCCGTGGTGCGCTTCGACAATGTCCCGGGAAATACTCAATCCCAAACCGATCCCGCGCCCTTCTTTTTTCGTGGTGAAGAACGGCGTGAAGACCAAATTGCAGTGGTCGGGGGGAATGCCTGAACCGCTATCCATAACGGCAAATACAACGGCGTCGGCTTCCGCTTTCGCCGTCAGGTTTACCCACTTCTCGGGAAGATTTTCCACGGCGTCGTAGGCGTTGTTGAGCAGATTCAGGAGCACCTGCGACAATTGCGAAGGCCGGCATTGCAGTTCGGCGTCGCAGATTTCGCCGAGATTAAGCGCAATGTTCCCCTTCTTGAAACGGTAATGGCACAATTCCACGGCATCGTCCACTATGCGCCGTACAGACGCGCTTCGGAAAGGGTCCGCCGCAGCCTCCCGGGAAATGCTCTGCAAGGCGCGCACGATATCGTCCATGCGATCCACATTGCGCACAATGCTTGCCGCGATACGGGGGTATTGCTGTTCGAGTGGTTCGTGAAGGGAAAAATACTCATGAAGATGCTGGGCGCCCGCGGAAATGACCGCCAGCGGATTCTTGATTTCGTGCGCGATGCCGCCCGCCATCGCCCCCAGCGTGGCCAGTCGCGCCGCATTCTCCATCTTGAAGCGCTGCTCCATGATCAGGGTTTCATTGCGGACCCGCTCGGTGATGTCCTCGGCCAGGCACAGCAGGTGTTTCTGATCACCCGCGTGAACACGCGCCAGATGATACTGGAACCAGACATTCTTGCCAAATCCCGTCACCAGATGCACTGCGCCGGACGAAGGTTCGCCCGTGGAAAGAACCGCCTCCGCCATCTGCAGTATGCCGAATTCACGCCAGGACGCAATCTCGCGAAAATTCTGCCGGAGAAGGTCTTCCTGCGTCGCTCCCAAGGATGCCGCTATTGTCGCGTTGGCCACCATGCATTCGCCGGAATCTTTGTACACCAGAATGCCCACCGGCGACGCCGCAATCAAGGTCTGATTGAAATTCAGCGCATCGATCAAATGCGCCTCGGCCCGTTGGCGCTCTTCTATCTCCTCCTGCAACTGCCGGTTGGACAACGTCAATGCTTTTGTGCGCTCCTCCACGCGCTGCTCCAATTCCGCGTTCAACAGGCGTAATTCCTGCTGCGCCTGCTCGCGTTCTTTCATTTCGTGCGTCAGCCGCTCATGCTTGCGTTTTGTTTTAAGATTGGATTGGTGCACCTCAAAAAGCGACAGGTAAAACCCCATGAACAGCAACGCAAACCCCCCGACAAAAAGGCCCTCTTCGAAAACGATGCCGGTGGGGTCCAAGCGCGCCAGTATGCGGGCGGGCAGAAGAGTTTCATAGTCTTTTATAAGACTTATTAACTGTGAGAATACAAGAAACAAGGCGCCAATAGAAACGGTGCGTCGAATCCACGGCGTGATACGCAGCCGCCGTATCACATAAACGGATACGCCCGCCCACGCGCAAATGGCCAGAAGCGTCAGCGTGCCGGTTACCGCATAGGGCGCCGCATAATACTGATAGAGGAAGCGCCCCAGGAGTTCGAATCCGGCGGCAAACACCACGCCGATTCCCAGGATTCCGGCCAAGTGCCCCGCGCGAACAGGATAGTCCTCCTGTCGGCGTGTTCCGGCATCCCTATCATCGGGCGTCACAGCAGGGTCACGGAATAGATTCGTCGCCATTTTAACCCCATACACCCACGCCACGGGCAACCATGCAGAAATACAAATGCGCTTGCGCCAAATGCCTTTCAGAGAGGTTCATGTCTGTTCCCCAGAATAAACCCGACCGGCGTGCGCCTTCCGCGCCTCGCAACATGCTCCCGGCGTAACGCGCCTTACCGGATAGAGTTGGCAACTCGTTCCTTCCGTGCTCATTCTAGCGCGTCGCATGGTTGAGGTCAATAGGCAGGACAAGAAAGTATGACCTGCGGCGTTGGCATTGAACGCGCCTTTTTCATGGCGGCGCGTCATGCCGCCCGGTGGAAAGCGGTGGCAAGGCACCGCTGTCCAAAAAAAACATTGACTTTGCATCCGTTTCCTCATGCTGAAATGTTACGCACATTTTAAGTGACGGGTTTCGGCGACATGTGCTAGGATCAGTCAGGCGATTGGAAACCGCGGTACAAGGAGACCTCCATATCATGGCGATGATACGAATCACGGGCGTGCAAATGATCGTGTCCCCCACCAAAAGCGAAAACCTGCCGAAAATACTGAAGTACATTCAGGAAAGCGATTGCGACTTCATTGTATTTCCGGAGATGAGCCTGACAGGCTACAACAACGATTTCAGTGATGCGCGCACCCAGGAGGCGTGGCGGCAGATCGCGACCGCATGCCGCCAGCATTATGTCACGGCGATTATCGGCACCGGCGCGCGCGCGGACGGTGTCACCTATATCCAGTCACGGATTTACACGGGCAAGGGCGAACTGCTTGGCACCCACGAGAAACTGGTGCCGACGGAGGGCGACCGGAAATGGTGCCGACCGGGCGAAGAACTGCGGGTCTTCTCGCATATGGGCATCACCTTTGGCTGCCTGATCTGCAATGACCTTTGGGTGACGCCCGGCTGTGGCCCCTATCCCGATCCCCGTCTCACGTATCAACTGGGCCAGCGCGGCGCCCAGGTGATTTTTCACAGCGCCAACACAGGCGGCCATTCGGCCCGGGACAAACGCCATTTCGCCTACCACGACGCCAATCTCCGCCTGCGCGCCCTGGAAAGCAATCTTTATATCGTCACCGTCAATGCCGCACTGCCCGACAAGCCCATCAACGCGCCGTCAGGCGTGGTTTCGCCCAAAGGCGAATGGCTCGTGCAGTGTCCGCTGATCGGAGAACAGGTGTTTTCCTACGATCTCGAAATTGAATAGCGACGGCCGCAGGCCGCCCGGGAGGCAACCATGTTGAATCCAGGCGTGGCGGCAGGTGGAGCCCTGCCGGCGGACGGGGCAGCAGCGCTGCTGTCGGCATGGCACAGGGACAAGGGCCACCCTGTGCCAGGCGTCTCCGTGGCGCGGACCGCGAGGTTGGCGATGGGGCACACTTCCGGAAAGCAGCGAGGAAGCGGCTCAAAAACAGAACTGACCTCCGCGAGGCCATGACGTTCTTGATTGGAGCAACAGCGTCATGCGAGTGAAGTGGCATTTGATCGCATAGGGACAATTATCAGGCGGCGGTATCGCAGGAAGAGAACAGGCCCTGCCGGAAATGAAAATTTCTGACGGAGGCCTCATCGGGAATCCTGTACATTCCAAGTGAGCATTTTCCCATGTCAGATAAAATATTTCGTTTCGCAGGTGCATCGTGAAGGGGCCAGGCAGGTATAATGGAAAATACAATGATCGCGCATTTGACCAAGACGGTGTTTGTGGAAGCGGCGCATTACAACCCACAAGGCGATCCGGCGCAACAACGGCTGCATGGCCACAGTTTCCGGATTGACATTCAGGCCAGAGGGACGGTGGACCCCGCCGTGGGCTGGGTGGTGGACTACGCGGAGATCAAGGAGACCTTTGCGCCGTTGATTCGACTGCTGGACCACGGGTATCTGAACGAGATTCACGGCCTGGAGGATGTGCCGACGCTTGAAGGGTTGCGGCGGTGGCTGGAAGCCGGCATTGCGCCGCGTCCCGATTGGCTGCTGGGGATGCGTGTATCCATCGCGGGCGATTTGTGTTTTCGCCCGGTGCGGTTCCCCGCCGACCAGCAAGCGGAACTCCCCGAACGCATCGGTTTCAGTTTCGAGGCGGCGCAATCGCTGCCGCAGTTGCCGGAGGGTCATCCCTGCCGCCGCATTCACGGGCACAGTTACCGCATGGAAGCGGCCGCGCCGGACCTTGCCGGACTTCAGCCGCACCTTGCGGACATCTATGACGCGCTGGACCATCGTTTCCTCAATGATGTGGATGGGCTGGAGCAGGCGACCTGCGAGCGTATCGCCCAATGGGTCTGGGGCCGCCTCAAGTCGCGCGGCGTCCCGATCACGTTTGTCGGCATCCGGGAAACCCCCAGCGCCCAGTGCCGGTATTACGGCGAATGAACCTGCTATAATGCGGGTGCAGCCGTATCCATCGCGTCATGTCTGCGCTATCGGGAATCCGGAAAAACTTTGGGCGTCCCCTGAGAAGCGGAAAAATTCGCCCATGAGGCAGCGTCGGGATGCGGCGCAATGGAAGAGGGCACATGGATATGCCACCGATTCGAGACCAGTTCCAGGCGCAGGACCGGACCCTGCCATTCCAGGGGCCTGAAGCCATTGACGCCTCGTGCCTGGCGTGTTTCGCCTACGAATATCACGACACGCCGCACGGCGAAGCCATGGAAATCGTCACCACCACGAGCGAATTTACGTCGGTTTGCCCGTTTTCCGGGCTGCCCGACTTCGCCACCGTGACGATTCGTTATGTGCCGGACCGGCATTGCATCGAACTGCGTTCGCTCAAGTACTATCTCCTGTCCTATCGCAATGTCGGCATCTGGTACGAACATCTGGTCAACAGGATGCTGGAAGACCTCGTATTCGCCTGCCGGCCCCGCCGCATGCGCATCGAAATCGTCTGCGCCCCGCGCGGCGGCCTGGCCAGCACCGTCGCCGCAGCCTACGACCGCGACACAATGGGGCCTGCTGAAATGTTGCGGGAGCGAACGGCAACCTGATTATCCCGCCGGGGCAAGCGCCGCGTGGCGCGGCAGAGAGATGATGAAGGTGGCGCCGGTCGGTCCCATGCGGGAATCCGTGTTCGATTCGACGCGGATGTCGCCGGAATGCATTTTCACAATGCCGTAAGTGATCGCGAGACCGAGTCCGGTGCCTTTGCCGTAGGGTTTGGTGGTGAAGAACGGCTCGAAAATTTTATCGGCGTGTTCCTTGGGAATGCCCGGCCCGGTGTCGCGCACGCGCAATTCCACGCGATTGTTGTTGCCCACCGTCTGAATGTCCAGGCGGCCGCCGTTGGGCATGGCGGCGCATGCATTGCCGATCAGGTTACCCAGGGCCTGCATGATCTGGTCCTCGTCGAGGTCCGCCACCGGATCGTCCACATTGTGTTCCACCTTCACGGTGATATTATCGGGAATCACGACGGCCTTCAGGCTGCGGTCTATCAGTTCCCGCAGGTCCGTTCCCCTGCGCGACACCTTGTTCTGACGCGCAAAATGGAGCAGGCCCGACACGATTTTTTTGCATCGGTCCGCCTGTTCCTTGATCATTTTCAAATCTTCCATCAGTTCGGGGTTGTTCTCCTGCTCCTGCTCCAGAATGTGCGCGTACATCAGGACCACGCCCAGCGGGTTATTCAATTCATGGGCGATGCCGGCGGCGAGTTGCCCCATGCTCGCCAGTTTCTCCGCCTGCATCAGGGTTTCCTGGGTCTTTGTCAGGGCTTCGTTGGATATGGCGAGGTTCTCAATGGTTTCCCGGAGCCGTTCGATGGTATGGGGAAGGCACATCTCGCTTTCCGCCAGTCCCTTGTAGATTGCGATACCGTGTTCCCGACAGGTCTCATAGCCGCACGCCCCGCAGTTCAGTTCATCTTCAGGCACATACTTGCCCATCCGTTCCAGGATGGCGGCCAGTTCGCGCGGCGACGGCTCGGCCACGCGCTGGTCATCCGGTTGGTAGGCGCGGCCAAGGTCAAGGTCCGCGAACTCGGCCATCCACCGCCGCCAACGGGGATAGTCCAGACGTTCCAGGCGCCGGCGCACGAACTGGCTGACGCGTGTGCGGCGACGAAAGAGCGGTTCGCAACTCGTTGTGCCCGGCCCCATGATGCACCCTTCGCAGGCAAGCACTTCGAGCAGGCGCAGGCCGCTGTGATCGGTTTGAAACGCCTTGATGGCGTCCACAAAGCCGCTGCGCCCCCCCGCCACCACCACGTCGCATGCGGCGAGGTCTTCGGAAATTTCCGCCGCCTGAAGCAACCCGTGGCTAATCGGGAAAAGCGCCCCCGGTCCCGCGTGCGGCGGGTCAAAGTCGCTCGGCTCCACGCAATGCCGCGACAAATCGCGCTCGCCCGCCATCTGCCGCAACTCCACGAAAGTCAGCACCGCGTCCACTTCATCGGCGAGCGTGGGGCTTATCGCTTCATTCTTCTTCGCGATGCATGGCCCCACGAAAACCGTTTTCAGATGCTGCCCGTGAAGGCGCCGCAAGGCGCGCGCCGTCGCCACCATCGGCGACACCACCGGCGCCAGAAACCGGGTCAATTCGGGAAAATACCGCTCTACATACGCCACAATGGCGGGGCAGGTTGTTGCGATATGACTCCGTCCGTCATCCTGCTGCATCAGGCGGCGGTAACGGTCTGCCACCAGGTCCGCTCCAAAGGCCACCTCGACCACATAATCGAAGCCGATCGCGCGGAGAATGCCCGTCAGGTCACGGTAGTCCCAGTCCGTGAACTCCGCCGGAAAACTCGGCGCGACCATCGCCGCCACCTTGGCATTGCCCGCCAGCAGCCGCCGCACATCCACCGTGGAATCATAGACCTGTTTGGCGTGCTGTCCGCAGACCCGCACGCAGTTGCCGCAGCCGATGCAGCGCCCGCTGATCACCTCGGCCTGCCCGTCCACGATGCGAATCGCCTTGGCCGGGCATTCCCGCACGCAGGTGTAGCACACCCGGCACCGTTCCCGGATCGTGCTGACCAAAGGTATTCTGGACGAATTCTTCATGCTTTCCTCTGCGTCCGACTTTTCACCAGTGTACCATCATTCCCGACATCCCCGCATCCAGATCATCAGAAACGCACTGCGCCTTCCGCACTCCGCATTCCGCATTCCGCATTCCGCACTGCGCACTGCGCACTGCGCATTCCGCACTCCGCATGGCGCGCAATTGAATTGCCCATCCACGGCGGGGTATGCTTTTCTTCAATGATGCGGTGCATCTCCGGGCCGGGCGCGCCGGCGTTTTTCTGGAACCAATCTGCAAAGGAGCAGTGTTATGGCGAAACTTGCAATTTGTGGCGGTAAATCGCTCTGCGGCAGGAACAAGAAATGGGCGACGTGGCCCATCAGCGACGAAAAGGACGCGGAACTGGTCGCAAAAATCACGCGGTCGAACCGGTGGTCTTTCGACGGGCCGGTCGAGTGGCGCTTTGCGGAGGCCTTCACGAAATATCAGACGGCGAAGTACGGGCTGTGCTGCGCCAACGGCACCGTCGGCATCCAGATCGCGCTGGAGGCTCTGGGCATCGGCGCGTATGACGAGGTGATTGTGCCGGGCATGACCTGGCAGGCGACCGCCGCAGCCTGTATTGACGTGAATGCCGTGCCCGTGCTCGTGGATGTGGAACCGGATACCTGGAATCTGGACCTCGACGCCGTGGAGGCCGCCATCACGAAGCGCACGAAAGCGATTATCGTTGTGCATCTCTACGGCTGCATGACCGACCTGGACCGCCTGCAGCGCATCTGCCGGAAGCACAATCTGTATCTGATTGAGGATTGCGCGCATCAGCACGGTTCCTTCTGGAGGGGCAGGGGCGTCGGATCCTTCGGCGATGTCAGTTCGTGGAGTTTCCAGGAATCCAAGGTGCTCTCCAGCGGCGAGGGCGGCTTCAACATGTGCAAAACGAAGGAACTTTTCTACAAGATTTACAGCCTGCGCAACTGCGGCCGTTCCTATCCCGCCGACCCGCCGGTCTTCGGCCTGAACAAGGCGGTGGGCATGGAGACCACGCTGCAATCCGGCAACTACCGCCTGACGGAATGGCAGGCGGCCCTGCTGCTCGGCGGTCTGGGCCGACTCGACAAGCAGGTGAAACTGCGCGACGCCAACGCGCAATACCTTAATGCGCAATTGGCGGAGATTCCCGGCATTCTGCCGATGCGCCGACGCAAGGAGGTGACCCAACAGAGTTACTTTAATTTCACCTTCCGCCTGGACCCGAAAGAACTGGGTATCATCAACACGCAGTTCTGCGCCGCGCTCAACGCCGAACTGAATACCGGCGATGCGTGGGAAATCCCCTATGACCCGCTCAACAACTGCGGCTTGTACAAGCCGCTGACAAAAGCGCGCCACAGGTTGAACGGCGAGTACTGGAAGGCAATCAATCCCCGGCGCTTCAAGTTGCCGGTCTGCGAAGACGCCAACGAGCGGTCGGGCGTTGCGGTGCACCATGTCGCGCTGATGAACACCAAAGAAGACATGGACCTGATTGCGGCCGCGGTGAAGAAAATCGTGGACAACATCCAGGAAGTGCGCAGCCTGAACATCGGACCGCAGAAGAAATACCAGGCGCTTTCGCGCTGAATACCGCCATCTTCGCGGCCGTCGGCCGCGTGTGCTATGCTGTGCATCGGGGACGGAATGCCGCCCCCGATGCTGTCTTTTCAGGCAGGAGGGAGGCGCGCCATGATCGAGGCGGATACCCGCAAAAAGATTCTCGCACGGGGTCAAACGGAAGTGCCATGGCAGGGCGAGCCGCTGCTCGGCAGCATTTACGGGGAGGAGGAAATCGAGGCGGCCGTGGCGGCTATCCGCGATTCCATGCCCGTGCACAAGGGTTTCGGCTTCACCTGTCAGCAAATCCTGGATTTCGAGGCGGCATTCGCCCGGTATGTGGGCGTGAAGCACGCCATTGCCGTCAACAGCGCGGGGCCGGGCCTCGATATGGCCATGCGTTATCTCCAACTCAAACCCGGAGACGAGGTCATTGTGCCCGCCATCAATTTCATGGCTGCGCCGCTGGCCGTGATGGGCGCGGGCGGGCAGGTGGTATGGGCCGAAGTGAATCCCGACACCCTGCAACTAGACCCGGAAGACGTGGAGCGCCGCATCACCCCGCGTACCCGCGCCATCTTCCCCGTGCATATGAACGGCCTCAGCGCCCCGATGGACCCGCTTCTGGAAGTCGCTGCGCGGCATCCCCATTCCGAACACGGTCCGATCCCTGTTATCGGCGATGCCGCCCGCGCCTGCGGCGGCGGCTATCGCGGCGAAAAGATCGGCAAGAAGGGGCTGTGCACCGTCTTCTCCTTCCATACCATGAAGAACATGGTTACCCTCGGCGAAGGCGGCATGGTTACCACCGACGACGACGCCCTCGCCGCCTATTGCCGTTCCACCCGATTCTATGGCATCGCCACGGAGGATTGGGGCACTTCCAACGTCATGACCAAGGTGCAAGCCGCCGTCGGGCTGGTTCAACTGGCCAAACTGGACGGATTCATCGCGGCGCGCCGCCGCGTGGCGAAGCAGCGCGATGAAATGTTGGCCGGACTGGATGGCGTGGCGCTGCCCTGCGAGCCACCGGACTGTTACCATTCTTACTATCTGTACACCTGTCTGGTCTGCGATGCGTGGGCGGGTGACAAGCGGGACGCCATCATGCGGCGCATGGAAGAGGAATTCCATGTGAAATGCCTCGTCGCCAATCCCCCCGCCTACGAAAGCCGCCGGCTTCTCCGCGAGCACACGGCAGGCCGGCGCCTGCCGCGTTCAGAAAATATCGGACAGCGCATCATTTGCCTGCCCATCCATCCCGCCATGTCCGACGCCGACAACGAATACATCTGCGCCGCGTTTATCGCGTGCGTGGAGTCTTTCCGCGCCCATCGCTGACGCTGCATCTTGCCGCCGGGGTCAAGGGTAAAAAAAGAGCGGCGGCGAGGTGCGCCCCGCCGCCGATCCCTTGCCTCCGCAGAGTGGATTATGAACCCGCCTGGCCAATCGGTGTGCTGTTCTCATCCGCGGCGGCACCCACGGCATAGCGAATCACGCCGCTGGCATCCAGGAAATACCCCTTGCTGCCGGTCTGGTTCATTGCCTCCGGGTCCGCGTTGACCTGGAAATTCGAACCGTCTCCCGTCATGGTGAATACATATCCGGACTTCACCTGCCCTTCCCATTCGCCATCCAGGAAAGGCGGCGCGTCACCCACGGGGGTCGTCAACTCATCGAAAGTGGTGGCATATCGGTAATTCGCGGAATGGAAGGCGACCTGTGCGCCGTTAATCGTCCGCAGATTACCGATTGCCGCCGATTCATTCGATTGCATGCGCGAACGCAGCAGGTTCGGTATCGCGATTGCCGCGATAATGGCGATGATCGCCACCACAATCATCAGTTCGATCAAGGTGAAACCAGCGTTCTTCTTCATAGTCAATCCTCCTGTCGTCGTTCCCTTGTTTTCAGCGCACCGGCGCATGCCGGCCACGCCACACTTCGCTTCAACTTTCATCTCGCATAGTGCAACCTGCGTGCCAAGGCAGTTGCTTTCGAAAATCTCCAGAAATTCAATTAAATGTCCCTGTATTTGGCCTGTGTAGACCCTGGTCCGCCCCTTATCCTGCCCATTTTTGTCCATCATCGCTGTCCATAAATGACATTTTTTGTCACAGCGACCTGTGTTTTTTCCCCGAATTGGGCCGTGGTGCGGGATGCCGAGAGGCCATTAATCTGAGGCATTTGAGAAATGATCCCGGCTTATCTCACGATAGATACGACTGTTGCCGGCGACATCGGCTTTCCGATCGTGAATTCCCCATGCCTGCTGTATTATTCGCCGGGCGAGGGATTATCGTGCTATGATCATGATGCCGGCAGGGTGGCGGGCGTTGCGTTTTTCGCCATATTTCAGCCAAGGGGGTCGGTATTCATTGCGGGAGAATCGGGCGATTGATGTATATGAAAACAAAGGGAACAGCGGAAAGGGTGAGACGGAGGGGAATGGCGGAATGCGCAGACTTCTGCCGTTCACCAATATATCGCACGTTTCGGCTGTTTCCGGAATACTCAAGGTAGCGGGCGGCGTATATGGCGGCACGGGATTTTGAGGTCATCATCGTCGGGGCGGGTCATGCGGGCATCGAGGCCGCGCTGGCGTGTGCGCGCATGGGCCGGCGCGTGCTGATGTTCGCCATGCAGTTGGATACCATCGGCAAGATGTCGTGCAATCCCGCCATCGGAGGCGTGGCGAAGGGCCAGTTGGTGCGGGAAATTGACGCGCTGGGCGGCGAGATGGGCCGCTGCATTGACCGCACGGGCATCCAGTTCCGCATGCTGAACCGGTCCAAAGGCCCGGCGGTGCATTCCCCGCGGGCGCAGGCGGACCGGGTCGCGTACCAGCACGACATGAAGCGGGTCTGTGAAAATGAACCGAACCTGACGCTGAAGCAGGCGGAGGTGACGGATATTCTTGTGCATCAGGGGGCAGTGTGCGGCGTGCGGACCGCGCTGGGCGCGGAGTTCACGGCGCGCGCGGTGATCGTATGTACCGGCACCTTCCTGCGCGGGTTGCTGCATTTCGGCATGACCAGCGTGGAGGGCGGCCGCAGCGGCGATCCGCCCGCGCGGGGGTTGACGGACGCCTTCCGGCGGCTGGGTTTCGAGGTGGGCCGCCTCAAGACCGGCACCTGTGCGCGGGTGCATCGGCGCAGCATCAACACGGATGTATTGCAGGAACAGCCGGGCGACCCCGACCCGCGCCCCTTCTCGTTCAGTACGCCCATCGAGGGTTTCAATCCAAACCGGATTGTGTGCTGGATTACGTACACCAATGAGCGGACGCACGAGGTGATCCGGCGCAGCCTGGACCGGTCGCCGCTCTACAGCGGTCGCATCGAGGGGATCGGTACGCGGTATTGTCCGAGCATCGAGGACAAGGTGGTGAAGTTCCCGGAGAAGAACCGGCACCACATTTTCCTGGAGCCGGAGGGCTTGAATACGCAGGAGGTGTATGTGAACGGCATGTCCACCAGCCTGCCGGAAGATGTGCAATGGGCGATGCTGCGCACATTGCCGGGGCTTGAGGAGGTGGAAATCCTCCGGCCCGGCTACGCGGTGGAATATGACTTTGTGCCGCCGACGCAACTGAAGCCGTCGCTGGAAACCAAACGGGTGCGGGGATTGTTTCATGCGGGGCAGATCAACGGCACCTCGGGGTATGAAGAAGCGGCAGGCCAGGGGATTTATGCGGCGCTGAACGCCATGCGTTATCTCGACGGCGCGCCGCCGGTCTATATCGGGCGCAACGAGGCCTATCTCGGTGTCATGGTGGACGACATCGTTACGCGCGGTGTGATGGAGCCGTACCGGCTGTTCACCTCGCGCGCGGAATACCGCATCCATCTGCGGCACGACAACGCCGACGCGCGGATCGCGAAGTACGGTTTTGGGAACGACGCGCTTCTGGAACGGGTGCGTCAACGCGAAGAAGCCGTGGCGCTGGAGATTGCGCGGCTGGAGGAAACGCTGATCCCGCCGTCGGAGGCGCTGAATGCGTTGCTGCGGACCCGCGGCCATGCGCCGGTGAACACCCCGGTGGCCGCGAACCAGTTGCTGCGACGGCCCGCGATCGGGCTGGAAGATGTCTGGCGCTTCGCGCCGCCGCCCCGGCATTTTGATTTGGAAACCTGCGAGCAGGTGGAAATCCGGGTGAAATACCAGGGTTATCTTGACCGGCAGGAAAAGACCATCGAGAAATTCCGCCGCGCGGAGCGCGTGCCGATACCGGAAGACCTGGATTACGACGCCATTCCCGGGCTTCCGCGGGAGAGCCGGCAACGCCTCAAGGAAGTCCGCCCCGTCAATTTCGGGCAGGCGGCCAGAGTGCCCGGGGTGCGTTCCGCGGACATCGCGGTGCTGCATGTGTTTGTGGAAAAGCGGCGGCGAACGGCGCAGCGGGATTCCGCATGATGGGGATATCGGCACAGGCAACACGGACCGACACGGACTGACACCGGCAAACGCAGAGATTGAAAAGGCTTCGTTGAGCAAATAACCTTGGGAAGCATATGGGCGGCATGGTTTGGAAATTTTTCCTTACGGGAATGCTGGTCTGCTGGGTGGTGTGCGCAGCGGCGTCCGCGCAACCGGCCGACGGCTGGGTGACGGCGGCGGCCTATTCCGAGATGCACATCGTTGTGCCCGACGATGCGTCGGCAATTGTCCGGGAAGCGGGGGAATTGTTTCAGCGTTATTGGCAGGTATGCACGGGCCGCGAACTGAAGATAAGCGCTTTCAATGAAGGGCGAATCAATGTGTGGATTGGTCCCGATTTGATCGCGGGGGATTTGCTGGACGCCCCGGCGCTGGAGGGTCTGGGCGCGGAAGGCTGCCTGATTCAAACTTTCAGGCCCAGCCGCCGCCATGCCCGGTTGGGCGCGGCGAAACAACTGATTATCGCCGGCCAAACGGATGTGGGGACACGCAACGGGGTCTTCGAGTTTTTCAAGCGCTTTGCCGGCGTGCAGTGGCTGTGCGAAGGCGCGACGGCGCCCGAGCGATTGCGGTTCACGTTTCCGGAGATTGATTTCCGCCATGCGCCCCATTTCACATACCGGGAAGCAGGGCGCTATGGACCGCATGTGCTGCTGGATTCGGAATATCGGCGCGCGCATCACTTCCCGGATCATTACGCCCCCGGTCCTTTTGGCGTGGAGACCCTGCACGACCTCCTGCCTCCGGAAATCCATTTTCAGCAGCACCCCGAATACTACGCGCTGATTGGCGGCACACGCGTGGCAAAGGACTCCGACGGTCGCCCTGCGCAATTGTGTTTCGGCAACCCGGATGTTGCCGATGCCATGATCAAGGTCATCGCCGAAATGGCCCGCGTGGACGAGAAGATGGCCGACCCCGGTCTTGTCGCCCGGCGCGACCGCGTCGCGCGCGCCCCGGACCGCAAGACATGGAGTATCGCGCCCATGGCGGGGGGGAAGTGCGAATGCGCGGCCTGCCGCGCACTGGAGGATGCTGAGGGGTCCCCGGCGGGGGCGCTGATTGCTCTGGTGAACCGCGTGGCTGAGGGACTGGAGGATGCCTTTCCCAGTGCGGGTTATCGGGTGCATACGCTGGTGCGGGGCGTGTGGCGCAAGCCGCCCGCGTCCATCCGCCCGCGCGAAAACGTGACGGTGCAGGTCAGCACTGCGGACTGTGATTTCCGCCGTCCGTTTTCCGACCGCACTTCCGCCGTCAATGCGTCTTTTGTTGATGACCTGCGGGGCTGGGCGGCCATTGCGCGCGCCCTGTACGTGTGGGATTACGGCGCGAATTGCAGCCATCCGTTCGAACCCCATCCGAATCTGCACACAATGCAGGAAAACATACAGTTATATGATCAATATCAGGTGACCGGCGTCTATATGGAACTTGCGGACGCACCCGGCGCGGAGTGGGCCGAACTCAACGCGTTGCGTTCATTCCTCTGTGCAGCGCTGCTCTGGGACCCCGATCTGTTCGTGGACGAACTTGCCGAGCGCTTTTTGGCGGCCTATTACGGCCCCGCCGCACGGCAGGTGCGGGCCTACATGGCGCTTTGCGAAGAAAAGGCATCCACCGTGCAACGCCTTGATCCCTTGTCGCCTGCGATATGGTTCGAGGCGGAAGCCGCCGCGTGGGCGGATGGGCTGTTTCAGGAGGCGCTGGCCTTGCGGCTGTCTGATGATCAGCGCCGGCGCGTGATCATCGCGAGGCTGCCCGCATTATGGGTATTGGCTGGACGGCCGGAAAGCGAAGTGGCGGCCAAGGCCATGTCGGAAGCGGCGGAAAGATCCGCCGCCGATATTCTCCTGAACATTGCACCAGCGGATGCCCTGTCACGCTATGCCGCCGCATTGGCCCTCTATGGCGGGCATGTGCGCGCCGCAACGCCTGCCTCATAGCAGGTCGTTCCCATTGGCGCTGAAGGCCTTTCTCCCGCCCCGCAAGTTTGTGGATCATGATAATCTCCGATTTAAGTGTTTTTTCAGAATGACAAAGTCGAGTAATGCGATGAATTGAATGAGGCATTTGCGAAATGACTGTTTTTGCGTTTAAGAACACGAAATCTCTTCGATTTTTGATGGAACTGAGGTCCGAAACGCCCATTTCGCAAATGCCTCTGAATGAATAACTATTGACTTTTTCGCCATTATCGGATATGCTTGATATGGTGAATGGCACCAGCAAGGGGAGTAGTACCAACAACGGAGGGGTCATAGCCGATCGGCGTAAAGGGGCGTCGGTAATTCGTATCAGTCAGAACGGATGAGTGAAGGGGTGTTGCTTTTGAAGGAGGAGGGGGCGCATTTGCCCATCGCCGTGACGAAGCGGGAGTGTGGCATCCTCGGTAAGATGAAAGGCGGGCATGGAACAGGGGAATGAGACAGCGGTGAAAATGGGGCTTACAGGGGACCGAGTACCGGGTGATGAGTTGGAGAAAACCCTTCACGTCGGCCTGACGGCTTTCCTGGACCTCAATCCGAAGAGCACCAATGCCCAGCGCTACCGGACGGTGGTGCGCGGATGGGAGCGGGCGAAATACCTGATGCTGGACCGCCCGAACATCGTGGGGGGGTTGGCGTTCCGGACCAGACACCCGGCGGCGGTGCGCTTCATGCGGGAAGGGGTGGTATGGGGGTTCTACGCGCTGATCAACCAGTATCTGTCGGAACGGTCTGACCGGCTGATCTGGGTGTCCTGGCCGGATGAGGTGTCGCGCGTGCGCCTGCGGCGTCATGACCGGATTCGGATTTCCGCGCCATGTGAGATTTATCTCGAAAACGGGGGCCCGTTTCGGGGGGTGGTTCAGGATTTGAGCGGCGGCGGTTGCTGCCTGAGAACCAACGTGGCGATGATTGTGTCCACGCGCTGCGAGGTGAGTTTCACGTTGCCGGATGGCATGCAGGTGGACCGCCTGCCGGTCATGGTGCGCCGGGTGCAGCCGGCGGGCGCGGCGGAATACGAGTATGGCTGCATGTTTCTGGACACGGCGGAATGCGAGCGCAACGGCATTGGCCTTTTCGTGGTGCGCATGCTTTCGTCGGACCGACAGCCGGAGGAGAATATGGGGCGCATCCTGCTCTTTTCGCCCCGTGCGGAAGACGGCGAAGCCATGCAGGCGCTTGCCCAAAGCAGCGAGTATCGCGTGTCTGTGACGACGCGGCTGGTGGATTTTTTTCATCATGTGGCGGCCTACGCCCCGCGCGCCGTCATTCTCAGCGCGGCGCAACAGGAACTCCCGCCGCATGAAATCTGCCGCATCATCAAAGGCACGCCGGGATTGGAAACGCTGCCCGTCATCATTTTCGGCGGCGAGCCGGTCGAGGGCCGGCAACAGGCCGCGACCGCCGGCGCCTCGCTCTATCTCAAGGGCTTCCCCAACTTGAACACCCTCCTGCCGATTCTCAGCAAAGCGGCGCCTGTCCGGCGCGCTTCCCACGCGTTCTTGCCGCAAGACGCGGAGGAAGATGGGGAAGCGGACCAGGACGGCGCCCCCCCGATACCGGTTGTATCGGAAGGCGCCGGCGGATAGCCGCCGACCGCTTTCCTCTTCTCCTGTAAGTTACCGTCCGGGCTGCCTTTGGTTCGCGGCCCATTCCACGACACGACAGGCGCCGTTGTAAATGCCCAGGCTGTTCAGTTTTCTGATGTTGTCACAATAGAGGCCGAGGAGGTCGTCCTCGTCCAGCAGCATATCGAGGGTTTGCAGGATAAAGGGAAGTCCCTGGCATTCGACGGTGCCGTCGCCGAGTTCCGCCGCGCGAATTGCGCCCCACGCCTCATGCCCGCCGACGCGCTCGATCAGCAGTTTCGGGATCGGATAGAAAGCCAGTTCGCTGGGTTTCGTAAGGAGGATATCACTGACGCGCATGAGCAGATTGGTCGCATACACGGCGCAAAAGACATCATCATGCAGAAACGCATGCGCCCCGGGCGCGTCCGCCCGGCCCACGTCGTTCACAAAACGGTTGCTGTCGGTCCAGTCGCTGTGCATCTGAACGACCTTTTGAAATTCGGGGACATTTCTGCAGAAGCACTCCCATGCGTTGCGGTGGTCGCCGAAGTTGATGAACAGCGTCATGCGTCCGTCGCGTATCCGCGGCATCAGCGCGCACACGATGGCCGCAAGCAACTGCTGTTGCGCGCCGGCGCCGCCGATGGAAATCAGCAATCGGCGGGGGGCTTTGGCGGCCATGCGCCGCAGGCGCGCCGCGCAGTCGGCCTCGATGTTCGCCACCAGTTCATGATCAATGTAATGGCCTGCGATACGGATGGCCTGCGCCGGAATGCTCTGGAGTTTCCCGCCCTTGCGGTCCATGTCCTTTAGCGTGCGGAACAGAAAATAGGCGGAGGGCGACTGGACCGTCTGCAGAGCGCCATCGGCCAGGTGAAACCCCAGGGGGCAGTTGTCGGGAATCATGTTGACGACATTCGTCATGCCGGCATGGATGGCGCCGAGCGCGTTGAACGGGTGCGTGGCAAGGAGCGGCATGTCTTTCGGGAAGTCTCGATAGACATTGGAGAAGACCTTGGCGGCCTGCATAATGGGGTAGTTCTTTTCCAATCGCTTGTACCATTTCCCCATGAGCGGGTCCCAGAGAAGACGATTGAAGAGTTTCGACTGCTGCGAGAGACGGGACCCCAGTGAATACCACTTGTCGAGGTCGCGGATCATGCGCGCTCCAGCGCTGTCGAAGCCCAGCAAATCAAGCCAATAGGGCGTGTAACCCAGCGCCCGTGCCGCCGAGGCGACCGCCATCCCGATGCGATAGTGACCGTAGCCCATGCGGATCGTGCCGATCACAACGCCGCGATCATAATCAATCGCCTCGCCCGGGCCGCCGGAGAAAACGTCTTTCACGCCCAGCGCGGGACCCAGGATTGGGTTGTCTCGCGCCACCAGGGGATAGTGGGCGTCGGGATCGTAGTGGTATTTGCGCGCGAAGCGCCGGAACATGGCAGCGCCTTTGCGCCGCGCCGATGCCGATACGGGATTGCCGAACAACGTTGCGCCTTTGTGGGTTTCCGATGGCATGGGTGCTCCTTTTTGCGTGTGTGAACGAAACGACACCACTCTCATCCGAGCATGCGATTCGGCTGAGGGAAAAACACCTCTATACTTGTTGCATTCGGGTCGGAGATACGCTCACGTCGCAGCGGACAGCCAGGTCTCCAGGTTATGCTGCATACGTTCCATGTAGCGGACTACCAGCAAATCCGCCATTTCTCCGTCTTTTTGTTCAAACGCCTCCACCAACCGCGACAAGAAAACGAAACCTTGTTCCTGGCCCATCACCGGGATGTCTATCATGGCCCGCAACTGAAGGAATATCCGTTCCAGCGTGTTAAAGACAAGTTCATAGACGCCGTTATGAGTCGCCAGCACGATCAGCCGGAACAACCGTTGGGCGGTATGTTCCCCTTGGCGATCGCCTGGGGTTGCTCCCCGAAGTTCCTCGAAGACCTGACGGATTTCGCGCATCTCCGCTTCTGTTCGGCGCTGCGCCGCCAGCCGGACCACGCAGCGCGCGATATCGGCGCGGAATTCCAGAATCTCCTGCAAGACTTGCAGGTTCACGGACCCGTCGTCCCGTCTGAGCAGGATTTCAAACAATTCAATCCCGCCCGTCAGTTTCAGGTTTTCCACATGAATGCCCGAACCCTGTCGTATGCGCACAAGCCCCACCGCCTCCAGCCGTTTCAGCGCTTCCCGCACCACATGCCGCGTGACCTCAAACTCCGATGCCAGTTCCCGTTCCGTCGGCAGTTTATCGCCTGAACGGTAATTGTTGTTAAGAATCCGGCGGGTCAGTTTGGCGGTTATTTCTTGCGACAAGGTGTGTGTCATACGGCGTCAGTACTCCGCTTTTCAGGGATTCCGGGTGAAATCGGTTTTCTGGGCCTATTGTACCACGCCTGGGACATCGAACCACGAGCCTCCGGCAAAAAACCCCTCAGTGCTCCCCGGTTTTATGCAGGCAACGCCTGTAATGCGGCGAATGCGTCCTTGAGCGAAGATCGGTGCAATTGCAGGAAGTCGTTCCCAATCCGCGCCCGGTTCATGAGCCGCTCGGCCCTGGTATTGGCGTGA
>CALEDJ010000046.1 GCA_937951485.1 uncultured bacterium
CCCGACATTCCCCTATACTTTTACCTATGTGGTTGATGTCCCGCCCGCTGAAGAAGGTGATGTCATTCTCTCCGGCGAGGGCATCTTCCGCCTGCTGGGTCCCGAATTGCGCACGGGGGTGGTGGAGACCGTCATTTGCGGCGCGGACCTGATTCCCCCGGTCATCACCTTGTTGGGTGATGCGTCGGTCACTGTGGAATGCGGCGGTGCGTATGTGGACGCCGGCGCCACGGCCTGGGACAGCATTGACGGCGACATCACCGAGGGTATCGAGACAGCAAATCCGGTGGACGCAAGCACGCCGGGCGTTTACATCGTAACCTACAACGTTACCAATTCATTCGGTATCCCCGCCCAGGAGGTAATCCGCACCGTGACCGTTACCGACACGACGCCCCCTGTCATTTCCCTGAAAGGAAACAGCACTGTAGAGGTGGTCTGTGGACAGACCTATCGCGAATACGGCGCAACGGCGACAGACGTATGCGATGGCAATGTAATGGTGTCGGTGACGCGATTTGTGGATACCTCGACCCCTGGAACCTACACGCGCCACTACCAGGCGCGGGATGCCGCCGGCAACACGGCCGTCGCAATCCGAACCGTTCACGTGCTTGAGCCTTGTGAGGGCGAAGGCGAAGGCGAGGGGGAAGGGGGAGCGGAAGGCGAAGGCGAGGGCGAAGGCGAAGGCGAGGGCGAAGGCGAAGGCGAAGGCGAAGGCGAAGGCGAGGGCGAAGGCGAAGGCGAAGGCGAAGGCGAGGGCGAGGGCGAAGGCGAAGGGGCGCCGCAAAGTCCGCTGGAGTATTGTCAAAACCTGTGCGCGGGCGCACCGGATGATGTGGACGAAGACGGGGACGGCCTGACGCGGTGCGTCGAGGACTGCCTGCAATACAGCGATCAGACGCCGGATTCCAACGGCGACGGCATTCCGGACAACCTCCGGGCGATTCTCGATGAACTGGGCGAGGAAGGGCGCGCCTGCGCGGATCCCGACCGCGACAACCTCACGAATCTCGAAGAATTTCTGCGCAACTCCGATCCGCTGAATCCAAACAGCCCCGCGCGACCGTTCTATCTTGCGCCGCCGCCCGTGGGCGCGGATGCGCCGGGCAGAGGGACCATCGAACAGCCGTGGGCAAGCCTTCACTACGTTCTTTCGGCGTTTGCATCGGGCGCGATTGCGCCACCCACCCCGGCGTCGCCGGTGCGGCTGATTCTGAATCCCGGCGACTATGCGGGCGACATCGCGCTGATGGAATGGATGACCGTGTCTGGGGCGATTGTGCCGTGTCCGGAAGCGCCGCCCGAACTCGATGTGTTTATCGTGGGGCCTGTCATCGGCGCGGACCACAGCGGCCTGGAGCATCTGGAAATCAGGGGCCGGGAAGAAGACGGGGTGCTCCTGTACTGCAACGAGGCTGCGATGCGGATTTCGCGGGTGCGTTTCCGGGGCGCGCCACGGCGCGCAAGCACCGCCATGCTGATAGACGGCGACGCCCCGGCCCGCACGGTCATCGAGCGGTGCATGTTCACCAGTCTTGCGGTGGGGCTCGATATCGGCGGGGCCATCCCCATCGTGCGGCAGTCCATCTTCGGAAACATTGCCGGCGCTGCCATCGTCGTCCGCGCATCCGACGCAGGTCTCAACGCGGGAGATGAAATGGAAACAGGCTGGAACACCTTCCTGAGCACCATAGGCGACCCGGTCATCATCAACGAGCGCGATGGGCCGGTCCTCATGCAGCAGTGCGACTGGGATTTGGAAGAACCCACCGATGAAGGGATTGCCGCGCGTGTCGAGGGGCCGGTGGATTTCAGCGGCTATCTGGCGCAGGGCGGGGCCGTGCTGGCGGCGTCCCTGTTCTGCACCGTGTGGGATGCGCAAAACCAGCAGCGGATATTGAACGGCTCCGTGCAGGCGACCCCCGGCGGGTATCCGCCGGTCACTCAAAATATGGACGGCGTTTACGGGTATCCGTCCATCGCACAGGGCAGTTACACGGTGTCCGTCAATGCGCCGAATTACCTGCCGCAGACCAGTTTCGTCAACGCAGGCGCCGGGGAACTGGTGTCCATTATCGTGCCCCTCTGGCGCGCCGCGCCGGAAGGCGAACCCGAAGGCGAAGGCGAAGGCGAGCCGCCTCCGCCCCGCCGTTGCGGCTGCCGCCGCCACAAAGAAGGCGACTGGCCGCCCGATTCTGGCGATCTGTTCATCACTGGCCTGGCGCTCTTCACGCTGGCGTTGTTGGGCCGCAATCCCGCGGCGCCCGGCAAAAAATAGCGCGCGCATGATGCTTCCGAAATCCGCAATGAGAAGATTGCCGGGTGCGTTTGTGATCGAGAGAGAAAGCAATCGCTCATCCCCGTGATTGCGAGTTCCCCATCCCTTCCGGCGGCGACTTGCAAGAGAAAGGGACGCACTTTTTCGCAGTGAAGAGCGGCATATCCCATCCTGTTAATCCCGGTATCCCGTCTATATTTTCCTTTCTTTCCAGGATAACGGGATTGTCAGGATGGGGCCGGAACAATGCGGAATGCGGAATACGGAGCGCGAACCAGATAATTAAATATTATATTATGGCAATAGAACAAACTCACTTCATGTTTCGTCTTTCATATGATAAAATCCGTTAAGGAAGGCATGACGGACCGGCTGCCGGTGAATTGTCTTGGAGCAGAAGAGTACATGATGTTTGCTTGTGAACGCAGGATGGAACGGAACAGATGTCTTTCTATTCTGTGTATCCCGATCGTTTTCACTTGCGTATTCCCGGCAGCGGCGCAGACGACCCTGTCCATCACCCGGACCGTGGATGGTGACGCTTTGTATACGCCGGGGGGCACGGTGAACCTGACCGTGACCTTTCTCAAAGACGGCCCGGACGGTGTGACGCAGTTGGGCCTGAAGGAATGGATTCCTGAGGGATGGACCTTTGACGGCGTGGTGGGGGGCGAAGCGCCGGCCATTGTGCCGCCAAACGGCGCCGCCGGCGTGCTCGATTTCGCCTATCTGTTCATTCCCATGGTTTTTCCTGTCAGTTTCACTTATCGCCTCAATGTTCCCGGTGACGCCGCGGGTGCGGTGACGATTGAGGGTTATGGCATTTACGCCACCGATATCATACAGGAATACACAGAAACGGTTTACACAGACATATTCCCTGTTGGCGGCGAAGGCGAGGGCGAAGGCGAAGGGGAAGGCGAGGGCGAGGGCGAAGGCGAGGGCGAAGGCGAAGGCGAGGGCGAAGGCGAGGGCGAGGGCGAAGGCGAGGATTCGGTGGTGTATCTGGCGCGGATCGTTGTGGGTGACGGACTGTATCATCCGGGCGGCACCCTGGACATCGAAGTCACCCTCACATTGGCCGGAACGGACACCGTGACCCAACTCGGCTTGGAGGAAATGATCCCGCCGGGCTGGACTTTTGTGCAACTCGTATCGGGCGCGTTGCCGCCGCTGGCGCCTGCGCCGGGCGCTTCAGGGACACTGGGCTTTGGCTGGATCACCGTGCCGCCTTTCCCCGTCGCGTTCACTTATCGCCTGGCAGTGCCGCTGGAGGCATCGGGGGGACAGGCGATATCCGGCGAAGGTATTTACGCCTTTGGCGGCGGCCAACTTCGAACAGAGACCGTGGTAACGCAGATCGGGGAGGGCGACCCTGCTGAAGGAGAGGAGGGGGAAGGCGAAGGCGAGGGCGAGGGCGAAGGCGAGGGCGAAGGCGAGGGCGAATTGCCGGAAATGACGCTCTTACGCACGGCGGTGGGAGGGGCGTTCTATCGCCCGGGCGAAACGGTGGACCTTCGAGTAACGATCTCCTATTCGGGCGCGGATGAGGTGACCGCGCTGGGGTTGCGGGAAACGCTGCCGTCGGGATGGACCTATCAGGGCATCGTCCGCGGCGCGCCGCCAAGCATCATGCCTTCGGTGGGCGAGGGGGGGGAATTGGTGTTTGCGTGGGTCCTGATACCGCCGTTCCCCATCGTATTCACGTATCGCGTGCAGGCGCCGCCGGACGCCGAGGGGGAACAGGTGGTTTCCGGTGTGGCGGTTTACCGCTCCTATGGACCGCAATTGGAAAGCAATACGCGGGAAACGCGGCTTAATCCCCTCACTTCAGCGGACCTGTCGGTCGAAGCGCAGGCGGTCCCCACATCCGAGTGGGGCGGTTATCCCGTTGACGTTTCGTGGGTGGTGCGCAATGTCGGTGGAGCCACCGCAACGGCGCCGTGGAACGATTGCATCTATGTGTCGGCGGATGATGCCTTCGGCGATGATATTCCTGTGGAATGTGTCGAACGAACGCTGGATTTGGAGGTGGGCGCGGAATATGCGGTGAGCCGAACAGTCACGCTGCCGGAACTGTCCACAGGGGATTACTGGATCATCGTGGTCGCCAACGATGGCGAAGATGTTCCCGAAGATTATCGCGAGAACAATGTGGCCGTTGCGGGGCCGATAGCCGTCACGGCGATATCATATGCGGCGACCGTACAGGCATCGGTGGATGTCTCCCAGGCCGGCGCGCCGGTGGCCCTGATTGGGTCTGCCACACGCCTCGACAATGGTCAGCCCGCGCCCGGCGCGCGCGTGCTGATTGATGTGCTGTCACGCGGTGTCCGCCGCGTGATCGAAGCGGTCTCCGACGGAGCGGGCAACATTGCCGCCTGGTTTGAACCCTTGCCCACCGAGGCGGGGGCTTACACGGTGGGCGCGCGCCATCCAGCCTTTGATGCGCCTGAAACGCAGGACATGTTTACCATTATCGGCCTGTTGATAAATCCGCCGCGCGCAAGCCTGACGCTTGCGCCGGGCATTCAACAGGAACTCGTATTTGAGGTGCGCAACCTGGGCCATTCGCTGCTGAGCAACCTCCAGGCCGGCGTATCCGGCGCGCCCGGCAACATTTCCGTGGAAGGGGTTGTCGGGCAGGCCGTGCCTGCGCATGGCGTCACCCGCCTCTCCGTGCGGGCGCTGGCGTCAGACGCCACCGTGCCCGCCGCGTCGGTTCGCGTGACGGTGTCCAGCGCGGAAGGGGCGGCGCATGCCGTTGATCTCGATATTGCCGTGCGGCCTGCGGGCTATCTGATCCAGACCGAAACGAGCGTCCTGCGGGCGGGTGCGGTGCGCGGCGCACAGGCGCTCTACACCTTTCAGGCGACCAATGCGGGCGGCGCGGTCGCGCCGGATTTCCGCGTGTCGCTGGCGGCGCTGCCCGAAGCCGCAGCCGCGTGGGTGTCGCTGGTCGCCCCGGTTGATCCCGTGGACCTTGGCCCCGGCGAATCCATTCCCGTGACCCTGCAACTGACCCCGCCGCCGGATGCCCCGGTGGAATTGATACAGACCTTCATCCGGTTGCGGACAGGTGCAACCGGCAACCTCTCCGTGCCGTTCCACCTGAACGTGGTGGACCAGGAACGCGGCGGGCTGCAATTGACGCTGTGGGATGACCTGACATACACCACAGCGGGGCAGCCAAAGGTGGTCGGGGCGACAGTGAAGGTTCGCGATCCCAATACCGGCGAAATCATCGGGCAAGTTGTCAGCAATTCCCTGGGCCGCGCCGATTTCGCGGACCTGCCCGCCGGCCTCTACAACATCGAAGTCATTTCGCCCAATCATGCCTTCTTTTCCGATACGATGCGCGTGCGCGCGGGGCGCACTGTCGCGCGACAACTGAGATTGCGCCGCCTTTTTGTGTGGCAGCGGTGGACTTATACCCCGCAGCACGAGCAGGCGCCATATCGCGTGGCGGTGACTGTTGCCGCCAATGCGGGCACGCAGGCGGCGGCGATCAGTGTGGAGCCGCCCGTGCTGGACCTCGGCCTTTTGCAGGGGCCTTCAGTGCAACTCGAATTGATCATTACCAATCACGGCGGCCTGCCCGCGCGAAGCGCCCGCCTGTATTTCGGCGGGCATTCCCGCTACGTTTTTACATCGCTGGTTGACGACCTGGGCGCCATCGCGCCCGGCGCTTCGCTCGCGGTGCCGGTGCTGGTGGAAGACACGGCCTACGGCAAGCGCGACAAGCAGGACGGCGATTGCGACGTGGGTTTCCCCTCCGGCGTGATCTATTCCTGGGAAGTGGACGGCCGCCTGGAATGGCGGCGCGAACCCATCGCCATCCTGCTTCCGCCGGAGCATTGTCCGGGAGCGCCGCCCGCCTATGGCGTCATGCCGGCTGACGGCGAAGTGACCGCCTACGCCGCCGCGCCATCATTTGAACTGGGGCTGTTCTGTGATGCCAAAGACGCGCAGGGAACCCCGAAAGCCGTCGAACCCTGCCTCTTGGCGTCGGCGAAGGCCTCTCGAAAGACGATCCTGGCGCAAAGCCCGTTTGCCGCCGAACTTGTCCTGTCCCTCGCAAGCCACGGCTTCGCCCTTGATGATGTCGCAATCCTGTTGCGCATTCTGGACGTCACGGGCGCGGATGCAGCGCATCTCTTCGATATCGGCGCGCCGACCTTCGCCGGGATCAGCGGCATTGACGGGACCGCGACGCTGAACCCCGGCGGCGAGGTGCGCGTGCAATGGCCGGTGACGCCGCGCGCGGAATCTGCACATGGTGTTCTGGGCTTTTATCTGATCAGCGGCGAAATCCATTTCCGGAGCGGCGGCGCACCCGGTGTCTTGGGGGTTCTTCCAGATGTGGTGACAATTTATCCGCCGGTCGCATTGGAGGCGGTATTGCTGCATCCGTTTGCCGTGTACAGCGACGATCCGCTGACGGAGGCGATTGAAGACGCCGAGCCGTATCAGGCGGGAATGCTGGTGCGCAATGCGGGCGTCACGCCCGCTTACGATGTCTCGGTTATCGCTTTGGAGCCGGTGATCGCCGCCCGGGACGACACATCCTTCGGCAGTTTCCGGGTGTTCCAGACCTTGGTCGGAGCCGATCCCGTGTTCCCGGCGCTGCGGCTGGACCTTGGCGATATTGCGCCGGGCGCCAGAGGCGGCGTGGTGTGGGACCTTGCCTCGATGCACGCCGGCACGCTCGCCGAATTGACGCTGCAAACATCCTGCCGCGACATGGAAATCCAGCGCCAGGTCTTGTTTCCCTCGTTGATGGAAGTGGTGGACTTGGTTCGCACGGTCCGGGCGCGCGACGCGGCCCCGGACGGACTGCCCGACTTTCTGGTCAACAGTGATCCTGACCCCAACCAATTTCCCGATGCCATCTACTTTGGCGACGGTTCGCAGGTCCCCGTTGCGGCGGCGACCAATGTGTTCCTGGTGGAAGAGGGAAAACAGACACATGTCCGCTTTACGCTGACCGCTGACGTCGGTCCGGGATGGTCCTACCTGCGGGTCCCCAATCCCCTCGAATCCGAGTATGTGCTTGGGTCCGTGCACCGCAGTGACGGGATTCATCCCCGGACGGAAAACGTCTGGACGACGCGCCGGACCGTCCGCAACAGCGCAGGCCAACCCGAATCGGAAAGCCTGCTGCATGTGCTCGATTTCGACAGCACGGGATCATACACGGTCACATTCCGGTCCACATTGGTCGCGAATACGCCGCCCGTGGCAAACGCCGGTCCAGACCAGGTTGCCTTCATGGGGCAGCCGGTATATCTGGATGGGCGCGGCAGTTTCGATGCAGACGGCGATCCGATCACCTATGCGTGGTCCTTCAGTTCGCGGCCCGCAGGCAGCACGGCGATTTTGAGCAATCCCGCGTCTCCGACGCCCTCCTTCACGCCGGATTTGCGCGGCGTGTATGTGCTGCGGTTGATCGTGAACGACGGCGAAGCGGACAGCGCGCCGGACACCATGACCGTCACCGTGCGGAACCGTCCCCCCATCGCCGAGGCGGGATCGGACCAGCAGCGGCATGTGGGGGACACCGCCACGCTGAACGGGTCGGCCAGTTATGACCCCGATGGCGATCCGATCACCTATGCATGGGCTTTTGAATCCAGGCCGGCGGGCAGCACGGCGATCCTGAACCGCGCAAACACGGCCAATCCGTATTTCGTGGTGGACCGCGGCGGCGCCTATGTCGTCCGGCTGGTGGTCAGCGATGGCTTTACCACCAGCGACCCGGACTATGTGACGGTCCACACCGCCAACCGCGCGCCCGTGGCCGACGCCGGACCGGACCGGACCGGCTATGTGGGAGACACCATTTTTCTCGACGGCAGCGGCAGCGCCGATCCGGACGGAGATCTCATCACTTATGGTTGGTCCTTCGTGAGCCGGCCTTCGGGCAGCGCCGCCGTCCTCCTGAACCCGACAACACCGGCCCCCCAGTTCACCATTGACCGAAAAGGCAACTATGTTGTGCAGTTGGTGGTCAGCGACGGCAGCCTGAGCAGCACGCCGGACACCGTGACCATCGTTGTGCCGAATCGGCCGCCCATCGCCAATGCCGGGCCGGATCGGACGGCATACGTCGGCGAGACGGTGCAGTTGGACGGGCGCGGCAGCAGCGATCCCGATGGCGATCCGCTGACCTTCGTGTGGACGCTGCTGTCCAAGCCGTCCGGCAGCGTGACGGTGCTCTCCGGCGCGGGGTCCGCCCGGCCTACGCTTACTCCAGACAAAACCGGCGCCTATACCGTGCAATTGGTCGTCAATGACGGCGCGATCAACAGCGCGCCCGACACCATGACCGTTTCCGTGGCGAACCGGCCGCCGGTCGCCAACGCGGGACCTGACCAAAGCGGACGCACGGGCGACGTGATTACGCTCGACGGGCGCGGCAGCAGCGACCCCGACGGCGACGCCATCACCTATGCCTGGTCATTCAGCGCGCGGCCTGCCGGAAGCGCGGCGGCCCTGGACAATCCGGCATCGCCAACTCCGCGTTTCACGCTCGATCGCAAGGGCGAATACCGTCTTACACTGGTTGTCAACGACGGCATCGTGAACAGCCCGCCCGACACGGTGACGGTTCAATGCCTGAATTCGCCGCCGGTAGCCAACGCAGGACCGGACCGGTCTGCCCAGATCGAAGACATGGTCACGCTGGACGGGTCCGCCAGTTATGACCCCGACGGCGACCCTATCACCTATGCCTGGACCATCACGGCGCGGCCTGCGGGCAGCGCGGCGGAACTGATCGGCGCAAGCACCGTATCGCCCAGTTTCGTGGTTGACGCGCCCGGCAATTACACCGTGCAGTTGGTGGTGAATGACGGCGCGGAAAACAGCGCCCCGGATACCATGCGCGTGCGCACGACGAACAGTCCGCCAGTGGCCGACGCCGGCCCCGACCAGTCGGTCACGGTCGGCGATACGGTGACGATTGACGGCGGCAACAGCAGCGACCCGGACGGTGATACGCTGATCTTTGCGTGGTCCTTCGTTTCCAAACCGGCGGAAAGCGCCGCCACCGTCCAGAACGCCAATCAACAGACGGCCTTTTTCATCCCCGATGCGCCGGGAACGTATGTCGTGCAGTTGGTGGTCAATGACGGACTGGCGAACAGCGATCCGGATACCGCCACCATCACCGCCGCCGCAGTTGTGGAAAACCGGCCCCCCGTCGCCCACGCCGGGGCAAACCAAAGCGCCCGCGTGGGACAGCGGGTCACCCTGAACGGCAGCGCCAGTTATGATCCCGACGGCGACGAGATAACGTTCCGCTGGAGTTTCGTCTCGAAACCCGGCGCGAGCGCCGCAATACTGGCCGACAGTATGTCGGTGAATCCCTCTTTTGAGATTGACGCCCCCGGAACCTATGTGATTCAACTGATTGTGAATGACGGCGCGCTGGACAGCGCGCCGGCCACGGTGCGCGTAAGCACCGTCAACAGCGCGCCGGTCGCCGATGCCGGGCCGAACCAGTCCGGCCGCGTCGGGCAGGAAATCACGCTCGACGGTTCCCGCAGTTATGACGTTGACGGCGATACCCTGCGCTACGCATGGCGTTTCACGCAACGGCCAGACGGCAGCACGGCGACATTGAGCAATCCCGCCGCCGTCCGCCCGCGATTCACCATTGACCAGGCCGGAACATATGTCATCGAACTCATTGTGAACGACGGAAGCCTGGACAGCGAACCGGCCCATGTGGCCGTAAGCACCGAAAACTCACCACCGGTCGCCAATGCCGGTCCCGACCAGACGCGACGGGTGGGGCAACAGGCCACCTTGGACGGACGGAACAGTTATGATCCCGACGGCTATCCGATCACCTATTCGTGGCGCTTCGTCTCGCGTCCAGAAGGCAGCGCCGCCGCGCTCAGCGGCGCGAACACCGCCACGCCCACATTCATCATTGACGTATTCGGCGAGTATGTCGTGCAGTTGATCGTGAGCGACGGTCTTCTTTTCAGCACCCCCGACACGGTGGTGATCAGCACCACGAACAGCCGGCCCGTCGCGAACGCGGGGCCGGACCAGTCGGTTGCTGTGGGCGATGTGGTGCGGCTGGACGGCAGCGCCAGTTTTGATCCCGACGGCGATGTGTTGCGGTATCAGTGGAGCATCACATCCAAGCCGACAGGCAGCGCGGCGCGTCTCGATGATCCCGCCGCAATCCAGCCCACCTTCGTGGCGGACAAGGCGGGGCAGTATGTGGCGCAACTGATTGTAAGCGACGGCGTGTTGAACAGCGCCGCGGACAGCGTGGTCATTGATGCAAGCGATCCCCCCGATCCATGCCCGAATCCGCCGTCCGCACCCGCAAATGTCAGCGCCACCGACGGCGTCTTTGCCACCCATGTCGTGATCACCTGGACCGGTTCGCCGGGAGCCACGGCCTACCGCGTGTGGCGCGCGGATGCCCCCGATTCCGATACGGCGCAGCCCATCAGCGGATGGATTGCCAATACGTTCTTTAATGACGCCGGCGCGCGCGCCGCCGAGGTCATCCCGCCTACGGGCTGCTTCGCCCGTTGCAACAATGACCCGGAAATCATCCTGCATCACCATTATTATTGGGTCGAGGCGCGCATCAACGCGGAGTGCATGAGCGATTTGAGCAACCCGGACCGGGGCCATCGTGCGCCTTCCACGGTGAAATCGTTTTTGTTCGACATTCCGCAACGCATCTGGTTGCTGTTGATCGAAGATGCGCCTCCCGATGAAGGCACAGGTTATTATCATGATGATGGACCGCAGGCCATGGGGTGTCCGGTGGATTCCGGGGAATGCGTGATTGTGTCCGGTGAAGTCATTGCCGCGAATCCGGACTCCGCGTCGGTGATGGCGTCCATGCCGGCCATGTCTGGCGTGTTTTATGGCGATGCGCTGGCCGTCGGCCTGATGCTGGGATTCCTGTTTTTTGGCGGAAAGCGTCGCAGGGGGACAGGCTGAAGCCCGTACTCCATAACTGGACAGGTTGAAGCCTGTACTCCAGAACCGGCCAGGCCGAAGCCTGTACTCCAGAAGTGGACTTCGGAACTTGCGCATCGAGGAATGATGATATGAACCCGCTTACGGATCTTTGCGGCATCATTACGGTTTTGAACACCCCATTCACCGAAGACGACGCTATTGATATCCAGGGATTTCAAAAGAACGTGCAACACGCCCTGGACGCAGGGGTCGCGGGATTTCTTGTGCCTGCGATGGCGTCGGAGGTGGATAAATTGTCGCCACAGGAACGCGAGCAACTGGTCAAGGCGGTCCTGGGAATCACGCGCGGCAGAAAGCCGGTCATCGGCGGCGCGTCCGCGCCCACCACGGAAGCGCGCGTGACCGCGACACGTCGCCTGTTGGACCTGGGTTGCGACGGCATCCTGGCGGCCATCCCTTATCACGACGACCCGCAGTACGAGCGCGACCTGCGCGCACTCGCGGATTTACAGCCGCCTTTTCTGATGATTCAAGACTGGGACGCCACGGGCTACGGCGTTCCCGTCCCGCTGATTGCACGGCTCTTCCGGGAAGTGTCCGTCTTTCAAGCCCTGAAAATCGAAGTCGTTCCCGCCGGCGTCAAGTACAGTGCGGTGATCGAAGCCACCGGTGGACGCCTCCATGTCTCCGGCGGCTGGGCCGTAATGCAGATGATCGAAGCAATGGACCGCGGCGTGCATGCCTTCATGCCGACCGCCATGCACCCCATTTACACACGCATCTTCGCCCTCTACCGCGCCGGCCGCCGCGATGCCGCGCGCGCATTGTTCAACCGCCTGCTTCCGGTGCTCGCCTTCTCAAACCAGCATCTCGATATTTCCATTCATTTCTTCAAACGACTGCTGCGCCGCCAAGGCCTTTTCAGGACTGCGCGCGTGCGCGAACCCATCCTCCCCTTTGATGCCGTTCATGAGCGTATCGCGAACGAACTCGCCGACTACGCCATCCAACTCATGCGTGATTTGGATGATGTTTTGGAGTACAGGCTTTAGCCTTGCCGGTTCTGGAGTACAGGCTTTGGCCTGTTCCGGCGCTGGCCTGTTTTGGAGTACAGCCTTCGCCTGCCAAATACCAATAGGACGCCCGCGCCATTTGCACCCAAAGAGGAAATTGCGGGAAAAACGGTGTACAATGCCATTGAAAATGAGGGTGGTCAGGGCGACGGTGGACTGCCCGGGAGCAAGGGAGTGACGCCGGTGAATCTGCAGGATATTGCCAGGGAACTTGATCTGGAAAACCTCACGCCGGAATTGCCGTTGGAGACAGGTCGAAAAATCCAGTGCGCTTATGTTTCCGATTTGCTGAGCGATGTATTGGCGAATGCACCGAAAGACAGTGTGTTGGTGACGGTTCAGGTGCATTTGAACGTAGTGGCGGTGGCTGTGCACGCGGAACTGGCGGCGGTGATCTTCGCCATGGGCCGCCATCCGGACGAGACCGTGCGCGCAAAAGCGGCGGAAGAAGGCATTGTCCTGTTTACCTCGCCGGAACCCGCGTTCGAACTTGCGGGCCGTCTCTATGCCCTGGGATTGCGGGGCGAGCCGGGGTGATTGCCGTCGCGGGAGACCTGCACATTCATACGGCGCTGTCGCCGTGCGCTGAAGATGTCATGACTCCCGGCGCGATTGTGCAGGCCGCCGTAGAGGCGGGGCTGGACCTCATCGCCATTTGCGACCACAACAGCGCCGACAATGCAGCGGCGGTGCAGGCCGCCGCGCAACACCATGCAGACAACCGGTTGCTTGTGCTGTCCGGCATCGAGATTACCACGTCGGAAGAAGTGCATCTCATCGGCGTTTTCCCCGAAACCGAGGCCGCCATGCGGGTCGGCGCGCAGGTGCGGAGCACGCTGCCGGCGCTTTCCGGGGCGCCCCGCCTTGATGGGAACCAATGGATCATGAACGCTGAAGGCGAAAAAATCGCCAGGGAAACACAGATGCTTTCCATGGCATCCGGTTTTCCGTTGGCCGACGCTGTCGCGATGGTCCGCGATCACGGCGGCCTGGCCATCGCGGCGCATGTGGACCGTCCCTCCTTCTCCGTCACCAGCCAGTTGGGGTTCTTCCCGGACAATCTGCGCTTTGATGCGCTGGAAATCTCCGCTGCGGGCAGTCGCGAGGGCCGTCAGGAGCGATTCACGCATTTGGGCATGCCGCTGATCACCGCATCGGACGCGCATTGCCCCGAGGAAATCGGCGCGTGCCGAACCCTCTTCGCCATGAAGTCGCCGGACTTTGAATCACTGGCGGAAGCGTTGCGGTGTGATCCGCGAGAAGGGCGGTGTGTCATTGCTTGAATTGTCGCTGCACATACTTGACCTGCTGGAAAACGCGGTGCGCGCCGGCGCCTCCGTGGTCTGCGTCACCCTGCGCGAAGCCCCTGAAGAAGACCTGCTGGAAATCAGCGTGGAAGATAACGGTCCCGGCCTGACCACATCGCCGGAGCACACCCTGGACCCGTTCTACACCACCAAGGAAGGCAAGCGCACCGGCCTGGGCTTGAGCCTTTTCCGCGCCGCCGCCGAGCAGGTGGGCGGACGCTTCACCCTGGAGCGCAGCGCGGAACTCGGCGGCGTTGCCGCGCGCGCCACCATGCAATTACGTCATGTGGATCGCGCCCCGCTCGGCGATCTGCCCGGAACCTTCTTCGCTATGATCCTCACCCATCCTGAGGTGGAATTCCGGTGCCGCGTGCAAAGCCCCGTCAGCAATCTCTTCATTACGACGTCTGAAATCGCAACCGAACTGAATGCGGATACCCCCGCCGATTTCGCAGTGGCGAAATGCTTCTGCGATAAATTGGCGGACACTCTGCGTACCCTCTCCGCATAAGAAGCGTAGGAGAAAAGGCATATCCCGGCGGTGCGGGGCCACCGGGGGAAAAACACGTCTTCGCGGAGTGGCGTGCAGCGCCGAGGAATAGAAAAGGCCATGTAGTGCGCCCCGACAATCTATGCCGTTCCGCTGTGGCGCTGCACGCAATCCGCGACTTCGATCTGTATCAAATGGGCACGGGACCGGGACAGTAACCGTCCTCCGTGGGCGGGTCGGTATCCGGGCAGGGGTGGTATCCGCCGGCGTTGTAGAATTGAATAATACGCAGGAGTTCGGAGAGCGAAATCAGCCAGTTCTGCGGATTGTAGTCCGATGCGTGTGGCCGGCATTCCTGATGCGCCGGGTTCGGCCCAGGCACGTAACCGTCTTCGGTGCTTGCGGGCGTCGCCGCGCAATGGTAACCGCCGGCGTTGAAGAACTGGATCACCCGCAGTAATTCGGACAGGGAAATCCGGCCATCTCCGTCAACATCGGCGGAATGAATTTCTGGTACGCCGATATCCCCCTCGCCCTCGCCTTCGCTCTCGCCTTCTCCTTCGCCCTCGCCTTCGCCCTCTCCTTCACCCTCGCCTTCGCCCTCTCCTTCGCCCTCTCCTTCGCCCTCGCCTTCGCCCTCGCCTTCGCCCTCGCCTTGTGCCACAACGCTTACGTCAATGGGGCCATAGACGGCGGGCTGCGGCGGCGCGCCGTAGAAGGCCACCGGCTTGAGGTAGGCGCAGGTGTAGCGGCCGGTGTCCTCCTCCAGGGCGTGCAGAATATCCAGGGTGCGGCTGGTCGCGCCCACGATG
>CALEDJ010000047.1 GCA_937951485.1 uncultured bacterium
CTGGAGAGCGCCGTGGGTACAAAGAAGCCCGTTCCGGCCATCGCGTCGAGGCGTTTTTGCGCCTCGACCGGGTCGCGATGTTTGAACAGCGCGACCGCGGCGGCCTCGTACTCGCGCGAAAGGTCCGTGGCGTCGCAGGCATGCATTTGCTCAAAGGCAACTGCCATTTCTTCAAGTTTGTTTTGGGAACCGAGCGCAATTGCAAGGGCGAGCCATCCCATCACATAGCGTTCGCGGATACGCAGACATGCGCGCGCCGCCGCTTCGCCGAGGTCGGGGTGACCCTCGCCGGTCAGAAACAGACTGAGGATCGCCAAGTGAAACGGGCCGGAATAGAAAGGCATGTCTATGGCCCGGTTGAGGGCCGCCAGCAGTGATTCGCGTGCGTATCCTTCTGTCCGGTCGAGATTCAGCCTCTGCAATACCGTCTCATAATCGGTCTCGGCGGCCATGGCCGGGATAGGGGCGATGTCCCTGCCGGGGGTCCGGACTATTTCGTACACGCGGATGCCGTTCATTCCTGAAATGTCTTTCCGTTTCCAGGTGAGATTCATTGTGTCCAGCGCTTTCTCCAATTCACCCGGGGGCGGAAACCGGTAAACGAAATCTTCCAGCAGTACCCAGGTTTTTTGCACAGGGTTTGCCTCAAGGTGGCGGGCGGTTCGTTCGCACACGCTCCGGTAGGAGGAAACCAGCAGCACAGGCCCCGGAAGGTCGCCGTACAGGCCCAGCATCTGGTCGGACAGAATCATGCCGCGAAGGAGAATCAGGTCCCCCGCAGCCGCGCGTTGCTGCAACAGCCGCGCCGCCGACCGCCAGTCCGTGCGCGTTGTCGCCGGTAGCGACACGGAAATCTGGTATGCGCAGGTCATTGCAAGCGCCAACACAAGCGGCAATCGGGCGGGTTTCGGCGTCGCCCGAGCAATGATCCAGCCGATGAACATGTAGAGGCTGAATGAACAATAACTCGCATAACGCGGCAGAATGCACGGCCGCAAAAACAGGGACAGCAAGACCATCGCCGCCATGGGAACAAACAGGACGAAAAGCGGAAACAGCGCCTCACGCCGCGCAAAGAATGTCTCCCGTCGGGGTTCCTGCAAAAAGGTGTATATCAGGCAAGCAGTAATCCCCGCAGTGGCGCCCACCGAAAACAGCACCACGGCCCAATCAAAAAGAACATGCAGGCGCAACAGGTCTTGACCGATCCGCTGTCCCAGGAATTCCCACGTTTGCCCCTGGTAAAGAAACGGCTCGGTCGTCATGGCGGCGTCATACCCGAAAAACGTAAACAGCGCCTCCCGCAGAGACGGCAGTTGCATAAAGAAATCGTCTTCCGCCGAGTGGACCTGTTCCATGTGGGGCCGGATCCACAGGTATGGCGACAGGCATATTGCGGTGTTTGTCGTCCACCAGGCGAGGGTTATGCGGCGCCACTTTCGTATGCCCGCGTCCCCATCGAACCAGAACAAGGCCACATAGACAAACTCGGCCATGATGAACAACAGGCCGAAGAAATAACTCCACGCCAAGCCAAGGTTGGCCGCGCCGGCCAAGGCAAGCCAACCGCGATGGCGCTCGGAACAGCCCCGCGCCACCGCATACATTGAGACCACAACCAGGAGTTCCATCAGTGCGTTGGGCCGGATGCTCTGTCCTAGCCAGATGTGCGACGGCGACACCGCAAAGCAAGCCGCCGCTATCAGCCCCGCCTTCACTCCAAAAACACGCCGCCCCAGCGCGAAGAGCAACGGGATTGATGACAGCGCCGCAAAAACGCTCAACAAGCGCATCCAGAGGATATTGTCCGGGCCGAACAGACGGGTCCAGAGGTACAACACCACGTAATAAATGGGCACATTGTCCGGAATCAGGAACTGAACGCGGGCCAGGTATCCGCCCAATGTGGCGGCGCGCAATGCCCGCCCGCCCGCCATGTATTCATCCCACCAGATGGATTGCTCATCGAGCCGGTAAAGACGCAACAACGCACCCGCAGCCACAATGACCGTGAGCGCCAGAAAGACATGCCAAGACTTCATCGTATCGGGTGCGTCTTTCCCGAAAATGCACGCCTTTTGTCTCGATTCCATTCGCACGAGTATACCTTGCCCTGCCATACGCCACAACCGATACCACCCGGTGGCGCGGGCGTTCTTTTGGGGCAATCGCACCTTTGGGCGCGTCCCCGGGGGCATGTCGTGGGCCGCCCTGTCGGTGTCTTCACGCCGTATCCTTTGGCTGCATCCCCGGGGGCATGTCCCTGTTCGGCATTAAAAGCGACAGCCGCATACCCCCCGGATACTACAGAATCATCGCAGCAATCACGGCGATGGCAAGGGCGGCGGCAAAACCCTGCACAAAGGTGCCGAGGGTTTGCAGGCGATAGCCCTGGTCCATGCTCATGCCGGAGAACTGCGTGACAACCCAGAAGTAACTGTCGTTGGCGTGGGAAACCATCATGCCGCCCGCCCCGATGGCGACCACGCACAGCGCCGTCGCGCTGGGACTGTCCAGCCCCAGCGCGGGCAGCAACGGCGCGACAAGCCCCGCCGTCGTGATCATCGCCACGGTGGAGGACCCCTGGGCGGTCTTGATGCCGGCGGCGATCCCCAGCGGCAGCCATACGCCGACGCCCTCATAGCCGGCCAGGCCCGACCCGATAACGTCGGCGATGCCGGACTCCTGGAGCACTTTTCCGAATGCGCCGCCCGCCCCTGTGATGACGATAATCGGCGCGGCGGCCGCCACGGCCTGGCCCACCCACCCCGACACAGACAGCAGTCCCCAATCGAAACGTTTCGGGAGCAGAAACGCGGTAAGCGCGCCGCTCATCAGCGCGACCACCGGCTGGCCCAGGAATCCAATGACCGCCGCCACCTCCCCCGCGCCCAGCGGCCTGGCCGGCAGTTCGGCGATGGACCGCGCGAGGATCAGCAACAGCGGGAGCAGAATCGGCAGCAGGGCCTTGGGGGTGGACGGCGGTTTCGCAGCCTGTTCCGGTAGTGCCGTCAGGTCGGCATCGGGGGCGTTCCCATCCGGGGCAATGTTGACCCGGGCCGCCACGATCGCCGCGAAGCCCCACCCCGCCAGAGCGGCGATCATGGCCACAATCGCCCCCCACAAAATGACCAGACCCAGATCGGCGCCAAGTACGCCCGCCGCGCCCACCGGACCCGGCGTCGGCGGAATCATCGTGTGTGTGGCATACAGCCCCAGGCTCAGGGCGATGGCGCCCGCCGCGAGCGTGCTTTTCGCGCGGCGCGCAAGCGCCTTATTGACCGGGGAAAGCAGCACGAACGCGGAGTCGCAGAAAACCGGAATGGAAACGACATAGCCGACAAGGGTCATGGCCAACGGGGTGTGCCGGGGGCCGGTGAGCGCCAGCGCGCTCTCGGCGATCCGCATGGCGCCGCCGGATTTTTCCAGAAATACACCAATAATCGCCCCAAACAGAATGACGAGACCGATGCTGCCGATGGTCCCGCCGAAGCCCGCATTGACCGCTGCGATCACCGCGCCGGGCGACATGCCGCCCAGAAGACCGTAGGCAACTGCGGTCACGATCAGGACCAGCAACGGGTGCGCCTTGAAGCGGGCCGTCATGCCGATGATAAAAAGCACCGACAGCACCAACAACACAAGCAGCCGCATGATTCCTCCCTTGACAGCGCCGCCGCATTCGTCACCACGCGACGCTGCGCTTCTGGATAAGACAGGAAACATTTTAACCGACTGAAGCAATCACGTCGCGTAACCCTGACTAATGCATGGATGCAGGACGGACGCGCTGATAATGTACATTGTATAGGCTCCCCATAAGGATCAGCACTGATTTGGAATGCGCCGCTGTGCAGCACGATTGACATGGCCTTTATGTGCTCCTTTGTTCGATCCCCTCATTACCCCGCAGGAGCGGGATAACGAGGGAAAAAAACAATCTTCTTACAAAAATCCATAACCTGAGTGCCTGCAGCCAGAAGACGGGTTATGCGCTTCCACGGGTGACAAGAAAATCCGGACCCCGGAAATCAGGGAGGTATTTAGTTGACTTTTTTCCCCTTATCCAGCAAACTAAAGGGGAGATTGGGGTTATGGGTCCCCGTCCTGGATAAAGATGGGGGCGTGTGCGGAGCCTGGTCACATGCTTAAGATGTCGAAACGCGGATAACAGAGGGAAGGATCATTTTCCATGTCGCGCGTCTGCGGTCCCATTCCAGCACTGTGTGCCCTACTGGCTTTGGTGATTTTGGCTCCGGGGTGTCCGCCGGTTCCGCCGGGTGACAAACCGAACGCCGCGTTTACCGCATCGCCGGTGGAAGGTTATGTCCCGCTGGAAGTGCAATTCAACGATACATCGTGGGCGGGGGCGTCGCCGATTGTCGCCTGGCGGTGGGACTTCGGCAACGGCCACACCAATACGCACCAGCGCAGCCCCAAGATCACTTACCTGGAACCGGGCGAATACACGGTGTCGCTGACGGTGACGACGGCGCGCGGCGGCAGCACGCTCACGAAAGAAAGATACATTGTGGTGCGCGAGCGCACCAGTTTCCAGGCGATTGGCCCGGAGGGCGGTTCGGTGGAATCGCGCGGGCTGCGGCTGACCGTATTGCCTGCGGCGTTGGAGCACGAGGTCGTCTACGGGCTGCGCGAAGAGCGCGACCCCTTCCTGGCAAACGCCTTTGAACCGATGATCATCGTTTCCAGCGCTTTTACGTTGACGCACAATAATGCGTCGCCGCGCGTGTTCGCGTCGGTGCTCGGCGATGCCGTGCGCCCCGCCATTCTGGAAATCCCGTTTGTGCCCGACGGTGTGCCCCCGGCGGACCGCATTGCTGCGAAAATTCAGATTCTGGCGCGGTTGGAAAACGGACTGGTTGTGCCGATTCCCGGCGAAGTGATCGGCAACAAGGTGGTGGCGCGCGTGATGCGGTTGCCCGGCCGGGCCACCTATGCCGTGGCGTACCGACCCGACTGCGAGATGATCGTGCTGGCGGTCCCCGAAGGGGAGAAAGCCCCGACCTTGTTTGACTGGGCCGACAATTGGCGGATTTTTGTGAGCCGCGAAATGGGGCAACAGTTGACCGCGTTGCGCTTGGGCACGATCGAAAACACCGCGCCATACTACCGCAGGAACTTCTCGGATACGCAATTACAGGCCACTGCGCAGGCGGTCGGCGAGGGCATGGCGGCCATCCATGCGGGGTATGCCGGCGCCGGGATGCGCAGTCCCGCCCTGGTGACCGATGCCGGCGCCTATACCCTGATACTCTACAACATGAGTGAAACTTACCCGGAGACGTTTCCGAGTTTCCAGAGGTTGGCGTGTCGCGACACTTTCTTCGGGCATATCGTGGTGGACCCCCGGCAATTGATTGCCGTCTCCGCGCGCAACGCGCGCGACGCCGCCGCCGATGAAGGCAAAGACCTGGCGCAGGAGTACAATTTCGCCAATGCATTCGCCCAGACCCTGATGGAAGCGTGCTTTGACGGCTATGACTACCCGAAGATTGCCGGGATGAGTCCCGGCGACCGCGATCCGCGCGGCAATCCCACGCCCGTGGACTTCCTCGCGGGGCTGCGCACCGGATTGGGTGTCTATGCGGGCCAGGTGGCCGACGGTCTGCCCGTCGCGCGGGGCTTTGAGCCGAATGAATATGTGTTGCTTTCCCATCCCCTGTTCTTCCCCTTTGATTTCGTGTTGCCGGGTTACGCGGCCGCTGGACAGGAATTCTTTTTCTATGTGCAGAACCGTTACGCCGGGGAGCAGCCACTGCAATGGATTGCACAGCGCGCGCCGCTTTCCAGGGGGATTCTGGAGGAAATTCGCGCCTCCTTCGCTGCAATGCCGCACGGCGGGGCGCGGCTTTCCTTCGAGAAAGCGCTGGAGGAAAGCGCCAAGGCCGTTGATCGCGCCATGCGCAATAATCTCGGCATATCATTGTCCAAGGCCTATTGGGATTTTGCGCGGGACAGGGCGGTGGAAAACATGCCCGAGGCGAGGCTGCGCCCCAGCGATGCAGCGCGTGACATGTTTGCCCTCAAGGCCGATCGATTTGCCCCACCGGCCGTGATCACCAAGGCACTGCCTGCGCCTTCCGACCGGTTGCTCGTGACACCCGCGTCCGAACAGGCCCTGCGCGATATTGCGCCCCTGTCCAGCCGCGCCGTGCGCATCCAAGTCAACCCGTTGGCCACCGAACTCATCCTGCGCTTCAATGCAGACGAGTGGGAGCCGGACGCGCATGGGAACAGCCTCGGCGTGGCGGTGTATCTTGAGGGCATGCCCGGCCTGGAACTGGCCACAAACGGCTTGGATGAAGATGAGGACGGCATTCCCGAAACGCTGATTGTCAACGGATTCACCCCGCATCCTGAAGACTGCTACGACACGGTCACCGTGCTCGTCAGCAATCTGAGCCTGACCGCGCGCAATTCCGTCAGTATCCTGGCGCATAGTTTTGCGGAACTGTCGGTTGACGAGTCCGATGTGTTGGACTTGTACGTAAACACCTGTGACCCGAATTACGATTATTTTCTGGAAAGTTCCGCGAGCCTGCCGACGGCCGGCGTCACCAGTTATGTGCTCAACATGACCTCCGGCGCGTGGCGCGGCGCGCACGAAGTGGTGCAGCCCCTGCTGTGGCGCCATTACGTCACCATCGTGGAGCCTCCCGTGGTCCTGTCCGACACGGCGCTGCTGATGGTCACCGGCGGCAGCGTCACGGCGATGCCGTCGCCGGCCTTCGCCCAGTTGATGCTGCCCTTCAGCCTTTCCACCGGGTCCGTGGTGGCGGTCATTCAGACCGTGCCGAACCAGCCGACGCTGTTTGTCGGCGAGACCCGCGGCCGTTCCGAGGACGCGATCATCGCCTACAGTTATGACAAGTATATGAACGGTTTCGCGGAAGGCCGTGCGGACATGACATGGCCCGCGTTGCTGCCCATGACCCGCGCCGCCGTGCGCGCCATGGACAGCATCCAGGATTTCATGCTCAATCAAAAGCCGGGCGCACCGGTGCGGATTAACAATTTCGTAGTCACCGGCGCTTCCAAGCGCGGCTGGACGACATGGCTCAGCGCGGCGACCGATCCCCGGGTCACCGCCATCATGCCCATCGTGATTGACGTGCTGAACATGGAGGTGCAGATGGCGCACCACTACAGCGCCTACGGCTTCTACTCCAGCGCCATCCAGGACTATGTGGACATGCAGATTTTTGAGCGTTTCGGACTCCCGGAAGGCGATTCCCTGCTCAAGATCGTGGACCCCTACCAGTACCGCCGGCGACTGACCATGCCCAAGATGATTATCAACTCCACCGGAGACCAGTTCTTCCTGCCGGACTCCTCCCGGTTTTATCTGGGCAATCCGGACCCGGCGGCCAACGTTCCCGGGGAGAACAACCTCTACTATGCGCCGAATACGGATCACGGTCTGTCCTCCAGCGACCGGCTCAGCGCCGATGTTGGCGCGTACAACGCCATGCTGGCCTTCTACAATTCCTTCTTGCGCGGCGTGGAACGCCCGACCTTCCACTGGACCGTTGATAAGGCCAATGGGACCATCACCGTGTACACCGAGAAACCGCCCAGGACGGTGAAATTATGGCAGGCAACCAACCGAAGTGCGCGCGACTTCCGCCTGGCCACCATCGGCGAAGCATGGAGCAGCATAGAACTCACTCCTTACTGCGAGGAAGAAAAAGGCGAAGAAGAGGGCGAAATGGAAGAAACAGCGGTGAAACAGACCGAGGGTGAGGAAGAAGAATGCGACAGCGGCGTATATGTCGGCACGGTCGAGATTCCCGAGGAGGGCCAGGGATGGACCGCATTCTTCATCCAGTTAATCTACCCCGGCCCGGACCGCAATCTGGAAGATGTGGACTTCGCCTTCTCCACCGAGGTGGTTGTTGTTCCCGACGTGTACCCCCCGACGGAATCCCGCTGAACCACAGCAGAAAAGCGCGAGATGGAAAGCGTTTCAGGTCTCCGAAGCGGATGAAGAAGGTCGGAGGGGTTCAGGTTTTGGGCGTTCTTGTTTCTACTCGCGAGGGGGCAAGTCCGGGGGTGGTTGTATCGCCCTGCATATCAAAGAAAAAAGTTCGCCCATAAACGGGAAACACACCTGATTTATCCCCATTGTTCCGGTGACGGTTAACGGTTATCAGGAGGACATTCGTTTTCGGTCCGCTACGCCGGCATGCCCGTGCGCAATGCCGAGACCGCCGAGCCGCGCCAGATACTCCAGGTCAAGGATAATCAGCCTTCGCCTTCCGGAGGCCCGGACCGCCCCGTCCTGCTCGAACCGGGTGAAGGTGCGCGAGAGGGTTTCCGGGGTCGCGCCGAGCAGGGTGGCCAGTTGTTTCTTGGACATGTCGAGATCGATCGCCGCGCCCGGGGGCGCGTGCCGGTGCAGGTGCAGGAGGTAGGCGGCGAGCCGGTTGGGGATTTCCTTGAGCGACAGTTGCTCCACCAGCGCGGCAAACTGCATCAATCGTTTTGCGAGCGTGGCCAGCAGGCCCAGGGCAACGGTGGGCCGCGATTCCAGCAGCGCGATGAAGGCGTCACGCGGGAAATACAACACAGTGGTGCTCTCAAGGGTTTCCGCATGCGCGGGATAGGGCGCGCCCGCGAACACGGCGGCCTCTCCCACGGGCTGCCGGGGGCCAAAGACATGCAGGGTCTGTTCCTTGCCTTCCGCGGAAATTTTGAAGATACGCACCTTCCCATCAAGAATGATGTGAAATCCCTCGGAGGGGTCCCCCTCTGAAAACACCGTGGCGCCGCGCGGGTATCTCTTGGTGACAGCGATTGCCGCCACTTGCTTGAGGTCCGCGCGCGTCAGGGCCGAGAACATGGGGATGGCGCTCAGCGATGGCGTGCCGATCATCGGTGATAAATTCCTTTTGTCTTGACACAGATCAAGGTTTTTCGCGCCGTGCTGCGGCAAAATACTATCATATTCGACCCCATAGACAATCAAATCAACCCTGGCGTGGGAGACACTATGAAAGCAACGCGCAAAATCATTGAAATTGACGAGGCGCTGTGCAACGGCTGCGGCGACTGCGTATCGTCCTGCCATGAAGGCGCGATTCAGATTGTGGACGGCAAGGCGAAACTGGTGGCCGACCGCTATTGCGACGGCCTGGGCGCGTGCCTGGGCGAGTGTCCCACCGGCGCGCTGAAAATCGTGGAACGCGAAGCGGAGGCCTTCGACGAGGCCGCCGTTGCGGCCCATTTGCAGGGGATTGCGTCCAGGCAGGCGGCCCCTGCCGCGCCTGCGGCGCATCAATGTCCGGGCGCGCAGGTGAAGCAGATTACGCCTCAGCCCGCGCCCCAGTGTCCGTCGGCGCGCATCAAGCAGTTCACGCCCGCGGTGGGCGCCGGACAGGACGCCGCGCCGACGCCGTCCGCGCTCTCCACCTGGCCGATTCAAATTCGGCTCGTACCGCCCACCGCGCCGTTTCTTGAAGACGCGCACCTGCTGGTGGCAGCGGATTGCGTGCCGGCGGCCGCGCCGAATTTCCACCGGGATTTCCTGCAGGGCCGCGTGCTGATGATGGGCTGTCCGAAGTTTGATGATGCAGGGCCATATGTGCAAAAGTTCTCGCAACTGTTCGCCTCGGCAACCGTCAGGCGTGTGACCGTGGCGGTGATGCAGGTGCCATGTTGCCAAGGGTTGCCGGCCATTGTCCGCAAGGGGATGGAACTCGCGGGCAAGACCGTGCCGGGCGAAACGGTGATTCTCAGTCTTCAGGGCGAAGTGTTGGAGCGGCGGGAATGGCAGGATTGACGGGGAGTGGCAGGCAGATGCGGCAACGGCGGCTGCGCGGAATGTTCTGGCTGGGCGGGGCGGCGGCGCTGGGCGTGAGCGCGGGCCTGGCCGCGGGCATCGGCGGATACACGTTCATTTACGCGCATGGCGCTTCCTACCTGACGGACGACCCGGCGGCCTGCGCCAACTGCCACATCATGCACGACCACTACGATGCCTGGCTGAAATCCAGCCACCACACCGTCGCTGTGTGCAACGATTGCCACACCCCCGCAGGCTTTTTCGGCAAATATCTCACCAAAGGCTTGAACGGATACCACCATTCGATGGCGTTCACCCTGCAGAATTTCCATGAACCCATTCAAATCACGGCGCGCAACCGGGAGATTGCCGAGAGCGCCTGCCGAAAATGCCATCAGGACATTGTGGATGCGATAGACCACGGGGGCGGGCGGGGAGAGCACCTGGCGTGCATCCGCTGCCATGCCCACGTAGGCCATCTGGAGTAAGGGGCCGCCGCCCCAGCGGCGCGCGGAAACAAGGAAAGGGAATCAGACCGTGAGCATGTCGGAAAAGAACCAGGGAGGCGCACCGGGTGCGCGCGGCGTTGCGATCATTATCAGCGTGACCGCCGTGGTTACTGCCATCGTCGCCTTTGGCGTCGCGGCGCTGCTGGTGAACATCTTCGAACGCAAGGTGGAAGCGAGAAATCCTTTCTTCCGCGTGGTGGACATCACGGACGACACAGTGGACCCGGCCATCTGGGGGAAGAACTTCCCGCTGCAATACGATGCCTACACGAGGACAGTGGACATGGAGCGCACGCGCTTCGGCGGCAGCGAAGCCATGCCGCGCACACCCACGGAGGCCGACCCAAGGTCCGTCGTGTCGCAATCGAAACTGGAGAAAGACCCGCGCCTCAAGGCCATGTGGGCGGGCTATGCCTTCGCCATTGACTTCCGCGAAGAACGCGGCCACGCCTACATGCTGGAGGACCAGACCTTCACGCAGCGCCATCAGCGGCCGCAGCCGGGTACCTGCCTGCACTGCCATTCCTCGGTCTATGTGGCCTACAAAAAACTCGGCGACGGCGACATCTTCAAGGGCTTCGAAAAAATGAATGCCATGCCCTACCAGGAAGCGGTCAAGTTTGTGGACCATCCGGTCACCTGTATAGACTGCCACGACCCGCAGACCATGCAACTACGGATAACGCGGCCGGGATTCATTGAGGGCATCCGCGCATACAAGAAGCATCTCGGTATCAAGGACTACGACGTCCACACCATGGCCACCCGCCAGGAAATGCGGTCTTTCGTGTGCGCGCAGTGCCACGTCGAGTACTACTTCAAAGGCGAGGAAAAACGGCTCGTGTATCCCTGGCACAAGGGCCTGAAAGGGGACGAGGTGCTCGCCTACTACGACGAAATCGGATTTCATGACTGGATACATGCGGAGACCGGGGCGCGCATGCTCAAGGCGCAGCATCCGGAATTCGAGTTGTGGAACCAGGGCATCCATGCACGGGCGGGCGTCGCCTGCGCCGACTGCCACATGCCCTACATGCGCGTCGGCGCAATGAAGATCAGCGACCACCATGTGCGCAGTCCGCTCCTGAACATCAATAACGCCTGCCAGACCTGCCACAAGGCCCCGGAGGCGGAATTGAAGGCGCGCGCGGAGACCATCCAGGAACGGAACTACGAAATGCGCAACATGGCCATGGACGCGCTCATGGACCTGATTGACGCGATCAAGGCGGCGCAGGCCGCCGGCATGGACGAGGCGCGGCTCAACGCGGCGCGCGAATGCCAACGCCGCGCCACGTTTCTTATTGATTTTGTGGAAGCCGAAAACTCAATGGGCTTTCATGCGCCCCAGGAAGCCGCGCGCATCTTTTTCAAGGCGATGGACCACCTGCGGCACGGCATGGCCGCCTTGAAGGACCCCGTGATTGCGGCGGCGAAGGAACCGGCGGATATGGAGGCAGAGCCGTCGGTTTGACAGGGACGCGGACGGACAAGGACAAACACGGACAAACCCCATAAGAAGAGGCGGGGGGCATGGAAGCATTTGAACGCGGCGCAGCCTATTATGAAGTCTTTGCCAACAGCGTCAAGCGCCTCGAGCGCGAAGGGCCTTTCCTGTTGGATCGGTTCCGGCGCGCACCGGGAAACCGTGTTTTGGACCTCGCCTGTGGCACCGGGCCGCATGCCCTGTTCTTTGCGGAACACGGCGGCATGGTCACGGCGGTGGACGCGGGCGAGGGCATGATCGCCTTCGCGCAGCGCGCGCGCCCACACCCCAACATCGAATACCGCGTGGGCGACATGCGCCGCGTCGAGGGCGGACCGTGGGATTTCGCCCTGTGCCTGGGCAATTCGCTTTCGCTCATTGATTCCGGGGAAGGATTGCGCGATGTCTTCAAATCGCTTTCCGCGACATTGACGCCGGGCGCGATCTTTGTCATTCAGGTGCTCAACCACGCCGCCGAAGCGGCCCGCGTTCCTCGGCATCGCATCGAGCATGGCCGCCTCGAAGATGCGGAGATCGTCGCCGTGAAAAACCTCGTGCCCCACGGCGAGCATACCCTGCTGTCGCTGAATTATTTTGTCTTTCAGGGGGAGACCATTGACGCGGTGTCGGAGACTGCGGTGCTCCGCCACTGGACGCAGGGGGAACTCACCGACACCGCCGCAGCCCATGGCTTTGTCATGGCGGAATGTTTCGGTGGGTTTGACGGCCGCGCATGGGAAATGGAACAGGCGCCCGACCTGGTTATCGTTTTCAAGAAAACCATCGCCTGACATGCTGCCCAAACACACGCTTCTCTTGTATTTCCCCTGTGCTTTTCGGGAATTCGCGAGGGGAAAAGCATGTTGCTTTTGCAAGGGTTTCGGGGGTACGCTGTACTCTTGATCCGGTGTGGAACCATGTATGCCGATCAGGTGGATGGATGGGATATGATGCGCAAGATGGCGCAAATGAGAGGGATGCGCGGACAGTGAACGAAGGCGAAGCAAAGAGCCCGAATGACGGCGCATTGATGTCGGGCGCGGATGCGTCCGAACAGGACTGGCTCGACGCCGTTGACGCTTTGATCGAAGACCAGGGTCCGGATGCAGCGGCGGCGCTGTTGCGCAGGCTGCATCTGCACGCATATATGTCAGGGGTGCGCTGTTGTCTATCGTTGACCACGCCGTACATCAACACCATCCCCGTGGAGGAACAGCCGCCGTATCCCGGCAACCGGGAACTGGAACGGATTAACAAATCCATCATTCGCTGGAATGCAATGGCGATGGTGGTGCGCGCGAACCGGGACTCGGACGGCATCGGCGGGCACATCTCCACCTATGCATCGGCGGCGACATTGTACGAGGTGGGCTTCAATCACTTTTTCCGCGCGCGCAGCGAAAACTATGGCGGAGACCAGATTTACGTGCAGGGCCACGCCGCGCCGGGCATCTACGCCCGCGCCTTTCTGGAAGGACGCATCACCCGCGCACAACTGGAGAATTTCCGCCGGGAACTCCGCAAGAGCGGCGGGCTGCCGTCGTACCCGCATCCCTGGCTGATGCCGGACTTCTGGCAATTCCCCACCGTTTCGATGGGCCTGGGGCCGATCATGGCGGTCTATCAGGCCCGCTTCAACCGCTATCTCGAAAACCGCGGCCTGAAACCACACAATGGCGGGCGCGTATGGGCGTTTCTGGGCGATGGTGAATGTGACGAGCCGGAATCGCTGGGGGCCATTGGCCTGGCTGCACGCGAGCGTCTGGACAACCTCATTTTCGTGATCAACTGCAACCTGCAACGGCTCGACGGTCCCGTGCGCGGCAATGGCAAGATCATCCAGGAACTGGAGGGGATTTTCCGGGGGGCGGGTTGGAATGTCATCAAGGTCATCTGGGGCAGCGACTGGGACCCGCTCCTGGCCAAGGACAGAGACAACGTTCTCGTGCATGCCCTGGGCGAGTGCCTTGACGGCGAATATCAGAAGTTCACGGTTTCTTCAGGGGCGTATATCCGCAAGCGTTTCATCGAACATGACCCGCGCCTTGGTGAAATCATCGCCGATCTCACTGACGAACAATTGCGCAAACTCAAGCGCGGCGGCCATGACCCGCTCAAGGTCTATGCGGCCTATCACGCAGCAGTGAACACCCAGGGCGCGCCGACTGTCGTGCTCGCAAAAACCGTCAAAGGCTACGGGCTGGGCGAAAGCGGCGAGGGCAAGAACGTCACTCACCAGCAGAAGAAGATGAACGAAGACGAACTGCGTGAATTCCGCGGGCGCTTTGGCATTCCCATCTCGGACGACGACGTGGCTTTCGCTCCTTTCTACAAGCCGCCGGACGACAGCCCCGCCATGCGCTATCTTAAAGAACGGCGGGAACAACTCGGCGGCTATCTGCCGCGACGGGAGATGTTGGCGCCACCGCTGAAAACACCGCCGGAGTCCATTTTCGACGACTTTTTTGCGGGTAACGAGCGACCCGTGTCCACGACAATGGCCTTTGTCTCCATGCTGCGCAAACTGCTGGCGGACCCCGAAGTGGGTCGCCTGATCGTACCGATTGTCCCTGACGAGGCGCGTACTTTCGGCATGGAGGGCCTGTTCCGGCAGGTCGGCATCTACTCCGCCATCGGGCAGGCCTATGAACCGGTGGACTCCGACGCGCTGCTGTATTACAAGGAGGCGCAGGACGGCCAGATTCTTGAGGAGGGCATTACAGAAGCGGGTTCCATCGCGTCGTTTATGGCCGCCGGCACCGCCTACGCCACCCACGGCATCAATACCATCCCTTTCTTCATCTTTTATTCCATGTTCGGCATGCAGCGCGTCGGCGATTTCGTGTGGGCGGCGGGCGACATGCGCTGCAAGGGTTTCCTGATCGGCGGCACTGCCGGCCGCACAACCCTGGCGGGGGAGGGGTTGCAGCACCAGGACGGCCACAGCCACATTCTGGCAAGCGTCGTGCCGAACCTTAAATGCTACGATCCGGCCTTCGCCTACGAGATGGCCGTCATTATCCACGACGGCATCCGCCGCATGTACGAAGAACAGGAGGACATCTTCTACTACCTCACCGTGGGCAATGAAAACTACCCGATGCCGCCCATGCGGGACAACAGGAACATTCGGGAAGGCATTCTGAAAGGGATGTACAAATTCAGTGCGTCGCCGCGCGGCGACCTCGAATATCACGCGGAACTGCTGGGCAGCGGCGCTATCATGAATGAGGTGATCAAGGCGCAGAAACTGCTTGAAGAATACGGCGTCTCGGCGGATGTCTGGAGCGTCACCAGTTACAAGGAACTGCGGCGCGAAGCCCTTGAAGTGGAACGATGGAACCTGCTCCACCCCGGCGCAAAACCGCGCGTGCCTTATGTAACCCGTTGTTTCAACCGGGAGGACGGAGTCGTCGTGGCCGCCTCAGATTACATGAAACTCCTGCCTGACGGCATCCACAAGTGGGTGCCGAACGGCCTGACCAGTCTCGGCACAGATGGTTTTGGCCGCAGCGAATCGCGTGAGTCGCTGCGCGATTTCTTCGAGGTGGATGCCCGGTACATCACGCTGGCCGCCTTGAGCGCCTTGGTCAAGCACGGGCGCATGAGCGCCGCCGTGGCGCAGAAGGCCATGCGCGAACTGGATATTCCGCCGGACAAAATCAGCCCGATGACCGCCTGATGGACAATCACAACATGGAAGGTGACTGATCATGGCGTTTATATTCAAATTACCTGAACTGGGCGAAAACGTCAGTTCCGCGACCGTATCCAGGGTCTTGGTTTCGGTCGGCGACACGGTGGCCGTGAATCAGACGGTGCTGGAAGTGGAAACCGACAAAGCGCTGGCGGAAATCCCCTGCCCTGTTGCAGGGGTGGTCAAAGAAGTGCGGGTCAATGCCGGGGGATCTGTCAAGGCGGGCATGGTCGTGATGGTCATAGAGGAATCCAATGCCGCTGCCGCGCCCGTGTCACCAAAAGCCCTTGAATCTGCGCCGGAAGCGCCGTCCGCGTCGCCCAAGCCCCCCCCGGCATCCGCCCCATCCACGCCGCCATCCGCCTTGCCAAAACCGCGCGCCGCAGGCGCGCCAGTGCCGGCGTCGCCGTCGGTGCGCCGTCTGGCGCGGGAATTGGGCGTGGACTTGAATGCTGTGCCCACTGCAGACCCCACAGGCCGCATTACAGCGCATGACGTCATGGCGTTCGCGCAGGGAAAAACCGCCGTCACGCCCGGCATTGAACCCGCTCAGGCGGCCGAGGCGCCAACGCCCGCCAAGCCGCCAGGCGAGGAAGGGCAGGACGCCTACGGTCCGGTGATCTATGAGCCGATGAACGCCATCCGCCGCAAGACGGCGGAGCATCTGGCGCATGCCTGGTCGAGCATCCCGCATGTGACGCATTTTGAAAAGGCCGACATCACCGAATTGGAAGAAGCGCGCAGACGACATGCCAAAAAGATGGAAGCCGCCGGCGGGCGCCTCACGCTGATTTGTTTCGTGTTGAAGGTGTTGGTGGAGGCTTTTCGCAGATTCCCGAAATTCAACGCCACAGTGGATCTGGAAAATCAGCGCCTTGTGCTGAAGCGTTATTACCACATCGGCGTGGCGGTGGACACACCCGCAGGACTGGTGGTGCCGGTACTGCGTGACGTGGACAAGATGAGCATCGCGGAACTCGCAGTGGCATTGCCCGCCCTCGCTGAAAAGGCGCGCGCGCGCAAACTGGCCCTCGAAGACATGCAGGGCGGCGGTTTCACCGTGACGAACCTCGGCGGGCTGGGCGGCGTGGGTTTCACCCCGATCATCAACGCGCCGGAAGTGGCGATTCTCGGCATGTCGCGCTCCGTAATAGAGCCGGCTTACCGGGAGCACGCCTTCGCGCCGCGTCTGATGCTGCCCCTCAGCCTGTCCTACGACCATCGGGTCATTGACGGCGCGGACGCGGCGCGGTTCATGCGTTTTGTCGCTGAGGCGCTCGAAAATCCCTGGAGCATGTGGCTGGAGAAAGGGAATATGCCATGAGTGAAACAATGACGGCGCATGTTGCGGTGATTGGCGCGGGACCGGGCGGATATGCGGCGGCCTTCATGGCGGCGGACCTGGGGATGGACGTCGCCCTGATTGATGCCGAGTCGAATCCTGGCGGCACCTGCCTCCTGCGGGGGTGCATTCCGTCCAAGGCGCTCTTGCACATGGCGAAAACCATCCACGAAGCGCGCGAAGCCGCCGCGTGGGGGGTGCGGTTCGGCGAACCCAAACTGGACCTCAAGAAAATCCGCGAAAACACGCAATCTGTCGTCAAGCAATTGACCGACGGCCTGAGCAAACTCGCTGCAGCGCGCAAGATCAAGTACATCCAGGGGCGGGCAAGTCTGTTCGACGCACAGACCCTGACCATTTTCCACGAAGATGGGTCGGAAGACCGGCTGAAAGCGGAATACATCATCATCGCGGCGGGTTCGCGACCGGCCATTTTTGGCCCCCTCATTGACTCGCCACGCATCATGAACAGCACTTCCGCCCTGTTATTGCCGGATATTCCGAAAAGCCTGCTCGTCATTGGCGGCGGATACATCGGCCTGGAACTGGGCTTCGTCTATGCCACGCTCGGATCTCGCGTGACCGTTGTGGAACTGACCGACGGTCTGCTCCCCGGCGTGGACCGCGACCTGGTAAAACCCCTCGCCGCGCACATCGAGGGGCATTTCGAGAACATCTTCCTCAACACACGCGTCACTGACATGAAACTTCAGAAGGATGGCATCCGCGTCAGCATGGAGGGGCCGGAGGTGAAAAAGCCGACGCGCGTGTTTGAGAAAGCGCTGGTGGCCGTGGGACGCAAGCCGAATGCCAGCGGCCTGGGCCTGAAAAGCACCCGCGTGGAAATAGACGAACACGGCTTCATCCAGGTGGACGCGCAACGCCGCACCGCCGAACCCAACATCTTCGCCATCGGCGATGTGGTCGGCGGGGCTATGCTCGCGCATAAGGCCACCCACGAGGGGCGCATCGCCGCCGAAGTCATCGCGGGCGCCAACGCCGCCTTCGAGCCGCGGGCCGTCCCTGCCGTCGTCTTCACCGACCCGGAAATCGCCTGGTGCGGCCTGACGGAAACGGAAGCGCAAAAAGCCGGGCGCAAGGTCACCATATCGCGTTTTCCCTGGGCGGCTTCCGGGCGCGCCGCCACGCTGCGCCGCACCGACGGACTCACGAAGATTCTCTGCGATCCGGAAACCCGCCAAGTGCTCGGCGTCGGCGTCGTCGGTCATGGCGCGGGTGAACTGATTGCGGAGGGCGCGCTCGCCATTGAGATGGGCGCGCTCGCCGACGATTTGGACATGACCATTCATCCCCACCCCACCCTCAGCGAGACGATCATGGAATCCGCCGGCGCCATCCTCGGGCAAAGCACGCATTTCCACCGCCCCAAGAGGGGATGAGCAGGCCGGCCGCTGGACGGTGCAAGGCAGACGCCTTCCCCGCTCGCCGCAGGCGAGCGTAGCGCATCGATGCCGAAGAAGAAAGGCGCTTTCTCTCTTTTCCCCACCACGCTACGCGCTGCGGGCGCGCAGCCACTGCTCGGCGGTCAGATAGCGCTTGGGTCGGCCGCGATCGAAAGTGCGGTGCTCGGTATCGAAGCGCGCAACAATGGTCAGGGCATCGTCGCCGGCCTGAATGGACCGGCGCAGGCGCGGGCCGCCCGCGAGCGTGTCGAAGTGTTTCTCCCACTGCAGTTCACCGGGGTGTTCTCGCTGCACGGCGCAGAGGATGGCGATGGCGGTGGTGAAGGCGCGGACCTGCTCCGGTTGCTCCACATGGATGCGCAGCCCGTGGCAGGGCAAGTCTTTGTAGCGCGGGCTGGTCGCCTTGCCGGGGATGGCGCGCGGCGTATAGGTCACTGCTTCCAGTCGGCATCCGGGGTGTTCTTCACTGCCGAGCATGTCCAATATTCGTTCGGCACGAAGCCAGGGCGCGCCGACAATCAGGAACGGCGTGTCTGTGCCGCGTCCTTCGTTCATGTTCACGCCTTCGAAGAGACAGGTACCCGCATAGACCAACGCGGTTTCCGGCGTGGGGATGTTGGGCGAGGGCGGCGTCCACGGCAGCGAGCAGTCCATGAAGAGCCGGTCGCGGAACCAATTGTCCGCCTGGACGATGGTGAGGTTTAAATGCGTTTTGTTGAAAACCGTCTGACGGAAGAAGAGGGCGATTTCGCCGAGGGTCATGGCGTGCCGCGCGGGAATCGGTGCGCAACACACAATGGAACCGGTCTCCCGGGCGATGCCGCCTTCCATAATCACGCCGCCGATGGGGTTGGGCCGGTCCAGGACCATCACCGGTACGCGCGCTTGCGCGCATGCTGTCATGCATTCTTTCATGGTGGCCATATAGGTGTAGTATCTCGACCCGATGTCCGGCAGGTCCACGACAAAAAGGTCCACACCGCGCAGTTGTTCCTGCGACGGGCGTTGCTGACCGCCGTAGAGACTGATCACGGGGATGGGTCCTGCCTGGGCCTGCACCTTCTCGCCTGCCTCGGCCTGCGCCCACAGCCCGTGCTCCGGGCTGTATAGCCGCGTCAGCGCGATATCCGGACAAAGCGCGATCACGTCGAGGATGGAACGGCCCGTCTGGTCCGTTGCGGCGTGATTGGCGAGCAGCGCGATGCGCTTGCCGCGCAGCGGCGCGAAGTCGTCCCACATCACGCGGTCGAGACCGGTGTGCGTGTTGATGCGCCTGGGATAGAGGCGGGCGGCGACCGGCGCGTGGAACACACGCCGCAGTGCGCCGTTGTTGCGCGCGGCCCGCGACGGATGGCAGGTGTTGCTGAGGAGAATGACGAAATTCCCCGCGTCGTAATCGAGCCACAGGCTGGTTCCGGTCCATCCGGTATGGCCGATGACCGTGCGCGCGGGCAGAAACCCTGAACTGCCTGCCATCCACGGGTCCAGTTGCCAGCCAAGCCCCTGCCACGGATAACACGGCAACTGGCCAATACGCGCCATTTCCTCGAGGGTTCGGCGCGCGAGGATGCGCCCCTCTATCAGGGCGCGGCAGAAACGCGCCAGGTCTTCCGCCGTGCCGAACAGGCCCGCGTGGCCGGAGACCCCGCCGACGGCGTAGGCATTCTCGTCATGAACTTCGCCGCAGATGACGCGGCCGCGCCAAGGGCAATGCTCCGTGGCGGCGCACATCTCGCGCCACGCCTCCGGGGGACGGAAGCCGGTGTGGGTCATGCCGAGCGGCGCAAAGATGCGCCGCGCACAAAAAGCGTCGAGGGAATCCATTGCGGCGAGTTCCACCACCTTGCCCAGAATGATGTAGCCGAGATCGGAATAGCGGCGACGGCTGCCCGGCGCCCACAGGAGCGGCGCCGCCGCGATCCGTTGCAGCGCCTCGTTGACAGTGCTCACGCTGCGGTAGAGCGGGAGGATGGCGGACAGACCGGCACTGTGCGTGAGCAGATGGCGTATGGTGAACGCGCGGAAGGCCGGCACCGGCACGATTTCCGCCACGGGTTGATCGAGGTCCAATACGCCGTCATCGCGCAGCAGCATGACGGCGGTGGTGGTCGCCACGACCTTGGTGATCGAGGCCAGATCGTAAATCGTGTCTCTCGCCGCCGGCAACGGCTGCGGGACTGACTGGCGCAACCCCGCCGCCCCGTGATAAAGCACGACATCGTTCGCGGCGACATATGCCGCCGCACCCGGCGCCTTTGCCGCCCGCACCGCGCCCTCCAGCGCATGCTGCCATTCCTGGATCATCCGGAGTATGCCATTCCCTGTGTTTTTTCTTGTGCGCCGAATCGTCTGTCGCCCGTACAGGGGCTGCCATGTGTCGTCCGACGCGCCAAAGGGAGCCTACCCCGGCTTTCCCGCAGGGATCAAGATCGAAAAAATAATAGGGATCCCCATTACTGCATCGAGGATCCCTTTGATGGCACGCCATGGAAACCGGAACCACCCGTTCATCGGCGCTCCGGTCCGTCCTTCGCCCGCACCGCCTCCGGAAGCCCTCGTCGCGTCACGCAATTCCACCATGACGCCGCGCGGGCATCCGCAGCACCCCCTGACAAAATCAGGGTTTCGCGGGCCAAGGCTCGGCAGCAAGCCAAACGGAAAAGGCGCTTACTTCTTCTTCGCTACCTTCTTCTTGGCGGCCGGCTTCTTCTTCGCGGCTGCTTTCTTCGCAACTGCCATGTCTTTCTCCTTTCGTTCCTTCACCTGACTGCTTCTATCTACGGGCTGCATCGCGACTACTGGTCGCGACCCCCGGCCCCCCGCGCCCCATGCGTGGAGAGCCGCTTCACCGGGCCAGCCCCGGAAAGCGCGATTGCTGATGCGTCGTCGGCGACCGCATTCGGGCATCGCCTGGCGCAATAGAAATACCGTGTCCTATGTTATTGATACTGCCATAACAACACCACAATATTTCTAACATGCATCTCCTGATTCTCTCCGTTGACCGCCGCACGCATCGCGTGCGGCATCGCAAAGAATTTGTCACTTCGCGTCGCTTATCGTCAGGTTGATGCGCTTTGTGTTCAAATTCAACTTTCTGGCCGGATTTGTGTAACAAACAAACACCAAAAACGCAAGCATTTTTTTTGCTTCTGTCGCTTTTTTTCGCTTGCTCTGTATCTACAGACATCGTAGGCGGCGTCAAGAAAGATGCCGCGTCTTACGCACAATTCTGCTTCGATCGCAGATCAGCCTGTAAAAATGGGCATAAAATGCATATGTGTGATTTGTGCCAAAGCGCAAACCGGTGCGCATCGCGGTTTTATGCGCCCTCGTCAGGGCATGAAATGGATTCGCATTCGGGGCCTTGCAACGCGCAAAAAACGATGCCGATTTTTTGATCAGCGGTGAACATTTTTTGATCAGCCGCGCACGTTTTGCGAAAGAGCGGATTCTGCACGGCGCATTTTTCGTTGCCCGCGACGAGAAAATTTTCGCGATCAACGACGCACATTTTCGAACAGGCGCGCGCCATTTTTCAGGCGTGATCGAGTGGCGCATGGCGCCTGAAGGCGGGTAACATAGTGCATCATGAACCGATCGTTGTCGGCTGTGCGTGCACAACGGCAACTCCTCGACGCCGGCAAACGGGAGATGACATCGGATAGGAAGGCGTGCATTGTGGACGACAGAAAATCCGTGACAGACCAGGAGGAGAACGGATACCGCGGCTTTGAACAAGGCCCGATCCGCCCGCCGAGCGAGGCGCAGAGTCTGTTGATCCGCGTCACGCGGAACTGTCCCTGGAACCGCTGCGCGTTCTGCCCGGTGTACAAGGGCGCGTCGTTCTCCATTCGCCCCCCGGAGCATGTCAAACGCGACATTGACGCGGTGCACCGGTGCCTGGCGCTGCTGGAAGCGGGCGGCGACATTGCGGCTGGACCCGCGGACATGGAGGCGCTTCGGGCCGCGGCGCACTGGCGGGCAATGGGGATGCGTTCGGTGTTTCTGCAGGACGCCAACTCGCTGCTGGTAAAACCGCGCGATCTTGCGGGGATTCTTCGCCATCTCCGCGAACGTTTCCCGTTCGTGCGCCGCGTCACGTCCTATGCCCGGTCGCACACCCTGGCGGTGCGGCGGGAAGAAGACCTGCATATGCTGCGGGCGGCGGGGCTGGACCGCGTGCATATCGGCCTGGAATCCGGGTCCGACGCCGTGCTGGCGCGGGTCGCCAAAGGATGCACCAAAGCGCAGCACATCCTTGCGGGACAAAAAGCGCGCGCCGCAGGTTTCGAGGTATCGGAATATTACATGCCGGGGCTGGGCGGACAGGACCTCTCGCGGGATCACGCCGTCGAGTCCGCCGATGCGCTCAATCAAATCAACCCGCATTTCATTCGACTGCGCACGCTGGCCATCCCGAACCACACCCCGCTTTTTGCCGAATGGTCCTCAGGCCGCTTCCAGAAATGCACCGACCGCATGGTCGCCGAAGAAATCCTCCTCTTCCTGGAACACCTCCAGGGCATCACCAGCGTGGTGAAAAGCGATCACATCCTCAACCTCTTCGGCGAACTGGAAGGCAGACTGCCGGAGGACAAGCCCAAAATGATCGCGTTGGTCCGGCGGTTCCTTGATATGACGCCGGAGGACCAGATGTTGTATCAGGCCGGGCGCAGAATGGGGGTCTTCTCCCGCCTCGACGACCTGAACGACCCGCGCAAGCGCGCATTCGCTGCAGCAACCTGCCGCAGGATCGGCATCACTCCCGACAACATTGACGAAATGATTGACGAGGTGATGAAACAATTCATCTGATTCAGCAACATTTTGGCCAGCGGGCGCAACCTTTTGAATCAACACACATAACATTCTCTTTTCGTCATTGCCAGCCCCTCACCTCCTTCGGCGGCGATTCGCAGAAAAAAGGAAGCACCCTTTTCTGGCAATACAGCAACTTGAATTTGCCCGTCAACCCTGAATCCTCGTCATCGAGCGAAGCAAAGCCATCTCGACAAGACTGAATGCGATCGCCTGTTCCAGATTGTTTCACTGCGTTCGCAATGAGGGGGTCATGGATGTGTGTGCCATCGTCATTTTTTGTGGTGGATTCCGCTGCGTTTCACCCACCCTGCACAACCGGGGCTATCACCCCCTATCGCAACGCCCCAACGGAGCGCGCAATCCCAGCCCATCGCGGCCTTTCAGGCCGCACACACCTGCTGTCATCCCAGCGGGTTGAGCCGCCGATATGATATGCGCTTGCCTGATGCGGCGGGGATTGATAGGCTGAAGGGCGTACAATCGCGACAGAATAGGGAGACCAAAATCATGTATTCGCCGAAAAACCTTCCGATGATGTTCTTTCTGGCTGCGTTGACCTTTGCCGGCGGAGTGGCGGGCGCCGAGGCCGCCCGCGACCCTTATCTCCACGCACCAACCGACAGGATGTGGCGTCCAGTGGCGGATGATGTCTATCTGCAGGAGGCGGGGCGGAAAATTCCCACGGACGGCCCGGTGGTCTCCGTAGCGGTCCGCGATGGCATGCTCCACGCCGTAGTGCATGGGCGCGTGTTTGTCTTGGAAAACACCGCGCTGACCCCCGTCCCCAACGCGCCTTCGGCCGTCCGGCGCGTGCAAACGCCTGACGGCACGCTGTGGGCGCTGAGCGATAACGGTCTGTATCGCATGGAATCGGATCAATGGGTGCGTATGGATGATCGCGTCTATGTGGATTTGACCATGCACCGGGGCGTGGTGCACGGCGCAACGAAGGACAACGTGTATCGGTATGAGAATGGGGTGATGGTCTGCATCGAACCCGAAGGGGGCTATCTCACCACGGACATTACCTACATTATGGAAGACGGTACACAACTGTTGCCGCAACCGGTGCGTTTTGGACCGCTGCAGCGCATCGCCTCATACAGCGAAACGCTCTATGGCCTGCGCCCCGGCGAATTGGTCCTGTTCGACGGCAAAGCGATTGACCGTGAGTTCATTGACTGGGGCGTGCTGCCTTCCCCGGAGACCCGCGATATGCTGCGTATCGGCAGCCGGCTGTACATCGCCACCGCACGCGGCGTCGCGGTGCTGCGCGGTGCTGCGTTGACCGCGTTGCAGGGCAAGGACGGCCTGCCCTATGAAGATGCGACCTGCCTCGCGCGGGGTTTCGAGGACGAACTCTGGATCGGCACGACGCGCGGCGCCATCCGCCAAGTCGGCGATCAATACCACTATTTTGGGGCGTATCACTGGTTGCCCGCCGACCGCGTACATGACATCGTCGCGGGCGACAGCGTAGTCTATATCGCCACCGACGGCGGTCTCGCAATCATCGAGTACCAGCCGTTCACGTTGCAGAAAAAGGCCGCGTATTACGAACGTCACCTGGAGGAATGGGGGCACAAGCGCCTGGGGTTTACGCATAAACTGTATTGGGCGGACGATGAACTCGGCTGGGTGCGCGAAATCAGCGACAACGACGGCGGATACACCGCACATTATCTCGCGGCCATGTGCTACAAGTATGCCGTCACAGGCGACGAGGCGGCCCGCCGCGAGGCGCTCGACGCCTTCGAAGCGATGGTCTGGCTGGAGGAAATCACGCCGATTCGCGGTTTCCCCGCCCGCGCCATCTGGTCGGTCGTGGCGGACAAGGGCCACAAATCCGAACATGGTTCCGGCGGACTGCCTGCGAAGTGGTATCCCACGCCCGACGGCTTGTGGGAGTGGAAAGGTGACACCTCGAGCGACGAGGTGAACGCGCACTTCTACGCCGTGTCGCTCTTTCACGACCTCGCGGCGCGCGGCCCTGAAAAAGACCGCGCCAGGGAACACATCACCCGCATCACCGACCACATCATCGAGAACGGCTGGAAGTTGCGCGACGCCGACGGCCGGCCGACCCGCTGGGGGCGCTGGGACCCGGAATATCTGCTTCGCCCCTATGGCATGTATGCGCGCGGACTTAACGGCATGGAAGCACAGACCTACGCCATCACCGCCCTCGGCCTCTCCGGCGACAGCCGCTATGCGGACGCCCTGCAACAACTGCTCGACTGGGGCTACCACCACTACACCGTCCGCCAGAAGATCGTCTTTCCGCCAGGCGATGTCGTGCCGTGGGACGATCGCCTCGCCTTTATGTGCTACTTCCCGCTTTTCCGCTATTGTCGCGCATTCCCCAACCCGGACCTCCACGCCATCTATATGCGCAGCCTTGAACGCAGTTGGGAAGTCAAGCGCATGCAGCAGGTCCCCTGGTATAACTTCATCTATGGCATCGTCACCGGAAACGACTGCGAAGTCGCGCAGGCCGTGGCGCATTTGCGGGAATGGCCGCTTGACCTGGTCAGCCACAGTTACACGAATTCACATCGGCTTGACCTGGGTCCGCAGCCCGGCTACGTTCCGTATGGCGGCGGCACCCGCGCCATGTCGCCCCGTGAAACGGAGGCCAAGCGCTCCAGCCGCTCCGCGCTGCCCTATGACGGCGGCAGCGGCGGACGGGCGGTGACCGAGCCGACCGGCTGGCTGGAAGACTATTGGATGGGCAGGTACTATGGGTTCATCGAAGCCCCCACCGCGACCGACCCAAAACTGATTACGGTGTCCCGCCGTTTGCGCGAACATCTCGGCGCCGCGCCCTATGACGGGCCGCCCCGGCCGCCCATACTTGGGGGCAGGTGATGCCCCGACAGCAGTGCGCAGCCCCCGCGCCGTGCGGCGCGCTCGAACCGGACGGAAAAACGACACAGGCGACCCGGCCATGATTAATCATGCACGGGACGCCTGTGTTCCGGCAGCGGTGTCGTCAGGCTTATTCGATAGCCGCCCCTTTTCTGCGCATTTCCTCGGCAATCACGATCATGATGGTGGACAGGATTTTGTCGTGTTTGTTCAGCACATCCACAAAAGTCTTCAAACAAAGCGCCGCTTCGGACCGCTCGCCAAACCGAAATAACTCAGGCTCTTTTTCAGGCAACTCTTCGACGCCCAACAAGTAGCGCAGCACATATTTGTTGCACTGCATCGCTTTTTTGAGCGCATTGCGCACTCCGGCTTTGTTATTGGCCAGGATTCTCTCGAAGACGCGCCCCCACATGAATATGGCCGAGAAGTCTTCCTTGTATTCCTTCATCAACCTGCGCGCCGAGGCGCAGTCGCCGACATAGAGATACAGGGCCAGCAGGTCGTTGCGGATACCCTGGTTGTCGCGCGGATTCAGTTGCAGCATGGCCTCGGCTTCGACAATGGCTTCCTCGAAGCGTTCGTCCTGCATGATTACCCTGAAGAGGCTGTTGCGCAGACGCATGTAGGGACGGGTGAAAACGTTGCTCCAGAAATGCCCTTTGTTTTCTTCCATGAAGGCTTCGCCGAAGCGCGCATCGGCGGCGGCCCTGGCCGCCCGAAGGCGTTCAATCACCTCCTCGACGGACTTGGAGTCCCGGAACGCCATCCACACATTGGCATCAGGATTGACGGGATCCAGCGCGTGCGCCTGCGCCACCAACCGGTCGGATTCCTTCCCAGGCTTCATCACCATGGCCTGAAACATCAACTCCTGGGCTTCTTCAATATCGTCCCAGCCGTCCGCCTTGCTTGCCTCTACGATCTCGTCCGCCTGTTTTCCTGAAAACAGTTTACCCAGCACCTCGTTGACTTCTTCGATGGACTCCGTCGTATTGCGCTTGAAGTATCGTCCGGCGGCCCGGTTGATCCTTTCCATGTCAAAACCGCGCCGAAAATATTCCTCCAGCGAAAACTCCGGCGGCGTTCCATCCAAGTCCGCGTCGTATCCGTCAAAGGAATTGTCATCCTCGCCCGGATTCTCATCCGGCGCCTTCCAGGATTGCGAGCGGCCGGCGCCGGCATCGTGGCGCATTTTTCTCTTTCGCGATTTTCGTCCCATAACGCACAATCCTTTTTCAGTTGAACATGGGTGCGTGTCGGTCCTGCGCAACGCCTGGCAGCCGGCCATGCTATCGTCGTCGATCTATAAACAAACCGGTAGCCCCGGCGGCCACGGCCTTCTTTCGCAGCCGGGTCAGCGTCTCAAACAGATCCTGGGCAGTGGCTTGCGAGGCGGCTTCGTGAATTACGCCGCAGAACAGGAGGTCCAAGGAAACATCCCTGGCGCCGGCAGGCGCGCTTTCCAGGGATTGCAGAAATGCGGGTAAATGCCGGTTCCAGAGTTTCAGCACCAGATTGCAGTACTTTTCAACCTGCTGTGCGTCCAGAACGGCCATGAAATGCCCCCCTCCCATATGGCCGACCGAGAAGAAATTCATGTTCAACTCTTCTCCGCACAGACGCAAGCCGCGCGCCAGATGCCGGACGGCCTTCTCGCGGGCTTCTGCGCCACAGGCTCTGACAAATTCGTTTAGACGTATCAATTCAATGTAGAGCACGGCGAAATCCCTGTGGAGATTGATGATTCGGTGCACTTCAAGTTTGATATGTCGCGGTCCCGGCAGCGAAGTCGCCTCATCCACCATCCGGTTCGGAGCACACAGCGTCAGCAGGTGTTGTACGCGATTGATCAAAACATCGCGCTGGATCGGTTTGGTCAGAAAATCATCACCGCCCTGCGCCAGCCCATGGGCAATCTCCTCTTCGCCATTCATGGCGGACAGAAACAGGATTGGCAAGGTATAGAGATTGGCATTGGCATGGATTCTCCGGCAGATTTCAAAGCCGGACATACCGGGGAACATCACATCCAGTATGAGCAGGTCCATCTGCTCTTTGTCCAGAATGGCCAAGGCCTGTTCGCCATTGGCCGCGACCGTGCAGGCATGACCCGCCGTTTTCAAATAGCCCGCCACTTCGCGGGCAAACGGCTGATCATCATCCACTATGAGAATCTTTGCCACCGATGAAACCCGGTTTTCCCTTGGACCTGCAATTCGATCGCCCCGATTCAGATGTGGCGTTGCCGCATGACCAAAGCACACCCACCACGCCAACATACCGCACCGATTACACTACATGGAACTTGTCTGTGTGTCAACCGTCAGCGATTCCGGAAATGGGAACGGGGGCGCTTCCGGTCTGTTGGGCCATCCCTACGAAGACTCCTCTCCGGATGTCATCCATTGGGGCGAATGCGTTATAATCCCCTCCGTCACACCTGCAAGATGCCTCCACCTGCACAGGCGCCGCCGCAAGGGGGCGTTGGGAGATGCGGACATTGAATACCGAAAAAAGACAAGTCGTGAGGAACGTTCGGAAGGCGGCCGCCTGTGCCGCGTTGGCGCTGCTGGCCGTGGCTGCCGCGGGATGCGTCACGGCGGGCGGCGGTTCGGAACGGGCCGTGATCAGGGCCAAGAACCGCGTGGCGCCCGCACTGGTGCACATCCGCCCGGTGAAAGAGGTCTACGCGCGGGGCAAGCGCGAGGAGGTCGTGGCCATCGGCAGCGGTTTCATCATCTCACCGGACGGCTACGTCTGCACAAACGAGCACGTCATCGGCCAAAGCCGCGCCGTGGCCTGCATTCTGAGTGACAGGAACGAAGTGGAGGCCGAGGTGGTGGGCGTGGACCCCTACACCGATATCGGCGTGCTCAAACTCAAGACGGAACGGCCCCTGCCTTATGTCACGCTGGGCGATTCGGAAAAGATTGAATCCGGGCAAACGGTCCTTGCCTTGGGCAGCCCGCACGGACTGGCGCGTTCTGTCTCACTGGGCATCATCAGCGTGACCGACCGCCATCTCGACGCCGCAGAAGCGCGCACATCGCCCTTTAACAACTGGATTCAGACCGACGCGGCGATCAACCCCGGAAACAGCGGCGGGCCATTGGTGAATCTGCGCGGCGAGGTCATCGGCGTCAACGCCCGCATGCTGCGCGGCGCGGAGAACGTGGGCTTCGCCATCCCGATCAACGTGGCCAAAGAGGTGATTGATGCGATCATCCGCGACGGGCGCGTGCGCCGCAGTTGGGTCGGCATCTCCCTGCAGGAGATGATGGCGAAGACGGACGACCCGACGCAACGGGGCGTCGTCATCTCCGACATTGACCCGCTATCCCCCGCTTCCGAAGCGGCGCTGCGCCCCGGCGACGTGCTTGTCGCCGTGAACGGCACGCCGGTGGACGCGCGCTTCCCCGAAGACCTGCCGCCCATCCGCAAACGCATCACCGACCTGCCCATCGGCGAGAAAGCCGTCTTCACCGTTCGGCGCGGCGATGAGACATTGGACCTGGAAGTGCTCACGGAAGATGCCGGGGAATTTCGCGGCACCGAACGCGAATTCCCTGACTGGGGATTCACAGCGGGCGAACTGACGCTCGATCAGGTGCGCCGCGCGCAGTTGCCCGCGCGCGTGGGGGTGATCGTGTCGGGCGTGCAGGTGGGCGGCATCGCCGCTTCGGCGCGGCTCGATCAGGGCGACATTATTCTGGAAATGGATAACGAAGCGATTGAAAACCTGGCGCATTTCACCCGCCTGTACCAGGCCGCAGTGGAAGCGCGGAAAGGCCTCGTGCTCCTGCGGGTGAAACGCGGCGCACTAACCCGCTTCGTCCTGATAAGACAAGAGAGCACGGCGACGCCGTTGCTTCCGGAGGACACGGACGGTCATGTGGAATAGTCTGCTGCTTCTTTCTGCGGTCCTGACGGCGACCGGCGATTTCTTCAGCCAGGCGGCGCTGGAACGCGCCTACAATGACCTGACGCCCGCCATCGGGATCGTCCGCTATTCACTTGAGATAACGGACCCCGCCTCCGGCGAAGTTTCCCGGCGCGACAACAACGCGCTCGGACTGGTGGTCGCGCCGGACGGACTGGTCATGGCGCTGGGCCACATGGTCATTGAGAACACCCAGCCTTTCAACATCGTCTTCACGCTCGGACACGGCAGCGAAGAACGCCGATTCGACGCCACCCTCCTCAAGAAGCCCGACGACGTCAATGTGGTGTTCCTGCGACTGAAAAGCGACGCACCGTTGGACCTGCCGTATGTGCGCTTCTCAAAGGCGAACGATCTTGCCCTGGCCGCCCCGGTGGCGCTCTTCGGCAGGCTCGGCGACACCCTGGATTTCGTCCATGCCATTCAGGAGGCGCGCATCGCCGCGATTCTTGAAAAGCCGCGCACCACCTACTGCCTCGACCAGAATGTTCGTTTCGGCTATGTGGGCGGACCCGTGATTGACACGGCGGGCCGCGTCGTTGGCGTGGTCGGCTTTGATCTCAGCCGCGCCGAGGGTGGCGACGTTTATTCGCGCAGCGGCCATCCCTTGCTGTATCAGGCCGAGTTGTTCCAGAAATACATTGACAATCCCCCCAGCCTGACGGAGGAGCAGAGCGCCGAAGATTACGCATGGCTGGGCGTTTTCACCCAGCCGCTGACGGACGATTTCGCCGAGTATTGGGGGCTGCCGAAGGAAGGCGGACTGATTGTCAGCACCGTGGTCGCGCCGTCGCCCGCCGTGGACGCCGGACTGCTTCCAGGCGATGTCATCATTGATTTCGACGGCACGCCAATTCGCAGCAAACTCGACAGCGACGTGCTGAGTTTCACCAAACTCGTGCGCGAGGCCGGGCCGGGACGTGAGGTAACGATCCGCATTCTCCGCGACGGCCAACCCCGGGAGATCCGCGCGCGCCTCGGCGTGCGCCCGCGCACCGCACGCGACGCCGGCGAATACGAAGACCCCGTCTTCGGCCTCACCGTGCGCGAAATCACGACGGACATCCGCATCGCCCTCAACTTGTCCGAAGACGTGCAGGGCGTCATCGTCAGGCGCGTGCGTTCCGGCAGCCCCGCCCAACTCGCCAACATGCGCCCCGGCGTCATCATCATGAGTTTCGGCGACTACCCCGTGAGCACCGTGGACGAATTCCGGGAGGCCGTGGACAAGGTCGTCGCGCGAAAGCCCGCCGAAGTCTCCATCTTCGCCCGCGTCGGCCCGGCCACAGGATTCTTCCGCCTCGAGCCACGCTGGCAGAACAACCAATGACGGCTCTGTTACATTGCGCAGCGCCTTCGCTGCACGCTGCGTTAACATAGGTCTTGCGGATATGTCCATCGCCGACAAGCGTCTGAGTCACATCGCCGGCCTGCTTCTGATAACGTCTTTGTTCTATGCATGCGGACAACGGGACCAGGAATCGCTGCTGGACCGGGCATACCAACTGGGCGAACAGTACCGCTGGCGCGAGGCCATGCCGCTGGTCAAGGCGCATCTCATTGCACATCCCGGCGACCCCGCCGGCCATTACTTGCTTGGCCGCTGTTATCTTCACGACCCAAATCCGTACCTCGTGATGGCCGAGGGCGAATTCCGCACCGCCCTGTACGCTTTCCAGCGCACCCGCAATCACGGCAGGCTCGCGCGCTACATGAGCGCCGGGGAGTTCGAGGCGGCCATCCATCGCGAACTCGCCCGCACCGACATGCGCCGCGCGCGCGAAGCCATGACCTTGGGCCTGTCGCCCCGATTGGTCCGGACGCACCTCGAACGCGCCCTGGAGTCGGTGCGTCAGGGGCGCGCCATCGCCCCCGACGATCCGGCGCTCCGCGAAATGGAGGAAACACTGGAGGCCGGACTGCGCGACCTTTCCGGGCAAGGCCAAGCCCCAAGAGAACCGTAAGACAGGGCGGAACCGGACCCTGGGAGAGACGGGCTGGGAGGGTTCTCAAGGACAGCGAAGACAACACGGACAGCAGGGACAACGGAACGGCGGGGGAAGCAATGTCGAAGGATCGCTGCAAAAGCGGAACACAACAGGAGGCTCTGGATTTTCCGCATTGTGCGGCGCGTTACGCCCGAAGCATAATAGGAGCGTTCCGTTACAAATCGTATTTTTTGCCTAAAACAGTTTTTTTGAAAGAACCCAGTGACCATTTCAACCCAGGGAGGTTCAGGATTCATGAGAATATGCGTGGCGGGCGCATGTGGACGCATGGGCAGGCGCATTCTTGAACTGGCAATCGCGGACGGCATCGAGATCGCCGGGGTCTTCGACGCGCCGGAAAACACCGGCGTGGAATTGCACGTGGGCGCGGAGAGCGGCAAACCGCAGCGGCTTGTAACGGCTTCAGACGCGGCGCAGGCGCTGTCTTCCGGCGCGGATACGCTGATTGACTTCACGCAGGCGGACGCCTGCGTGGGCAATGTGCGGGCGGCGGCGCGTGCTGGCGTTGCGGCGGTCGCGGGCACCACGGGACTGTCTGCTGAACAGCGGGCCGAACTGCGCGCGCTGGCCGGGGACATCGCGATTGTGTATGCCCCGAACATGAGCGTGGGCGTGAATCTCCTTTTCAAACTCACGGGCGAGGTCGCCCGAACGCTCGGCCTCGATTACAACGTGGAGATCGTAGAGATTCACCACAACCAGAAAAAAGATAGTCCCAGCGGCACGGCGGCGCGTCTCGCGGAATGCGCGGCGGAGGCGCTGGGATTGGATCACGCTCAAGATATCGCACACGGACGCGAAGGGCTGGTCGGCGCGCGGCCTGTCCGGCAGATAGGCATGCACGCGGTGCGTGGCGGCGACGTGGTCGGCGAGCACAGCGTAATGTTCATCGGCCGGGGCGAACGCATTGAACTGACCCACAAGGCGCAGAGCCGAGACAACTTCGCGCGCGGCGCGCTGGTGGCCGCGCGCTTCGCGGCCAGGGCAGCCCCGGGACTCTATGACATGCAGGACGTGCTCGGTCTGAAATAGGCGCGGGAAGAATGCCAGGGTGTCGCTTCGCTGCAACAACCCTGCCGATAATCAACGCAAAGGCGCAAAGACGCGGAGAGAAGGGTTCCAAGGCCCGACAGCAAGGCTCCATATGCAGGTGTATTTTCTGTCACTGTCTGGCTTTTTGTGACGTTCCAGCGGAATGGCGTGCAAAACGGCATACAGCACGCCCTGACAACCCACGCCATCCCGCTGAAGTGTTACGGCTTTTTCTATTGTCTGACGGGCACGAGTATCACATGATGGCGGAATAACAGCATGTATCGCGTGGCCGCACCAGATCCAAAACGCTTCTTTGCGCTTTCGCGTCTTTGCGCCTCTGCGTCGAGAAATCCCCAAAGGAAACGGCGCTAAAACACACGAATCGGGGTTTCCAGGCCGCCACGTTCCGCGGAGACATAGGCGCTGTAAATGGTGGAGATGGTATCGGCGGCAAGGCGGCTGTCGCTTTCCGGCGGGTCGCCGTAGGCGACGGTGCGATAGAACGCCTCGATTTCCTGCGGGTATCCCGTGAACCAGTCCTCATCCGGCGGCATATTGGTCCAGCCCTGTTTGGTGCCGATTTTCTCCACGGTATAGATGTCGCGGAAGTTTTCCTCGCGGGCGTTATAGACCTGCATCGCCGTGTTGGGATTGATATTGCAGATGGTGCGGTGATTGTTCGCGGCCACCTCCAGCCAGTTGTGGATGCCGCCGAGGATGATGTCCGAGGCAAAGACCGTGGCCGCGGTGCCGTCCTCGAAGGTCACATGCATCATGGAGAAATCGTCAATGTCATAGTAATCGCGGCGGATGTGGCCTTCATCGCGGAAGTTCGGCATGCGCGTAAAGGCGTGCGTTCGCGCCGATACGGTTTTCGGCCGGATGGGCTTGCCGTCGCGCGCACGGCCTTCCACCCGCTTGAGATAGAGCGCGGCGCTCAGCGGGTGGCAGCCCTTTCCGATCATCACGCCGCCGCCGGAGTACTTCCAATAGGCGTAGGTCGGGTTGTGCGACCCGGAATGCGCCTCTTCGCCGTGAATCCACAGAATTTGCGCCCCGGTCTTCTCGATGATTTCCCGTTCCTTCTGGATGGACGGCGCATAGACCCAGTTCTCCGCGTAAAGGATGCGGCCCTTGCTCTTGCGTTCCGCTTCGAGCATCCGTTCCACGCTCGCCAGCCCGTGGCGAAGCGCGTCTTCCTTCGGGAAACGGTCACCGTGAAAGTCCTCCGTTCCATCGCCCAGGTAGCCCGTCAGCGGTTTCTCCACGATGGCGAACTTGTCGCGTTCGAGCGCGGCCACCGTCACCTCCTCATGCCCCGCCACCAGCACGCAGCAATGAATCACGTCCACGTCATCCAGCAGCGCCTCCAGTGAGTCATACACGCGGATGCCGCGCTTCGCGGCATACGCTTCCGCCTGCGGCCGGTCCAGCGCATAGACCCCCATCACCGCCACATCCGTCCCATAAACGCGGCGGATGGCCTCATAATGAAACGTCGCGGAAAACCCCGCGCCGACAATGCCCGAACGAACCTTCTTTTTTCCCATGACGATCCCTTCCCGCTACAAGACTCCATATATGGCGTGGTTCAAGAGGAATCGCGTTCCCCCGTCGCGTCGCCATTCATCACGTTCTATGCTATCGCATTTAGTGCCATGAATTCCCCGCGCCGGAGACTCCTGCGAGGCCATGCGTATGCGTTGTCGCTTTGCTTTGCGCGTCATGTCACGGATTGTGTGACGATGCGGATCGCGGCGATGGCCTCGCCGGCGCGTGCGTGGGCGATGGCGCGCGTCGGACCGATGGCGATGACCCAGCCGATCCGGTCGCGCGCCGCCGCATCGGCGACATGCCGGATGACGTCGCCGGGGCGGATGTTGATCGTCACTTCCTCCACGCCCGGCATGGCGCGGGCTGTGTCCGCGCCTTCAATTCCATCCACCACGCCGGAATGCGGAACAATCCAACGGATGACTGCGGCCATGTCGCGGGTGGGCGCGGCAATGGGTGGCTTACCGGCGGCGACCCGCGCAGCCTCGGCATCGAGGTCCACGCCCAGCGCCAGGCGCAACAGCCGCGTATGAAACGGATCCGGCGCGGTTCGGCGATGGGCATCAAGCAGCACCGGTCCCCGATCACCCACCGCAAACGCCATTTCCATCATCCCCGGCGCTGGCGGCATCGTTCTCACCGCTTTGTACGCCGCCTCCATTGTTTCGGCATATGCGCCTGCGTCAAGCCCCGACGGCGCGGCCAACATGGACGGCACGCGATAGAATCCCTCCAGATACGACTCTTCCATCGCTTCTACGGGGACATAGGTGAGGTCGAACTGGAATCCGATCAGCCGGCACACCGTTCCGTCCACCGCCTGCTGCAACAGCAACGGCACATCCGCCGCGCCGGCGCGTTGCCGCGCCTTGGCGAAGGCAAGGGGCAAATCACCCAAATGGTCCACCCGCATGCAGAAGGTGCGGTCGTTCCCCATGCTTCGCACCCACAGCGGCGCGCCGAGTTTCTGCGCAACACCTTCCGCTTCCCGCAGGTCCGCGACCACCCGCCACGGCGCGGTCCGCATCCCGCTCTCCCCAACATATTCCAGCAACGTCCTCATGCCTCCCGTCCTTCCCGCAATGCATGAAAACTGCGGCGATGGTTGTTTTCCCAACGATTCAGTATATACACTTCTGATGACAGAAAACATCGCAGGGTTGAATGCAAGACAGTCGTTTGGAGTCCGCGCTTTAGCGTGCGGGGCATGGTGTTGCCCGGACAGGCTAAAGCCTGTACTCCAGAACTGCGAGCGCAGGCGCCCCGCCTGAAAAATTTTCACTACAAGGGAAACAGTAATGATACTGAACTTCTCTTCGCCGTTGGCGACGATTCGGAACAGAACGGGATTACCAGTCTATGGACTGCGGTGGCTTGCCACCGCTTTTGCGCGTCCAGGATTGCCTGGACACCCGGGCGGCACGCCGCCCGGCGGAAAGCGCAGGCAAGCCTGCGCACTCCAAAGCCTTCAGTGTTGTTTTCCCACAGTGTCCCTGATTGTTTTGATTGGCTTCGCGCTGATCACCGCCGGAACACTGCCGGGCTGCGGCGGGCCGGGCGATCCCGCCGGCCCGTTTCCAACACCGCCGCCTGGAGCCGCACCGGACGCCGATGTTCCGGTGGATGGCGACTGGATTGTTGCGCGGATGCCCTATGAGATGGCGACACTGAACCCGCTGCTGTCCTCCCACTGTGCACTCGCCAAGACCCTTACCGATTTAATCTACGAGGGACTGCTCAAGCGCGACAATGAAACCTGGGAAATGAAGCCCAACCTTGCGGAATCCTACGAGGAATCCGAGGATCATCTGACCTATACGTTCCATCTGCGCAAGGATGCGGTCTTTTCCGACGGGACCCCCTTCACCGCCGAGGACGTGAAGTTCTGCTTCGACACCCTGATGAATCCCGAAACGGACGCCATGCCCCTGCGCAACTATTTCGCCAACGTGGACCGGTGTGAAGTTGTGGACGATCACACCGTGAGATTCGTCTGCAAGGAGCCATATTTCAAAACGCTCATCACCATCAGCGAGGACTTGAGAATCCTGCCCAAACACATTTTCGGCGAGGGCGATTTCAACCGCCACCCCAACAACCGCCGCCCGGTCGGCACGGGACCCTATGTGTTTGATCGGTGGGACACGAACCAGCAAGTGATCCTGCTGCGCAATGAGCGTTACTGGGGCAAGAAGCCGCATATTCTCAAACGATATTACAAGATCATCACTGATGACAACGCGGCGCTCCAGTTGCTGGAGCGCGGTGAACTCGACCTGATGGGCCTCACCCCCGACCAGTGGATCAAGCGCGCCTCACGCCCGGAATTCGAGGCAAGATTCAACAAACTCACCTACTACACGCCCAGTCACGGCTACATCGGCTGGAATATGCGCCGTCCGCAGTTCGCCGACAAGCGCGTCCGACAGGCCATGACCATGCTGCTCGACCGCGATCTCATCCTCGAAACCATCTTTCACGGACTCGGCAAACCCGTCACCAACTGCTTCTTCGTGGATTCCATCGAGTACAACCACGACCTCGAACCGTGGCCCTTCGATCCGCCGCGCGCACGCGCCCTGCTCGACGAAGCCGGATGGCGCGACAGCGACGGCGACGGCGTCCGCGACAAGGACGGCGCACCGCTGCGCTTCGAGTTCCTCGTGCCGTCGGGTTCACCGGAAACCGAGGCGCTTGCGACGGTCTTCAAGGAGGAACTGGTCAAGGCGGGCGTGCGCATGGACATCCGCCTCCTGGAATGGGCCACGTTCATTGAAACCGTGCACAACCTCAATTTCGACGCGATGATCATGGGTTGGCAACTCGACCCTGAACAGGACCCCTATCAAATCTGGCATTCCAGCCAGTCCGGCTCCGGATCGAATTATCCCGGATTCGTCAACGAAGAGGCCGACCGTATCATCGAGGAAGCCCGGCGGGAATTCGACCACGAAAAACGCGCCGCCATGTACCACCGCCTCAGCGAAATCATCCACGAAGAGCAGCCCTACACGTTCCTGTTCTGCATGATGGGCCGCGTGGCCGTGGACAAACGGTTCCACAACGTGAACGTCTATCCGCTCGGCCTCGACGCCCGCGAATGGTATGTGCCCAAATCCCTGCAACGGTATCAATAAGATGGTGGATTCCATTACGCTGCACCCACCCGACATTGGGACTCGAAAACCGGGCGATTATTCGTGAAGACGTATCTCATACGGCGATTCCTGCTGATCATCCCGACCTTCATCGGAATCAGTTTCATCACGTTTCTGGTGGTGCAACTGTCGCCGGGCAATCCGCTGCTGGAACGGATGCGGCGCGGCGGCGAAGGCGGCGGTGTGGCCGCGGCGACGATCCCCCCGGAATATGTCGAGGCAATGAAACGCCTCTACGGCCTCGACAAGCCGGTGCACATCCGCTATGTGCTCTGGCTGAAACGGCTGGTTACGCTGGATTTCGGCGATTCCTACAAAGACCACCGGCCGGTTATCACGAAGATCGCGGAAACGCTCCCAATCACCCTGCAACTGAGCGTCATCTCGATCCTGATCGTTTATCTGCTCTCCATCCCGCTCGGCGTTTTTTCGGCAACGTATCAATACTCCTGGACGGACACATTCGTTACCTTCATCCTCTTCGTGCTGTACAGCCTGCCGAGTTTCTGGGTGGCGATGCTGCTGATGTATTTCTTCGGCGGCGGCCAGCATTTCAACTGGTTCCCGATCTATGGCATGAACAGTCCCGGCGCGAACCAGTGGCCCCTGCACTGGTGGCTGCTCGACCGCGCATGGCACCTCTTCCTTCCGGTGGTCTGCCTGAGCTATGCCGGACTGGCCGGGCTGTCGCGCTACGCGCGCGCCGGCATGATCAACGAAATCCGCCAGGACTACATCCGCACGGCGCGCGCCTATGGCCACGCCGAAGGCGTGGTGGTCTGGAAATACGCCATGCGCAACTCGCTGATCCCCATTATCACGTTGCTGGGCACCATCCTGCCGTCGCTGATCGGCGGCAGCGTCATTATTGAAAGCATCTTCTCCATTCCCGGCATGGGGCGGCTGACCTTCGAGGCGATCCTGTCACGGGATTACCCACTGATCATGGGCATCCTCTCGATCTCGGCGTTGTTGACCCTGCTGGGACTGATTCTCTCCGATATTCTTTACGCCATCGCGGACCCCAGGATACGCTTCGAATGACGACGGCGAAAACAAAAAGCACACCCCGGAAACAGGGCTACTGGCGCCTGGTGTGGCGGCAATTCCGCCGCAGCCGCCTCGCCGTCGTTGCACTGGGCATCCTGATCTTTCTTGCCGGCGTGGCGCTGTTCGCGCCGTTTCTGGCGGGCGAACGGCCCATCTTCATGGTCAAGGACGGCAAGCAGTACCTTTTCCCAAATGTTCTGACCTACCGTGACCTGGTCTCCTTTGATTTCGTCGCCTGGGAACGCGCTGCGGGCGACTGTGCCCTGATGCCGCCGGTACCTTATGCCCCGGAACGGTCCAACCTGCGCCACCGCCTCCAGGGACCAAGCCGCGACCACTGGCTCGGCACCGACGACCGCGGCCGCGACGTGCTCAGCCGCATGATCTGGGGCACGCGCATCTCCATGTCCATCGGCTTCATCGCGGTGGGCATCTCGGTGGCCATCGGCGTAATCATCGGCGCGCTTGCGGGCTATTACGGCCGCGTCGTGGACATGCTCGCCCAGCGCCTCATCGAAATCATGATGTGCATCCCGGTCTTCTTCCTGATCATTGCGCTGATCGCCTTTCTGCCGCCCAGCATCTACAACATCATGGTTGTGATCGGCATTACGGGCTGGACCGGTGTGGCCCGGCTGGTGCGCGGCGAGTTTCTCAAACTGCGCGAAGCGGACTTCGCCACCGCCGCGCGCGCCACCGGCCTGCGCGACCGCCGCGTCATCTTCCGCCACCTGCTGCCCAACGCGCTCGCGCCGGTGCTGGTCAGCGCGACCTTCGGCGTGGCCGGCGCGATCCTCACCGAGTCCGCGCTGAGTTTCCTGGGATTCGGCGTGCCGCCGCCTACCGCCAGTTGGGGCGAAATCCTCTCGCAATCAAAACGCTACATTGATTTTGCGTGGTGGCTGGTCACATTCCCCGGCCTGGCTATCTTTATTACCGTCACGTCGTTCAACCTCGTCGGGGAGGGGCTGCGCGACGCCATGGACCCGAGGTTGCGGCGATGAGCGGCCTGATGCCACATACTGAAGCGGAGAGTGCATACACTCACGATGCGGCCTTGCTCTCCGTGAAAAACCTGCGCACCTTCTTCCACACCGACCAGGGCGTGGCCCGCGCCGTGGACGGCATCTCCTTTGACCTGCCCCCCGGCAGAACCCTTGCCCTGGTGGGTGAGAGCGGCTGCGGCAAGAGCGTTACCGCCTTGTCCGTGCTGCGGCTCGTGCCGTCCCCGCCCGGCGTGGTGCAGGCCGACGCGCTGCATTTTGCCGCTAAGGACCTGCTCGCCATGAGTCCGCGCGAAATGCGCCGCATTCGCGGCAACGACATCACCATGATCTTCCAGGAGCCGATGACTTCGATGAATCCCGTGTTCCGGGTGGGCCACCAGATCGCCGATGTGCTGCGGCTGCATCGCGGTCTGGACGCCGCCGCCGCGCGCCGCGAGTGCATCGCGCTGCTGGATCGGGTCGGCATCCCGGCGGCGGCGCGCCGCGTGGACGACTACCCGCACCAGATGTCCGGCGGCATGCTCCAGCGTGTCATGATCGCCATGGCGCTCGCCTGCAACCCCAAACTGCTCATCGCCGATGAGCCGACCACCGCGCTCGATGTGACCATCCAGGCGCAGATTCTCGACCTGCTGAAGGAACTCCAGCGGGAGACCGGCATGGCCATTTTACTCATCACGCACGACCTCGGCATAGTCGCCGAAACCGCCGACGAGGTGGTCGTCATGTACGCCGGGAAGAAGGTGGAGCAGGGTTCGGTCAAGGCGATATTCACCGCGCCGATGCATCCCTACACGCGCGGCCTCTTCGCGTCGTTGCCCGCGCTCCAGCCGCGCAAACAGCGCCTCTACACCATTCGCGGCAGCGTGCCCGCCGCCACGGCCTTTCCGCAGGGATGCCGCTTCCATCCGCGCTGTCCCTACGCGCTGGAACGCTGCAAAACCGACGACCCGCCCATGCTGGAAGGCGAGCCCGGGCATGGATCGGCCTGCTGGCTTCATGACCGCGACACGATGACAGCGCTGGGCCGCGCGCCCGGCATCCCGGAGAACGGAGGCGACTCATGATCAAAGACCTCCTGATCGTGCGTGATCTGGTCAAACACTTCCCCGTGCGCAAGGGCGTCTTTTCCCGCATCACCGGCCACGTCCGCGCGGTGGACGGCGTCAGTTTCCGGATTCCGCACGGGGCCACCCTGAGCCTTGTGGGCGAGAGCGGCAGCGGCAAAACCACGGCGGGCCGCACCATCCTGCGCCTGATCGAACCTACCTCCGGCGAAGTCGTTTTCGATGGAATCCATCTCCTGCAACAGCCGCGCGCGACCATGCGCGCGCTGCGCAAACGCATGCAGGTCATTTTCCAGGACCCCTACGGTTCGCTCAATCCGCGCATGACCGTCTATTCGGTGCTTGCCGAGGCGCTGGCCGCGCACCGCATTGCGCCGCGCGCGGCGCGCCGCGACCGGGTCTATGAACTGCTTGACCTCGTCGGGCTGCCGCCCGAAGCCGCCTACCGTTATCCCCACGAATTCAGCGGCGGCCAGCGCCAGCGCATCGGCATCGCCCGCGCCCTCGCCGTCGAACCCGACCTTATCGTCGCCGACGAACCCGTCTCCGCCCTCGACGTCTCCATCCAGGCGCAGATCCTAAACCTGCTCGAAGACCTCCAGCGGAAACTCGGCCTGACCTACCTCTTCATCGGACACGACCTCAGCGTGGTCCGGCACATCTCCGACACCGTCGCCGTGATGTACCTCGGGCGCATCGTCGAAATGGGGCCGGTGGACGCCATCTTCGAGCGCCCCGTCCATCCCTACACCCGCGCCCTGCTCGCCGCCGTGCCCGTGCCCGACCCCATGCGCGGACGCCGGCGCATCGTGCTCCGAGGCGAAACCCCCAACCCCCTGAACCCGCCCTCCGGCTGCCCCTTCCATCCCAGATGCCCCGATGCCCGTCCCCAATGCGCCCAGCGCCCCGCCCCGCTCATCGAATTCGCCCCCGGCCACCATGCCGCCTGCCCCATCCACGCCCCGGCGCCGGCGCCAGAGAAAGGACTTTAGCCGACCAGCACAATCGTTCCCCTCTCCTGCCCTTGCCGGATGACACCCGATTGATCGCGTGCAAACAGGGAACGTTGGCACAGAAATAAACAAGGTAGCATTCCAGCGGAATGGCATAGAATCGTAGGGGCGCACCTCAGTGATCCCCAGTTTTCACAGATGAAGGGATAGACAAAAGGCGCGCATGGTCTTTTTTGCCTTAAAACGGTCTCAAGTTGAGAAATCGAGTTCCATTTGGAGGGAAAGACCATGTACGCCACGAGCAGGATTCTGACACGGATAGTGGCCAATGTACAAGACATGCGTTTGTCGCTGGCCGGGACGTTGGCGGCCATCGTAAGCGCCGCGCTGTTGATGAAGGGGGTTGGGGTATTGGCGTCAGGACGGGTCATGTCGGGGGAAATAGCGGCAAAACACCGCATAAAACGCGTCTGGCGTCTTCTGCGCAACGGACAATCTCGCCGCGGAAAGGGAGGTGCTGGAGATGTTGGCGCGGATTTGTCCCGGGAATACTCAGCCTGTCCTTATTGCGGACCGCGGCTGCGGGCATCCGCGCCGGCTGCG
>CALEDJ010000048.1 GCA_937951485.1 uncultured bacterium
CATGCCTCAGGTTTCGCCATATACTCCCTCTCCCACGGGGAGAGGGAGCACAAACATGCCTCAGGTTTCGCCATATACCCCCTCTCCCACGGGGAGAGGGGTGGGGTGAGGGGAGATAACACGGGACACCTTGGTAAAGGGGTCAATTCTATCTCAGGAATACCCACGGATCGGTTGACGCATAGGATAAGCCCGCCACATCATCTTGATTCCACAGGATTCTCAAGGGGTTCCGGGCATAGCCCTTCATTCCCTTGACAATCTGTTTTGGACAACACTTATGCCATGGTATGGAAATTAAACCATAGACGCAGCCTGTTCCAAAACAATAGCGGACGGCGCGCCCGAATTGCCCGGATGCACGACTAATGGACGCGTCGTTCCGGCCTTACGCGACATAATCCGCGCCGGGGCCGGGCTGGGCGATGAATATGGGGGGGGTGCCGGTGCGCCGCAGGAACTGGCGGTAGTATTGCTCGGTGACGGCGGGGATGAAGGCGCCCGCATCCTCTTCGTAAATCAGGCTGACGGTGGCGCCGCCGAATCCGGCCCCGGTAAGGCGCGCGCCGAGCGCGCCCGCGTCACGCGCAGCCTCCACGAGGGCGTCCAGTTCGGGGGAACTGATCTCGAAATCGTGCGCGCAACTTTCGTGCGAGGCGTTCATGAGCGCGCCGAAACTCTCCGCATCTCCCGCCAGCAGCGCATCGCGGGCCATTTCCACACGACGGTACTCGGTCAGTTGGTGGCGGACCCGCGCCTGGATGGGGAATCCGTCCGGCGGCTCCGGCAGGTCGCCAAGCCAGCGCGTTCGCACGGCTTCAGGCGGACAGCCCAGCCGCGCCGCGATGGCGGCGAGGGTCATGCGCGGTTTGTCCACGGCGCGCATGCAGAGTTCTTCGGCTTCGGCGTGGGTGAGGCACAGCGGCCCGAACCACAGGTCCCCCAGGCGGTCGAGTTCCACCTCCTCGCCGAAATCCTCGTGCAGTTGCCGGCGCACCAGCGCCGTGGCGAGCGCGCACAGGCGCGGTCCCGCGTTGTATCGGTGCAACGCCTCGCCGCTCTTGTTCACCTTCACCGTGGAATCGCAGACCGCGATCGCACAGCCGTCGGGCAGCGGCGCGTTTTCCATCCGCAGCGGGAAGAAGTCAATCTTACAGGCGTTGCCCTCGACCGCGTTGAGGATAACCGCCTGGTCCATGCCGCCGCCCCGCGTGCCCACATAGTGTTCCGCATCGGCCAGCAGTTCCGCCAGCGCCAGTCGCGAAAGGTCATCGCCAAGGCGCACGCCGACAGCCCTGAGATACGCCATGGCGCAGGCCACTACCAGCGCCGAGGAGGAACTGAGGCCGGCGGCCATCGGCAAGGTGCTGCTGACCAGCACGTCCATCCCGGCCAGACGGGCCGGGCGCAGCGCCGCATTCACACCCTGCACCGCCGCCTTGCAGTAATTCTCCCACGAACCGGCTGCCGAAGCCGGGATTTTCGGAGCGTTCTGAAATGCAACCGTCGGGAACGCCGGATTGACGTTGCTCAGCGTGATCCGCCCATCGTCGCGCGGCTGAAACGCCAGGCGAATCTCCTGCGCGATGGCCATCGGCAGCACCGGCAGACCGTTGTAATCCGTGTGTTCTCCAATCAGGTTCACCCGCCCTGGCGCACGGCAGCACTCCGGCGGCGAAGAACCGGGGAAAACATCACGAAAAAGTTGCCGCAGTTCCTCAAATTCCAATGCAGTAACTCCGATACTTCGCGATTCTGCCGTACGCCATGATCATCACGCCTGATTCGCGTCCCGGGTCCGCCGGGGTGGTTTATCGGCAACCGGCAATCGCACCCGAGGTGGCTCGGATCACGATTCGGGCATCGCCGAGAGGACCGATGCGGATCATAGCCTGCCATTTCCTGACGCCGGGCGCAAACGCGGACCAGGCGGCTCCCAGAAACTGTTATTTCTGACCTTTCTGGACGCACTTGAAAATCAGTCAAAAAATCTGTAGAATCCGGATTCTAACGAACGGTAGGTAGCCCGGCGCAACAAAACGCCGCGGGCCCCATTCGCCAGTGGGCTGGGAAAGTCGGAAGGGTGTGTCTTCCGCGTCGCGCGGCGGATACTGGCAAAAGCAGCGGCGAGGCAATTGCATCGCGGCGATACAGTTCAGCGGCATTGTTACAAGAATCGTAAACACAACAGTGGAATTTCAGCAGAAAATTCAACCGTAATGGAGGACAAGAGAACATGGGGACCGAAAACACAAAGGCGATTAGTTCATTGATGGTCGAGAATCGGACGTTTCCGCCATCTCCGGAGGTATCGGCGCGGGCGCACATCAAGTCGTTCGACCAGTACAAGGCGATGTGGGAACGATCGCTGAACGATTCCGACGCATTCTGGCTGGAGCAGGCGGAAACGCTGCACTGGTTCAAGAAGCCGACCAAAGCACTGGAGTACACGTGGGACACGGAAAAACGCATCATCCAGCACACGTGGTTTGCGGACGGCGAGATGAACGTGGCTTACAACTGCCTGGATCGCCACCTGGGCACGCCCATCGCCAAGAAAACGGCGCTGCTCTGGCAGGGCGAGCCGGAAGACGACGTCAAGTCCATCACGTATGAAGAACTGCACAGGGAAGTGTGCAAGTTCGCGAACGTGCTGAAGTCTCTGGGCGTGAAGAAGGGCGACCGCATCTGCATTTACCTGCCGATGATCCTCGAACTGCCCATTGTGATGCTTGCCAGCGCGCGCATCGGCGCCATCCACTCCGTGGTTTTCGGCGGTTTCAGCGCCGACGCCATCAAGGACCGCGTACAGGACTCCGACTGCAAGATTCTCATCACCTCCAATGTTTCCCTGCGATCCGGAAAGCACATCGGCCTGAAGGCCATCGCTGACGAGGCGATGCAGAACACGCCGACCATCGAGAAGTGCATCGTGGTCAAGCGCAACGAAGAGCCATGCGCCATGACAGAAGGCCGCGACCTGTGGTACGACGAACTGATGGCCCAGGCAAGCGATCAATGCGAAGCGGAGAAGATGAACGCGGAAGACCCCCTGTTCATCCTCTACACTTCCGGGTCCACCGGCAAGCCCAAGGGCGTGGTCCACACCACGGCGGGCTATCTGCTGCATGTGGCCATGTCGCACAAGTACATTTTCGATATTCATGACGACGACATGTACTGGTGCACGGCGGACATCGGCTGGGTGACCGGCCACAGTTATATCGTGTACGGCCCGCTCGCCAACGGCGCAACGTCAGTGATGTTCGAAGGCGTGCCGACATACCCCGATCCCGGTCGCTTCTGGAAGATCGTCGAAAAGTTCAAGTGCACCGTGATTTACACCGCGCCGACCGCCATCCGCGCACTCATCCAGAAGGGCGACGAATGGCCCGCGAAGTACGACCTCAGCAGCCTGCGCGTGCTGGGCACCGTCGGCGAGCCCATCAACCCCGAAGCGTGGATATGGTATTACGAGAAAATCGGACATGAACGTTGTCCCATCGTGGATACCTGGTGGCAGACGGAGACCGGCGGCATCCTGATCACGCCGCTCCCCGGCTCCCACACCCTCAAGCCCGGCAGCGCCACCCGCCCCTTCTTCGGCGTGGACCCTGTGATCCTTCGCGATGACGCCACCGAGTGCGGCCCGAATGAAGGCGGCAAACTCTGCATCCGCAGACCGTGGCCCGGCATCATGCGGACGATGTGGGGCGATCACGACCGCTTCATTGACACCTACTTCACCATGTATAAAAACCTGTATTTCACCGGCGACGGCTGCCGCAAGGACGATGACGGCGACTACTGGTTGATGGGCCGCATTGATGACGTGGTGAACGTGTCCGGGCACCGCATCGGCACCGCCGAAGTCGAAAGCGCGCTGGTCAGTCACCCGAAGGTGGCCGAGGCCGCGGTGGCGCCCATGCCGCACGAAATCAAGGGTCAGGCGCTCTACGCCTACGTGACGCTGGTGGGCGGTGTGGAAGAAAGCCAGGAGTTGCGCAAGGAACTGATCAACCACGTCCGCAAGGAAATCGGCCCGATCGCCGCCCCCGACGTGCTGCAGTTCGCGCCTGCGCTGCCCAAGACCCGTTCCGGCAAGATTATGCGCCGTATTCTTCGAAAGATTGCCGAGAATGCGGTTGACCAGATCGGTGACACCACCACCCTGGCTGACCCGCACGTGGTCGAGCAGTTGGTGGAAGGCCGCAAGGCTTTGCTGAAGTAGTTGAAGACAACATGAACCGTGAAGGGGGCTGGGCGTCTGCAACGCGCCCAGCCCTGTTTCCGGGGGGAAGGGAATCGCCATGGCTGATGAAAAACTCATGAACAGGTGGTTGGTCGTCGTCGGGGCGCTAGTGATTCAGGTGAGTCTGGGCGCGGTTTACATTTGGAGCGTGTTTCAAACGCCGCTCAAAGCCGTGTTTCCCACCTGGACCGAGACGCAGGTCACCCTGCCCGCCCAGTTGGTGCTCGCGGCATTTGCCCTCGCCGTCATCTTCGGCGGGCGCATCCAGGACAAACTGGGGCCCCGCAAGGTCGGCACCGCGGGGGGTGTCATTCTCGGCCTCGGCCTGATCCTGGCCCGTTTCACCGGCAATCTGCCCCCCGGCCCGGCACTGGCATGGCTGATCCTCACGTTCTCCGTCCTTGGCGGCATCGGCATCGGCGCGGCCTACGTGTGCCCCATCGCCACGTGCGTAAAATGGTTTCCCGACAAGCGCGGGCTGATCACCGGTCTGGCGGTGGCGGGATTCGGCGCAGGGGCGTTCTTTTTCGCGCCGCTGGCGAAAGCGCTCATTTCGGGCGGCGCCTACCAGTTATTCGGCCTGAGCCTCTTCACCCTCCCGGCATTGGGTGTGTTCAATACCTTCATGACCCTGGGCATCATCTTCCTCGTGGCAGTGGTCGTGGGTTCCCAACTGCTCCGCAACCCGCCGGCAGGATATCTGCCCGCGGGATGGACACCACCCAAACCGGCCGCCGGCGCCGCTGCGTCGAAGGTGGATTTCACCCCCACCGAGATGCTCAAGACCCCCATGTTCTGGATTCTCTGGCTGACCTATTTCGCGGGTTGCGCAGCAGGTCTGCAGGTCATCATGAAGGCGTCGCCGATATGGCAGTCGTTCAGCATCGCACCGATGCAGCCGCCGGTGTCGGAAAGCGCATTTGGCGCAGTCGCGGCGGCCGGCGCGATGGCCGTGTCTATTCTCGCCATTTTCAACGCCATTGGCAGGATTCTCTGGGGTAAAATCTCCGACAACATCGGCCGCAAGAACACACTCGTGCTGATGTTCGCCATCTGCGCCGTGGCCATGTTCGCACTGGACTGGATGCGTGCGTATCCCCTGTACCTGGCCGGTATCTGCGTGGTGGGTCTGTGCTTCGGCGGTTATCTGGCCTTGTATCCCGCCGTGACGGCGGATTACTACGGCACAAAGCACATCGGCGTGAACTACGGCTGGATGTTCAGCGCCTATGGCGTGGGCGGCCTCTCCGGCCCCTTCCTCGCGGCGTGGCTGATGAAAACCGTCAAGACCGTCGAGTACCAGGTCACCGACGCCGCCGGTCAACTCGTCACGAAAACTTTCGCCGTGGGCGATTACCGCACCGCGTTCTTCGTTTCCGGGGTCGCCTGCGCAATTGCGGCCGTTCTGACGCTTTCCATCAGCGCGCCCAAGGTCAAGGGCGGCTGACATATCTTACCAGCGCTCTAATTAAGGCCGGACCGCTTGCGGCCCGGCCTTTTTATCAGGGCAGCGAATGCCGGATAGCGCCGCAGCGCGTTTTCCTGGGGCTACGCCACGTTGAAAATCCCGTGCGACTCCAGGTAATCAATGACCCGTTTTGAGGAAACCTCGATGGGTTCGGACGAGGTGTCAATGACAAGTTCCGGGTTCGTGGGTTCTTCATACGGTGCGGAAATGCCCGTGAATTCGGGGATTTCTCCGGCCCGGGCTTTTTTGTACAACCCCTTCGGGTCCCGCTGCTCGCACACGGCGAGGTCGCATTTAACATAGACTTCGATAAAGGAGTCCGCGCTGATGGCCCGCGCTTTGTCCCGGTCCGCACGGTATGGCGAAATGAAGGCCGTCATGGCGATCACGCCGGCATCTGCGAAGAGTTTGGCCACCTCGCCGATGCGCCGGATATTTTCCTCTCGGTCTTCCGGCGAAAAGCCCAGGTCTTTATTCAGCCCATGGCGGATGTTATCCCCATCCAGCACATAGGTGCGGCAGCCCCGCTCAAAAAGGGCGTTCTCCACCGCATGCGCCAGGGTGGATTTTCCCGATCCCGACAGCCCGGTAAACCACAGGACCACCCCTTTATGGCCGTTGGCGCGTTCGCGATCCGCGCGTGTGATGTCGCCCTGATGCCACGTGATATTCGTCGCTCTTACCATATCCGCCATGAATGTGATCTCCTGCGCCGGACGGCGCGTTGTGGGGATGTCCCATCGAAGGGGCGCAGTATAGCAGGCGCGCCGTCCCTGCGCCAAAAAAACCCCGCCGATGTATTGGGCGGGGTTCAAAAGGAGCCGTCGGCTGATATGCTGCTCACAGCGGCATGTCGCGCCAGCCGCGGCGGTATTTCTTGGTGAGCAGGCCGGTGGCCTTGCGGTTGCCCTTGATCTCCATGGCCGCCACGTCGAAGACAATCTTTTCGCCCGCGAGCAGGGCCACATTGCCCATGTTGGCGACTTCGGTGAGGGGGCCGGAGTAACTGAAATCGGAGCAGGCCTGTTCCCCTGTTTTGCAGCACGCAATCCAGTTGGCGTAGGAGTTGCCGTCGGGGATGCGCGGGATGGTGGGGGCGGGGCGCTTGTAGTCCCGCATGAGTTCATCCGGCAAGAGACGCGATTCGCCGCCATAGCAGCCGGAGGTCATTACGCCCTTCGTACCGATGAAGAGCGATCCGTTGTCGCCGTCGCCCAGTTTCTGGTCTTCGGGCACGCCTTCGGGCCGCGGCGGCCGGTGGCCGCCGTCATACCAATAGACATCCACCGGTCCCATGTCGGCGCGGGCGGGGAAAGTGAACTTGATAATGGATTTTTTTGGCGGGGTTTGATCGGTCATACCCTCCTGGGTGAGGACTTCGACGCTGTATTCCGGGGCGTCGCCCAGTTTCAGGGACCAGAAGGCGGGGTCCATGATATGGCAGGCCATGTCGCCGATGGCGCCGCAGCCGAAATCCCACCAGCCGCGCCATTTGAATGGGGCGTAGCCGGGGTTGTAGGGGCGCATCGGCGCCACGCCGATCCACAGGTCCCAATCCAATTCTTCGGGGACGGGGCGTCCGGGCAGCGGTTTGGAAATGCCCTGCGGCCAGATCGGGCGGTCCGTCCAGATGTGCGCCTCCTTCACCTCGCCAATCGCGCCGGCCCAGATCATCTCACACAACTCGCGCACACCGTCGCCTGCGTGGCCCTGGTTGCCCATCTGCGTAACGACGCCGGTTTCCCTGGCGGTTTTGGCCAGCAGCCGCGCTTCCGCGATGGTGTGCGTGAGGGGTTTCTGCACACGCACGTGCTTGCCCATCTTCATCGCCATGTAGGCTGCGGGCGCGTGCATGTGGTCGGGGGTGGACACGGTGACCGCGTCAATCTCCTTGTCCATCTCCTCCAGCATTTTGCGGTAATCCTTGTACTTCCTGGGGTCGGGCAGGTCGTGGAAGGTTTCCTCAGCCTTCTTCCAGTCCACATCGCAGAGCGCGACGATATTCTCCGAGCGACAATTCATGATATCGCCCCGGCCCATGCCGCCGACGCCAATCCCGGCAATGTTCAGTTTCTCATTCGGCGACAGTTTGCGTGGGATCACCCGCGCCGTATTCGGTTTGGCCGCCCAGCCTGTGAAGGCCAGCGTGGCGGTTGTCGTCGTCGCCGCCAGGAAAGCCCGCCGCGTCATCTTCCCATCTCGCATAAAAAAGAACCTCCCGCGCCCGCACCGCGGGCGTTACCTCGTTAGCATTGGAACAGAAAGGACGAAAAACAAAGATAAGCATAATCCTATGACAGCGCGTTCGTCAAACGCGCCATACGAAAGAAGAGTAGTTAAGATTAGCGTTCCCCTGCTTGCGCATTCACGAGGTTCACAGCAACGCGGAGCCGTTGGATTTCCTCAAGATCGAGATAGCGCCACTCTCCGGGGCGGAGTCCTTCGGCGGTAATGCCGCAGAAGGCGGTGCGGCGGAGGCTGCGGACCGGGTGGCCCACGGCGGCGCAGAGGCGTTTCACCTCGTGTTTGCGGCCTTCACGAAGGGTCAGGCGGATGCGGCTGCGGCCGGGGCTGCTCTGGAGGATGGCCGCGCGCACGGCGACCGCCATCCCGTCGTCAAGGCGCACCCCCGCCTCCATGCGCCGGAGGATTTCGGGCGTCACGCGGCCAAGGACCACCGCGTGGTATTCCTTGTCAATGCCGTAGCGGGGGTGCATGAGCCGGTGCGCCAGATCACCGTCGTTGGTGAAGAGCAGCACGCCCTCGACGTCCATGTCGAGCCGGCCCACGGGATAGACGCGCGCCTTGACGCCCTCGACACACTCCAATACGGTGGCGCGCCCGTGGGTGTCCTTCGCAGTGGTGATCACGCCTGCGGGCTTGTTCAGCACGACATAGACCTTTTCGTCGCGCGCAAGCGGCGCGCCGTCCACGGCCACCTCGTCATGGTCCGGGTCAATGGATTGGCCCAGTGTGGCGGGCGCGCCGTTCACCTGGACGCGGCCCGCCGTGATCAGTTGTTCCGAGGCGCGGCGCGAGGCGACCCCACATTCCGCAAGGTATTTCTGCAGTCGGATCAAGGCGTCATTCCATCGTCTGCAGTTCGTCCAGGGCGGGCAGTTCCTTCAGGCTTTTCAGACCGAACAGGACCAGGAATTCATCGGTGGTGCGGTAGAGTTTCGGCCGGCCCGGCAGATCAGATACGCCCGCCACCTTGATCAATCGCCGCTCCTGCAGTTGCTCAAAGGCGTGCGAGACGCTTACCCCTCGGATGGATTCCACTTCCGGGCGGGTCACTGGCTGCTTGTAGGCGATGATGGCCAATGTTTCGAGGAGCGACTTGGAGAGCCGGGCGCTCTTCTTGATTTGAAAGAGCCGCCGGATATACGGGGCGAATTGCGCTTTGCTCAGCAGTTGATAGCCGCCGGCGACCTCACGCAGAAAAAACGGCAGGGCGCTGTCCGCGTTGATTTCCTCGCGCAATTCTTCCAGAAGGTTCAGCACGATGTCCGGGTCCATGTCGCCCAGCGCCTGGGCCAGGCGCTTGGCGCTTAGGGGACGGTCGGCGACGAAGAGCAGCGCATACAACGCCTGCCGCGATTCCTCGCGACCCGGCATTTCCACCGGTTCCAGCGCCTCGCTGTCCTGCTTTTCGGGTTCCTCCGCGAAACGGTCTTCGGGCATCTCGTCCAATGGCTCTTCGGTCATCGTATTTGGTCCTGAGCAAAAAACCATAATATCCTACTGGGAAAACAAACAGACGTGGCGATGACGGGGTATTCCACATCCCCCAACCGGCGTTCGCCGGCCTCCCCCTTCAAAGGGGGACTTTTTCCGGCGCTGTGGAACACACTTTCCGCGTATGCGCAAGCAGATCGCTCCGCGCCGTATTCCATTACGGCGAATCGCCGCGAATGAATCCGCCTTTGAAGGGGGTGGCGCGAAGCGCCGGGGGATGTCAAAAAAGAACACCGGCTTGAATACCTTTCCGACACGCAACCACCGCTGAGATCAGGTTACTGTTCTCATCACCGATTTCTCAACAAATCACTCACATTTCCTTATGCATAACCTGCAATAACGGCTTGACTTCGTCCATCATCGCCTTGAATTTCTCCGGTTTCAGCGCCTGCGGTCCGTCGGAGAGCGCTTCTTCGGGGCGGGGATGCACTTCCACCATGATGCCGTCGGCGCCTGCGGCGATGGCGGCGCGCGCCATGGGGGCGACCAGTTCCCAGTGCCCGGAGGCGTGGCTCGGGTCCACCACCACCGGCAAATGGCTGTACTTGTGAAGCACGGGCACCGCCTGGATATCCAGCGTGTTGCGCGTCTCCGTTTCAAACGTGCGGATGCCCCGTTCGCACATCACCACGTTGGGATTGCCCTCCGACAGAATGTACTCGGCGGACATGAGAAACTCGTTGATGGTGGACATCATGCCGCGCTTGAGAAAGACCGGCTTGCGGGTCTTGCCCACCGCCTTCAGCAGGCCGTAGTTCTGCATGTTGCGCGCGCCGATCTGGAGCATGTCGGCGTATTCCGCCACCACGGACACCTTGTCCACCGTCATGACTTCCGTCACCACCGCCAGACCGTAGGCGTCGCCCGCCTCGCGCAGGAGTTTCAACCCTTCTTCTTCCAGCCCCTGGAAACTGTAGGGCGATGTGCGCGGCTTGAACGCGCCGCCGCGCAGCATCTTGGCGCCGCCTTCCTTCACAAACGCCGCGATCTCCATGATCTGCTCGCGGGACTCCACCGCGCATGGGCCGGCCATCACGCAAAAATACTTGCCGCCAATGCGCGCCGGGCCGCATTCCACCACCGTCGGCTCCGATTTAACCTCGCGCCCAGCCAGTTTGAACGGCTTCAGAATCGGCACCACCTGTTCCACGTGCGGCAGCGCCTCGAGCGCGCTCAGGCGGTGCTTGCCTCGCTCATCGCCCACCGCCGCCACCACCGTGCGTTCCACCCCCCAGATTACATGGGCCTTGTAGCCCAGTTCTTCAACTTTGGAGACGACATGCTCCACATCTTCCTTTTTTCTGGAAGCCATCACGATAATCATACAATTCGCATCCCATTGCGCGAGAATATCTTGAAACCTTGAAGGGGAATGGCAGTATATCGCGCCAACGTGGAGAAAAGCAAAGCATGTTGTTGGGAAATGCAACGCACGCGGCATTGCGTGGCAACGAATTTGAGGTTTGCGCCCCTTCTTGTCGCATCGGCGTCAACTGGGGGCCTTTGACAGTCAGGCTGATGGAGCCGTCGCTCCAACCGTCCCAATGCGCCGGATGGCGTCGTCTATTTCCTCCGGGGTGAGGAATCCGATGGTGATGGCGTGGATGCAGTCGAGGCCAAGCACGAAACGCAGGGATTCGTCGGCGCGGTCGGCAGTCTCGCCCTCGCCGAAAATTTTCATGCCGAGCATGCCTTTGCCGTTTTCGCAGGCCTTGCGCAGCACCGGCAATACCTCATCCGTTGCGGCATCCATTTTTACGCCGAAGGGATTGATGCGCGAGAGCATCACCTCCACCCAGGGGGATTCCGCCGCCGCCTTCAGCGCGTCGAGCGTGTGGCAGGAAACGCCGTGCGCCCGGATCACCCCGCGCGCCTTCGCTTCCGACAGCGCATCCATGCACGGTTTCATCTTTTCCGTCCAGTTGGCGTCGGTCATGCAATGCAGCAACACGATGTCGAGATAATCCGTGTCAATTTCCATCCGGAAACGGTCGAGGTCCCTGGTGATGGCATCGGCTTTTCGGGCATTGGTCTTGGTGAGCAGCATCAGTTCCTGCCGGGGCATGCCCGCTTCTCGCATGGCATCCTTGAGATAGTCGTGGGCGCCATACTGGTCCGCGAGGTCATAGTAGCGCAGGCCGCGCTCGTAAGCATGGGTCAACGCGCGCACAAACGCCTCGCGTCCCTGTCGGTTCTGCGCGGAGGATTTGTTCCACGCCTTGGTGCCGGTGCCCATCCCCAGCAGCGTGGTCTGGATGCCCGTCTTGCCCAGGGTGCGCTTAGATGTGGCGGCGACCGCCGATACCTCCTCCGGCTGCGCAACGCCGCGCAACGACCACGCCGCAGCCGTCGCCGCTGCGGAATACCGCATGAAATCACGCCGATTCAGATTTCTCATCACACCAGCCTCCTTTGTCGTCTCACCGGAACAGGTCATTTGCAGGCTCCATTATAGCGAAACAATCAAAGCGCTGTTTTCCTTTCCCGAATGGCCAAACGCCCGGGACAGCGGTGAGCCGGAATGTATCCCTTCCCGTCAACAGTTGCGGTTCTCGGCGATTTCCTTGTCAACGATTGCGGACTTCCCGGCAATGGAAAACGCCCATTGGCGTTACGTCCGTTTTGATTCAATCGGACTGAAACGATACAATGCCGCCCCATACGAGTCGGTCTTGTTGATTCAGGAAAGGAAGAAAGGGGATGGGGCTGCGTTTTTTCAATACGCTGCATCGCGCCAAGGAACCGTTCGAGCCGTTGGAGCCGGGCAGGGTGCGGATGTACACCTGCGGGCCGACCGTTTACAACTTTGCCCATATCGGCAATTTCCGCGCCTATATCTTTGAAGACCTGTTGCGACGCTATCTGAAATTCAGGGGCTATGACGTTTTTCACATCATGAACCTGACCGATGTGGAGGACAAACTGATCCGGGCGCACCGGGAAACCGGTGAACCGTTGAAAAGCATCGCTGCGCGGTATATCAAGGCGTTTTTTGAGGACATTGACACCCTTGGACTTGAGCGCGCGGAAGCCTATCCGGCGGCTACCGACCACATCCCCGAAATGGTAGCCATGATAAAGACCCTTCGGGACAAGGGGCATACTTACGAGGACAGCGACGGCAGCATTTATTTCCGCCTGAGCAGTTTTCCCGGGTACGGCCGTCTGAGTCAGATGGATTTAAGCCGATTGCAGCATGGAGCAAGCGGTCGTGTGAAAACCGACGAGTACGATCTGGAAGACGCGCGCGATTTTGCCCTCTGGAAAGCCTGGGACGAAACCGACGGCGAGGTGTTCTGGGAGACGGAACTGGGCAAGGGCCGCCCTGGATGGCACATCGAATGCTCCGCCATGAGCATGAAATATCTCGGCGAGCGTTTCGACATCCATTGCGGCGGCGTGGACAACATCTTTCCGCACCACGAGAATGAGATTGCCCAATCCGAATGCGCCACCGGCAAGCCCTTCGTCAAGTATTGGCTGCATTGCGCGCACCTGGTGGTGGAAGGCCGGAAAATGTCCAAATCGCTCGGCAATTTCTTCACGCTGCGCGATCTCCTGGAAAAAGGCCTGAACCCGCTCGCCATCCGCTGGACGCTGATCGCCACGCATTACCGGCAGCAGAGCAATTTTTCCTTCGAAGCGGTGGATGCGGCGGAACAGGCCCTGCGGCGCGTGGGCGATTTCCGCATCCGCCTCGGCGAAGTCAACGGCCCCGGCGCCGACCTTGCCGACCGCTGCGCCGCCTGTGAGCAGGCATTCGCCGAGGCGCTCGATGACGATCTCAACATCTCCGGGGGCCTCGGCGCGGTCTTCGATTTCATCCGTGACGTGAACAAAATGATTGACGCGGGCGAAGTCGGCGAAGACGGCGCACGCAATGCGCTCGCCCTGCTGGACCGCCTGAACGCCGTCACCGGCGTGTTTGCGCCGCCCACTGAAGACGCCGTGCCAAAGCACGTGATGGACCGCGTCCTGGCGCGGCAACAGGCCCGCCGCAACAGAGACTTCGCGCAGGCGGATGCGCTGCGCGACGCACTGCTCGCCGAGGGATGGGTGATCGAAGACACTCCGGACGGTCCCCGCGTGAAACGCGCCTGACGACACCGGTATGGAACAGCGAGATTGACACCATTTTGAAATCCGCCGCGGAATCAAATCGCATCGCAGCCATTGACCAATTGCGGGGCTATGCCATCTTCGGCATGATCCTGGTCAATTTCCTCGGCCATTTTGATGCCATGCCCTGGACGCTCAAGCACCACCACTACGGCTTCTCCTACGCGGACAGCATTGCCCCGCTTTTCATCTTCATCGTGGGGCTTGGTTTTCGGATGTCCTTCCAGCGGCGCGCGGCGGCGCTCGGGACAAGCGCGGCGCGGCGCGCCGCCGTGCGACGCTATGCCATCCTCATCGGCCTGGGACTGATCTACGGCGGCTTTGACCTGCGGGCGGGGGTGTGGGACGCGCTGATGGACATCGGCTGTGCGGGCATGCTGACGCTGCTGATCATTGATCGGGCCGCGTGGGTGCGCATCGCGGCGGCGACGCTCTTTCTCAGCGGCTATCAGGCCATCTTCACCCTGACCGCTTATGGGCAGTGGGTGGTTCCCAACAGCATCGACGGCGGACCGCTCGGGCCGCTGAGTTGGGTGTTCATTTTTCTGATGGGCACATTGGCGCACGACCTGATGGCGTCCAGAACTTCCCGGCGTTTTGTCATGTGGTGCTGCATTCTCGCGGTATTGCTGGGGATTCCCGGCTGGCTGCTGCGGCTGGAGTGGCCGGGCATCAAGGCGGAATGGCCGTTTACCCAATACGGGATGAGCGCCCCCTATCCCATCGCCGCCTCGGGACTCTGTTTTCTGACGTTGGCGGGCTTCTACGCTCTGTGCGATATGGCTGGGATTCAGTTACCGCATTTGACGGTGCTGGGCAGAAATCCGCTGGTGCTGTACCTGGTGCAGGCAGTGATTACGGGAATCGGCAAGGTGACGCTGCCGGCCACCCTGCCCGCATCCTATGCCCTGTGCGGATTCGCCGCCGCATACGCCCTCTGCTATGGCGTTGCCCGGACCCTGCACCGCAAAGGGATAATCGTCAAAATCTGAGGCGGCGATCATTCAAAAATGGCGTCAACAAACTGCCGCGCATCAAAAGGCTGCAAATCTTCCACGCCCTCTCCCACGCCGACCAATTTGATGGGAATGCCCAATTCCTTCTGAATGGCCATCGCCATGCCCCCTTTGGCGGTGCCGTCGAGTTTGGTAAGGACAATGCCCGTCACCGTCAACGCGTCGGTGAAAATGCGCGCCTGCTGCAGCCCATTCTGGCCGGTGGTGGCGTCCAGGGTGAGCAGCACCTCATGCGGCGCATCGGGCAGGCGCTTCTTGACGACCCGCCGGATTTTCTTCAATTCCTCCATCAGGTTGACCTTGGTGTGGAGGCGGCCCGCTGTGTCAATGATAAGGTTGTTTACGCCGCGCGCGATGGCGGCGTCGGTCGCATCGAAGGCCACGGATGCCGGGTCGGCGCCTTCGGCGTGCTTGATAATCCCCGCGCCGCTGCGCTCGCTCCAGATGGTCAACTGCTCGGCGGCAGCCGCACGAAAGGTGTCCGCCGCGCCCAACAGCACCGCCCGCCCTTCCGCCACCAATTTGGCCGCCAGTTTTCCGGCCGTCGTCGTTTTGCCCGAACCATTCACGCCCGCAATCAGCGTGACATGCGGCGGCGGGTCCGCATCCCAGTGCAGGGCATGATCGCCCGGCGCAAGCATCCGGACCATTTCCTCCTTCAGCGCCTGGTACAGCGCATCAGAGGTTTCCAGCCGCTGATCGCGCGCCACGGCGCGCATATGCGCGACCATCTCCATCGTCGCGTCCACGCCGATATCGGCCTCAATCAATATCTCTTCCAGCGATTCAAATACGCTGTCGTCAATCCGCGCCCGCCCGCCGAACACCCGGCTCAAACCATCGGCCAGATTGCTGCGCGTCTTGCCCAGTCCTTCGCGCAATCTCCGGAAAAAACCGCCTTCCGCCATTGAATCCGCTCCTCTTTTACCGAAAAACAAAACCGCGAACGGCGGATTCTACGCTGAATGCGTTCCAACCCGCAATCCGCGAGCATGCAAAGTACAACCGAACACAACGTTACTTATAAGGCGGCATTGGGACACGGCCATCTTGGCCATGATCTTTGCTGCGCACGGACGGGCCCCCTATGCGACGCCATTTATTGATTCTATTGTGTTCGGTTGTACTCAGGCCGCCACTATTGCGGCAGCCGATAGGCGAAAAACTCGTAGCCTTCCTCCGAGACCGCCGACTGGCCAAAGCAATCAAACGTGCCGTCCGGACGCCGCAACGCCACCCCCGCCACCGAAAAATAGAGCACACCGTCCAATGCACCCGCGCTTTCCCACCCCGCGCTCAGGGAATTGCTTTGGGCCATGGCGCGCCCCCGCACTTCGCCGCGTTCCCCCACCCGCGCCACGAAATAGTACTCGCCATCGAATTGCCTGACCAGGCCAATGCCCACCGGACGCGCCCCCATCAGCCCCGAGCCACGGACAATGATGTAAGCCCCTTCAAAACTGTCTGTCAAGACGGGATTCTGCATCGCCGCCTGAATCTCCTCCGGACTGGGCCGTCGGGATTCCAGTTCGGCCAGCATTTCCGTGAATATGTCGTTGTCCGGACCGGACCAGAAGGCTCGCTGCACATTGAAAGCGGGGCCTTGTGCCGCGATCAGCCAATTCGTGATCGTGTCCACATTCAGGGTGGTCCACAAAATCAACAGAATGCCCAGCACCGTCAGCGCCCCCAACAGGAACTGCCGCCGTTCCTCTCGTTCTGCCTGCCCCACCAACTGCTGTTCCGCTGCCAGGCGCAGGGTGCGCTGATCCCGCAGATTGTTGCCGCACGTCTTGCAGATCAATGTCCCCTCAGGGTTCACCGTGGAACACTGCGCGCACACCGCATCCGCATAGAGCCGATCACCCACACCCGGAGTTTGAAAATTGTCATCATTCATCATCAGTCCCCTGCCGATGTTTACCGATATGATTTTTGCATATTACAATGCATTTGTCCAGCATATTCTATCGCGGCCCTGCTTCTCCCCGAGGACCCCGGTATTGTATCTCTTTTACCGCGTATTGGTTCCGATATGCTTTCCTGCTTCGGGACTTACTGCGCCGCAAGATGGCCTGTTTCAATCAGCGGTGAACACTGATAAGATGAGGAACTGCACACCAGACACCATAATCAATACCGGCAAAATACTCACCGGAATAATAATCTCCCCGGCGGCCGTTGATGCCCATGACGGCCCAACCAAGGAAAGGACAGATCATCGTGGGGCTGACACCAAGTCTCTCGGAGTGCGCCATAATGACGGAGAATACAATGCCATCCCGGAAGCGCAAGGTGGTGGTGGTGGGTGCCGGGGCCGTCGGAGCGACTTTCTGCTACGCCCTGGCGCAGAGCGGCCTGGCGGATGATATCGCTCTGATAGACAAGAACGAGAGTCTGGCGCGCGGGCAGGTTCTTGATCTGCTGCATGGCCAGCCCTTTTTTCCCACCGTTTCCATTCATGTGGGCAGCGTGGCCGACTACGCGGATGCCCAAGTCGTGGCCATTGCGGCGGGCGCCGCGCAACTGCCCGGTGAGTCGCGGCTCGATTTGCTCCGGCGAAACGCCCGCATCATCAGCGCCATCGCCGCGGATGTGGCCGCGCAACAATGCCCCGGCGTACTGCTCGTCGTCAGCAATCCGGTGGATGTCTTGACTTATGTCGCCCTCAAGCAGACCGGCTGGACGCGCGGGCGCGTCATCGGCTCCGGCACTGTCCTCGACAGCGCCCGGCTCCGGCACCTTATGAGCGTGCATTGCGGCGTGGATGTCCACAACGTGCACGCATACGTCTTGGGCGAACACGGCGACAGCGAATTTGCCGCCTGGTCCATGACCCATGTCGCGGGGATTCACATCCACGAATACTGCCCGGCATGCAGACAATGCGACGACTGGAAAGAGCAACTGCAACGGATCGAACAGGAAGTGCGGGACAGCGCATACCATATCATCAACTACAAAGGCTCCACGCATTTCGCCGTCGGGCTTGCGCTGGTGCGCGTTACGGGGGCCATCCTGCGCGGACAGAGCAGCGTACTGACCGTATCCACCCTCCTCGAAGGCGAATACGGACTGAACGATCTGTGCCTCAGCGTACCCTGCATCGTCACCGACATTGGCGTCAGCAAGATCCTCGAAAGCGACCTCCCCCAACACGAACGCGCCGCCCTCAGCCGTTCCGCCGCCATCCTCAAGAAAGCCCTCGCCGACCTTGATGCTGGTGCGTGATCGGCAATTGGGAGGCATCCCTCCTTCGGCAAGGCTGCGGAGGGCATCCATCGCGCGTTGCGCGCGAGCGAAGGATGGCGGAGAGGGTGGGATTCGAACCCACGGTGCCGCAAGCGGCACAACGGCTTTCGAGGCCGCCGCCTTCAACCACTCGGCCACCTCTCCGATGAGAAAGGGGATCGTATCAAATCCCCTCCCCGGTATGCCAAGTCTCCCGGAACCGACGCGCTCCCAAAAACGCCCTTTTTTACCCAGGTCCTCGACGTTTGTCCGTGTCAGTCGGTGTTTGTCCGTGTTTTTCGGATACGTCTATAGCGCCAATGTGGAAACCGCCGCTCCCACGGCGCATGGCGCGCAGACGACAGCGCGGCCTTCAAGAAATGCGGCCAAATCGCGCGCGACAGGGGTGACGGATTGCGCGGGCGCGCCGCCCTTTGCCGCGTCGTCGAGGATGATTCGGCACGCCCCGGCCTCCACGGCCGCAAGCGCGCATTGCCGCACGAACGCCGGGTCGGCGTTCGATGCGTCTTCCAGTCTCACGTGCACCGTCGGGACATGCTGCCGCGCCAGGGCCACGGCGCCTTCGATCATGCGAACGGCCGCCGCGCGGCGAATGCCCGGCGCGTGTTCCCAATGGTCGTCGGATACGCTGATGGACACCTGGATGGCAGGGGCCGGGTTGTCGGCCACTGCGGCGGCCGCCGCAATGATTTCCTCCGGAATACATCGGACATGTGCGACCAATCGGCCGCGCTCATCCCGCGAACAGGTCGGTTCATCCGTCGTTTCGACGTTGCCGACCGAAACGGGATATCCGGCGTCCAGCGCCGCGATTCGGTATTGTCGGAACGCCTCCCGCCACACGGCATGGCGCGGCTGTCGGGAATCGGCGCCTATCCCGTACGCAGCGTCCCGGGGGGCGGCGTCCGCATGGAATGCTTGCATGGTTTGCATGATTGTGGGTCTCCTTTGCATGGGTGTGTACTGGTTTTGTGGAAACGACCGGCGCAAAGGCCCCAGCGCGTGGATTCGCACAGCGACAGCCCCGAATCCATAGGACACCACCTCCTTTCCGATGCGGCGTTTGCCGGCAATGCCGCCCGGAAACGCCAAAGCCGCGACTCTGTGGCCGCGGCCTCGTTTTCCTTACCCTTTCGGGGGTTGTTCTCAAAAACAAATTCGAGGCACACCGACCCTGCGATCCTCCACGAGGAGGAGTGGGAGTGGCAGTCGCCGCATGTGCATCGAATTCAAAAACATGGCTGTTTTAGTTCCGTGTAACTATACCCGAAAACATTCCGGAAAGCAAAAGAATTCCCGGCGTTTGCATCCTGCGACCGGCGGGAATGCGCTAAAAAGCCCCGTAGAGGTCGTCTATGGCGGCGAGAATGGCGGCGGGGGAGGCGATCATGGGAATCACCTTGCGGCGGGCGGTGTCCTGGATTGTTCTCAGGGCGCCTTCGTCGAGCGGATTGGCCATCGCCACAACGATGCTGTTGTGCGTTGCGCGGATGGGGATGCACATGCGCCAGGTGCACAGGTCTTTGTTGAGCAGTGCGACAGCGGCTTTCTCGATGATTTCGGGGGTCGGATGGACCAGGGGTAGTCCCAACTGACAGGCGAGCGCCTGGGCCACGGCGTCCTCCGAGACGAATGCCCGCTGCGCGAGAATCGCGCCGAGGAGTTGGTCGGGCGCGCGCCGTTGCACTTTCAACGCTTCGTGCAATTGCGCATCCGTAATCACGCCCGCGTGAATAAGCATTTCGCCGAGGGGGCGACGTCCGCCGTCGTGGGCGGCCTCGGCTATCAGGATGCGCTGGCGGATGCGTTGCGCTTCGGGATCGTGGCCATTGGAGGTGCGGATGTCATCCGCCATGCCCATTGGAATGCGTTCGCGGCCCGGAGGCCGCGCGGCATCGTCCGCCTGTCTCAACGTTTCCGTCGCAAGGATTTCCGCCGACGCGCGGCGAAGCGCCCCGAGTTCGTGGTTCAGTCTCCGGATGCTTGCGTCGCGTTCCGCGATCGCGGCGGATTGCGCGGCCAGCGCCTCCCGCGCTTCCTGCCATTGGCGGGCGCGGTCCTGGGCCTGCTGCCGGAGGGCGGCGTTTTCCTTTTGCAGGGCTTCAACAGCGGCGGCGCTATCCACTTCGCGCGCGCGGATTTTCTCCAGGAGGGCGGCCAGTTCCGCGCGGTGCGCCTCCACGGCGTCCGCCTTCGCTTTTTCCTCCGCGAGTTGATCCGCGAGGCTGCGCAGTTCCGCCCGGTACTCTGCGACGACACGCGCCCGGTTCTCTTCGGCCTGCTGCACGGCGCGCAGTGCTTCACGCGATTCGCGCGCTACGGTCCGCGCCTCCTCTTCTTTGCCGCGCAATGTTTCCGTTTCCGCCGTCAGCGCAGCGATGCGAGACTGGAGCGCGGCGATCTCCGCGTCCCTGTCGCGGAGTAACTTCGTCTGAGCGGCCAACGCATCCCGCGCCTCCGCAAGGGCCTGTTCCAGTTGCCGCGCCGATGCGCCATACTGTTCGCGCGACGCGCGCAGTTCAACGCTTTCCGCCTGCGCCGCTTCCACTTCGCGCCGCAGCGCGTCACGCTCCTGCAACAACCGGGCCTGTTGCGCCGCCGCGATGGCCGCCTCCTCCTGCATTCCGGCCAGGCTTTCTTCCAGCAGTCGGATGCGGGAGCCTTGCGCTTCCATCGCTCGCGCTGTATCTGCATCCTTTTGGCGTGCATTCTCGATCTCTGCGCGCAAGGCGGCTGCGGTCTGTTCCAGTTCCTTCATGCGGCGGATGCCGTAATCCCGCTGTTCCGTCAGTTCCGCGCATCGTTCCCGGCTTTCTTCCAGGTCCGCTTCCAGGTATTCGATGGTCCGCGCGCGCCCGGCGGCGTCCTCGCCGGCTTTGCGCAGCGATACCTCCAAATCGTTCATGCGCGCGAAAAGTTCCGCCTTTTCGCGGCGCAGCGCACGGATGGCGTCCTGGTTGCGCCGAAACAGCGCGTCGAGTGGCGTTTCCAGAGGTTCCGTAAACGAATCCTGCGCCGCGTGGTCCAGCATGGCGAGCAGCGTTTCAAACTGCTCGTTCGCCAGCCGAATCTGGCGCGCCAGCGCGTCTTGCGCCCGCGTCACCTCGGCGCGCCATAGCCCGACGTTGATTTCCAGGCGCTCGAGGGTCGCGGTCAAATTTCGTTGCGCGGCATCCAGGCGCGTCGAGGTGTCCGGCAGGTATCGCGTGATCGCCGCCGGGGGAAGATTCGCCGCATTGAGCGCCGCGCGCAACCGCTCGATTTCATCCCGCGCCGCCGCCAGGCTGATTTCCTGCGGCGCGCGCTGCGAGAACAGGTCCAGCATTCGCCGCAACTGGTCGCAGGTCCCGGCGATTTGCAAGGCCAACCCGGATTGCGCAGCGGCCACCTCCGCCTTCCAGGCGGCGATGGCGGAACGCAGCCGGACAATGATGTCGGTTTTCGTCTGCGTCATGCGTGCTGACCCTATGGGGCATTTGCAAAACAGGTGTCAGGGGCCAAAATCCCGGTTAAAAACCGGGATATTTCGTGTTCTTATGCTCGGAAACAGTCCATTTCGCAAATGCCTCCCCGTGCGCCCCTGTCGGTACGAATACTGTGATTATTATAGGATCGCGCCGAATACGCGTCAATGCGGCCAATGCGTGGCACAGCCAGTCACATGATGTCGTTCAGCAGATGCGCGGGAGTTGCTCGCCGCTGAGGCGGTCCAGAATCCGGGGGGCACCGATGCGGCTGTCCAGCGTCACGCGAACGGGCTTCTCGTCGGTGACGGTTCCGATCATCGCGGGCCGGGTGTCGCGCGCATGCGCGCGGAGCACGTCGAGGGCCTTTTCCACGTGTTCCGGCGGCACATAGGCGATAAATCGCCCCTCATTGGCCACATAGAGCGGGTCGAAGCCCAACAGTTCGCAGGCGCCGCGCACATCCTCGCGCACGGGGATGGCGGCCTCATCCAATCGGGCGGAAAATCCGGAACACTCGGCGATTTCGTTGGCGGCGCTGACCAGACCGCCGCGGGTCAGGTCGCGCAGGCAATGGACCGCGACGCCCGCCGCGATCAGGTCCAGCACCGCCGCGGCCACCGGCGCGGAATCGCTGAGAATCGCGGTCTCGAATTCGATGCCCTCGCGCACCGCCATCACGGCGATGCCGTGGCGACCGAGGTCGCCGTTCACCACGATGCAATCCCGGGGATGCACCTGTCGCGGGCCAATCGTCAGGTTATGCTCGATCAAGCCGATCCCCGCTGTGTTGATGAACATGCCATCACCGCCGGACGCAACGCCATGGTTGCCGCGCCGGTTGATTACCTTGGTGTCGCCCGTCACCAGTTGCACGCCCGCCGCATCGGCGGCGGCGCGCATGGACCGCACGATCTGCGTCAGCAGTTCGACGGGAAGCCCCTCTTCCAGGATGAACCCGGCGCTCAGATACAACGGCCGCGCGCCGGCCATCGCCAGGTCGTTCACCGTCCCATGCACCGCGAGGGACCCGATGTCGCCGCCGGGGAAAATCAATGGTTGAATCACATAGGAATCCGTGGTGAAGGCGACGGCGCCGCTGCCGACTTGCAGCCGCGCCGCATCGTGACGTTCCTCCAGCGCGGGATTGCTGAAGCCCGCCATGAATACCTGCTCGATGAGCCGGTGCATCAACGACCCGCCGCCGCCGTGCGCCATGGTGATCACGTCCCGGTGGGCATGGGGAAGGGGGCAGGCCGGCATCATCCCGCTGGCATCGCTCATGGGGCTATCCTTTGACCTGTGCGGAGGGTTGCTCATCCCGCCGGTAGCGGTAATAGGCGGCGCATGCGCCCTCGCTCGACACCATCGGCGCGCCCAGCGGATGCTCGGGATCGCAGTCCACCGCGAATGCGGGGCATTCGTTCGGGCGCTTCAGGCCGCGCAGAATGTCGCCGCTGATGCAACGCGTGGATTCCTCCGCCGCGAGATGCGCAAGGCCGAAACGCTGTTCCGCGTCAAATGCGGCGTATTCCGGGCGCAACGCCAGGCCGCTGTCGGGAATCTCGCCCAATCCGCGCCATTTCCGGGGGGATGCCTGGAAGATTTCATGGATTAGCGCCTGCGCCGCCGCATTTCCCTCCCGTGTTACGGACCGCCGATACTGGTTTGCCACCGTTGCGCGGCCCTGTTCCAACTGCCGCACGCACAGGAGAATTCCCTGCAGAATGTCCACCGGCTCGAAGCCGGTCACCACAATCGGCGTGCGGAATTCCTGCGCGATCGGCTCGTATTCCCTGTAACCCATCACCGTGCAGACATGCCCCGCCGCGAGGAATCCGTTCACCGCGCAATCTTCGGCGGACAGGATCGCCCGCATTGCGGGCGGCACCAGCACATGCGCGGAAAGGATCGAAAAATTGCCGAGATTGTCGCGTGCAGCCTGCCGCACTGCGAGCGCATTGGCCGGGGCGGTCGTCTCGAAGCCCACCGCGAAGAACACGACGGACCGGTCGGGGTTCTTCCGCGCGATGGTCACCGCGTCCAGCGGCGAATAGACCATACGCACATCGCCGCCCTGCGCCTTGACCGACAGCAAATCGTGGGCGCTGCCCGGCACGCGCATCATGTCGCCGAAGGTGCAGAGGATTGCTTCCGGTCGCTGCGCCAGCGCCACCGCCTTGTCAATCAGTTCCACCGGCGTTACGCATACCGGACAGCCCGGCCCGTGCACCAGCCGCACCCCGTCGGGCAGCAGCGTGTCTATGCCGAATTTCACGATGCCATGCGTCTGCCCGCCGCAGACCTCCATGAGGGTCCACGGCCGCGTGACGGTGCGCCGGATGGCGTCCGCCAAGGTCCGGGCCGCGCGCTGATCGCGGTATTCGTCCACATATTTCACGCGCCGCCGTCCTCCAGCGATTCCAGTTCGGCCAGTTGCTCCAGGTCCTCCAGCAACTGCGCCGCTTCGTCCGCATCCACGACGCTGATGCCCACCCCTGCATGTACAAGCACAAAATCGCCGGGTTGCGCCTCCGGCAGTGTCGCCAGCGAGACCTCCCGCACCACGCCGCCGAAACTCACCCGCGCCTGCCGCAGCAATGGATCGCTTTCGTCAATCGTCAATACTTCGCCCGGGACTGCAAGACACATGATATTCATCCTCCTGAGTTTCTCATCGTGGCACGGGCGTCCCGCCCATGTGTCCTCATGGCCGGGACGGCCATGCTACGTTTGCGCACAACGCATGGCGTGCAGGGTCTGTCCCAAGGCGATGCCGCCATCGTTGGCCGGAACCTGCTCCGGCCAGAAGACACGGAATCCGGCGCCTTCCAGCCTGTCGGCGGTCCATTCCGTCAGCAACGCGTTCTGGAAACATCCGCCGCCGAGTACAACTTCCGGCAGTCCGACATGCCGCGCCACCTCAAGAATACCACGCGCCAGCGCGTCATGGAACTCCGAGGCGATCGCTTCCACTGCGCGCCCCGCGGCGGCGTCCTCGACAATCGCGGCGACCATCGCCGCCCAGTCCAGTTCAAGCAGGCCGTCCGCTTCGCGCAAAGACAGGCGGTACCTTCCCTGCGGCGGTCCGGCGCGCCGCGCCGCGTACTCAAACAGCATGGCGGCCTGCCCCTCGTAGGCGTTGCGCATGCGCAGACCACAGATCGCCGCCGCGCCGTCGAAAAGGCGGCCGGCGCTGCTGGTCATCGGCGCATTCACCCCGCGTTCCAGCATTCGTCGGACGGCCTTGCGTTCATGGTCCTCAAACGCGCGCCCCGGCGCGTGATTCGCGCAGTCCACCGCATCGCCGCCCCACAGGGCATACAGAAGTCCCTGCGCCGCGCGGCGCGGTTCGCGCACCGCCGCGTCGCCGCCCGGCAGCGGAAACGGACGCACGCGCGCCACGCGGACATAGCCGCCGCGCTCCGCGCGCAAGAACTCGCCGCCCCAGACCGTGCCGTCGGGGCCATGGCCCGTGCCGTCCCACGCCACGCCCAGCACCGGCCCCGGCAGGCCATGCTCCGCCATGCAGGCGAGGACATGCGCGTAATGGTGCTGCACCTCGACGACCGGCAGGCCCAGGCCGCGCGCATGGCGCGCGCTCAGGTAATCCGGGTGGCTGTCGCAGGCGACCAGCACGGGATCAATCGCATAGAGGCGGCGCAGCGCCGCCCCCGCTTCGAGAAACGCGTCGAACGCCTGCGTCGTTTCCAGGTCGCCGATGTGCTGGCTGAGAAAAACCCGATCCTGCTTCGACACGGCCACAGTATTTTTTAAGTGCCCGCCGAAGGCCGCCGTGGGCGGACCGTCTTCGCCTACGCGGACCGGCAACGGCGCATAGCCCCGCGCGCGCCGCAACAGCGCCGCCCGCCCGCGCACGACGTGCGCGATGGAATCGTCCGCATGCCGCACGATGGGCCGGTCATGCACCAGGAAACACTCCGCGATGCCCCCCAACCGGCGACGCGCCTCGTGTTCGTCAATGCAAATCGGCTCTTCGCTCAGATTTCCGCTTGTCGCCACGACCGGAAAGCCCAGCGCCTCCATGAGCAGGTGGTGAAGCGGGGTGGCGGGGAGCATGACCCCGAAGCGCGGCGCGCCGGGGGCCACTTCTTCGGCAATCGCCGTGGCATCGGCGCGACGCGCCAGCAACACGATGGGACATTCCGGCGATTCCAGGAGACGGCGTTCCACGTCGCCGACCACGCAGTCCTCCAACACGCGGTCCAGATGGGGATACATCATGGCAAACGGCTTTTCCTCACGCCGTTTCCGCGCGCGCAGGCGCAGCACCGCGTTGCGGTTCCGCGCGTCCGCCATGAGATGAAATCCCCCCAATCCTTTCACCGCGACGATGCGCCCGTCACGAATCGCCTGCGCCGCCTCGGCCAGCGCCTGGTCCCGCTCGCTGCACGTCTTTCCATCGGCATCCCAGAGGGCCAACTGCGGCCCGCACGCCGGGCACGCCACCGGCTGCGCATGAAAGCGCCGGTCGCGGGGATTCTCGTATTCCGCCCGGCAGACCGCGCACATCGCGAAGCGTTTCATGGCGGTGTTGGGCCGGTCATAGGGAAGCCGCTCCAGAATCGTGAAACGCGGCCCGCAATGCGTGCAGTTCAGGAACGGATAACGATAGCGCCGGTCCGCTGGGTCGCGCAGTTCGCGCAGACAATCCGCGCAGGTCGCGATGTCGGCCATGATCAACGCCGCCGGGTCCCCCGACGCCTCGCTCTGGCGGATTTCAAAACCGTGGCCGCCCTGCAGCGGGATATGTTCGATTTCGATGCGGTCAATGAGGGACAGGGGCGGCCGGCGTTCTGGCAAAGTCCGAAGGAATGCCTCCACCTGCGCCGTCTCCCCCTCCGATTCCACCACCACCCCCTGCGGGGTGTTGATTACAAAACCCGACAGGCCGAACTCCGATGCCAGCAAATAGATATAGGGACGGAACCCGACCCCCTGCACCGCCCCCCGGATATGCGCCCGCAGCCGTACCGGATTCAACCCGCCTTCCCCTTATCCGCAACCGCCGCGGTCTCCCGGAGCCAGGCGACCCAGGCGTCCACGCCGTCTCCAGTCCGGCAGGATACATCCAGAATCAACACGCCGGGATTCAGCCGCCGCACCGTATCGCGGAAGAACACCATGTCAAAATCCACATACGGCAGCAAATCCGCCTTGTTCAGCACCACCAGGTCCACCCCTCGGAAGAGTTTCGGATACTTCGCGGGCTTGTCGTGCCCCTCGGTGACACTGACCACCGCGACCCGCCTGTCCTCGCCCAAATCAAAGGCCACCGGACACACCAGGTTGCCCACGTTTTCGATCAGCAGGATGTCCAGGGCGTCCAGGTCCAGGTCGCCCAAGGCGCGCCCCACGAGGTTCGCCTCCAGGTGACAGCCGCCGTCGGTGTTGATCTGCACGACCGGCGCGCCGCATGCCGCGACGCGCTCCGCGTCCAGCGTCGTGTCCGGGTCGCCCTCGATGACACCGATGCGCGGCGATCCGCCGCAATGCCGCAACGCCGCCTCGATCAGCGACGTCTTGCCCGATCCCGGCGCGCTCATCATGTTGACGCAGGCTACCCCCGCCGCGCGCAGCCGCGCGCGCACCCCCTGCGCCAACTCGTCGTTGACCTTCATCACCTTCTGGACCAGTTTAATTTCCATGTTCGACTTCCCGCGTCTCCAGCAATGTCTCGCGCAGGGTCACGCTCTGGATGATGAGTTCTTCGCCGCGCACGACCCTGCCGCCCGCCGCACCGCAGGACGGGCACATCCAGAACATGTCCTCCGGCGTGAATTCACTGCCGCACGATTCGCAGGCGATCAGCGCGGCGGTTTCGCGCCATTCCAGCACGGCGTCTTCCGCCGGCGTGCCGCTTTTCGCCGCATCAAACGCGAACGCCAGCGCCTCCGGCACAACCTGTTGCAGCGCGCCAATCTCCACGACGATCCGCTCCACCGGCAGCCCGCCGTGCGCTGCCGCCGCGCCGAGCGCGCTTTCAAGAATGCGCTCCGCAAGACTGAATTCATGCATGTGCCATGACCCGTGTTGAAAAACGCATTCTACCGGTTTCTGCGGCGGTTTTGCGAATGGATGGGAGATTTGTGTACAGAATGAACAAAGCGGACTCTGCTGACTTGTCCGCGGAGCCCGCTTTGTTTCGACGATGGCTTCTGTCAGTTCTTGAACTGTTGGATGGGTTATCCTGCGATGCCGATGGTGATCGCCATGGTCCGGCTTATCCAACCTTCTCCGGGATAGCGCCTGAAGTCAACGTGACCATCGAGGTACAACGTATTGACGCCACCCGGCACATGGTTGTACTGCTCGACATTCGTGGAAACCAAATCGGCAGAAATCTCGATCTCGCTTTGCGCCTTCGCGGATGCCGCGGGATTGTTGATGTCGGTGATCAGAAACCGCTCGATGCCTTCCCGCAATCGGTAAATCGTGTCGCCAGTGGACATCCTGTAATCATTGTCCGCCAAAGAGAACGGCTTGTCGCGGCCAAGATCACTGAGCAACTCAGCGACCTGCAACGAAATGAATTCGCCGGGGAAACCATAGGAATCGGCGGGAATATCACGCGAATCCGCCTTGTCCAATACATAACCCACGTAGTAATAGGATTCGTCGGCAGCGGGTTGCCCGGCAGCTGGCCCGTTGTTTGGCAGACCATATTTACGACACGGCACGCCGAGAATGCTCTCACCGGTGGCAGGATTGACGAATTCGCCCGGTTCCGATTCCGATGGACATATCAAGACATTGTGGTCAGTGAGATATTCCGGGTAGATCTGCGGGATATACGCATGAAAATAGGATGCCGCAGCTCCCGGGTGCGCAGGCCATAGACTCGAGTGAAGACCTGAGGTCCATCCTGCGTCGCAATCCACGGAAGGCACAACTCTAAACTGCATGACCGTCGGATATTTCCCGCCTTGGCTTTCATTGGCGTACATCTTGAACACCAGCCCCATCTGTTTCAGATTGTTCTGGCAACTCGAACGCCGCGCCGCTTCGCGCGCCCGCGCCAGCGCCGGCAGCAAAATGGCCGCCAGAATACCGATGATGGCAATGACCACCAGCAGTTCAATCAGCGTAAAGCCTTTCGCTTTCATGTGTTCCACCTCCTTAAAGATACTTTGAATGCTTTCGTAATCCCTGCCTGCAAATCTGTCCCCGGTTGCTTTCTCACCTCCCTTTCTGAATCATTCAAGAAACTCCTGCTTATCCCATTATACACAAGAAATTTGTTTTTTACCATAATCTTTTTTTTGGAAGAAAAAATAACACTATGCCGATTGTAATTAGCAGCCGTCCGCCCCGTATCATACTGTGCCTGGTCTCCGCTGAAGCCACACCGAACCTGACTGATCTCATCCTCGACAAAGTTTCCGAAATGAGCAGGCGCATCCCATCCACATAAAGGAATCAATCCATTTCCCTGCGTTTTTCCGGGGTGTTATCATAGCGCGGCAAAGGAGGCGCAACGATGTCGAATAAGGACAAAGAGACCTTGGGAACGATACTCCGTGACGTGCGCGTCTTGATAGAGAATGAGGCGCGTCGGTCGCGGGGGAAGTTGCTCGTTTCGCCGGAGGTGGCGGAGATGCTGGAGTGGGTGCGCATGCCCCGGCCGCCGCAGGATATGCCGGAAACGGGCGTACTGGAATATCCCGATGCGGTGGAACGGCTCGCGGCGCTGGGCGAAGTCGAGGACGAAGTGCGCGCCTGCACGAAGTGCGGGCTATGCCGCAACCGGACGAAGACGGTTTTCGGCGTGGGCAATCCCAACGCGGAAATCGTCTTTGTGGGCGAGGCGCCTGGCGCGGATGAAGACCGCCAGGGCTTGCCCTTCGTGGGCCGCGCCGGCCAACTGCTCACGGACATCATCGTCAAGGGCATGAAACGCCGCCGCGAGGACGTCTATATCTGCAACGTCATCAAATGCCGTCCGCCGGAGAACCGCGACCCCAGCCCGGAAGAGGTCTTTTACTGCGAGCCGTACCTGCTGCGCCAGTTGGAAATCATCCAACCCAAGGTGATTTGCGCGCTCGGGCGCATCGCCGCGCAGACCCTGCTGAAGAACACCACGCCCATCGGCCGCCTCCGCGGCAGATGGTACGCCTACCACGGCATCCCCCTCCGCGTCACCTATCACCCGGCCTATATCCTGAGGTTCGAACCCAACCCGGAACGCTTCAAGGAAGAAAAGCGCAAGGTCTGGGACGATGTCAAGGAAATCCTGAAAGTGCTCGACGGCAACGCCCCGGCAATAGGATGATACCGGGCGGCATTCTTATGAATAACATCCCCCGGCGCTGCGCGCCACCCCCTTCCAAGGGAGATTTCTCCCTCGTTACACCGCTCCCGCGGTGCAATG
>CALEDJ010000049.1 GCA_937951485.1 uncultured bacterium
GGACAGGTTCCGGGGTCGGCTCCGGCGCGGGGGGCGGCGCAGGTTCCGGGGTCGGCTCCGGCGCGGGGGGCGGCGCTGGTTCCGGGGTCGGCTCCGGCGCGGGGGGCGGCGCAGGTTCCGGGGTCGGCTCCGGCGCGGGGGGCGGCGCGACACGGGGCTTTGGCGGCGGACCATCACCAAAAACGACGTCCCCTTTCTCTATCCGGTCTTTGCCCACACTGATTGAGGATCCGTCCGGCAGACGGACGTAATAGCGCGTACCTGATTCATAGACTTTGACGTTGGTGTACACCTTGCCGTCAATAAGAATTGAATCCGACCACGCCCCCGCCGATGCGACGCATATCACCGCCGCGATCATTCCGAATCGTTTCCACATATGCGCCGTCTCCCCTGAAATTCGTCCCGGCTGCTGCCCCAATGACCCAAGCATTCCGCCTTCGGCAAGGCTTCGGCGCGGCAAGCCCGCCTGCATCCCGACAGGCTGAAGCCTGTGCTCCAGAACAACAGTGTGGGCGTTCCGCCTTCATATACAGCATAAGACTGACAGACGCATGAGTCAACCGGACATGGAGAGAACGGCAACATCTGTGCTATCATGCGCCGCACGCAATCCCGTGCGCGTTGCGCTGCGGGCTGCATGTCGGCGGGGGGCGTGCCACGCCGAAGCCTTGGCGAAGGCGGGGCGAATTTCACTCAAGATTATCGTGTGGTTTTTTAGAATTTGCGTAACACTTTAGCGGAATGACATGGATTTTCGTGGAGCACTACATTGCCTTTTACATCCCCCGGCGCTGCGTGCCACCCCCTTCCAAGGGGGATTGGGAACACAACATTTCCCGTTGTACGCCAGTCGGCTGAAATGCAACGAATTTGCGAACGGAAAAATCGCGAGACCTGTCAAGTTTTTGAGCATCTCATCAATTCCTTGTCCAGTTGGAGGCAATCATGGCGAAGGGCATCACGAAACGTTCTGAGGATTATGCGCAGTGGTACATTGATGTGGTGTTGAAGGCGGAGATGGCGGAGTATTCGCCGGTGAAGGGCTGCATGGTGATCCGCCCGACCGGTTACGGCGTCTGGGAGAAAATCCAGCAGCATCTGGACCGGATGTTCAAGGAAACGGGCCACGTCAACGCCTATTTTCCGCTGTTCATTCCGGAGAGTTTCCTGAAAAAAGAGGCCGAGCACATCGAGGGCTTCGCGCCGGAATGCGCGATGGTCACGCATGGCGGCGGGAAAAAACTGGAAGAGCCGCTGGCCATTCGCCCGACCTCGGAGACCATCATCTGGTCCACGTACAAGAACTGGATATCCTCCTATCGCGACCTGCCGATCCTGATCAACCAGTGGGCGAATGTCTGCCGCTGGGAGATGCGGACGCGGCTGTTCCTGCGCACCACGGAATTTCTCTGGCAGGAAGGCCACACCGCGCACGCCACGCACGAGGAGGCGGAAGAGGAGACGGTGCGCATGGTGCATGTCTATCGGCGCTTCGCCGAGGAATACCTGGCGATGCCGGTGATCGTGGGGCGCAAGACCAGACGCGAAAAGTTCGCAGGCGCGCTGCACACGTATTGCATCGAGGCGATGATGCAGGACGGCAAGGCGTTGCAGGCGGGAACCTCGCACCATCTCGGCCAGAATTTCGCCAAGGCCTTTGACGTGAAGTTCCAGGACAAGGACAAGGAACTGAAATACGTGTACGCGACGAGTTGGGGCGTGTCCACGCGCCTGATCGGCGGCATGATCATGACCCACAGCGACGACAACGGGCTGGTCATCCCGCCCAGACTCGCGCCGACTCCGGTGGTTTTCGTGCCCATCTGGCGCAGTGATGCGGAAAAAAAACTGGTGCTTGACACGGCGCGTGCAATCACCCGCGACTGGGACCCGCTGTTCTGCCGCATTGACGACCGCGACCAGTACAAACCGGGATACAAGTTCAATGAGTGGGAACTGAAAGGGATTCCGGTGCGGGTGGAAATCGGCCCGCGCGATGTCGCCGCCGGCACGGTGGTGGCGGCGCGCCGTGACACGGGCGAAAAGGTCACGCTGCCCGCCGGGACGCTGCGGGAACAACTGGATGCGCTGCTGGCGGATATCCAGCAAAACCTGTTTGACACCGCCAGGAAACGCATGGAAGAGCGCACCTATACGGTTGATTCTTACGAAGAATACAAGGCGCGCGTGGAGCAGGGCGGCTTTTTCCGGGTCTTCCTCGACCACGAGAATCCGGAAGTGGAGGAACGACTTCAGGAGGACACGCGGTCCACCGTGCGCTGCATTCCCTTCGATGCCCCGGATGAGGAAGGCCCCTGCATGATTACAGGCAAGCCCTGCCGGGGCCGCGTCATCGCCGCGCAGGGGTATTGAACATGCCTATTCCGGCTTGCCTGCGCCGGCGAGGCGGCGATCCCTGGCGTAATCGCCGAGAATGTCGCGCAGCAGTTTGCGCCCCCGATAGAGCCGCGACATGACCGTGCCCAGCGGGCAGCCCATCGCTTCTGCGATTTCCTTGTACGACATGTCTTCCAGGTCCGCCATGATGACCGCGCCCCGGAAATCTTCGGGCAGGGCTTCAATCGCCTTCTTGACGCGGTCATCCAGGAGTTCCATCAATCCTTCGCGGGTGTCGCCGGTGATGCCAATCGGCACTTCGCGATCGGGGCTGCGTTCCTCGGCAGGCTCGGCGCCGGTCAATTCCACCACGGACGGCCGCCTGGCTTTGCGGCGATACTCGTTGATGAAGGTGTTGCGGAGGATGGTCAGCAGCCACGCCTTGATGTAGGTGCCTTCCTTGAATTTGTCATGGAACCGGAGCGCTTTCACCAGGGCGTTCTGGGTCAGATCCTCCGCATCCGCCTTGTTGCGGGTAAGGCGCAGGGCCACCGCATGGAGCATGTCAATATGCTCCAGCACAAGGCTTTCAAAATCGGCCGAACGTTCCGTCAGCCGCTCATTGTTCCTGCCTGCCATATCCCATCCACTGTCGCGACCGCTGTACAAGGGCGGTTCGCCGAAAAAACTTCCCCCGCCGTTCTCAAAGCATTGATTGTGCGGAATCCTAACAGGTTTTCGGATGATGGGTCAATTGAAATACGCGCTCATGCGATGAGGCCGGCAAAACGCGCCGAGGCGCGGGCGATGGCCTGGTGTTCCGGTGCGGACAATGCCGGGTCTGCCGCCAGCAATGCCTGGGCATCTCGCCGGGCGCGGTCGAGCAGACGCACATCCCGGATCAGATCGGCCACGCGCAAATCGCTCAGGCCCGCCTGCCGCACACCGTAGAATTCGCCCGGCCCCCGCATTTCCAGGTCCGCCTCGGCGATTTGGAAGCCGTCGGCGCTGGCGCACAGGATTTCGAGGCGCTTCTTCGCCTCCGGCGTGCGGGCTTCGCCCAGAAGAAAACAGTGCGCCTGATCCGCGCCGCGCCCCACGCGTCCCCGCAATTGGTGCAGTTGCGTCAAACCGAACTGCCCTGCATCTTCAATGATCATCGTCGTCGCTTTCGGCGCGTCAATTCCGACCTCGATGACCGAAGTACTGAACAAAACATCAATCTCGCCGCGTTTGAATGCGCGCATGGTCTGGTCCTTTTCCAGGGCGTCGAGGCGACCGTGGATGAGGGCGCAGCGCAATCCTTGGAACGGACCTGCGGAGAGGTCTTCGTAATGCCGGAAGAGCGGGGTCAGGTCGTCGCGGCGTTGCGATTCCTCGATCAGCGGGCAGATAATGCAGGTTTGCAGGCCCGCCTCGGCCTGTTCGCGCACATATCCGTATAACGCTTCCACTTTTGCCGGGGGAATCCTGCGGGTCTTCACCGGAAGGCGGCCCGGCGGCATTTCGTCAATCACGCTGACATCCATCGCCCCATAGACGGTGATGGCAAGCGTGCGGGGAATGGGGGTGGCGCTCATCTGCAGAATGTCGGGATGCAGACCCTTTTCCGACAGGGCGTTGCGCTGCAACACCCCGAAGCGGTGCTGCTCGTCAATCACGACAAGACCCAGCCGACGAAACGCGGTGCTTTCCTGAATCAGCGCCTGCGTCCCCACCACCACATCGGCATGGCCGGCGGCGATGCGGTCGCGTGCCGCCTTGATGCCGCGCATGGACCCGGTCAGCAGTTCCATGCGGAGGCCGACCGGTTCCAGCATATCGCGCAGGTGGATCAGGTGCTGTTCCGCGAGGATTTCCGTCGGGGCCATCACCGCGGTCTGGAAACCGCCGTCTGCCGCCGCCGCAATGGCGTGCAGCGCCACGACGGTCTTCCCGCAACCGACATCGCCCTGCAGCAGTCGGCGCATGGGCCGGGGCGAGGCCATGTCGTCCAAGACCTCGGCGATCACCCGTTCCTGGGCCGACGTCAGCCGGAACGGCAACGCCTGCCGCACAGCGGCGAGATGCGGGCCGTCCAGCCGGTGCCGCCAGCCCTTTTCCTCGTGGGCGCGCGCCGCGCGGTCCCGCAGCACCCCCACCTGGATGGCAAGGAGTTCCTCGTAGGCGAATCGGCTGCGCGCGGTCTCGGCCTGGCACAGTTCCTCGGGAAAATGCGCCTGGACCAATGCATCGGCGATGGGTGGAAATGCGTGGGCGGTCAGCAGGGCCGGGGGCAGCGTCTCCCCCACTTCCGCCAGACAGTCCAGCGCCTGGCGCACCCAGCGCCGCAGCATGCGCTGCGTGACGCCTTCGGTCAGCCGGTACACTGGCACAATGCGCCCCGTATTCAGCACATCCTCCTGGTCGCCGCTCAGCAGTTCATATTCCGGATTCTTCAGGCACGGCCCCTTGCAGTTGCCCACCCGGCCCGTGAAGATGCCGCGCGCGCCCGTCCGAAACGCCGTATTCGCCATGAACCCGCGTCCGAAGAACGTGGCCGTCATCCCGCCCGTCGCATCGCGCAGATGAACCACCGCCATTGAGTTGCGACCACGCAGTCGAATGTTGCGCGCGCGCACGACTTCCGCCTCGACCGTGATGTCCTCGCCGTCCCTGGCGTCGGCGATGGGTCTGATGTGCCGCCGGTCCTGGTAGGCGCGCGGCAGATGAAAGAGCAAATCCCGAAACGTGGAAATGCCCAGCGCTTGCAGCAGTTCCAGGCGCTTCGGTCCGATGCCCGGCAGGCACGCCACGGTGACGTCAAGACTCATCCGGAGACCTTGGATTTCCACCGTTGCCGTAACGTTTTCATCGTTGCCCATATCCGTTCCACGCGCCGGGGGATGTCATCCAGACGATTCTTTCCAGGCGTTTTCCGCTTCAAGCCTGCGGATACTTATAGCGTCCCGTATATAGATCGAACAGTGTCCGGTAGTATTTCATGAAGCGTTCGGGCTGCTCGTTGTACTGGATTTCCGCGAGGCAGAACCCCCTGTAGTTGATGCCTTTCAGCAAATCGAACAGTTCCTGCCAGGGATACTGGTAAATGCCGATGTCCGTGATATGGACCAGTGCGATCCAGTCTTTGAGCAAATCGAAATTGGTCTTGATGCTGCCCTGCGCGTCCTGTTCGCCGGTGTTGGAATTCCAGCAGACCAGTGCGTTGGGGTGATCCGCTGCCAGAATCATCTTGCGGATATTCGCGGGGTCCGCTGATCCGCCGCCGCCATGCACTTCCATGCGGACCTCCACGCCGAGATCCGCCGCAAACCGCGCCACTTCGCCCATCGCCTTCCCGATGCGCTCGCAGGTGATGTCCGGGTCCTCATCCGAGAAAAGCCGGTTGGGCCGCACCTTGATCCCCGGCGCGCCCACATCCGCCGCCAGTTGCGCATAGGCCTTGCTGCCTTCCACATGCTCTCGCACCTCTTCCGGGTCCTTCGAATGATACTCATAAACGGACCCCAGCCCGGCGATGACGATCCCCGAATCCTCGAACATCTTGCGCACTTCCGTCCGCTGCGCCTTGCTTAGTTCCAACTCCACCCCGTGCGCGTGCGTCGTGCGCAATTCCACCCCCTCCAGCCCCACCTCTTTGCAGAACCCGATCAGGCGCGGACAATCCATGTCCTTGCCCATGTTATAGGTCACCATCCCAAGTCTCATGCATTGCTCCTTCGCCTCATGCGCAGCGGCGCCCGCCGCGGTCTGGCCCGACACCAGGGTCTGTCCTAATCCGGCGCCAATCCCCAGCGCCGACGACATCTGCAGAAAGCGTCTTCGTGTAAGTTTATCCACATCACGCTCCTTCTCCGGGTTCTGCGCGCGGCGCCCAAGCGCCGCTGGCGGCATCCCCCGTGTCTCACCCCATCAGTCTGGGCATAACACGCGGCCATGTCAAGGAACAGCGCCGGAACGACACATCAGATAATGGACGCGCCCGACATATTCGGCGGGTATCTGCGGTCATTTTTCTATTGTTGCAAAACCCCTTTGGTGATAGAATATAGTAAAATCGTGAATTTTTTGAGAGGGAATCGGGATTGGGGGTATGTTTTGGCTAACGGTCAACGCGGCTGCAGCGAAGAGGGGAGAACCATGTTTTTCAATCGCGCCACAACAAGCATTTGCATGATCATCGTGATGCTGGCCTTGCCCGTATTCGCCCAGGAGGTAAGTTTCGAGCGGCTTCGCGCGTTGGGCGACAGCCTGACCATCTGCACGCAGGGCGGGATCATGTCCGACCATCGCACGCAGGTCAAAAGTTGGGCGGTGTTGGTCGCGAATCAGATTGGCACACCGCTGCGGCTGCCGTTGCTCACGGAAATGAACCTGATCGGCCAGCAGCGCCGCATGGACTACCCCAATTACGGAACGATTGACGTCTATGCCTACAACGGCGTCAGCGTGGACGACACGTTCCAGAAGATCGCCCAGGAAATCCCCTGGTATCAGTTCGGCTGGAACCACAATCACCTTGAACTGATATTGGCGGGAAAAGCGGGACATTCCCTGTTGTCCGCTCTGGTCGCCGACAACCCGACCTTCGTGGTGGGCTTCCTGGGGTCGAATGATTTCATGAACCGCGTCATGGCCCGGGGCACCATCATGGAAGGGATTCCGACTTTGGGCCTGCTTGATGAAATAGACCCGCTCGACGCGCGGGGCATGCGGCCGCAACATCTGTTTTACAGTGATTTCAAAACCGTGGTCAGCGCCATCGCCGCGACCGGCGCCGGCATGTGCTTCGGCACCCTGCCCATGCTGCCGGACATCCCGGGCATCCTGAACAAGCAGGAACTCACCGAATTCATCGGACCGAACCCCATGCCGGAGAACTGCCATACCAACTACACCGTCGCCGCTGCCGTGTACGGCGGATTGAAAGGCCCGGAAATCTTCGCCGATGACCGCAACTACTACACCCCGGCGGAATTACAGACCATCAACGACGCCATTGTGGGATATAACAACACGATTCGGGAACTGGCGGCTGACCCTGATCACCCCTTCGCCGTCGCCGAAACGCCCATCCAGATGCCGGAAATTATCCAGGGGACGCTGCGCGTCAATGGCTGGCGCATCAGCCACCGCATCTTCATTAATAACCTGGGCAAACCCCGCGCCAGCATCATGACCACCGACGGCGTGCACATGACCGACATCGGCAACGCCCTCTGCGCACAGGTCTATATCCGGGCCATCAACGATTACTACGGGACCAACATCCCGGAATTAACCGAGGAACAATTGACGCACATCCTCAACAACGATCCCTTCGTGGACAATGATGGCGATGGACGCATTGAAGGACTCACCTGCACCGTGCCCTTCCTGTCCCTCAATTTCGTTTATGGCAACCGCGCGACCGGCGATTCCAATGAGATTCCAAGAAACGCCAAGGTCCTTACCAGTTACGTCTCCCCCGATTACTGCGGCTGCATCGTCCCAAGCATCGAAGGGCCCGAATACTTCGAGGGACAGCAGGTGGTGTTGACCACGACAAACACCGCGCCTGACAGTTATTTCGTGCGCTGGGAGGGCGACCTGCCGGGAGGGACCAGTACGGAAAACCCACTGACGGTCGTCATGGATACGGACAAAACGATCGTCGCTGTTTTTACTTGCTCCGGCGCGGAAGGAGAAGGCGAGGGTGAAGGTGAAGGTGAAGGTGAAGGCGAGGGAGAAGGTGAAGGGGCGGAGCCTCCCGACTTGCTCGTCCTGCCGCCCATGTTGAACCTTGGCGAAGTGCCCATCGGTGACTGCGCCTCAGGCATTTTCACCCTTACCAATAACAGCGATTCCCCAATCATTGGCGTGGCCACGGTTGACCCGCCGTTCATGCTGACCTCAGGATTCCTTCTCAATATCGCCCCCGGCCATTCGCACGAGACGACGGTCCGCTTCTGCGCAATGGAACCCGGTTTCTTCTCCCGGCATGTCCGGTTCCAATGGAATAACAACAACCAGGAACACCTTGTCATGGCGGCGGCTGTTGAGGTGGAACCGGAGGGGGAAGGCGGCGAAGGCGAAGGCGAGGGGGAAGGCGAAGGGGATGGTGAAGGCGAAGGCGAAGGGGATGGTGAAGGCGAAGGCGAAGGGGAAGGTGAAGGGGAAGGCGAAGGCGAAGGGGAAGGCGAAGGCGAGGGGGAAGGTGAAGGCGAAGGCGAAGGCGAGGGGGAAGGTGAAGGGGAAGGCGAAGGCGAGGGAGAAGGCGAAGGGGAAGGCGAAGGCGAAGGCGAGGGAGAAGGCGAAGGGGAAGACGAAGGCGAACCTGAGGTATACCATAGCGCGGATCAAAATGGAGACAATCGGATCAGCCTATCCGAACTCTTGCGCGTGATCCAGTTCTTCAACAGCGGCGGCTATCACTGCGCCGAGCCGCCGGAAAACACCGAGGATGGTTATGCGCCCGGCCCCAACCCCGCCCAACAATACTGTATTCCGCACGCGTCGGACTACAATCCGCAGAATTGGCATATCAACCTTTCCGAATTGCTGCGTGTGATCCAGTTCTACAACTCCAACGGCTACCACTACTGCCCATGGGAGAGCACGGAGGATAATTTCTGTCCGGGCTTGCCCTGAAAAATTCAGGGAAGATGGGCCGGTTCCCGAGTAGTTGCTCAATCGCGCGGGCGATTTGCTCGCGGCGGCGCGTGATGGGTTCGGGGTCAATGGTGAAGCGGGTGAGGTCCGCCGTGATCTCTTCGGGCACATCGAGCAGCGCCTCAAACCGCGCGCGATCTTCGGGCATCATTTTCCCCGCGTGCTGTTCGATCAGCCGGGCCAGCATGGCGAGGTATTCGTAATCCTCGATGCCGTCGCGAAGCATATCGAGGCGAATGCTGCCGACGGGCGGGTCGAGCACAGGCCGCGGCGGGTTGCCGTCGGCGGCGGCTTCGGGCGGATAGAGGAAGCGTCCGTCGCCGTTGCCCCAGGGGATGCGCGCGCCGGACGGCGTATCATAGCCGGAGGTCCAGCCCATGGGGTCCTCGTAGGGGTTCTGCGGATGATCGGGGTCGGGATAGGCGGCGCTGCTGGTCCAGTAATTCGTTTCCCAGATCAGGATGCCGTCAATGCGCCGTTGCCAGGTCTGCCACAGCCACACCCGCATTTCCGTGCCGGGATGATCAATGAACAGCGTCACATAGGGCGCTTTCGGCCCGGTGCAGACGTACCACCAGAACTTGTCCCCCGCCTTGCGGCGCTCCTCGGCGGCCGCCATGTCGAATTCCGGCGTGATCGGACACCAGATGTTCGGCCCGCCGATGAGTTCCGGCTCCACTTGCTCGGTGAGCATGCGCGGGATATCCGGAGCCGCTTCCTTGAGTTTTCGGAATCCGTTCATGACGAATTCGTAGTCCTTCGGGTCCGGTTCGTCGAACCAGTACACATACGCATAGTCCAGCCAGCCCTTTTCGCGAAGATGATCCTGGACGGCGCGGCAGTAGTTCGCGAACGCCGCCTGATACTCCGGGGTGTCTTCGGAATAGCCCAGCAGGGTGGGTTCCGTGCGGGAGTGAAAGGTGCCCCCGCCCAGGCCGACGATTGGAATCCGGAAGGAATTGAAATGAAACCGGTCCATCGCCTCGGTCATGGCGGCGTCCCACGCCGCCCAGTCAATGCGCGGCACAAGTTGTTCGGGACGCAACGGCCCGCTGTCGCCCGGGGTCGGCCAGGACACCTGAAACGGGTCCAATGCAGCAGGGTCATATGGGGAAATGTGATGTGCGCTGAGGGCCTGGAGGTAAGACCGATACACGGCGCGCCGCTCATCTTCTTCCGTCACCCCGTGATAGCGAAACGCGAGCGGGGCGCTGAACCCGAAAGCCGTCGTGCACTGCTTGCGGTCCGGCAAGGTGAAGTCGAATACCTCCACTTCCAACGGGACCTCGGCGGCGTAACCTTCCGCGCGCAGGCGAATCGCGCCCGCGTGGCGCCCGGCCGCCGCGTCACGCGGCACATGGACCCGGACCCAGATCGGCTGATTGTGGTCCGCCTCGAGGTCTATCGGGCCGGCGAACGGCGGCAGGGGGTCCGGCCACAGCCCCACCGTGCCGACGTAGTCCGTGGGGCGCGTCACGGGCACATAACGCACGCGCAGCACCTCGATCCGTTCTGCCGGGATGACCGACCCGCCGGGGCCGATCAAATCGCCGGCCGTCGGCAGGAACCCGCGCATGGACCGCGCCGGGCGGATCACCGCCTGCGCGGCCTCGGTTTCGTTGCGTGCGGCCTGGATGCGCATGGCGCGCCCCGCATTCTTCGGAAGTGGCCGGGTCCGGCTCACTTTCCAACCCGACGCACACCACCACAGCCCCGCGTCTTCGCCGCTGTCCGGCAGCAATTCCCCGTAGGAACTGTCATGGATCACAGAGACCTCCAGCGTCGTCTCCGCCCGGTAGGGCGACCCATCGCCGAGCGTAAATACCAGCCTGTTCGGCCCCGTTGCCGTGAGTTCATAGGGCACTTCCACCCGGTCGGCGTCGGTTCTGTGAACGGTATGGATCGTTTCAATGGTATGGTCCAATGATGAAACGGTCACGGTCGGGTGCAGCGCCCGCAAGGCTTCCATTGGTGTGATCCTTGCGACAAGCGCGTTCCTGCCGCCGGGTTCGGCATCGCCGAGGCCCACAATTTCTATTTCCAGATTCGGGTCGGTTTGAGACACCGCGACAAAGCGCGTCGCGCCCTGTGATTGCCCGGCATCACCGTCCAGCGTCGCCCGGCAGGTGTAGCCGTGAATCTGAAAAGAGCCCGGCTTGGATGGATGCCCCGGGCGCGACTCGGACTGTGACCGGAACCGCACCCATACGGCTCTGGCGGGCAGCATCTCCGCTGGAAGCGCAAAGGTTTCCGTGCTGACCCCGTGCATCACGCCCAGTTCCCGCCAGGTTTCCCCGTCGGCGCCCGCCTCAACCGCCAACTCCCCGCTGACATAATGGCCGAGATTCACTTCCACCGTCGCCTCGGTCTGAGAGAATCCCGAAATCTCATGACAATACACCAGCATGCTGTCCACCCCGAAAATCAGGCGATTGGTGTTGAAGAAACATCCGATATAGGCGAGTGGACGCGCATAGTTGGCGCAGGCGCTTTGCAGGGGCGCCGTGAATTCGTAGCGATTCCTGGAAACGCGCTCGCCCTCCCCCAGCGTCAAGCCGTTGATGCGGCGATGCACCGGCGCAACGCGCACCACCGAGATGTCGTCATACGCGACCGTGCCGTTCATCTCCCACTGCCCGAAGCGAATCCAATGCTGGCCGGTGCGCATCTCATTTGGAGTGACAAAGATGGACGAATATGGCTGCCATTCCCGCGTCAGCCCGCCCAAATCCCGGTTACAGAACACCGGCCCGCTGATGGCGCAACCGCCCGACCCGCCGTCAACGCGCCGCGCCTGAAAGCGCAGTTCATAGGTCGTAAACGGCTCAAGGGGCAGGTCCGCGGAATACCAGTAGTTACTCGTTCCCGGTCGTCCGTCTCCCGTCACGGACACCGCCCGCACCCCCTCCGCCGCCTCCATAAGCCACGCGCCCGCCCCGCCGGACAGCCTCCACCCCGCCGGGTTGTCCCCGCCTTCCTCAAACGAAGGATTCGGCACATCCAGCGCCTGCGCGCCCGCCCATGCCGCCAACAGCAACACCGGCAGCCATACCGCAGGCCAATACCAGGTCTTCGTGCGATGCCACATGCTTTTTCCCTTTCTTCCAGGCGCAGTTCCGCTTGCAGCGCCCCAGCCGCCAAACTCCGGGGTCGAGCATACACGCTCCATCGCACTCCCGCAAGTCCTGCCTGCGCGGTCCGGGCAGGCGGCGCCTCTTTGGTTTGTCGGACCAGTCGGACCAGTCGAACCAGTCGGTCTAGTCCCGTCCAGTCTGACTGCGCAAAGAGAATTGAGATTATGATCCGATGTGACTTTGCCGCATCTTCCGATTTGTCCAACTGGTCCGACCCGTCCGACTGGTCTGACCCGTCCGGTACCGCTTCGTCCCTGCTGTCCTTGCTGTCCTTGTCCTTGTTTGCACGCTTTCCCCCAACACGAAAGACCCCGCCCGAAGGCGGGGTCTTTTCTTCCGGCCTCTCAGCCAACCGCTCAGACGGGCAATTCCCAACCCTTGCGGTATTCTTTGCTCAGCAGCGTATTGGCGCTTGCGTCGTTTGTGATACGCATCTGTTTTACATCATACGTAATTTTCTTCTGCGCGAGCAGGGCGACATTGCCGAGGTTGGCGACTTCGGTCAGCGGCCCGGCATAGGAGAAATTCGACGCCGGCTGCTCGCCGGTCCTGATGCCGTCGAGCCAGTTGCGGTATGGATTCTCGCCGGGGATGCGCGGGATGGTCTGCGGGGGTTTCTGGTAGTCCTTCATGACCTCATCGGGCAGAAGGCGCGCCGCGCCGCCGTATTCGCCGGCGGTCAGGATGCCCCTTGTGCCGATGAACAGCGATCCGTTGTTGCCGTCGCCCAGTTTCTGGTCTTCCGGAACACCCGCGGGCCGGGGCGGCATCAGGCCGCCATCATACCAGTACACGTCCACCGGCCCCATGTCGGCGCGGGCCGGAAACTCGTACTTGATGATGGATTTCAGCGGCGGGCTGAGCGGGGTCATGCCCTCCTGTGTAATGGCTTCGATGGTAAAATGATCGGCTGCGCCAAGTTTCAACGACCAGAAGGCGGGATCCATGATATGGCAGGCCATATCGCCGATGGCGCCGCAGCCGAAATCCCACCATCCGCGCCACACCCACGGCACATAGGCCTCGTTGTACTCGCAGAAGGGGGCGGGACCGAGCCAAAGGTCCCAGTCCAGTGTTTCAGGAATGGGCTGCTTGGGCGGGCGTTCGGCCATGCCCTGCGGCCAGATGGGGCGGTTGGTCCAGATGTGCGCCTCTTTCACTTCGCCTATCGCGCCGCTCCAGAGCATTTCGCAAAGGTCGCGGACGCCATCACCGCAGTGGCCTTGGTTGCCCATCTGGGTGATGACCCCCGTCTTCTTGGCCATATTGGCGAGCAGCCGCGCCTCGGCGATGGTATGCGTCAGCGGCTTCTGCACATACAGGTGTATGCCCAGATTCATCGCAAGATAAGCGGCGGGAGCGTGCGAATGGTCGGGCGTCGAGACGGTGCAGGCGTCAATTTCGTTGCCCATCTCGTCCAGCATCTTCCGATAATCTTTAAATTTCTTCGCGTTGGGAAGTCTGTAGAAGGCCTCCTCGGCGCGTTTCCAGTCCGGGTCACACAACGCCACGATATTCTCGTGCCGGCACGACATGATGTCGCCCATGCCTTTCCCGCCCGCGCCGATGCCGGCCACGTTGATTTTTTCATTCGGGGAAAGTTTTCCGGGCACAACCTTTGCCGTGTTGGTTTTGCAGCCCGTGATAACGGCCGCGGCCGTGGTCGTCGTGGCGGCCAGAAAAGCGCGCCGGGTCCATTGCTGCTCATTCATGTCACTGGTCCTCCACGGAACAAGTATGGTTTGCCGTTATGAACATTGTACTCACTATGAGCGTCACATCGGTCTTCCGCTGAAAAAATGGGGGCTTGCGCCGTTTTTCTTTGCACATGTGTCCAAGCATAATACATCGAAAGGCCATGAATCAATGCGTTTGGACCTCAGGCATTTGCGAAATGAGCATTTTTTAGCGACCCTGCGATCGAAAACGCTTGCTGTTTCCGACAGAAATTTTTCTGATGTTCCGTGAAAAAAGCCTGTTTCGCAAATGCCTCACCCGGACGGCAAAACGGGCTATTCAGCGAAATCAAATAAAACATCCTCGAAAATAAGATGGATGCTCGAACGCAAAGGGGTCACAAAACTCGGTTTCTCCCCTGAAAAAAGTATTCTATTGACAATTCTGTCAATAAAGTGTAAAATCTCTGTAAGATGAAGGGGGTAGAGAGCATAAAGGTGCGTACAATGAGTTGAGGGTTCCATAGCACGTGACCGCATACCATCTGAAAATAGGCAGGGGCGCTTCCCTACGGCGGCGGGGAGGCATCATACATTCGCAATGCAGATTCGCCGCGCTTGCCCTCACCGCGATATGGTTCTATTCGGGCAATGCGTCGGGGGCGCCGTCCAATGCCAAACTGTGGACCTTCACCCAGCCCGATGGCACAAAATTCCAGGCGACCCTGATCGGTGACGAGTTCCATGCATACCATGAGACGCCCAGCGGAGAATTGGTTGTCCAAGATCGGGATTCCGGCTATTGGTATTATGCCAGCCCTAAAGCCGACGGGACGCTTGAACGGACCGCCACCGTGGTGGGGCGGGCCGCGCCTCGGACAGCGGAACTCAATCGCGAACTCGAACCTTGGATGAAAGCGGTGGGCGAACTGGCCGAAGCCCGCATGCAGGAAATGACCATCGGCTTTCTTGCAAACCAGCGCGTACCGCCGACCGGCACCCTGCAGGGTGTTATTCTCCTGGCCAATTTTGCCGACACGACCACCACCTTCACCCAATCGGATTTTGCCAATCTGCTGAACACCCCCGGTTACAACCAGAACGGCGCGCTGGGCAGCGTCCGCGATTATTATTATGAGTGTTCCTACGGGGCGCTCACCCTGCAGTTGGATGTCTATGGATGGTTCAATCTGCCGCAGAACCGCAGTTACTATGGGGCCAATACGGGCGGGCCGGGCACCGACACGAGGTCTCGGCAGATGATCATTGACGTCATCAACGCCGCAAATCCCACGGTGAACTTTGCGACCTACGACGGAGACGGCGACGGCTGGGTGGATATCTTCGGCGTCATTTTCCAGGGCCAGGGAGAGGAGCAGAGCGGCGCGCCGGCGGACGCCATCTGGTCGCACCGCTGGAACTTGTCCCCCGCCATGACGGTGGACGGCGTAAAAATTCAGGACTATTTCTGCTCCCCGGAGCGCTACTACAGCAACCTGAGCACCATCGGGGTCTTCTGCCATGAGTTGGGCCATGTTTTCAACCTCCCGGATTTGTATGCAACGAATAACTCCTCGTTTGGGATAGGGCACTGGGGGGTGATGGGCACCGGCAACTGGTGTGGCCCGAGCAGCAACGGCGCCAAGCCGTCCCATTTCGATCCGTGGTGCAAGATGGTGCTCGGTTGGGTGACCCCCACCGTGATTACAGGTCCGCAGACAGCCATACCCCTGCCGAACTATGATGAAAATCCGACGGTCCTGCTGATTCCAGTCGATGAGTACCGGAATGGCGAGTATTTTCTGGTCTGCAACCGCTACAAGCGCACTGGAGGAGCCGGGTCCGGCTTTGACCAGTATCTGCCGGGCAGCGGCGCGTTAATCCTCCATGTGGACGATTATGTTCCAAACAACAATACAGTGGCGTGGAAGAAAGTGGACGTGGAGGAGGCGGACGGCCTGAATCATCTGGACACAAAGGCCAACCGGGGCGACGCAGGCGACCTCTATCCCAACGGCGCCGGCGCTTTCAACGATTCCACCTCCCCGAACTCGCGGGATAACTACGGCAACATCACGGGAATCATGGTGAATACGTTTACGGGAGCGGGCACGGCCAACATGACCTGTTCGGTCACGCCGCGCGCATCCCTCAGCGGCACGCACATCGGCTACGATGAAATGGGAGCCGGAACCACTCACGGATATAATGGGAATGATTTTGGATGTGTGCGCTTTACAGCCCCTGCCGATTGCATTCTGCGACGGGTTAAGACCTATTTCACTTATACAGGAACAACCAACTACACGATTTCCATATTCAGCGGCTGGAGTGGAAGCGCGCCAACGGGTTTGTTGACTTCCCAATCCGGCACCAATACAGGCAGAGGCTACCAGGAGATCGTTCTTAGTAACCCGCAATCATTCTCCGCGGGTGCGGATTTTTATGTTCAGGTGCAATATGACTCCGGATATCTGTTTGTTTTTGTGCTTCCCTTCGGGTACACCTGGCATTGCGACCAACGCAGTTGGGTCAGCAACGACGGGACCTCATTTACGCAACTGACCCCCGCGAACAATCTCCCGTATGATCTGAATATCCGGGCAGACATCGAATTGACGGGCACGCCCGAAGTGGTATCGGTCTCGCTCAACAGCAACACCTGGAATATTGGCCCGGTTGACCTGGGCGATTCTGTCGGTCCGGTATCCTATGCCGCCACCAACGATGGCAACGTGGCCATTGACCTGAGCATCCGGGCAACGAACGGGGCGGGCGGCTGGACGCTGGCTTCCTCGCCGGGCGCCAACGCTTTTTCGGTGGGGCTGGCCAGCCCCGCAATCCCCCTGACGACATCCGACCAGACCCTGGCCACCAATGTGGCTGTGAGTGGAACCAAGACCATTGACCTGACCTACAGCGCGCCGACCAGTGACCATTTCGGCGGCGGGGTGAACCAGGAATTCACCGTGACCGTTTCGGCATCAAAACATGTGCCTTAAAACATGGAGAGTCCTGTCACCAGGAACAGCACGTGGCTGTCCTGAACAAGGTGAATGACAACCAGGTGAAACAGATATGACAATCATGAAACAAAGGGAAAAAACATGAGAAAAACAACCTTTCTCGCATGTGCGATGGTGCTCGGGCTTGCCGGTCACGGCTGGGCCGCGCCCTCGGACACCATCACCGTCACCGTGTCGTTGGCGGAAACGGTCTCGGTATCGCTCGACAACCATACCTGGACCATCGGCGCCATTACCCTGGGCAGTACGGCCGGCCCCGCATTGTATACGGCCACAAACAACGGCAACGTCGCCATTAATTTGACCATACGCGCCACAAACGGCGCCGGAGGCTGGACCCTGGCCCCGTCCCCGGGCCCGAATGCATTTTCGGTAACGGTGGCCAGTCCGTCCATTACCCTGAGGACCTCCGACCAAGCCCTGGCCGCCAATGTGGCGGTAGGAGGCACCAAGCCCATCTCGCTGACATACTGGACGCCCACCAGCGACACGATTGGCGGCGGGGTAAGCCAGGGTTTTTCGATCATTGTCTCGGCCACAAAGTATGTGCCGTGATGCAAGCGGCTGGCCCGGCCCGGGCCACAGGGATGCCGCGCTGTGGACCAGACCGGACCCGCGAACAATCGAGGTTCAGATGGTTTATGGGATACACAAATAGAATAGTACTTTATTGTTCTGTTGTACTCCTTGCTTCCATGCCAGGAGGCGCGGCGAGTCTTAAGGTGTCGCCGGCCCAATTCATGGTTCAGGAGGTGGAACCCGGAAAACTTTATGACATCTATGCAGAAACCGGACTGCGCCTCACGGTCTTCAACGAAGACGACGCACCGCGGACATGGCGGCTCTCCACGCATCGTCCCTCAGAGCGCGGACGCTGGGAGAAGGGGTACGCCGAGATCCCCGATGCCGGATGGTGCTGGTTCGGCGAGGATGCGATTACCGTATCCCCCGACAGCGCCGGATTCGGTCACCTGTTCCTGCGCATTCCCGGTGATGAAGAGTTCTACAATCAACATTGGATGGTCACCCTTCACGTGACTGGACAAAACGGAGGCCCGGGCCTTGGCCTCGCTGTGGACATTCGAATGCAGGTTGAAACGAAGAGCAGGACCGGCCTGACCCGCCCGCCCCATGGCCCCCTGGGGCTCGAACCCGCCACCCTGCTGTTCGAGGATGTCCAGCCCGGCATGCCCCGGCGCGCATCAGTGCGCCTGTACAATAACAGTTCCGTGAACCATACCTATGTCATCGGCTCCCTTTTTCTGGATAAAAAGCATTCGCCAAAAACATATCTGACGCAATCATACCAATTGCTGCCACACCATGAATGGTTAAAACACGATACCGGCGTCACGGTGGAATCCGGCAGCGCCCGGACGCTGGATTTCACACTGACAATACCGGAGGAAGCGGCGCATTTCGGCAGAAAGTGGGAAGACTGTATCCTGATTCAGCCCGACGAGGGCCTCGCCGGATTTATCCGCGTGCGGGTTGAAACCAGGCCGCCCCAGGCGACGCAACCTTTCAACGGGGGCAAGTCATGATTTCTGCTGTCCAAACGGTCTGCATCATCTGGCTGGTGTTGGGACTGGGCCTGGAAGATACGCCCGCGCAATCTGCACCGTCTGCGGAAGCCGTCATTACCGTATCGGTCTTTCTGGAAACACCGGCATCGCCATTCCAGCCCGTGGAACCCACCGACAAATCCCAGTCCGTGTTCTTCCTCGATGCCGTTGTGAATTGCGCATCCTTAACGAGCGGCGACGAGATCGGAATCTTTGACGGCGCCCTGTGCGCAGGCGTATGGCGCGTTGACGCATTTCCTTCCGCGACGCCCGCTACTGTCTATCTGCAATCTGCGGACCCGATAGAGGGGGTACTGCCCGGCGCGCACCCTGGAAACCCGATGCTTTTCAAGGCATGGGATTCAAGCAGCGGCACGGTGACGGTATTACACGTGACGCATGTGGTCCAGGGCGCAGATCCGCCCGTGTTCCAGGAAGGGCAGACGGTGACGCTTGCTCTGAGCAACGATGAAACCCCGCCTGTGGCGCGTTGCCGGAATATTGTGGTCGAACTGGACCTGGACGCCACGGTGACCATCACCGCCGAAGACGTGGACGACGGAAGCGCGGACAACTGCGGCATCGCCGCCATGGACGTGCAACCGAACTTCTTTACATGTGCGGAAATCGGCGCGAACACGGTTGTCCTCACCGTGACGGATACCTCGGGCAACGCCGACGTCTGCGAAGCGGTCGTGACCGTGGCAGACGTGCTGGGCGTCTGCGTCGAAGGCGAGGGAGCGCTGCCCGAATACCACACCGCCGACCAGAACGCCGATTATCGGATCAGCCTATCCGAGTTGCTCCGGGGCATCCAGTTCTACAATTCCGGCGGGCTCCACTGCGAGGAAGGCACAGAAGACGGCTATGCCCCGGGACCGCCGGGGGACACGGACTGCCCACCCCACGCAAGTGATTACAATCCCCAGGATTGGCGCATCAGCCTTTCCGAACTGCTCCGGTTGATCCAGTTTTACAACAGCGGCGGCTACTACTGGTGTCCGGATGAGGGCACTGAAGACGGCTGCTGCCCGGGGCCGGGGCCGGAACCGGAATGAATCGCAAAATCGAAATAACCCAAATATCAGCCAACCCATGAATAGTCGCCCCCAGATAACGGTGGTTATTTGCACAAGGAATCGTGCGGCTTCCCTTTTCGAGACCCTTCAATCACTCCAGCAGACGATAAGGGAAAATCTGCAAATAGAAATTGTTGTCGTTGATAATATGAGCGATGACAATACAGCGGAGGTGATAGACTCATTCGCTGAAAAACTGTCCATTACCCGGCTTACGGAAAAGCGGCAGGGTAAAAGTTACTGCCTGAATCGCGCCGTAAATGAGGGTCATCTGGGTGACATTGTCGCCTTTCTCGATGACGACATAACTGTTGCGGAAAACTGGTTTCAATCTGTGGCCGCATCGGTGGAGCAACACCCTGACTTTCAGATATTCGGCGGGCGCGTGCATCTTCTTTTTCCAACGGATAATGTCCCCAGTTGGGTTATGCGCGGCGGTATCCGCTGGTGGGCGCTGTCAGGAGTGGACCGAGGCGAGGAGGACATCGAGATGGCGCCTTGGGAATGGCCATGCGGAGGTCATTTCTGGGTGCGGTCCATTGTATTTTCCGGCGGCGAACGCTTTGATCACCTTTGGGCCACGGAACCCGAGTTCGTTCTGCGGCTCAGGAATCTTGGCCATAGGAGCATGTGGGTTGGACGGGCGGTGGTGACGCATCGGGTCCAGTCGCATCTCCTTGACTATAAGAACCTGCGCCGCCGCGCAGTCAGGCTCGGTCGCGATCTGCCCCATGTTCGCAGACATCTCTCGGGAACAGATTTGGCGTCGAGGATACGCGCAAAAAGCACACTGCTTTGGCTGATGCTATGCGCGGGCAACTGGTGCAGACATGCGATACGCTATCTTCTCTCCTGCGCACTTTGCGCGCAGGATGCGCGGATCGAACGGCGGCTGGTGTCTGTCATGGCAATGGCCAAGAATCTGGAATGTCTGCGCCTGGGCCTTGGCTTGGATCGCTCAAGCCGGTGGAGTTGAGTGCGAAACGAACGTTTCTAATCAATCATGATGCGTCGTTTCAGAATTCTGCGCGTGGATAATTGCCTGCCGGGTCTAAGACCAAGGAAACATCGTTTCTAACGGTCGCCTTTCGCCTGCACGGAACAGCATGCTTCGTGGGAGTGATCAATGCATGCCTGAAGGACTGCCGCGAGTTCGCATACATACGGGTGCAATAACAACGTTGCATGCGACCCTTCAACTACGTGAGTCATGACTGGTTCCGAGGCGATCTTTTCCCATCCCAGTCCAGGCGTGCATTTTCCCGCCGTGGCTCTGGTGGTGATAACCGTTATGCGACCGGGATATGGTCGGCATTCGTAGGACAACATCGCGACAAGTTTTTCTTTCAATACTTTTGTCACGTGCCGCACGAATGGATCTTCAATTAGAAATAGCCGTTTATCCCTGAAGCGCGGTTTTACAAGACCGCTTTCTTTCAGGGCAAATTGTTCGTGCATATCGAACCATGCCCATTCCAAGTAGGTTCTCAAAGACACATCCTCCGTTCTGCAGGAAGGTCTTCCCGTCACTTTGCGCAGAGACACCTTTACACCGTCTCGCAGATACCCACAAACCAGGGGCCACATGCGCATGACAATGACTATCTTGCTCAGCACGAGAGTACCGAATTTCCAGATTCTTGGCAGGATCGGCTCAAGGATGTCGGCATTTTGCCTGGGTACCGGCGTATCAATCAATGCCAGCAGCGCAACTTCTTCCCCGGCCTGCCTCAGTTTTTGGGCCATCTCAAAAGCAACAAGGCTTCCGAAAGACCAGCCGCCCAGATAGTAGGGACCGTGGGGCGAAATATTGCGAATGGACTGGATATAGAGTTCCGCGATCTCCGGTATTGAAGGAAAAGAATCATGTTCTTCATCCACGCATGGGTCTTTGAGGCCATAAAAAGGCTGCTTGGAATCCATCTGACTGGCAAGCGGGCCCAGGTGGCCCGTAACAGTGCCTGCACCAACTGCCATAAAGAACGGAGGGTTTGTGCTTCCCGCGCGAAGTTGCTCGATGTACGAGTCATCCGAAGACGTGATCGCCGGAGACTCCCGCAGAACGGCGCTTTGCGTGTCGTCTATCGCCGCCGATCTTTGAGGCAAACGAGCGACGAAGCGGGCAACGGTAGGCGCTTCATACAAATCACGCACGCCAGCCTTGATATTCATTTCATGATCGATCTGGCACAGCAATTGAACGGCAAGGAGGGAGTGTCCGCCGATTTCAAAGAAATTATCGTGAATGCCCACCTTTTCGACCTGTAGAACCCGGCGCCAAAGCAGACACATCTGCGCTTCCAGATCGTTTCGAGGCTCGGCGAAAACGGCCTCCGAAACGCCTGGAGCAAGAGGCATCGCCAGCAATGCGCGACGGTCCACTTTTTCGTTCCTGGTCAGTGGGATTGCGTCAAGAAACGCGATATCGGCAGGAATCATGTAATCAGGCAGTTTCTTCCCCAGGTACTCCTTGAGCGCATGAGCAGACGCCATTTGTCCCGGCTGCAGCACCACAAAGGCCGTCAGGCATTTATCTCCAGCGACACGTTCCCGCTGCAACACGACAACCTCTTTCACCGCGGAATGCTGAAGCAAAGTCGCTTCAATTTCCCCTGGTTCGACTCGGAAACCTCGAATCTTGATCTGGTTATCGCGACGGCCGCAGAATTCAATGTTCCCATCCGGAAGATACCGCGCCAAGTCGCCAGTCCTGTACAATCTGTTCCCTGGCTCTTCCGAAAAGGGATTCGGAATGAACTTCTCGGCTGTCAAGTCCGGCGCATTGAGATATCCCCGCGCCAAACCATCGCCGCCAATGAACAGTTCGCCTGTTACTCCAACAGGGACAGGTTGAAGCGATTGGTCCAGAATGTACACTGAGGTATTGGCAATCGGCCTGCCTATCGAAACAGTATCCCCGACATCGGAGAGGTCTCTCATGGGGTGGCAGCATGCGAATGTGGTGGACTCCGTGGGGCCATAGCCGTTGATCAAGGTGGTGTTCCTCAAGAACTGCAAGGCGCGTCTGACGTGTGCTACGGACAAGACATCCCCCCCGGAGAGCAGTTGCCGCACACAGGACAAGGACTCCAGGTCATGGTCCACCATCTGGTGGAATAGACCGGCTGTAAGCCAAAGGGTCGTGACCCGGTACCTTTTCACCAATGAACCGATTTCAGCCAGGGAAAGCAATCCCGGCGGCGCCACTGCAAGCCTTCCGCCATTGAGCAGGCTTCCCCACAACTCGAAAGTGGAAGCGTCAAAAGAAAGCGGCGCCAACAACAGATGGCATTCTTCGGGGCCAAAAGACGCATAGTTGGTATTCTTCACCAATCGGACCACGCTGCGGTGTTCTACGCATACCCCCTTGGGAACGCCCGTGGACCCCGAAGTATACATGACATACGCCAGGTCCGTTGCGGCAGGCCGTTCAGGCAGATTGTCAGGAGAAATCGCCGACAAGACATCCGATAGTCCGTCAAAAGAAAAGACCGGGCAAATATCGCCGGGAAGACGCCCTTCAAAACGATGGTCCATCAGGATCAAAACAGGCCGCGTCTCTTCAAGGATCAGACGCATCCGGGCTTCCGGTTCGTTGGGGTCAATTGGTACATAGGCGGCCCCCGACTTGAGGATCGAGAGGACCGCCACTACGGCTTCCTTGCTCCTTTCCATGCACAGCGCCACCAGGCCGCCCTTGAGCGCGCCTTGGCTGCGGAGAAAGCGCGCCAGACGGTTTGCATGCGCGTTCAGTTGTTCGTAGGTGACGGTTTCCTCTCCCTGGCAAAGAGCGATGGATGCGGGAAACCGTTCAGCCTGTGCTTCAAAAAGTTCCGAGATGGAAGCGTCACGTGGATACTCGCTGTAGACGCCGCGCCATTGCCGTAGAAGATGCAGGTCCTCTGCATCCAGTAGCGCCAGTTCGCCGACAGGCTTTTCGGGGGCGGTAAGCGCATCACACAGAAGATTCTGAAAGTGCCTGAAGAGCCTGTGTGCGGCATCATCATCAAAAATATGCGCCGCATACTCCAAGTCGAGCCGCAGACCCTGGTCTTCTTCGTACGGCAGCAACGTCAGCGGCAGTTTTGCCGTGCCATTATGCAGGGCAACAGGCGTAACATTGATGCCTTCAAAACGCCACTTGCCGCCTGGCACGGTCTGTCCCGCAACCATGCTCTGGACCAGGGGAACACTATCCGCAGTGCGACACGGGGCCAATTCCCGCACCAACAACTCAAAGGGGAGGTCCTGATGTTCCAGCGCCGCGACTGTCCCCTCTTGCACCTGGTTCACAAGCGCTTCAAACGGTATTGCAGCGGACACTGTGGTGCGCAGGACAAGCGTGTTGGCGAAAAGACCTATGATCGGCTCCAGTTCCCGACGCGACCGGCCCGCATTCACAAAACCGACCACGATATCTTCAGTGCCGGAGTAGCGGAACAGGAAGGCCTTCCATGCTGCCATAAGAACTGCAAACACCGTCGTCTTCTTGTTGCCGCACAGCGCCCGAAGAGCGCTGGTGAACCGTTGCTCCAGTCGGACGCTCAACAGCCCGCCCCTCCTGGGGCTTTCAGTTTTGGATGCCCGGCGCTTCAGAAAAATCGGTTCGGGCGTGTAGTCGCGAAGATAGTCCAACCAATAGGCCAGATTTTTTTCGAATCTCTGTTGTGCGGACGCCGACCTTTCCCAGGCTGCGTAATCAAAATAGGTGACGGAAAGATTCGGGAGATTCGGTGTGCGCCCTTGAACAAACGCATTGTAGAACTCGGCCAACTCTTGGAAAAACAGACTTTCCGACCAGCCGTCGAAAATGACGTGATGAATGAGTATTGCCAGGACAAACCGTTTGTCGTCCAGACGGTAAAGTTCAGCGCGCAGCAACGGACCTTGGAAAAAATCAAAGCGACAGGAAGCAAGCGCTTTCGCCCGTGAAATGGCTTTCTCATGGCGCAGTTCTTCTGCCTCTTGTGACAAGTCCATGGTCTGCAGAAGGCCCGGGCGAAAGGCGTCCGCAACCTGTGTGGCCATTCCGTCGGACTCTGCAAAATGTGACCGAAGAGCCTCATGTCGCTGCAATAGCGCGTCGAAGGACCTCGCAAGAGCCGCTTCATCCAGCGGGCCGTTCAATTCAAATACAAGCGGCACATTGTATTCCACGAGGGAAGGCGACATTTTTTCCAGGAAGTACATCCCCTCCTGCGGGTAAGACAACGGAACCGGCGCACGCTTGTCCCGGGGCGGAATATCCGGTTGAACTGCAGGCCCGGAGATCGGTCCGCTCTCCGGACCATGCTTTTCCCGCAATGCATCTGCATGTCGGGCGAGGTCCTGGATGGTAGGCCGCTTGAATACATCGCGTAACGCAATGTCCACCCCCAACCGGTCTCTGATATGAATGGCCATCTCCACCACCAGCAAGGAATGCCCGCCCAAGGAGAAGAAATCTTCCGTGATTCCAACATTGTCAATTCCAAGAATGGACTGCCAGATAGCCGCCAATACGCGTTCCGTCTCCGTCTTTGGCGCCACATATACGCGGTCTCCAAAGGAAATTCCCCAGTCAGGTACGGGAAGAGAATTCCGATCCACTTTTCCTGTCGTCGTCATCGGAAATGATTCCACGAAAACAATGGCGGCAGGAACCATGTAGTATGGCAGGCATTGCCGCAGGGCCGCGCGAATCTCCGAATCAACCGGAGGCGACTCTGCATCGGAAGGAATAACATATGCCGCGAGGCGAATATCGTCTTCGGCGACCGTGTGTACGACCACGACGGCATCGTGGACTTCCGGAAGTGAGCGCAACGCCGCTTCAATCTCGCCTGGTTCTATGCGCAAACCCCGGATTTTTACTTGGTGATCAGTGCGTCCTATGAAGACAAGATTATTATCCCCCTCAAGACGGCACAAGTCGCCGGTCCGATACCACGGTCCGCAAGGCGTGCCGGGAATATCCAGTGAGACAAAACGTTCGGCGGTCAGTTCAGGTTTGTTGATGTAGCCGTCAGCGACACAAAGGCCACCTACATATAGTTCTCCCACTTCCCCAGGTGCGACGGCTTGCCTTTGGTCATTGAGCACGAGCACTTGGACGTTTGGCAAAGCCCTGCCTATGGGCACTGGATACCCATCGAATTTGCGCGGGTTTGAAATGGGGAAAAATGTTACGGCGTCCGTGCATTCCGTGGGTCCATAATAGTTGGTCAAACTTGTGCGAAACGTTTCGCGCTGCCACCACCGTCGCAGTCGGGAAAGATCCAGCGGTTCCCCCGCCAGAACCAGATGCCGCAGACGGTCGAGCCACGAAAGTTGCTCCTCCGTGGCGCGGTTGACCATCGCATAAGCGTGCGTCGGCGTGCAATTGATGATGGTGCTTCCCGTGACTGCAATTTCGCGGACAATCATTCGCGGATCAAAGTCTTCCTGTTCGGGAAGATACAAGACGCCCCCGCACACGAGAGGCGCAAAGATATTCTTTTGAGTGAGGTCAAAAGCGACCGACGTAACCAGCAGCAACGCGTCTTCAGGTCGCCACTCCAGATAGTTCACATACCAGGAAATAAGATTGTCAAAGGCGTCATGGCGGACGATTGCGCCCTTGGGGCGCCCGGTGCTGCCGGAGGTGTAAATAAGGTAGACAGGGCGACGCGCATCCAAGGCTGTTCCAGGTTCCATATCGCTTTGGTTATGCAGCACGTCGGCCAACGCATCAAGCCTGACAACTTCCGCGGGGGTGTCCGCCAGGCCTTCCGTCAGACTGCTGACCGTAAGCAATATTTTGGTCCCGCTATCGCGAAGCATGTATGCGAGACGATCGCGTGGATAGAGCGAATCCATTGGCAGGTAGGTCGCACCGCTCTTTTGGACCCCCAGTATTGCAGTGATTGCCTCGATGGTGCGCCCACAATGCACGGCCACAATATCCCCCGGACCGATGCCACGCGCCAACAGAAAGTGGGCGATGCGGTTGGCGTGCCGGTTCAACGCATCATATGTGAGTGATGCCGTGCCGCGCGCGACGGCAATTGCTCCGGGCTTTCTGTGTACTTGTTTCAGAACTTGTTCGTATACGGCCACCAAGCGGTCCCCTATGCTCTTGGGGCGGCTATGCGGTCTGGTTATCGTATCCTTCCTGCCGCATTTCCGGGCAGGGATCGAGATACCCCCTCAGACCGAATGGATACCACAAATCAACCCCATCTATCGCAAACAGGATTATACCTGATCTTGCGTCAAAAAAAGAATTCCAGACAGTAACGGCTTTGATCTTCTGCCCGCAGACGCGACATTCCACGAATTTGATGCGCTCTCAATAATCAGATATGCTCCGGGCAAAGTGTATCTTTGTGGCGTTCATTCTGCAGTATGGGAAAGATTCTGAATCAGAGGGGCATCGCCAAGTTTTATTTGGAGCGGCTGTGTCATGGGAACCAAGCGTCGTTTTCTTTACAGGTACAAATGGTTTATCCAAAAAGCCCTTATGTCGCGCGGCTATATGATTCGGAAAATTGAACACACCACCATAGCGCCGATAGATGTGTTTGATTTGGTGCTGCGTGACCGCATGTCCCGGGTCAGCGATTTCTTCTTTCTGCAAATCGGAGCGAACGACGGCGTGAGTTTCGATCCCATCCACCCGTACGTCAGGGAATTTCATTGGCGGGGAATTCTTGTTGAACCTGTCCCCTATTTGTTTCAACGCCTCAAAGCCAACTACAGCGGCGAGCCTCAACTGCGCTTCGAGCAGGCCGCCGTGGCCGAACAGGAAGGGGAAATCACTTTTTATGCCATCCGCGACGCTTCCAATCTTCCGGCCGACATCCGGGGCCTTGGCAGTTTGAGCCGGGATGTGATCCTGGCACACAGAGCGGTTCTCCCCAACATCGAGTCGCTCATTGAGGAGATAAAGGTTCCCGCAATCACCGTTATGGGCTTGATTGCAAAACACGGGGTGGAAAAACTCGATCTGCTTCAGATTGACACCGAAGGTTATGATTATGAAGTGATCAAAATGATTGATTTCAGTCTCATCAAACCCGCGATTGTGCATTTCGAGCATGTACACCTGTCCAGCATGGAATGGCGTGATGCGTGCGCATTGCTGGCTTCCCATGGATACCGTCTGGCGCAGGTGGGACTTGACACAGTGGCCTACCTTCAGTTTCCAACAACGGATTGATTCCGGTAACGGGCATAGTTTTCTCGGGCGAAATTGAACAAACCTGTGCCCGGATATGAATCAGCGCCCTCAGGAGCGGCCTGATTGAATACCGCCTGGCGGGGCTTTTTGACCGCGCTACAGGGGAGATCGGGGGGTGATAAACATTTATCTCCAGGCAATAAATGTTTATCAGAAGTGACCAACTCTTTTTCAAAATCAGGGGACATAGTGGTCAATTTTACTCAAGGGATTCCAGCCGACCGACATGAGGGCGGAAACGTAAATTATTGATATATAGAAACTTACAATTTATTGTCCGTTTCTTGGAGTTGTTTTGTCATCTCTTTGGCACAAGACTTGCGCATAGAACGGCATTGTAAGCCATCGCAGAAGGAACATGAGACGTGGGCTGCGTTCCGCGATCGAAAGAGGAGATTTCCAGTGTCCGCTAAAGCGTGCTTGGACAAAACGTTTGAAGCGCAGATCATGACGCCGATGCACGAGCGACTCTTGGGAAACAACCCGCGCATCCGCGAAATCAACGAATTCATCCGTGAATTGGCCCGGACAAACCTGACGGTTTTCGTGACAGGGGAAACGGGGACCGGCAAGGATATCGTCGCCACTTTGATTCACAACCGTTCCACGCGCGCCAACAGGCCATTCATCAAGATCAATTTTCCCAGTATTCCGGAAAGCATCCTGGAAAACGAACTTTTCGGTCATGAACGGGGCGCGTTCACCGGCGCGCACAGTTCCCGTCCCGGACGCCTTGAATTGGCCCGCGACGGCACCATTTTCCTGGATGAAATCTCGGAAGTGCCGTTGTACGTGCAGAGTAAACTGATCCATGTGCTGGACAAAGAACCCTTCATGCGGATCGGCGGGACGCGCTCCATCACGATGAAGGCACGGATCGTGGCCGCAGCAAACATGGGATTGGATGAATCGGTCGCCCAGGGGCGCCTGCATTCGGACGTTGCATTCCGTCTCCGGGAAGCGGTGATTGACCTTCCGCCCCTGCGGGAGCGCCCGGATGATATTCCCCTGCTTGCAGAGCATTTCAACTACCACGCCTGCAAAATGCTCGGCAAGGACTATCAACGATTAAACCAGGAAGTTGTGGAATACCTCAAGACCCTGCCCTGGCCCGGCAATGTGCGCGAACTCGCCGGCCGAATCAAGGAATTCATCACCACCGGCTCTTACAATGCGCTCTTCGGGCAGGAAAACGACAGGGGTGACGGGGGGGGCAATGGAAGAAGGAATCTGGAGGATGTTGCTTCTTCCTTGTCAGGGCTGGTGGAGAAGCGGTTCATGTCACTCAATGAAGCGCGCCGCATGGCGGCGGAACAGGCGGAACGGTCGCTCATCGAAGCGACATTGCGATACACGCTTTGGAATCGGCGCAAGGCCGCAAAACTTCTGAACACAAGTTACAGTTCCCTGTTGCGGCGTATTGACCGATACAAAATCGGAAGGGTGTAAATTCACTATTATTGAGAGGAGGATGGGCGGTGTTAGTAAGAGCATTCATTTCAACGGCTTGTACGGGAGCGCTTCTGCTAGGGTTGTGCGCACTTTCCGGGTGCGCCACCACTCCCGCTCCGGACGCACTGAACGAAAATGCAGGCGCCTCCGATGCCGAGACCATCGGCGAAGCGGTCGTCGTCCCCACGGAGACGCTCAAGGAAGGGGCGGGCGTCGCACCGCAGGACTCCCCGCCGCCGGAACAACCTGAACCGGATGTGGACCTGGCGTACCGAATCACGCCGGGAGACATGCTGAGTTTCCGTTCGTTCGACGATGAAAAACTGAGCATGCAGACGGTGGTACGCTATGACGGCTGCATCTCCCTGCAGATGATACCGGACCTGCACGTGGCGGGCCTTTCCCGGGAAGAGGCGGAAGAGGCCATCCGTGAGGCCTACTCCACCCTTTATGTGGACCCGCAACTGACGCTGACCATTATGGACGCCAAAGGAAAGGTGTTCACCGTGCTTGGTGAAGTGGCCCGACCGGCGGAATACCCCTACACCCGCCCAATCAGCCTGTTGGATGCGATCTCCGCCGCAGGCGGCATGCGGGTGAATCAGCGCAGCGGCGACTCGTATATCGGCGGGCAGGGCCAGCTCGTCAAGGCCTTCATCATTCGCGAGCACAGCGGGGAACGTCAGGTAATGGATTTCGATCTCCGCAATTTCCGACACTCCGGCCCCCATCCATCCGATGCCAGGGTGCTGCCCGGCGATATCGTTTACGTGCCGGAAAGCCAGAACCTGGTCTATCTGCTCGGCGAAGTGGGCAGGGCCAACGTATATGCCATTACGGAAGGGCTGACCCTGCTGCGGCTCCTGGCCTTCGCCAGCGGTTTCCAGGAGTCCACCGCGCGGCTGCGCCATGTGCTGCTGCTCCGCGAAATCAACGAAACAGAAACGAAAATCATGGTGGCGGACGTCCGTCACATCATAAAGACCGGCCAGGATGTGCTGCTGGAGCCGGGCGACGTCATCTATGTGCCCCGCAAACGCCTGGTGAACGCGCGAGAGTTTGTGCAACAGGCCACAGGCACCATCAGCCCGATCCTGAGCCTTGGGCAGCAGGTGATGAGCCTCTACACACAGGCCTATGACGCTTATTACATGAAGGACCGCATGGACCTGCTGTTCAAGAGCGGGGCCGACAGGACCAACCTGATCCTGGACAATGCGCTCAGAAACATAGCGGCGACTTCGCCGTTGCAATTTGCGCCGAGTTCGGCAAGATAGGAGTTCTTATTTCTTATGGGTTTCAATGACAACGGCAGATCGGTAATTCTTGAAGCGGCCGGCGGTGGTGTGCCGCAGTTCGGGTCCATGATGGACATCAAGCGTTTCCTTTGGACTCGCGTCCCCGTCATGGTGCTTGTCGCGGTGTGCGTGGCCATCCCGGCAGTCACGGCGGCATGGTTCCTGGTGCCCGTGGGTTACACGGCAAGCGTCGAGTTGCGCTTTTTGGCCACGGCCCCCTTCGTGCTCAGTCGGGAAGATATGCAGACTCCCTACGACAAGTTCCTGAGCACCCAAATCAGCCTTATCACCGGCAACGCCATTCTCTCGCGGGTGCTGGACGTCCCGGCCATCCGGGAACTCCCGGATGTGGCCAACGCCAACGACCCCCTGGAATACCTGAAGAAGCGCGTGGCGGCGCGCGTGCAGCGGGGCAGCGAAATCGTGGCCATCACCTGCACCATGCCGGACAAAGACGCCGCGCAGCGCGTATTGCAGGAGATTGTCTCGGCGTACATGAACTATGCCATGGGCGAAGAGGCGATTGTCGGCAGTGACCGTCTTGCAACCCTTATTAAGGAACGCGATGCGCGCCAGATCGAACTCGATGCGCAACTGAAACGCATCGGCGATCTCCAGGCCTCGCTGGGCGTGCCGATTGTGGGGCAGACACCGCTGGAAACCGGCGAAGGGCAACTGTACAACGAACGCCTCGCCAAAGCGGAAGAAGACCTCGCCAAGGCTGAGAATCAACAACGCGAAGTCCAGTCACAATTGATCCAGATTGAGGGCCTCATACGGAGCGCCGCAAAGGACGCCCCCATCTACGATTTCGGGGTGGAGGACAGGGTAAGCAGCGACGGGCGTGTTTCCACACTCCGACAGGAAGTGGTCCGCGCACAGGCCAATGTCGCCCTTATGATCGAATCGCAACAGGAAAACTCGCCTCAAATCAAAGTGGAGCAGCGCCGCCTCAACAGCCTCAAAGACAGCGTGGCGGACTTGGAACTCCTTGTTCGTAAAGAGGCGCTCGAATCCCTGCGCACCCAGAAGATGCTGCAACTGGCCGCCATCAGGAAGGAAGTCGAAGAAGCACAGGCGCGCGCGACCAAATTCAAGGAACTGACGGAAGGCTACAAGGAACGCCTGAAAAACACCACGGACCAGTTTGCCCAATTGGAGGACCTGAAGAGCAAGGCTGCGGAAACGCGCCGGACGCTGGAGGCCGTGCGCAACAGCATTGCGACCATCAACGTGGAAAGCAATGCGCCGGCGCGCATCCGGCTCGCGGCCCCGGTGACGGTGCCGGGCTCCGGCCCGAATTATCTGCCGCGTGTCATGGCCATTTTTCTGGCGCTGGCGATGAGTGCCGGCGTGGGATTCGGCGTCGGCCTTCTCCTGGAACTTGCCGACCAGCAGGTGCGCTCTTCCCGGGACCTCGCGCGCCTGACCAAAGTGCCCGTGATCGCCGCCATCCCCCACGCCAGCGAGGATGGCCTGACCGAAAAGGCCCACACGCAACTCCCCATGGAAAAAATGCCGTTTTCCATACTGGCCGATGAATACCGCCGGGTGCTGGCGCGCCTCTTGTACCCCGGGCCGGAAATGGGGAGCGCAAAATCCTTTGTGGTGGTCAGCCCTTCCCGAGGCGATGGAAAGAGCACGCTGACCACCAATCTGGGCGTCGCGCTGGCGCGCGCCGGTCGCCGGGTGCTCATTGTTGATGTGTCCTATCGGCGTCCCACGCTGGAAAAACGTCTTGACATGCAGGAGCAGCCGGGATTGGCGGAAATCCTGAACAGAACCAGAGGCCCCGAACAGGTCATCCGATTCGCGCGCGTCCCGGGCCTCTTTGTGCTGGGTCCCGGAAAAGACACCGGCACCCTTTCCGGCAGGCTGGCCTCGCGGCGCATGGCAAGGTTCCTGAACTTCGCCGCGGAACGCTTCGACCACGTCATCATTGACACCCCGCCGTGGCTCCTGATGGCTGACGCCAAGTTGATCACGCCCCTCGTTGACGGGGTCTTTGTCGTGGTGGGATCCGGAGTATCCACGGTCGGGATGGTGAAACGCTGCCTTCAGGAATTGCAGGAGATCGGAGCGAACGTCATGGGAATTGTCTTGAACGGGGCGCGATGTACGCCGGGCGGCTACATGGCCAAGAACCGCCGCCTGTATTACGGCTATGAACACGAAGATGAACATGAGAAGCCTCTTCGCCCTTCGGAAAAATCAGCGCAACTGGTCAAACAGACGCTGGCCGAGGCGGCAACGGAGATCTCGCATACTGCGCCGTCATACAGGCCATGGACATGAGACATTGTTTTTCGGGATTGCTTTAATGCTGGTTTACTCGATATGGAGATCAATTGCGCGCATTGCGCTCGACATCTGTTGTTTGGGGGCAGCGTATGCATTCGCCGTGTGGGTGACGGTGGGGCCGGATCAGTCATGGCAGGATGCCGCGCGTGTTCATGGCCTTTATTTCGCGGTCTTTGCACTCATCTGGTGTGCCACGGCATTCGATCATCGCCTTTATATGTCGCGACGCGGCGAATCGTTGACTGCCATGCTTTTCGCGGTCACCAGAGTGTATTTCATCACGGCGCTGGTAAGCGGCTTTGCACTGGCGCTCTTCCTTCGCAGCGGATACGACCGCGCGTTTTTCGTCGCGTTCGCGTTGAGCGGGCTCGTGATGATGCCGGCCGCTGTCCTGGTCTCGCGACCCGGCGTCATGGCGTTGCGCCGCCGCTACAACGTCTGCCGCGTGCTCTTTGTGGGGGCCAACGATAACGCCGCCCGCCTGGCGCGCGCCTTCCTGGGCGACGAACACCACAGTTATCTTGTGGAGGGGTTTCTGGATGATGACCCCGGTCGCGCCGCCGCCATGCAATCGGACGATTTCCCTTGGCTGGGCGGTCTGCGAAACCTCGAACAAGTGCTTGTCGAACGCATGATTGACGAGGCCTATGTGGCGCTTCCCCTCGACCAGCACTACGAAACCGTCCAGCGAATCGCGCATCTCTGTGAAACATTGGGGGTGCCCCTCCGCCTGGTGGGCGACATGTTTCCCATGCGGCTGGCCGCATGCGATGTCACGAGCATTGGAAACGTCCCGCTGCTCTCGCTCATGGCCAAGCCGCGCTATCTCTCCAGCATTCAGTTAAAACGCGCCATGGAAGCGGCCATCGCCCTGTTGCTGCTGGCGGTGTTGACGCCGCTCCTGGCGGTCATCGCAATCCTGATTAAACTGGAATCCAGGGGGCCGGTATTGACGGCCAAGAAATCCCCGGAAAACGGCGCAGGCAATGGCTGCTTGCCGGGATTTCGCGTACACAACCTCTCTTCCGGGCCCAATCCTGAAACGGAAAAGCCCCGGTTCACACGCATCGGAGGATTCCTCCGCCGCTCCGGACTGGAAGACCTGCCGCAATTGTTCAATGTTCTGCTGGGTCAGATAAGTTATATGGGCGTGGCTGTTGCGCCCGCAAAAGCGAAGCATCCCCCCGCAAATGTCCGTGAGGCACAACGCAGCCATTTCAGAGGACAACTGGCCAGGATATTGCTGCTGGCGGGATTGGACGCATGCTGCATCATTGCCGCCTATGTCGCCGCCATCTGGCTCACCGCGCCCACACCCGAAATCATGCGCATGAGCCTCAGCGGCAACCTGCTTTTCCTGTGCGTCCAACTGCTGGCCTGGTACGCCGCCGCGATTGACGGGCGCCTGTGGCGCTGGCGGACAGTCGAGCCAATCGGCCCGTGTGCGTCCGGGCTGCTCCGGGCGGTGGGGCAGGCGGCCCTGGTCTGCGGGTTCCTGCTCGCGATATTCATCCCCGCCGTGCCGTACACCCGGCGCTTCCTGATGATGTTCTTCATGTTGTCCTTTGCGGCGCTGCTGACATTTCGCATTGCCATCCGCTTCCTGGCGCGCGTGCTGTATCTGCTCGGCTACGGCATCCGCCGCGTGGTCGTGGTCGGCGCGAACGAGCGCACCGCCCAACTCATCGAGGCGCTGGGCGGCAAGACCCGCTTCGGCTATCAGATTGCCGGTCTCATCGAAAATGAACAGGACCGCGCCGGCGATATATGCCATTACCATCTGCCCTACCTGGGAGATCTCGCCGCCCTGGAGGAACTCCTCACGAAGCAGCAGGTGGACGAGGTCTATATCACCCTGCCCATCCGGTCTCATTTCGACGCCATCAAGACCATTGTCAACCGCTGCGCAGAGGCGGGAAAAACCGTCCACATCGTCGCCAATGTGCTCCCCCTCGGTATCGCCCGGAGCAGGGCCATCATGATTCATGACATTCCCCTCATCTCCCTCTCCCCTGTGCCGGAAAACTACACGTGGCTCGCGCTGAAGCGTCTCACCGACCTGGTCGTTGCATCCGCGCTCATCGTGGTCCTGGCTCCCCTGTTCCTCATCGTCGCCCTCCTCATCAAGTGCGACTCTTCAGGCCCGGTTTTCTTCGTCCAGGACCGCATCGGCCGGAATCACCGCCGCTTCAAAATGATCAAATTCCGGTCCATGGTCGCCAATGCCGAGACACTCAAAAAGGACCTGATGCACCTGAACGAGGCCGACGGGCCGGTCTTCAAAATCAAGAACGACCCCCGCGTCACGCGCCTCGGCGCCATCCTCCGCAAGTACAGCATTGACGAACTGCCCCAACTCTTCAACGTCTGGCTCGGCCAGATGAGCCTCGTCGGACCACGGCCGCTCATGCCCCACGAAGTGGAAAAATTCGAGTGGTTCGAGCGCCGCCGACTCAGTGTCAAGCCAGGCATGACCGGACTCTGGCAGATCAGCGGACGCAGCGACATCCCCTTCAGCGAATGGGTCGCCATGGACCTCGCATATATTGACTCCTGGACCTTCTGGGAAGACTTCCGCATCCTCGTCAAAACCTTCAACGCCGTCATCTCAGGGCGCGGCGCCGCATAGGATTCACCCAAAACCATGACACAACCTGCAAAAAACGGCGCAGACATGGGCGAAAGGATCAGCCTCTTCGTCTTTATCGACGCGTTCGGATGGGAACTGGTCAAATATTATCCCTTCCTCGACGACATCCTCATGGTCAAGGCCCCCATGGACACCGTGTTCGGCTACAGTTCCACCTGCATCCCCACCATCCTCACCGGCAAAATGCCCCGCGAACACGGCCACTTCGCATTCTTCACCCGCGCCAACGGCGACAACACCCCCTTCGCACGATACAAACTCCTCGCCCGCATCCCCCGCGCCATCACCCGCCGCGGACGTGTCCGCGCGCGCATGAGCAAAATCCTCAAGCCCCTCCACGGCATCACCGGATACTTCCAACTCTACAACATGCCCTTCGAGCACCTCCACCGCTTCGACTACACCGAAAAACACGACCTCTTCCAGCCCGGCGGCATCAACGGCGGCATGCCCACCATCTTCGACTACCTCCGCATCAACGACATCCCCGCACACATCGCCGACTGGCACCTCAGCGAAACACAAAACCTCGCCGCCGCCCGGCGCGCCCTCCGCAACCCGCGCATCCGATTCGCCTTCGTCTACCTCGGCGCCATGGACAGCATCCTCCACAACGAAGGCAAATTCGGCGACGGCGTCCCCAATAAAATCCGCTGGTACGGCCACGAAATCCGCCGACTCCTCGACATCGCCCGCCGGCACTACCGCGAAGTCCGCCTCTTCGTCTTCTCCGACCACGGCATGACCGACACCACCGACTGCTGCCCCCTCATGCAACGCATCGAGCGCCTCGGCCTCGAATTCGGCCGCGACTACCTCGCCGTCTACGACTCCACCATGGCCCGCTTCTGGTTCCACACCCCCGACGCCCGACACCGCATCACCGACGCCCTCAGCGCCGAACCCCGCGGAAGCATCCTTAGCCCCGAACAACTCGCCCGATGGGGATGCGACTTCCCCGAAAACCACTACGGCGAATGCTTCTTCCTCATGAACCCCGGCATCCTCCTCTGCCCCTCCTTCATGGGAGAAAAACCCCTCGCCGCCATGCACGGATACGACCCCCAACACCCCGACTCCACCGCCGCTTTCATGAGCAATATCCCCGACACCCCGCGCCCCCACCGCCTCGACAACATCTTCGCACTCATGCGCGACGAAGCCGACGCCATATCCGGCGCAACCGCCACCGAAGCCGCCAAATCGTCTCAAGAGGTCGCGCCATGAGTTCCCTGGCATCCCCAGTTGCGGCAGAGGTGCCGGTCCAATCCCTTGGGAGACAGATAATCCTGGGCGGAGCGGTGCTGTCTGTAGCGCGCTTGATGACGCGCGCGCTGGGGGTCCTTTCCGCCCTCACCATACCCCGGTGGCTTGGCCCCGCCGAGACGGGAATATTCGCCGTCGCAATGCTGGCGATCGGCGCAATCAATGCCTTCACGGAATCCGGCCTTGTGGCCGCGTTCATCCAACGGAAAAATGATTACGACCAATATATTCTGCCCGTCCGGACCTTTAATGCACTCCGGGGCGTGGTGTTGGCGGCAATCGTTTTCTTTTGCGCGCCCTATGTCGCCCATTGGATGGACAGTCCGCGTTCGGCGGACGTGCTGCGGGTCCTCGCGATCGTTCCGCTGGCCAACGGTTTGACGCCGATGATCTGGACACTGGCCACGAAGCGGCTCCAGTTCGCAGGGCCGGCGAAATACAATGTGTTCATCACCGCCGTTAATCTCGCAATCACCATTCCCCTCGCCTGGTACCTGATGAGCGTATGGGCGTTGGTCTGGGGAACAGTGATATCCACCCTCGTCGGCCTGGCAGTTTCCACGCTTCTGAGCCGGGAAGGACGTGGATTCACCCTCAAATGGCGTCCTCTCAAGGATTTGCGCCGCTTCGGATTCTGGATATTCCTGACTTCTATCACTGGTTACATATATATTACCGCCGGAAACTGGATGATCGGCATTTTGCTGAATGTGCAAATCCTGGCGGTTTATACCCTGGCCACAAAGTTTTGCACGTTGTTCACCAGTGAGGCCGCCGGAATCGTCAACCAGATGATGCTCCCCGTCTTCTCCCATATTCAGGACGATCTGCCCCGTTTGCGGACCGCTTTCAGGAAATCCTTTGGAACACTTTCAATGATTGTCATCGGCGTAGGCGCTTTTTTCTGCGTCGCATCGCGCGATTACTTTGTCATCGTCCTGGGCGCAAAATGGGCGGACCACACCAATCTCTTCAACAGCCTTCTCCCCTGGTTGACGATCTGGGGCATCTGCTGGGCCTTTGCCGGCGCTCAAAGCGGCGTCTTCCAGGCGCTCGGAAAACCCAACTGGTGGCTGGCGACCACTGTCATCATGTGCATAGCAATACTTTTGCTGACGTGGCCTGCCGTGCGACTTTGGGGCGCGCTCGGCGCGGCCGCTTTCATGGGCGGCATCGCGGCTGCGATGCAATTTATCCGCAATCTCATTCTTGCCCGCATGCTCCAGTTGCGCTACCGCGAAGTGCTGGACCATGTCGCCACGCCCGCGTTTGCGGGAATCCTGTCGGTAACCCTCGCGACCCTGGCGCGAGGTCATCTCACTGACAACATCTGGGGACAGGCCATCCTGGCGAACAGCGTTGTTGTGACCGTTTATCTGGGGACCCTCCTGGCTTTCTCCCGCCACCTCCACCCCAATCCGTTCGAGATGCTCGCACTCTTCAGGGATACGGTCATGGCCAAATACAGGGAATGGCGTGCATAAAGTTCTTATGGTGATGAAATCGAAAACAGAAAAGGAAGATCGCGGCTTCGGGTTGCTTCAAAAAGAAGTCATCGATCCCGACTTGTGCTGCCGGTGCGGCACCTGTGTAGCGGTGTGCCCGGAGGACAATATCCATTTCCCCGACCCCACAGGCAAATGCCTGCCGGCGGACAAGGGAACATGCCGCGACGGGTGCGCGCTGTGCAGCAGGGCATGCCCGGGCGCGGACAGTGATATGTCCCGCTTCTGTGAACAGGCACCCGGAGATCGCGATCCGGGCTTCGGCCTGGGGCCTTACCGAGAGATATGTCTCCTGAAAGCGGCAGACCCGGCGATTCGCGCCAAGAGCACCTCAGGCGGCGCGGTGACGGCCTTGTTGACCTATTGTCTGGAACATCGCATTGTTGACGGCGTTCTGAGCGTGGGGCCGGACCCCGGAGACCCGCGCCGCAGCGCCGCCAGAATTTCCCACAGCGCCGAGGAACTTCTCCAATGCATCCAGAGCCGCTATTGCGTGGTCCCCCTCAACGCTGCGCTGCGGCAACTAAACCCCGATAAAAAATATGCGATGGCCGGCCTGCCCTGCCAGGTCGAAGGATTGATGAAACTCCGGAAGCGCAGTCCCGTCCTCGTCGAAAATGTGTCGCTTGTCCTGGGACTCTTCTGCCACTCGACCATGTATTTCGAGGCCACGGAACGCTTGCTGGAATCCGCTGCGGGAAACGGGCATACCCGCCTTAGCGCTGTTAAATACCGAGACGGCGATTTCCCCGGGCATTTCACGGTCCACCGGGAAAACGGCAGCGAGAAGATCGCGCATCTGGACCAACTTATGGTCTATTTCGACTTTTTCTCCCTGAACCGGTGCCGCCTCTGCATGGACCATGTCGCCGCGCTCGCCGATATCAGTTTTGCGGACCCCTTCCCGTTTCTCCGCGAACTCGCGGAAAACGACCGCAAATGGACCGCGGTCGTGGCGCGCACGGAAAAGGGTTCTTCCCTGCTGGAAGCGGCCCTGGCGGATGGCGAGTATCTCACCCGACGCGAGGTCCGGGACAACCATGTGCGGGACTGGGACCGCGGATTGCACTCCAAGCAATGGATGCATCTCCTGCAAGTCGCCTCGGACAGGCGCTTGGGCTTGGCGGTCCCCGATTTCCATGCCCCCCTGCCCCCCATAGGCTTGATTAAAGCGCTGATCAATGCCGCCAAGGCGCGGGTCTTCTTCAACATCACGCTGGGATCGGTTGAAATGCTTAAGAATGCCATGTGCAGGGATTCCCGGATGAAGACACTGAAACAGTTCAGACGATGGCGGCGCAAGCGCAACCGTTGCCGTGTGAACAACATTGAAGGCGGTGCAGGGTAAATGCTCAGCCAGACAAGAAAGGTCAAGGTGCTATTGGGCGGCGTCCCTTTTGGCCGCGACAACATCGGCGACGAGGCCATCCTGGAGTGCTCCATCGCCCTGTTGCGGCAATACTGCCCGGAAGCGCAGATCACGGCGGCCACCGGCGATCCGGAAAACACCGCCCGGCGCCTCGGCATCAACACCTGTACTCTGATCGGCTTTCCCGGCCATGAGGATGAAGAAGAAATCGGAGCGGAACTCCAGAACCACGATGTCTTCATCTGGTGCGGGGCGACCGGTCTGTCCGACTACCCCGAAACGCCGCTGCGAATCATGGCCATCGCGCAGCGCCTGGGAAAAAAAACCATGCTCTGGGGCGTCGGCATGAATTCGGAACTGAATCCGGCGCTGTATCGCGTCCAACCGGGCAGGCGCAGCCGTGTCTTGTCGCTTGTCAACACGCTTTCCCTGCATGCCATAGACGCCATCCGCTGGCAGGAACGCCTGTGGGAACGCCGCGTCCACCGGAAGATTCGCGCCTGTCTCAACCGCGCCGACCTCATCGTCGTGCGCGATGCAGAAACAAAGCAGTTGCTCCAGAATATCGGCGTTGTGAATGAAATCACTGTTGGCGGCGACGCCGCCATATCGCTGGAACCCGCCCCATGGGACGCCCTGCCCCTGGACGACGCCACCCGCGACGTCCTCCAGTCCCCCAAACGCAAACTCGGCGTCTGCATCTCCGCACAGCGCGCGGTCAGGGACAGGGCCGGGCTGATTGACTGCCTTGACCGCGTCACCGAAAACGGGTTCGCCCATATCGTTTTTATTCCCATGAACCCTGTGACGGACCGCGCCCTCATGCGCGAACTCCAACAGGCCATGAAACATCCCGAAAAAACCACTCTGCTCCACGACATCCGCGAACCCCGGCATGTCATGACCGTCGTGTCCGCCCTCGACGCCGTCCTCAGCAGCCGCCTCCATCTCCTCATCTTCGCCTCCAACGCCGCCATCCCCATGATCGCCATCGCAAGAGGGTCCAAATTCGACAACTATCTCCGGCATTATGACCTGGCGCCGACAGGCTCCGTGGAAGCATGTGACTTTGTTGGGCTCGCGCGCAGGACAATGGAAATGACAGTGGAGGAAGAAGGATATCGCACGCGCAATGCCGATATACACGCCAAACTCGAAAAAGAATTGAGAACCGCCGCCGCGGTATTGGCCGCCACCATACGGAAATAGTGTTAAATGCGCAACATGAAGAGAAGCATCTTACGTACACATCATCGGGCATGGCGGGATTAGCATGAAAATTTTCCGATCAGAAATCATGATTCCAGGGTTGCCGCTCGCATGGAAATGAAGCATATTGTTTTTCTGGCGGGGCTTTTCCTTTGCATCCCCGCAGGTACTATCGCCGCTTCCCTTTCGCGGCGTATTCAAGCAATTGTGCTGATGGCCTGCGTTTTCTCCACAGCATTTATAGATAGTGTTGATGTAAATTTCATGGAGCGATGGTGGTACCGCGGCACCACACGCGCCATTGAGATTTCCTTTGTAGATTTTTTTGTCTCTGTCTTGTTGTTAAGCGCACTTGTTTCCGGCCTGCGCGGGAAAAGCCGCCTGTTCTGGCCTGCCGGGTTGGGATTGATGTTTGTTTTTTTTCTCTATTGCGTTTGCAGCGTCCTGCTCTCCGATCCCCGATTGTTTGGCCTGTTTGAGTTGTCGAAAATGATTCGCGGCCTTCTGGCTTTTCTCGCCATCGCGCTTTATGTGCGCACACCGCGCGATGTGTACCTGTTTATCGTTGTTATAGGGGTGGTTCTTGTTTTTGAAGGCTCTTGGGCGATTATGCAGCGCTATTTATGGGGATATATGCGTGTCCGCGGTTCCTTTGTTCATCCAAGCGCGCTTGCCAATTATTGCTGTCTTCTGGCCCCCTTGCTGCTGGCGACCGCCTTGGCCAAAGTGAATCCGCTGGTGCAGGGCTTGTGTATTCTGGCGTGGACGCTTGCCGTTGTCGCGGCCATTCTCTCCATCACAAGAATGGCTATTATCACTCTCGTGGTCGTATCTTTCGGCATACTGGTCTTCGCACTGGCCTCTCATTTCAATCCCAAGAGGTTGTCGCTGGTGGCGCTGTTGGGCATCGTGGGATTGGGACTTTTTATCCGGGGCTACGACAGAATGATGGAGCGTCATCTGGGAATGGTGGCGCTGGAGGAAGCCGGGGTGGAAGGGGCTGGCCGCCGGGTCTATTACGCCGAAGCCCTGAACATGGCGAGCACCCATGTATTTGGCGTGGGATTGAACAATTGGTCGTGGTGGCTGAGCGAGGAAAAGGGGTATCCTTATCATAGCACCGACGAACCGGGGGATGGATATCGGGCCGTGATGGCGCATTCCGCGTTTGCACTGGCGCTGGGGGAACTGGGCTGGCCCGGCCTGTTCATTTTTGTGGCGCTATGGGGGCAATGGCTTTTTCTTTCCGGGCGTTTTCTTTTCGTGCCCAAACCGGACCTGTTGACCAATGTGTTGTCCGGGTGCTTTTTTTCCACCATCGCAGCCGCCTTGTCGGCGGTCACCGAGCACAATTTCAGAAGTCAGTTGTTTTTTATTGTCTTCAATATGGTGCTGGGCTTCATGGTTGGGGTGCGCAGAACGAAGATGCAAAGTGAATGTCGCCAATTCACCGTCCAGAACCTGAACCAATGGACATGAAGAGCACCATGCGTATTGTAGCCGTCCCCCGTCGCTTCGTTCATGAGGATTGGGGCGGGGTGGAGACGTATGTTCTGGAAACCGGCCAGCGGATTCAGGCCATGGGGCATCATCTGGAGGTGTTGTGCCCGGCCATTTTGACCGACAAGATGCGGGAGGATGTCGGGGGCCTGCCGGTGACGCGCACGCCGTATTTCTACCCTTATTGGGGGCTGTCGGCCTCGGCGCGGATGCAACTGGACAAGGTGGGCGGCAATCTCTTTTCTTTTTCCTTGCTTCGGGCGTTGAAACGCATTCCGGATATAGACATCATCCACCTGCATACCGGGAAACGCTTGGGCGGCATCGTACGGACGGTGGCGCAGCGCCGGCGGATTCCTTATGTCATCACCCTGCACGGCGGCTTCTATGACCTTCCGGACAGCGAGGTGCAGGCCATGATGGCGCCGACGCGCGGCGCGTTCGAGTGGGGGAAAGTGCTGGGCTGGTGGGTGGGGGCGCGCCGCGTACTGGATGACGCGGCGGCGGTCTTCTGCATCGGGCGGAAGGAACAGCGGGAGGTTTCGGCGCGCTTTCCCGGGAAACGGGTGGAATACATGCCGAACGGCGTACACGTGAAGCGCTTCACGCAGGGCGACGGTCCGCGTTTCCGACAGACCTGCGGTATTCCCCAAAACGCCCGCCTGCTGACGACCATCGCCCGCATCGCGCCCCCGAAGAACCAACTGCTGTTGGTTCGGGCATTGCCCGCATTGCGCCGGAAGGACCCCTCGGTCCATGTCGCCCTTGTCGGTTCTGTCAATGACCACGCTTATCATCAGGAATTGCTGCGCACCGCACGTGAACTCGGAGTCGCCGACGCGGTGACCATCATTCCCGGTCTGCAGCCCGAAGACCCGCTGCTCGTGGACGCCTACCACGCCGCCGATGTCTTTGTGCTGCCCTCCGTCCACGAACCCTTCGGCATTGTCGTGCTCGAGGCGTGGGCCGCCGGACGACCGGTCGTCGCTGCCCGCGTAGGCGGTGTCCCCGACTTCGTGGACGACGGTGTCAACGGCCTGCTTTTCGATCCCAGCGACCTGGAAGATTTCCTCCGCGCCTGCAACGCGCTTACGCCCGACCATGCCGCAGATCTCGTGGCTGCCGCCCGTCAAAAGGTGGACCAGTACGACTGGGATGCAAACACGGCGCGCTTGCTTCAAACCTATCTCGATGTGATCCAGGAATACGGACAAGGCCGCGAGAGAGATGATGGAAAAGTCAGGTGATGCAGGCACTCATTACGGGCAGCACGAGATGCGCCGTATGGCGTCATTAAAGATCAGAATGCCCTGATATTTCTGCAAGGTTCAGTCTTGTTACCACTGCCATCCGACGCGGCGCCGGAAATCGCGGAATTGGGGGAAGCGCATGAGGCGTTTGTAGACGGCGTACATGGAGGGACTGGAGCGTATCCAGGTGCCGAGGGTTTTACGGGCGATGGCAGGCAGGGTCCATTTTCCTTTGTACACTTTGTAGGCGAAGAGGAGATATTCCCGGCGGATTTGGCGTGGCGGGAAGCCGGGCAGGTTGAGGACGGGGCGGCGCCGTTCGAGAGTCATGTCCAAATCTCGGGGGATGAGGTTCATGGCGAGGCATTGGTCGTAGAGGACGGTGCCGGGGTAGGGGGTGAAGATGGAGAGGTAGTAGAAGTCGGGCACGCACTCGCGGGTGCATTGGACGGTTTCCTGGAAATCCTGCCAGGTCTCGCCCGGCAGCCCTTCGAGCACGTAGAGGCTGACCTTGAGTCCGTGGGCGCGGGCGGCGCGCACCGCGCGCAGCACGTCTTCGTTGCTGTAGCGGCGATTGAGCACCTCGCTGCGGATGCGGGGGCTGCCGGATTCCAGACCGATGTTGACCGACGTGAAATGGGCGTTTTTGAGCGTTTCGAAAAAAGGCGCGAAATCCTTGTTCGGCGTGATGCGGAGGTTGACGGAAAAGGTCATGGGCGCGGGACGTTTCCGGTTGAATTCGTTGAGTTGCGCGCAGAGGGCCTCGGCGTAGTCGGGCTTCGCGCCGATGGTCTCGACTTCGAAGTACACGTGCTTTACGGCGGGGTGGCGCGCGGCGAAGGCCTCCACTTCCTGAATGACGTTCTCCGGGGACCGGAATCGCACGTATTGGCCGTCGGCCAGGGTCCGCAGTTTGTGGTTGCAGCAGTAGGTGCAACTGTAGGGGCAGCCCCGGCCCAGGAGGATGCAGGGGACCGTGTCGGGGTCGTCCATCCATTCCAGCCACATGTCGCGGTCGGGAAGGGGCAGCGCGTCCAAATCCTGCAGAAAGGGCCGGGTCGGATTGCGCTGGACGGCGTCGCCCTGTTTGATCCAGAGATTCGCAATCTCCGATGGCGTCCGGCCCGCTTCGAGTTGCTCCACCAGTTCCAGCATGGGGTGCTCCCCTTCGCCCACGCACACTGCATCAAACGCGTCCTGAATCCCTTCCTGCGGATTCAGCGACACATGCGGCCCGCCCGCCACCAGGTACAGTTCGGGATGCATGCGCTTGACGTGGGCGGCGATGTCGCGGATAAAGGGATACTCACTGAAAATGGCGGTGAATCCGACCAGGCGGGGCTGAAACGCGCGGATGGCGTCGTCAAGCACGGCGCGCGGCGTGTCCGGCGTCAACACAACCATGCGCGTCTCATGTCCGGCCTGTTTCAGGAAAGACGAGACGTAGGAAATGCCGAGGGGGATGGCGTTCTGATCATAGAGCGGTTTTTCAATACTGCAATAGTGTTGAAAACTGGAGACGAAAAGTATCTTCATACATAACCTTTTTGCGACATTTCACGAAGATTCTTATCAGCGTTCACGTGCAGTTTATGGTGGCGATAATTTCCTTTATGGTGTCCTCCGCGGCGTGCCGCCAGTGGAACTGCGCCGCCCGGTCCAGCCCGGCGGCGATATGCGCCGTCCGGCGTTCTGCATCGGATATCAACTCGGTCATTGCCGTGGCAATGGCGTTTTCGTCTTTTGGGTCAAAGAGGAGTGCGGCGTTGCCGGCGACTTCGGGCAGTGAGGAAATGTCCGCGCAGGCGACGGGCACGCCGCAGGCCATCGCTTCGAGGATGGGCATGCCGAAGCCTTCATAGAGCGAGGCGAAGACGAAAAGGTCCGCGCCCCGGTAGATGTCGGGCAGGTCCCGTCCGTCCACAAATCCCGTAAAGCGGATATCCCTGCGCGCGCCGGATTCCGCGGCCGCCTGATGCACTTCCTCCGCGCGGGTCCAGTCGCTGCCCGCCAGCACAAGTTGATGCGGCAGAGCGGTGTTCTGCTTCATCTGCGTAAAAGCGCGAATGAGGCGCACATGGTTCTTGCCGGGATGTTCGATGCGGGAGATGTAGAGGATGTAGGGCGGTCGGATGCCATATTTCCCGCAGACGCGGTGCTGTGCCTCGGCCTTATCGCCGGGGTGATAGGTGTCGCGGTCAACCCCGTGGGGGATGACGGCGATGCGACCGGCCGGTACACGGGCGAATTGGACAATGTCCCGCTTGGTGCATTCACTGACTGCAATCACTCTCGTCAGACGACGGACCAGGAACGGCAGGATGTGCCTGATGTAGAAGTCGCGCAGGGGATCATACTTTCCCGCCACATGGATGCTTGAAAAATCGTGCACCGTGCCGACGGTTGGACATGGGAGCCGGAGGGGAAGCCGCCTGTTGGCAGCGGGCAGAAACACCGCGCCATAACGCCGCGTCCGGCATATCAGGGGCAACATTACGTTCTGCCACAGGATGTTGAGAATCGGATGTTGCCACCGCGTGCTGACTGGATAAATGGCGTAATTGTGCTGCGGCGGCAGAAAGACGCTTATTTCATCTTCATGGCCGATGACTTCAATGTGCAACTCAGGCGCCACCGCAGGGAACTCCCGCATCAGATGGATCAGATACTGCCCGATTCCCGAACGGCCTGCGTCACATGCAAACGTGACCACCCCGATTTTCATCCGGATTCTCCCGACGACGGCATCATATGTCAATACGTTATAAAAATGCAATCCGCATTAAATTAGAGGCATCCGTTGTTGTGGCAGCCGTTTCCTGTAAAAATCACCACACACGCCTGCACCACAAGAACAACGCAGCGCAGAAACGGGACTGAGCCGGGTGCGTCCGTCGCTGACGGACGAGAGGGGCCTGTCTTCTTTTTTTGCGCAATCAGCACAATCCCTTGGAAGCACAATGCTTTGAACGCGTGTGACGGGTACGGCGCTTCGTTTGCCCCAGTGCCGTGTGATTTCTGTTTTTCCCCTTGAATTGTCATGCTACAGCCTCCCTGATTGCCAACCGCAGGTTTTGGCAATTTGACGGATTTTGGGCGGCCGATGCGTCTTGTACTGACAGATTTCTGTCAATCTCCGCGGCGGCGCGTCTTTCATCCGTTTTCAACATTTTATCTAAGTCGTTCTGGCCAACAATTTATATTGTCCGGCACTGAAATGGCATGCGCTTTGCCTGTTCAGAAGTCGAATCAGAACGGATTCGGACAAAGGCGCATGGAATGCCATCGATCCAGAAGGAATCAAAAAGGTGAACCCAGGAGGGTCGCAGCCATGAAAAATTTCAGCGTCGTTCTTAGCGCTCCTGTTGCCATCCTGGCAATAATGATGATCACAGGTTGCCCGTCCGAGCCTGTGATGACGGTGACGCCGGAGCACGTCACAATATCGGTGGGCCGCATCGCTGTGCTGAATGTGCGGTCGCTCATCTATTCCGGCGAGTTCATATGGACCAGCAACAACCCCCAGGTGGCGACGGTGGATAACCAGGGCATTGTGAGGGGCGTGTCCGTGGGTGTGGCGGAGATAACGGTTGTGGAGCCATCAATCGGAGCATCGGCGGTCAGTACGGTCTACGTTGTCCCGAAAGAAAAAAGCGCGCTCATCTGGGATGGAGAGGCGCCCTTCAATTACTCATTCGGAAATCCGACAACAGAAAATCCTTTCCGCGGAAATTTCTGCTTCGAGGCCAATCCGGGTGTGGGGCAGCGCGCAAGAATAGAATTGCCGCGCCATTCCTGGCGTATGGATATTTCTAAATATGACGAAGTGTGGCTGTTTGTTCGGATGAGCGAGGAAGGTCGTTCTGCAAGCATGGACATCGGCGGGTGGCCGTATACCAGCAACCGGGTGGATCTGAGCGCGTATTCAGAGCAAAGAATGCTGAACACCTCCTGGCAACTTGTGCGGGTGCCCTTGAGTGCATTGAAAACCAGTGAGTATGACCTCTCAAAAGTGGAATCACTTTATTTTTATAAGGATGGCGGGAGTGTCAATTACAAGTTCTGTGTTGATGAGATATGGGCGGTATCACTTGATTCTCTCGGAACGGATGGAGGGCCGTTGATCGGTCAGTTAACCGGCCAGAATGCCGGCGAAATCCCCGTTCCAGGGTTCAGTACCCTCTCTCTGCCTGTCACCAATGTCGGAAGCGATACGCTCGAAATGCACTATGTTGAGTTTACGGGTGACGGCGCGTCCGCCTACAGTTGTTCGTTGCCCAAGGATCACATTGCGCTCGACCCGGGCGAAACCCGTTACCTGGAAATCATCTTTTCTCCTCGTGAAGCAGGATTGTTCGAGACAAGACTGGTCCTTCACCATTCCCTGACGGCCATGGGCACTACAACCTGGGTGCCGTTGCGGGGCGTTGGCATAGCGCCCAGGATGTCCTTTGGCGAGACCCGAATTGATTTCGGACACGTGGCCGTGGGTCGGTGCGTCACGCGGGTGTTGCAGATAGGGAATTCCGGCAATGCCGATTTGGTCCTGACGGATATCAACAGCAGTGGCGGTTGTTTTTCGGTTGCTCCAAACGCAGGCGTGTTGCGTCCGGGTGAAGTGTTGCATCTTACGGTAACCGCATGCCCGGAGACAACCGGTAATCTTCCTGGAACCTTGAATTGGCTTTCCAACGACCCCAACAAGCCTCGGACCACCTTGCGGCTGACCCTTTATGGACTGGAACCGGGCAGTATCGGCAGGCTTGCTGTTTCGGTGGATGAAGTACGGTCCAGCAGTGTACGCCTCTCATGGGGAGTCTTGAATGACACAGATGAGATTCGCGTGCTGATAGGCCCCGAGCCGCCCGCGAGGCAGGAGGCCCCGCTGCCACTGCAACATGAGGTGGCACGACTTTCCGGGACGGCCAGCCGTTACGTCATTGACAATCTGGCGCCGGAGGTCAACGTTTTCATCCGGGTTGAGGCGTTCCGGGAAGGTCGGATAATTGCAGAAAGAAACACGCATGCCCGAACGCTGGGAGGGCCTCGCGCTCCGCTTGACACACCGGTCAGAAATGTGCACATGTACGCACCGCATATTGTGCAGGTCGTCCTTGCAGACCAGCGCGTCCATTCATTCTCCGACACCTACGACTGGTATGATGGCGGGATCGACGAAGTTGTGGGATATACGGGCGAACAATGGCAGCAGGGACCATGGACGGTCCGGCGCGCGAATGGAACTGAGATTGCGGTCTCCGCTGTCTACAGGAACTCGATGCCCGTGGGTGACATCTACTATGAGATTGGCTGGGCAAGCAACGAAAATATCCAGTTGCACGATGTTGATCATCATCTGTTCCTGGTGCTGCGGGAAGCGGTGGGGAGTCCTGAGATATTGGAAATTCAGGGACCTTCTTTCGATTATGCAATCCTGACGGCAAATCGGCAACGGGAGACCCGCCACGCCGCTGCATATTTTCGCATGCCATTCAGTGATCGTTATCTTGAAACGCCGGTGATTCAGGTCAATCAGGTCGGATACAACCCGGCAGCCTCCATGCGGTACGCGTATGTCTCGGGATGGATGGGGGACGGTGGTCCTCTTTCGCTCAACAACTTTCCAGGGACGGCGGATGTGGTTGTCGTTTCCGACAGTCCCATGAAGCCCCGGACATCGCTGCCACTGCGTTTTGATATAACGCCGCGTTCAGATTTCGATGGGGAAGCCGGAACAGAGGTGAAGGAAATTGATCTGGCCGCCGTTCCCGCATCTGAAAACGCCGTATATCATGTCCGCATCCCGGGAATCGGGGTTTCCTGGCCCACCCGTGTCAGCAGGAACGCAGTGTTTGAATCCTTTTATGTTGTTGCGCGCGGGATGTTTCACAACCGCTGGGCGGGGGACCTGCGACCGGAATTCACGGAATGGTCAAGGCCCCAGGATCACCTGACTGTTTTTACGGCGGACGTGCTGGATGACCCGTGGAAGATGTTTCCCCCCGACACGCCACAAACAGAGGAACGTCCATTGTTGGGCGGGCACCACGATGCAGGAGATTTCGACATCCGCGTTTTCCACGGTGTTGTCGCCCCTCTGCTCATGACGGCATTCGAAACCAGGCCGGAGGCCTTTACCGATGGCCAACTGGATATTCCCGAAAGCGGGAACGGCATTCCTGACTATCTTGATGAGGCGCTCTGGAGCGTCGCGGGGTGGGAACACCTTCAGGAGGCTGACGGAGGCGTACGACTTGGCGCGGAATCACATCGCCACCCCTATGGCATGTATCTGGCCAGTGACGATCCATTGCCTTACTGGACCTATAACCGATGCCCGATTCACACAGCGCGCGTCGCAGGCATATTCGCACAGGCAGCGAGGCTGGTAGAACCATACGATGCGTATCGTTCGGCAATTCTGCGGCAGCGCGCTGTCAAGGCCTATGAGTATGCCGTCAACAACGGCGTAGACGCATCCGTGGGCGGCCCCATCATGTATGCCGCGAGCGAACTGTTCCGATTGACCGGCGAAGAGCAATACAGGGAGATGGTCCATGCCACCTGGGAAGCGCACCGTCCAAGTTGGTCCGGACTTCCGAACATCTACTGGCGCGCAATCCAGTGGACAAGTTCCTTCATTAATCCCACCCAGCCCATCATGTGGGACTATCTGACCGGGTACCTTAACAGCGAATATGCCGATGCGGCGCATGTTACAGCCGCGTGGAACAACCTGATGTTTGCGCCCTCGCAGATGTTGCGTGACATGGAAACACGATATGCGCATCGCAATCTGAAGCCTGCAGGCTGGTCGCCAACGTGGGGAATGTCCACCTGTGTTGGGCAGTTTCTTTTCAAAATATATGCAGCGATGCAACTGCATATTCTGGACCCTGTGGAATATCAGGCCGCGGTGGACGCCATCAGTCTTTCAGCAGACTATGTGCTGGGCTGCAATCCCCTTGGGCGCACCTGGATTACCGGTCTGGGTTCCCGGCCGCCCATAACCCCCCGCCACGCCGACTCCCTTGTTTTCATTAAAAAGGGTCTGGGGCCTATGCCGGGATTGGCCGTTCCGGGGCCGTGGGAAAAACTTGATACGAATCTGAGACCGTATACCCGCTATGCCGGGCGTCTGGCATATCCAACCTATCCCGAACATCCCGTGCTGAGGCGTTATGCGGATGTGCATTGCTTCATCGCCTGCAACGAACCCGCCATCTGGCAGAATCAGGCTCCGCAGGCGCAACTGTTTGCATTCCAGTATCTGTCCAGTCTTCAGTAATCATAGGCAAACGCTCAGAGCGTTGTATTTCAATGCTCTGGTGGAGGTTCCGTAAAAACAAGGGACAGTTCCCCGTCGGCCGTCTGCAACGGACCCGGCGGGGAACGTCCTGTTTTTGCTTTGTCGTCCTGCTGTTTTCCAAAAGCGGGCGCCGATTTTGTCCGGGAACGCTTCCGGTTTCAGGAAAAGCCGTGCATTCCCCGTGGCTGTACACCACCAGTCGGCGCGGCGTTGGGAGCATCGGCATTCGTGACGAGGGATATCAGTGTCGCAGCGCAAAGCCTTTGTCGGAGAAGATTGTGGCGTGGGAGAGCAGAAGAATTTGTTGAAAACAGCGGGGCGCAGGGGCTGCGGAAATGCTTATTGCGCCAATGCTTCCCGGAAGCGTCGTCATGGCCGGGCCTCCCGGCAGGATTCGCCTGTGCGCGGGAACCGCACACAGGGAAAGGATGTGCGAGGTGTCGGTGCGTGACGGATACGCGGCCGCATGCGTGCGAAGCGTCACGGCATCCCCAGCGGGATTTATCCCTGATAGCGTTTCAGTATGACGCGCTGTCCTCTCTTGGCGTCCTTGTCGCCGGTGGCGAGGCGCCATTCGCCCAGTTTGTGTCCCTTGTAGTAGGCCCAATGCATCACCGCACGCCTGACAGGGATGTAGGGCAGGTCGGCAAATTCACCTTGGCGCATGGCATACGCCCATTCCTTCAGAATGGCGGAGAATGCCCTGCCGCATTCTGCGAGCGGGTTGTTTTTATCTCCGAGAAAGAGGGCCAGCGCTTCGCCGTCACAAAACAGACGGCCGTACAACTGCCGCAGATTATGGTTGTGGGAGTGCATCGCGAGGACATTTTTGAGATATCTGATTTTTTTCCCATTCTTCTTCGCCCAATACCCCCATTCCGTGTCTTCTGAACCCCATGCGTTTTCAAAAAACGGGTGTTCCTCCCACGCCGTTTTTCGCATGATGGAAAAAGGCGCCTCGAAGGTAATCCATGGGGGCGTGGCGTCGCTGTCCGGGAAAGCAGATTCGAGTTCGAGCCGAACCCAACTCCATGCATCCGGGCGCGCGACCTGGCGCGCATAGGCGGCCTGCACGTCAGGATCGTCCAGCGCAGCCACCAGAAGAGTCAGCGCATCGGGGGCGAGCGGGACAGTATCCGAGTTTTGAAACACGAGCCATTCCCCGCGCGCATGTGCGGCGCCCAGATTGAGGGCCTTTCCGGAAATATACTCTTCCGGCGGCATATGAATCAGGGTGCAGGGATATTTCCCGACAATTTCGAGCGTGCTGTCTGTTGATCCTGAATCAACAACAATCACTTCAAAGTCTTGATAGTCCTGCGAAAACAGCGCGGCAAGCGATTGGCCGATGACATTCTCGCAGTTCTTGGTGCGCACGATCACAGATACGCGGGGACGCTTTTCGTTCGTCACAGTGCTGTGTCCTTTCTATCGTATGGCCGGCACACTTCGCCCATATGCACGGTCTGACGGGATGCGATGAATGCGAGGAGTCTCTCGAAAGACTTGAACCGGTCACAGAGGTACATGACGATGGGATGAACAAGCATATTGGACAGAATGCCTTGTTCTTCATGGTGGCGGAGTTCTTCCAGCACGCGCTCGGTCCATTCTTCGATGTAGAAGGATTCCGGGCCATAATCATCCGACCAGTTATAGCGGCGCACCCACCAGTTTACCCACTCCGGGGTGCGCTCGGCATGGTAAAGGTGCTCGTGATCGGGCATGACATTGATAGGGAAATTGAGAATGCCGCTGTGATGCGGCACAGGCCCGATGGCGTCGCGTTTCACGCCGTCGGAACATATGGAGATATGGCATTCGTGGAGCACCTTTTCGGTGAACGGGCCATGCATATACATGTGGTTGCGCCAGGAGCAGATTCTCCGTCCGCTTTTTTTTCTGATGATGTCCACCGTTTTGCGCACGTCGCGGCGCTGATACCATTGAGGGCCGTTGTAACTGCCGTTGATCTTGTTCCAGGCGCGGTGCCACCAGTCCGGTTTGAATGCGGCATAGGTGTGACCGCCGATTTCGACCAGGGGATGGTCACAGATGGGCTTCAGATCGTCCCATTCCTCCGCGAAACATTTCCCTGTGACAAAAAACGTAACCTTGACGTTGGCTTCTTCCAGCATCTTGAGATACCGTCGGGCGACCTGCACTTCCGTGATGTCGCAATGCGCCTGATTGCCGTTTTTCAGGCTCATGTGATGGATGTCTCCAGTCAGGCAGATCATGGTGTCTCACCCGCTGTGAGCGGCATGCGCCATTTTCCGGCCAGGCACAGAAAATTAGGCTCAACGATGTTTCCCCACGCATGCAGATATGCGCGGCGCAGTTCATCTCGCGCGGTGTTTTCCGCATGGAGAAAGCGGGCCGTGAATTCCCGATAATGTTTATCATCGGGAGCGTATGCCACGGCGGGGAACAGAATGGGCAGAATGCCGCGTTTGCCAAGCACGCGATATCCAAGCCGGGGGCCGATGCCCGATGCATCGGACCATGCGCCTGGAGTCCTCAGGCAGTTGACCGCCTTCTTCGCCCAGGCCCGCAGGCTGCGCATATCCGCATGCAAAGCGTTCCGGAACGCCGCCTCGGGGTATGCATGCCACGTCAAATCGGAGCGTCCCAGCCGTTTTCTTTCACATGCGAGGTGTATTGGTTCCAGTACCTGGCGCAATTCCGCCATCCATGCGCGCAAATCAGCAGTGCTGTACGGCGCGACATCGGGCTGAAACCTGAATTCAATCGCCATGTCATAGAGGTGACGCATCGCTTCGGGCGCTGCGGCGCTGGCGCGCATGCGTTTCTGTTTTTCCACGTAACTCCAGTGATATTTCCCTTCGAAAAAAAGGTGCGCATCGCCGTAACCGATAATGGCTTTCATGGCGTGCTTCACGATCATTTCCCTGTCTTCGGGCGACATCGGGCGCGACGCCATGAGTTGTTCGTTGATGAGGAGCAAGGTGCCGCGGTTCACGAGCAGATTCAGAACATCCCAGGCGGGAATACGCGCCACAGCAAACTGTTTCAGTGACGGCACGAGGTCGGCATCACCCCAGATGGTCTTGTGGCCGAATCGCATGTCATACCACATCACCAGGCTGGGCGACCGGCGAAGGCGTGTTTCGTCAACAAGAGAAAAATCAAATTCGATATGTTGTTCTCGTGTCAAGGGAAAGAGGACATTTTTCAGACGGGTTTTGAGCGCCTGCTGTTGCTTCCGGGACAGCGACCGCGTTATGACGAGAAAATCCAGATTGTTGTGAGGGTGTTCTTCGTTATCCGTCACCATCACGCCGCCCTCTCCCCTGCCATAACCACCGAGCAAAACCATTGCCCTGCATGCGGGGGGCGCGAGCACGTCATTCGCTTTCGAGGCGATTTCACGAAGAAGGGCGGTCATCCGCTCCTCGAAAGCCGGGCTGCCGCGCACCGAAAACCGTCCCCACGGGCGCATTATCGCGCCCTCCTTTCCAGGATTGCATGGAAACACGCCAGCAGTTCATGAACATGCTTTTCCGGCCGGAACAATTCGTGGTATTTTGTGCGTGCGTTTTCTCCCATCTTGTCCCGCAACCCATTTGTTTCGACGATGCAATCCATGGCCTGTGCCAGCGCCTGTGGATTGTTCGGGGGAACGGTCAGGCCGGTGTGGCCATGTTCCAGCCACGTTGAGACGCCGCCGATATCTGTGGCGATTACAGGTGTCCCGTAACTCATGGCTTCCGGTCCCACCAGCGCAAACGATTCCGGTTGTCGGACAGGCAGCACCACGCAGGCGGCCCTGCGATACCAGTCGGACAAGGCCTCATGGCTGAGTCGTCCCAGGAAAATCACCCGTTCGTGCAGGCCCAATTCGTTGCACAACGCAAGGAACATGGCTTCCTGGCGGCCCTGACCGGCAATGACAAGTTTTGTCGGGCGTCTGGTCAGCGCCATCGCCCGCAAAAGCGTATCCACGCCTTTGCTGCGCACCAGGTGCCCGACAAATAAAAACAAATCCGGCTCGCGCGCAATCCGCGCGCCATCCTGCGGCGGCAGCGCATACAGCGGAATCACATGGACACGGTCGGGGGGGAAACCATGTTGGATCATCAGTGCCGCCATGTAACACGAAGCCACCACCAGGGCATCAAGTCTTTTGTTTACCTTGCCAGCAGCCCGAAGCGTTCGCACAAGGCGCAGGCGAATGCCGGGAAAGGCGTCCATGCGATTGATGAATCCCAGACAGGGAAAATAGCAGCGCATCCCCATCGGTTTGTGGCATGTCCGATGTCTTATTGCCGTGTACCGGTGCTCGCGTGGACAAAACAATCGGGTGTCATGAAAGAAACGCACCGTGGGAATTCCGCTTTCAACGATGGCTTCAATGGTTCCGAGGTTGTCAAGATGGTGGATGTAGACAAGGTCCGGCTGGATGGCCGCCACCTGGGCCTGGATAGCCGCCATGGGGAAGGCCTGGTCGAATGGCTTCACAAATTCGGTGGAGAAGGGGTGTCGGCAGTCGTACAGAAGGGAAGACTGGACGTTGTACGCCCGTAACAGGCCGGCGGTATTAGAAATATACTGTTCGCAGCCGCCAATGAAATCCGCTGCTTCATTTACCCACAACACACGCATGGGCGCATAATGCCTTTTCTTGTTTTAGTGTCACGTTGCCGCCATGGCGCCTTCGCATGTCCTGCCGCACGCCCGCACGCGGTTGCCTCAGACTGTTCCGGCTCATACCCTGGCCCGCCTTTGATACTCACACAGGTGTGTCCCCCCTCTGTGGGCAAATTCCATACCACTGTTATCCTGGTTGTCAATTGCTGTTATAGCAACCACTTAGTGTGGGAAATAATTGTTCTTTTCTGACCAACGTGTTCATTTTTGACAAACATTTGCTGCCGTGTTTCCCGCCAACCCTGCACGCGCTTGCAGTTTCCGCACTGGTGACACCCTCCGCGCAGGCAGCACAGTCGCCCACCCAAGGGGCGGCTACGATTCCCCGATGAGGTTGTACTTGGAAATACGGCGGCGGAGCGTCTGATAACTCATATTGAGTATCTGACATGCTTTTCGGCGGTTCCATTGGCATTTTTCCAGTACTTCCATAATCCGTTCGGGGCTTGGTTCCTTGGTCCCCTCCGCACCGTTTGCACTTGGGGCCGCCACGCCGGTGTCTGTGCCATGGGTGCGCTCGCCGTAGGCGTCCGGGCCGATATGCAGTTTCCCCAGGGTCAACCAGCGCTTGATGGTGCTCTCCAACTCACGCACATTCCCCGGCCAATGCCAGTCGCACAGGGCCGCCATCTCCTCGGGGGTGATGTCGGGCGCATTGCGCCTGTCGAGTTCGTGGTGCTTTTGCACAAAATGGCGCACCAGCAGCGGGATATCCTCTTTGCGTTCGGCAAGCGACGGCACGCGAATGCAGATTTCATTCAGCCGGAAAAAGAGGTCCTGCCGGAAAAACCGGTCCAGAATGCGTTGCTCGATGGGCGCATTGGTTGCGGCGATGATCTGCACATCCACCTTGACGGATTTTTTTCCGCCCAGTTTGGTGAATTCCTTGTGCTCGATCACCTGCAGCAATTTCGCCTGAATGCTTGGGGACACATCGCAGATTTCATCCAGGAAAATAGCCCCCTTGTCAGCAAGGATGAAACGCCCCGGCTTCGGGGCGGTCGCCCCGGTGAAGGCCCCCTTTTCATATCCGAACAGTTCACTTTCCAGCAATTGTTCGGGCAATGCGGTGCAGTTGACCTTCACGAAGGGCATGTCCCGGCGGGGCGACAGGCGGTGGATTTCACGCGCCACCACGTCCTTGCCGACGCCGCTCTCGCCCCGAATCAGGCAATTCAGATTGGTCTGGGCCACCTGCCGGATGACAGCACGCAATTCCTGGATGGCCTGGCTCACCCCGACGAGCAGGGAAGGTTCCTGGTCGGTGTCGCCCTCCGCCATCGGCGCGATTTTCCGGCGGGCCTTCACCGCGCGCTGCAATTCCGCGCGCACCTCTCCCAGGCTGAACGGACGCGGCAGGAAACCGGAGGCCCCCCGCTGTACGCAATCCATCACCAGGCGCGGCGAAGCGTGCACCGACGAACACAGCACCACCGGCCTGTTGCCGGTATTCATCAACCGCGACAGCACCTCCATGGTAAACCCGGATTCCGGACGAATCTCCATCAAAATGGAGGCGATGCCGTTGTGCTGGGCGAGTTCAATGGCCTGTTCGGGCGTCGTGGCGTTTTTGACGCGGTATCCTGAATGGGAAAGGCCGCGCTCCAGGGACCATCGCACTCCCGGATCGCTTTCCACAACCAGCACGTTGACCTCTTTCTTTTCCCTTGCGATGGATTCAGACATTCCGGAAACGTGTGCCTGCATCATGATACGCCTATCTCCTCCAGTTCCTGGGTTGAACTCAGCGCGTTCCTGGGAAGAATCACGCTGAATGCGCACCACCCCTCCATTTTATGCTCAATTGTCAGCGTGCCTCCGCAGCCCCGGATGGTCCGCTGCGCCATAATGAACTTCGGATGACTCCATAGGGCGGCCGGAACAAAGCGGTCCGTCACCCGACGCGCCACGCCGAATAACTCCGAACTCAACCCGTCGTAACTGACCTCAAAAAGGACCGTGTCGGCCCCGTTGTCGCGCAGCCGCAGGCAAACTTGACGTCCGTTTTCCACCGAACGCACGGCGCTCGTGATAAGGTCCAGAAAGGTGCGCGCCAAAGCGGCGCCATTGAACAGCACGCACTCGCTGCTGGTGTGGAAATCCTTGTTGATCACGATGCCCCGCTGCTCGATCACGCCCGCCAGGAAGTCGAGCGCCTGGTCCACAAAATGTTCCAGATGCACTGTCTCCACTGTGTTCCTCTGTGGGGAGGACAAGATGCGGAGTTCCTTTAACTGTTGTCGCAGGTGTTCCACGTTTTCGTTGATAATGGCCATCCCCTCCATCCCCTCCTGCGACAGGCCGCTTTCCATCACCACATCCGCCGCCGTCCGAATCGCGGTCAACATCTGCACCATTTCCCGCGAAATGTCCAACGCCAGATTGCCGACGCTGGCCCGCCGCGCCGCGTAGTGGAACAGGCGCATTTCCTGCCATTTCGAGGCGATGATCCCGGCGCATGCGGCCAGAAACGCATCGCATTCGGCGTCCGCTTCGAAATCGCGCGGCAAGAAGAAACCCACCGTGCAATAGAGCCGCCCCAGGACCCCCTGGGGATAGGTCCGCGCTTGCCAGGCGCTTGTGTCCAACCCTAAATGCGATTCCACCGCAGCCGCGAGGTCGCCATAGGCAGTCCCCGATCCGTCGGACATTTCCGCCGCCGGGTTGTCCGCTGACGGCTCCGCCGTCACCACCACCGGCCTGCCATTCTCGGCGGGCGTCACCGCGATGAAGCATTCGCGCGAATGCGTGGTCGCCAACGCCACGCAGTGCAGCGGCACGCACGGCGCCAGTTTGTCAAACAGGCTCCGGAACAGCGCCTCTTCCGTATGCGCTTCCTCCGGCAGCCGGTTCAGTTGGAGCAGCACTTCCTGGCGAATATTCACCAGTTCTATATGACTGGCATGACGCCGCAGGTCCGCTGTCGCTTCCGCAACCCGCGTCCGCAGCAGGTCCCGTTCCTCAGCCAGCGCCTTCAGCAGTTCGTCGCGTTCACGCGTCACCTCGTGGTGGTGCAACGCGCGCCCCAGCGCCGCCTGAAACGTGGTGAAATCCACCGGCTTCACCAGATAGTCAAATACCCCCGCCCGCATGGTTTCCACGATGGTCTCAGGGCGCGCGTCGGCCGTCAGGATGATGGGGGTACAGCACGGATTGCATTGCCGGACAATCGGCACCAGAGACAGGCCATTGCCGTCCGGTAGCCCCAAGTCAATGATGGAACACGCAAAGGCACGCTCCGCAAGCAGCGCCTTGGCTTCCCCGCACGACGCGGCCTCGGTGTAGGCATGCCCCAAACGCTCCAGCAATGCGCACACAGCGGTGCGCACCACGAGATCATCCTCTACCACCAATATGGATAAGTGAACCCCCAAACCTCGTATACCCCTCGGTTAATATTCGCCCCTTCTTATTAACCAAACCCTTTTCCTTCCCCTGGATGCGCCGTGCGGCCCCCAGAAGATTAATCACTTTTGAATCAAATTTTATTATACACCATAAACTTCCGATATGCAAGCATATTTTTCTGCCACAAGACGGTGCGATATTCCCCAGATTTGCTCGAGGAATCATACAGCCTCCGGCATTTTATGACTTCCGACGAACCATCATGACCCCAAAAAAAGCACCGGGCGGCCGCGTAAGGGGCACAAACGCGACCGCCCCGCCCTTATGAGTTGGCAACTCACCTTGTGCTTAGAAGTTTTTCCACTGTTCCTCCAATTCATCAACATCACGCCGACCGCCGGCGCACCCACCTGTTGCCACCCTCACAAGATCGATGTTGATAATCCCGTCCGTCGCCCGTTCCGGACCGGCAACCATTCACCCGATGAAGCGTTGTGTCTTCTCTTCGTCTTCCTCGTTCCTGCAGGGAGACGCTTATTCACCTTGCTTTGCAGGCATAATTCATACCAAAGATGAACGAATACGAAAGTTCTTCTAATGGAAGAATTTATGAAGAATGACATTCTCAAATAAATTTTCCAACCAGTAAATTGTTTGTCAATCCAGCACAACACGTGACCGTTCACGTTGTCAATACACCTCTCAATACATCGGCGGATTGCGGAACAAAGCGGGGCCGGTTCCGATGGGAGCCGATGGCACATTTCCAAATACCGCGGCTCTCCCCAAAGAGGGCGGTGCGTTCTGATGTCTCGTTTCATGGAAGCGCCGTTCGTTGGGTGGTTTGGATATCATCGAGCATGTCAGTACACAGCATATTTATGTCCACACCGACCAGACAGGATTCTTAATCGGAAAAGGACCGCCCTTTGGTTTCTGGAAAAGACGAGGTTTTTTTTACTGGTCCCGGCTGGACATCGCCGCGCAGAGGAATGTGGTAAACTTTGGATATGCCCGGCGCGTTTGCGTACACGCCGGCATTTTCGGGACTTATTCGACGATGATGAAACCCATCAAGACAGTCTGTGTTGTCTCCGACCTCCATATGTTCTGCCGCCGCTCCCAGTGGCGGGATGTCATTGACATGATCCGGAAGGCGGCGGCGGGCGTTGATCTGTTTGTGTTCAACGGCGACACCTTCGATTTCAAGTGGACCATGCTGCGCAGCGTCGAGGAGACGGTGGAGCAGGCGGTCGCGTTTCTGCGGGAATTGGCGACCTCGTGTCCCCATACCCGGATTCACGTGAACCTCGGCAACCACGACCACGTGCAGGCGTTCATCGAGGCGCTCGATGCCCTGACCCGCGAAACGCCCAATCTCACCTGGCATCCCTATTACCTGCGCGTGGGCAACACCATGTTCCTGCACGGCGATGTGGCGCAGCGCAAGATGCGTCACCATCAACTGGAGCGGTACCGCGCCGGCTGGCTTCACCACAGAAAACAGGGCCAATGGAAAAACCGCGTCTATGACGCCCTGCTCGAAGCGGGCGCGCATGTCACCGTGTCGCGCCTGGCCTTTCCCCGGCGGCGCACCGCGCGCCTGCTCGCAGCCTACCTCAAGGACATCGGCCACGGCCCGCATAACGGCGTGGAGCAAGTCTGCTTCGGGCACACGCACGTCCGCATGAGCGCCTACGAATACCGCGGTCTCACCTTCCACAACGGCGGCGCCCCGTTCCGCGGCATGGACTTCCACCTCATCCATGTCGAAGTCTGATCCGCTGCCTCCACTCCCGACCGCCCCCCGCCACACCCTGTTCGGACCACGCCCTCCAACCCATCCACAGCGATGCCTTTGTCCGACCTTTCCGACTGGTCCGACCTGTCCGATTCGTCCGACCCCGCAACGCGCGACCTAAACCGGTTTTCTCTAAAAAAACGACCAGACCAACATTTCTGGGAATAGGGTCGAGATATTCGTTGTTTTCTTACCATTAAGGCCCTTGGATGACTCCGAGTTCTCCCTCGGGGCGTGAGGGGCCTTTTCCGAGGGCGTCATCACAATGAGGGTAGTGGAATGACGGGGTCGCGAACGTTGATACCGCCGCAAGCAGCCGGAGAGAAGGAGTGTGCAAAATGATATGGAACCTGAATTTTTGCGAAGGTGCGCATGTGGGTATGGGCCGACAATTATGTGCCGTGTTGTTGTCGTTGCTCTTAGCGTCCACGGGCGGCTGGGCGGGCGAAGGGGGCGACGGCGATGAAGACTGTGGCGGCGGCGTTGCGGTGCGGGGCCAGTTCAAGGCTAAGCATCGGCACCCGCAGGGACTGGCGGCCAGTGATCTCCATTTCTACATGTATCAGAATGATCGGCCTGGGGTGGAGGTCATCGGGGCCAAGGCCAGTTGCGATAATTTCGGGTCCGTAGGGGTGGGCATGGACTCCGACAACGGCCGCAACCGGGGTCCGGGCGAAGGCCCGCCTTATCATGGCGCAAACGTCAACATGGAAGGCGGTTCGGTCGCTAACGGCGAGACGGTTACGATCAATGTCACGCTGTGCATGAACGAGCGCAACATCTTGAAAATCAAGGATTTCCAATGGACCTACGACGATCAGGGGCAGCCGCCCCAGCCCCGACCCGGACGCGGCGGCTGGCGCATTCACCGGCCTTTCCCAGGCGGCGACGGCGGGGAAACCGATAATCCCAGTGGCGGAGGGCGCGGCGCGCAGGAAGGCAATGGCGGCGGCGATGGCAACTTCGTGCATTTTGTCTGCCTGGAAAATGACGACCCGACGTTGTGCATGCGGGTACGGGAACTGAAACTGCTGGCCTCGGACCAGACCTATCCCGATATCGGCGCGATTGACTGGGATGCCATTCAGCCGGTGCGGGATGTCAAGGGCCGGCCGCCAGTCATCATTCCCCCCGGTGAATCCTGGTGCTACCCGTTCTATACCACCGGCTCCTACCTTGGCGGCCACATCTACGTAAAGTATGACGCGGTATGGGAGCCGTGCGGCAAGGCGACCGGAGCAACTGGCGAAAAGGACGAAGAAGAAGACCCGGACATGATTTCCATCGGCGATCACCCCGTGGATGATCTCAGCCATGACACGGACGGCGACGGCTTGTGGGATTCCTGGGAGGAAGTCTATGGCCTGGACCCCGAAGATGACGGCACGGTGAATGTCACCAACGGGCCTCTGGGCGATCCCGACAACGATGGATTCGATAACCTGATCGAACAGTCGGCGCTCAGCGATCCCATGGATCCATCCGATCCCGAGGGCATTCGGGAAGGGTATGATTTTTACCGTCTGGAAGGAACGGTCGTCACGATGTTGCCGCCCCTGCCCCCGGACTTCTTCGGGCCAGGTTCAGACCCGTTTATCATTCCCGTGTCTTTTGCAGGCACCCCCGTGCCGCTGACTGCAATCCCGCCCTGTTCGGAAGGCGTCGGCGCGCCGCACGTGATAATCCATCGCCAGCAGTCCGTGCCGCTGGATGAACTGCTGGCCTTCGGGGTAACGCCCATCGAGATCACCGCCTGCGCCATGCGGAGCACCGAACCCATTCAGGTCACCTATGAAGGCGGAGGCATGCGGTTTTTCGATGTGTTTTACAGTGTTTCCCCGGATTTTCCGCAGGATGGGCTGTTGGCATTCGAACGCACGCACGGCAATGGCGGACTCCTCAATTTCAGCATTCTGTTCAGTCCGAGACTTGAGTTCGTCGATCTGGAAGACCCCGCCAATGTCTTTGTTCTGGACGGATTTACAATGGATTTCATCGAAATTCTACAAGCGGCGAATGTTCCCTGGGAATTTGTTTCGCCCCGCTATATCTGCACCCCGTGTGCCCCGGACTTTCATCCGGGGATCCAAATGAATGGATCACTGACGCCGATTCCGGTGATCGGAATGCAAGCCCCCTATCTCTTCGCGCCCGAATGCGACCTGGCGACCTTTCAGCCCGGAGATGTCATGCCGGGCGTTGACCTGCTTTCGTCGCGACCACTGTCAGAAATCCGCTTCGGTACACATATCCCGCCCATTCCGGAGGATTTTTTCCATCCGGGTTCTGAACCATTTATCCCGTGGCCGTGGATTCAGTTGACCGGAGCAGGGCCCGTGAGCATCGAAGAATGCACCACCGAAACGGGCGATGCGGCGGCGGTGGTCCATCGGCGCGACCCGGCGGCGGTGGCTATCGAAGGCAGCAGCGCCACCATCCCCATCGAACTCGTGGAACTTTCACTGGTCAGCGTGACGCCTATCCGGGTGCTGGATTCCTTCTTCGACGTGTTTTTCAAGGTATCACCGGACGCCCCTTGCACCGGCACAATGACCATCACACGGACCCATCCACACGGCGGCACATTTGATGCAACGCTGTTTCTGCAGCCGGAGTTTGTTTTTGTGGAGGTCGGCAATCCCTCGAACACCCGGATATTGTTTAATCCCCGCAAATATTCTTTGCGCCTGGAATGCTCCAATATTCCCTGGAGCGATGATCCTTCCCCCCTGGGGTGGCCGCCTTGCGCCTCCAATTTCGTTCCCGGTATGGATGACCTGGGCCGCGTGCCCATTCCACTGGACAGCGTGCCATCCACCTTGACCTTTGTCGCTTCAGACCTCATCGGCGGCGAGGGCGAGGGTGAAGGTGAAGGCGAGGGCGAGGGCGAAGGCGAAGGTGAAGGCGAAGGCGAAGGTGAAGGGGAAGGTGAGGGTGAAGGCGAGGGCGAAGGCGAGGGCGAAGGTGAAGGGGAAGGTGAAGGCGAGGGCGAGGGAGAACTGCTGTGCGAAGTCACCTTGACAGGCGCCTTGGAAGTGCCGCCCAATCCCAGCACTGCCACCGGCGTGGCGTCGTTTGTTCGGACCGCACCGGATGAAGTGGTGCTCACGGTGATACATGACGTGAGCAGCCCAATAGGCGCCCATATCCACATGGGCGCACCCGGCGTGAACGGCCCAATTGTCATCGGTCTGGGAGGCGGCATAAGTCCTATCGTCTTCACCATGACTCTGGCCGAATACAACGTTGTCACCGCCTACGGGCATTACATCAATGTGCATAGCGGCGCATATCCCGGCGGCGAAATCCGCGCGGATTTGAATTGCCCGGCAGCAGAAGGCGAAGGCGAGGGTGAGGGCGAAGGTGAGGGTGAAGGCGAGGGTGAAGGCGAGGGTGAAGGCGAGGGCGAAGGCGAGGGTGAGGGTGAAGGCGAAGGCGAAGGCGAATTCCACAACGCGGACCAGAACGGCGACAATCGGATCAGCCTGTCAGAACTGCTGCGGGTAATCCAGTTCTACAACAGCGGCGGCTACCACTGCGCAAGCCCGCCCGAGAGCACCGAAGACGGCTATATGCCCGGAGCGAATCCGGCGCAACAGGACTGCACGCCCCACGCCTCGGACTATAACCCCCGGAACTGGGTGATCAGCCTCTCAGAACTCTTGCGCGTGATCCAGTTCTACAATTCGGGCGGCTATTTCTATTGCCCGGATGCCGACCCGCCGACGGAGGACGGCTTCTGCCCTGGCCCGCCGCCGGGCAGATAGCCGCCGCGCAATCTTTTTCGCACTTGAGGGCCGGCAACGCCGATAAGACGTTGCCGGCCATCGCTTTGTTGTAAATACCGCCGCACGTCGCCTTTCAGGACCGGGATGTCCGGCCTGTCAGGTCTTCCTCACGTTGAAGCGCCGCCGTCACAGGTAATGACCGCGCCGTTGACGTAGCCCGCCGCGTCGGACGCCAGAAACACGGCTGCGCCGACGATCTCCTCGGGTTGGGCATGGCGGCCCATGGGCGTACGCTGGATGTAGTGGTCGTGGATTTCCGGCGTGTTGATCAGCACCTGGGCGAAGCGTGTTTCCGTCAGGCCGGGGCAGATGCAGTTGCAGCGGACATTTGAGCCGCCCAGTTCCCTGGCGATCACCTTCGTCAGCATGATCACCGCCGCCTTGGTCATGGAATAGACGCCCATCATGGGCGAGGGGCTTAATCCTTCAATGGAGGCGATGTTGATGATGGCGCCGCCCTGCTGTTCCACCATCATCCGCGCCGCCCGCTGCGCCATCAGAAAATAGCCCTTGCAGTTCACCTCGAAGGTCTTGTCGAAGGCCTCTTCCGTCGCCATGATGAACGGCCCGAAATACGGGTTGGTCGCGGCATTGTTCACGAGGATGTCCAGGCGGCCGCACTCGGATTGGATGCGCGCAAACAGGGCATCCACCTGATCCGCCTTGCCCGCATGGCACGCCACGCCGAAGGCCCTGCCGCCCGCAGCGGTGATGGCCGCCGCCACCGCGTCCACGTTTTCCCGTTTCCTCGACGCCACCGCCACCGTCGCGCCGCGCGCCGCAAAGGCCCGCGCAACGGCCTCGCCGATGCCCCGGCTCCCCCCGTTGACGAGCGCGACTTTCCCTTCCAGACTGAAATCCGGCATGCCTGCCTCTCCTTCCACGCGCGGTGATTGCGCCGCGCCGCGATATGGTTCGCCAATGCAAGGAAAAATGTATCCCCCCGCAAACCGTGAATCAAGCGCGGGCAATCAAATTCCCGTGCACCATACACAACGGGCGCAAAGACACCCGCCAGTGCGCGACAAGTCCGCCATGGGCGGCTCCGGTCAGCATGGGGATAAGCAATATGCCCTCTCCGGCGGCATATCCGCTGGAGAGGGCGTCAAGCGGCAATCAATAGGAAGAACGGCGCGGCGACCGGCGATCGCGGCCTCCCCGATCCCCTTCTTCCCGCGGGCGCGCTTCGTTGACCCGCAGATTACGGCCGCCGACCAGGGCGCCTTCAAGCCCTTGGATGGCAGCGCGCGCTTCGTCGTCATTGGGCATTTCGACGAAGCCAAAACCCCGCGGCCGGTTCGACTCGCGATCCATGATGATGCGGGCGGAACTGACCTCGCCGTACCGCTCAAACGCTTCGCGCAGTTCGGCTTCCGTGGTCTTGAAAGACATGTTTCCAACAAAGATGTTCATTACCGTGTTCTCCTTTCAGGTGGGGAGTCATTTTTCTCGCGCGGGCCATCGGATTGGGTCAGTTCAAGGCAGGAGAACACTGAAGGCAAGTCGGAACGGATCTCTGTAGCGCTGAAACGACGTGACGGCACACCGTGATAATGAATCTCCACACCAAACCAAAACAGTTACAATCGGAAGCATAGCATTTTTTTACGGCTATGTCAATTCTGTTGATAACGGGAACAGGGACAACAATAGCGTCTGCGCCCAGGCATTCGCGAAGTGATCTGTTTGCGTGCTCAAGAGCGCGAAATATTTGGGATTTTTGACGGGGCTGAAGTCCTGATCGCCCATTTCGCAAATGCCTTGCGCGGTTGCGCTGTTTGCATTTCTTGTATGATTGCAGTAGAATTCATTGTTTTCCTGCACGTTTTCAGGCATCCCACGTGTTTTGAGGACCTCATGGCGCACAGCATGACAGGATTCGGCCGGGCGACAGGCGCACTGGACGGCGAACGGGTGAGTGTTGAATTGAGCGGCGTGAACCACCGCTATTTTGAATGCTCCTTCCGGTTGCCGTTCGCGTGGACCGCGCTGGAGCCGGTGCTGCGTGAGACGCTGCGCGCGGGGATTTCGCGGGGAAAGATCAGCGTGAACGTGCGCCGGCAGCAGGGCTTGGCGGGCCGCCGGACGGTGGTGTTTGATCCGGAGGCGGCGCGGGGATACCTGGAAGCGTCGCGGCAACTGGCGGCGATCATGCACACCGGCGAGGCGCTGTCGCTGAATACGCTGGCCGGGCTGGAAGGCGTCTTTTGCCAGGAGGAGGAGGAGGAGGACCTGGAGCATGTGCGGGAAGGGCTGACGCCGATCTTGTGCGCTGCGCTGGACCAGTACAACGCCATGCGGGCGGTGGAGGGCGCGGCGCTCGCGCGCGACGTGGCGGAGCGGATTGCGCGCATGCGCGCGGCGCTGGAGGCGATTGCGGCGCGGCTGCCGGAGTTGTCGGCGGCCTACGAGGCGCGGCTGCGCGGGCGGCTGGCGGCATTGAACGCGGAGGCGGGCATGCGCGAGGACCGGCTCGCCGTGGAATTGGCGCTGATGGCCGACAAAAGCGACATCCACGAAGAGGTGGTGCGCCTGAAGGCGCATTTTGAACACGTTTCGGCGTTGCTCGAATCAGACGAGCCGATTGGCCGCGAGTTGAATTTCCTGGCGCAGGAAATCCAGCGCGAGGCGACGACGCTGGCGTCCAAACTGCGGGATATCGGCGTGGCGCGGGAAGCGATGAAGATTAAACTGGAGTTGGAAAAAATGCGCGAACAGGCGCAGAATATAGAGTGATGTCCGCCCCGCCCGCCAGAGAATACTTTGCAGTGGTCATTGCCGCGCCGTCGGGCGCGGGCAAGCGGACGGTGCTGGAGCGGGTGCGCGCGCGGGAGTCGGAGATTGCCTGGGCGGTGTCCGCGACGACGCGCCCGCCGCGTCCGGGCGAGACGGAAGGCAAGGACTATTATTTCCTCTCTCGTGCGGCGTTTGAAGAAGGCGTCGCGGCGGGCCGCTTCGTCGAGTGGGCCGAGGTGCACGGGAATCTTTACGGTACGCTGAAGAGTGAAATTGACCGATGCCGCGAGACGGAAAAAGACGTGCTGCTGGAACTGGATGTGCAGGGTATGCGCAGTTTGCGGCGGCTCGGTCATGACGTGGTGGGCGTGTTTATCGTGCCGCCCTCGATGGAGGAACTGGAGCGGCGCCTGCGCGGTCGCGGCACGGACAGCGAGGACGTAATCGCCCTGCGCCTGCAGAATGCGCGCGCGGAAATGGCCGCGCGCGGCGAGTTTGATTATATTGTGGTGAATGATGTTGTGGATCGCGCGGCGGAGGACGTGATAGCCATTCTTCGGGCGGAACGGCTTCGCGCGCGGCGGCAACGATTGTCAGGATAAAGGAGACCCATAATGCCGACACCGTATTCCGTGGATGATTTCAAGGACAAGATTGACAGCCTTTACCGGCTGGTGATTGTGGCGGCACGCCGCGCCAACCAGATCGCAAAAAGCGAGGCACAATCGTTCAGCATGGCCGGGCGGCTGCGCAAGAGCACCGTCGCCGCGCTGGAGGAAGTTCTGGCCGACAAGGTCGGATATTACACCGGCAAGGAAGACGAGGAAGATTACCTGGAGTAGCGGCGATGTCCATCGCGTTTGCGGACAAGCAAATCGTGCTCGGCGTGACCGGGTCGATCGCCGCGTACAAGGCCTGTGAGATTGCGTCGCGGCTCACGGAAGAGGGCGCCGTGGTGATTCCCGCGCTCACGCGGGCCGCGCGGGAATTCGTGGCCCCGCTCAGTTTTGAGGCGATCACCGGCCGCCCCGCGATCACCGACATCTTCGCTCCCATCGCCAATCCGGAAATCGAACATATCGCCGTGGCCAGGCGCGCCCACCTCTTCCTCATTGCGCCCGCCTCGGCCAACATCCTCGCCAAGGCGGCCTGCGGCATCGCCGACGACTGGCTCAGCACCACGCTGCTGGCCACGCACGCCCCGGTGCTCTTTGCGCCGGCCATGAACGCCGCCATGTACGCCCATCCTGCGACCCAGGCAAACATCGCCACGCTGCTCGCGCGCGGCGCCCACTTCGTCGGGCCGGGCGAGGGCCGGCTCGCCTGCGGCGAGACGGGACCGGGCCGGCTCATCGAGACGCCCGTTATCCTCGAGGCGGCCTGCATCCTGCTCTCCGGCAAGAAAGACCTGGCGGGCCGCCGTGTGCTCATCACCAGCGGCGCCACCCACGAACCGATCGACCCCGTGCGCTTCATCGGCAACCGGTCGTCCGGAAAGATGGGCCGCGCGCTTGCGCTCGAAGCCCTGCGGCGCGGCGCGGAGGTGACTGTCGTCTCCGGACCCGCCCGCGTGCCGCTGCCCCATGCGGCGAAGGTGCTCTCCGTGCGCACCGCCCAAGAGATGATCGAGGCGACCCTCGCCCATGTTGACGCCGCCGACATCTTTATCGCCGCCGCCGCCGTCGCCGACTACCGCGTCGAACACCCCGCCGACGAGAAGCACAAGCGCAATGGCGACGCCCTGAACCTCACGCTATGCCCCAATCCCGACATCGCGGCCGCCGTCAGCGCCCGCAAGCGTCCGGAGCAGGTCACCGTGGGTTTCGCGGCGGAAACCCATGACCTGCTGGCTTATGCGCAGCGGAAACTCGAAAAGAAAAAACTCGACCTCATTGTCGCCAATCAGGTCGGCGGCGAGAACTGCGCCTTCGGCGCAGACACCGCGTGGGCGTGGCTGATCACGCCGGGCGCACCCCCCGAACAACTCCATCTCATCACCAAAGAAGAACTCACCGAGCGCGTTTTTGACAAAATCGCCTCCATCCTGCGCACCCGAAACACCTGATCGGGAACCCCGCTGAGCGGTTGCGCGGCGCGGCGCCGGGGGCTGCGAAAACAGAC
>CALEDJ010000050.1 GCA_937951485.1 uncultured bacterium
GGGGGGGCCGCTTTTGCGAAGCGCTCCAGTGGGATGTCCGGCCCCAAAGGATAATGTGCTTGTCGTCCTTGCTGTCCTTGTCTTCCTTGCCTTCCTTTCCGTCCTTTTCGTCCCTTCGGTCCTTTTGGTACTTGCTGTCCATGTTGTCTTTATTCCCGCGTTGTCCTTCCTTGTTATGACGCCCACAGTCCTGGAATCTGTGATATGATGTCAAAGAACCAGCCCAATTCAGGAGCCTGACGACGATGCAATGCGATACTGGAAACCGCGCAGGGCGCGCGGTGTGGCATGCGTCAGAGGCGCTGTCGGACCGGGTGAAGCGGCTGCGGCAGGAGTTCTTTTCGTTCGAGACGCGCGCGTTCCGGAACGAGGTGATCCCTTTCACCACCGGCGCGCCGTGGGACACGGTGTATTCGTATCATCGGTGGACGAACGTGCCGGAGGTCGCCACCTTCCTGCGGGCCTATGAGGATTCGCTGACGGCCGCGGCGCGGTCCGTGCCCTTGCCGCCCGATTTCTGGAAAATGCCGCTCATCAAGCGCGTCGCGGTGTTTTTCGCCGAAGTGCTGCGCCGGCATCTGCCGGTCGTCATTCTCGACGGCGAATTGATCGTCGGGGCGCATTTCAACGTGGCATTGTCGCTATGCCTGAACAAGCGCGAAGCGCACCGCCGCAACCACATGGAAGAGGCGTTCCGCCGGGACATCCTCGCAGCGTCGAATTACGGCATCGGGAATTGCGGCGCGGTGCCGGGGCATCTGATTCCGGACTATCCGCGGGTGCTGCGCGAGGGTTTCCGGGGCATTGTCGAAGAAATCCGCACCGAGACGGCGCGCGAATCAGACCGGGACAAGCGGGCCGCGCTGGAGGCTTTCCTGACCGCCTGTGAGGCGGCGCGCGATTTCGCGCGGCGCTATTCGGCGGCGGCGGATGCCGCTGCGGCGGATGCGCCGCCGGAACGCGCGGCGGAACTCCGTGAAATCGCGCGCATCTGCCGCAAAGTGCCCTGGGAACCGGCGACGACTTTCCACGAGGCGCTGCAATCGCTCTGGCTGACGCACATGCTCGTGCTGGTCAGCGAGTCCTATCCCGGCGCGGGTACGTCCTTCGGGCGCTTTGATCAATATCTCTGGCCGTATTACCGCGACGACATCGCGTCGGGCCGCATCACCCGCGCCTGGGCGCAGGAACTGCTGCGGTGCTTCTGGATCAAGCCGAATTACGCCTACGACTACCAGGGCCGCGTGGGCCGCAACCAGGGCATCAACTCCTCCTTCGGGCAACTGGTCACGCTGGCGGGCTGCGGCCCGGACGGCGAGGACCTGTCGAACGACCTGACCTATCTTTGTCTCGATGTCATCGAGGAGATGAATCTTCTCGAACCCAAGCCCAACGTGCGGCTGCATGCGAGGACGCCCGCCCCCCTGCTCGACCGCGTCTGCGCCATGCTCGCACGCACGCAGGGCGCGCCGTTCCTGCTGAATTTCGACGAGATTTCGATGCGCGGCCTGCGCCGCGAGGGGCTGCCGGAGGATTCCCTCTGGGACTATGGCATTGTGGGCTGTCTGGAGAATACGCGCCAGGGCGACGACCGGTCCGGCACGGTGGACGTCAACCTGAATCTGGCAAAACCCGTGGAATTGGCGCTCTTCCGAGGATGCGACCAGGCCAGCGGCGCGCAACTCGGTCCGCGAACGCCCGACCCGCGCGTCATGCGCACGTGGGAAGAATTTGAAGCGGCCTTCCGCGCACAACTCTCCTGGTGCTTGCGACGATTGGTCGAACTCAACAACAGGGCGGACACCGTGCGTGCGCTGTATGAGCCGACGCCGTACCTGTCCGCGCTGGTCGGCGGCTGCGTCGAGAAGCGGCTGGACATCACCCAGGGCGGCGCGCGCTACAATTACATCACCGTCGAGGGCGTGGCGATGGCCACCGCCGCCGATTCGCTCTGCGCCGTGAAACGGCTCGTTTTCGAGGAAAAGCGCGTCCCGATGGATGGTCTAATCCACGCCATAGAGAAAAACTTCGAGGGCGAGGAATTTCTGCGGCAAATGCTATTGAACAAGGCCCCGAAGTTCGGCAATGACGACCCCGAAGCGGACCGCATGGCGCATGATTTGACGCAATGGTGGGCAGAGGAGACCGCCACATTGAAAACGCCAGTCACGGGCAAGCGCTACCGCGCGGGCTATCTATCATGGAACTATGGCATCGCCTACGCGCCGCTCACCGCCGCCACGCCCGACGGGCGCAAGCGCGGCGCGTATCTTTCCAACGGTGTCGCCGCCGTGCCCGGCATGGACCGCGAAGGCCCCACCGCCGCCGCGCGTTCCGTGGGCAGCCTCGGCCTGGAATGCGTGCCCAACGGCGCATCGCACACCATCTCGCTGTCCCCATCGCTCGTGCGCGATGACGAGCACCTGAAAAAACTCGCCGCGTTCTTGCGCGCCTACGCCCATGAAGGCGGCTCCGCCCTGCAAATCAACATGATTGACGTGGACACCCTCCGCGCCGCGCGCGACCACCCCGACGCGTTCCGCAACCTCCTTGTCCGCGTCACCGGCTACAACGCTTACTTCGTCAATCTCGGCCGGGAAATCCAGGAAGAAATCATCGCCCGCGAAGCGCACCGGCTGTAAATGGGCGAAACAACACCCTTTCCCTTATACAGGTGCCTGGAGATTCTAGAGTTTTTCCCAATCATCCTTGCTCACTCCGGCTTGGCGGAGTATGCGCATCAAGAGTTCCCTCCTTATGCCGGCTTGATGAGGATTGGGCACCCGTATGGTGATATCGTCCTTGACCATGAAAGCGTGCCTGCCGCCGGATGGGGGCCTTCGAAACCAAGCAACTTGAGACAGCGGAGAAGTTCCCTGCGCTTGATTGGCCCAAACACAGGCATCAGGCCACTTCCCGAATGTTCAGTTCAATGCCATCTATTGCAGGCAGCGGCAGATTCTTGTGAACCCGGAAAAGCACCCATTCTTCCAACACTTCACGCAATTCTTCGCGGCACCGTTCCAATGTTTCAGCGTTGGCATAAACGCCGTTGCATTCAGCGATTTCACCATAATAACTGCCATCATCGGGGAGAATTTCATATCGCGCACGGCCCAGTGCTGCTTGCAGGTATTCAATCAGCATGAAGACCTCCCTTCTTGACTCTTGTGATATTCACAACACCTACGTCCGCATTTGCCGGGCTTCTTGTGTTTTGACCGTGGATAGATGCGCTGTTACTACAGGATAACACAAAAAATGATTGTTCGATAGTTCTTCTTTAAGCCGAAGACCTGTGAGGTCATGCAAACCTTACAGGTCTTTTGTGCGAACTTGGGAAGTTTCCGCACTTCCGCTGTCGGCTACAACGCCTGCTTCGTCAATCCCGGCCGGGAAATCCAGGAAGAAATCATCGCCCGCGAAGCGCACCGGCTGTGATATTGGTGCTTATTGAACGCTTTCCTGGGAGAACCATTCGATGCGGTGGACACGGGTGCCGAAGCCTTCGACGCGCGCGCCCCGGATGCGCCCGATGGGCTTCTTTTCGGCGTCAAGGATTTCGGCCTCGAAAGGCAGCACGCCGCCCCGGCGTTGTTCCATAAACCGGACGGTCCCGATTCGGGCGCCACGATCGGTGATTGTCTTGAGTTGACTGAGGTTTTCCGCTGTCAGGCGCGCTTCTTTGGAAGGACCGCAGGCGGCCAGCAGCGCGCCCGCCACAAGTATGATCGTCAGCAGTCCCGGCATCTTGCGCATGCCTTGACTCCCCTAGTTGTCGCGGGCGCGATCGAGCAGGGTTCCCAGGAACAGCGCCATTCCCTTGGACACCGGCGCGGCTCCCGGATAACGGATAAACTCGACATGCCCGTCCATAAACAGCACATTGGCCCCGCCGGGCACATGGTTGAAGTACCGCACGTTGCGCGAAATCGTGTCGAACATCACGAAGACCTCACTCTGCGCCGTAGCGCTCGCGGCGGGATTGTTGATGTCCGTGATCAGGAAGCGCTCGATGCCTTCGCGGAGCCGGTACACGGTGGCGCCGCCCGCATTGCCGTCGTTCTGATAGCCCGGCGGCATGGCGCGGTCGGAATCCACGAGTTGAAAACTGCGGGCGAGGAACTGCGATTCATCCGTCAGCGTGACCGAGGTGATCGCCTCGAAAAGGAGGCTGAAAAAGGCCCCGATGAACTGGCGCGGCCCCGAAGCGTTGGGGTCGTCCAGAATGAGGTTATGGCTTCCAGGCAGATTGGCGATGATGTCGCCGATGTCAATCTGCGGGTGCTGATCGCCGCATCGGTCCAGCACCCAGCCGGTATAGACGTAACTGAGATCGATCTGCCCGCGCCGCCGGTGCAGGTTGTATGCTCCTGTTTCCGGGTCCCGGATTTGATCGAGGGTGCTGTCGGGATCGGATGGGCACAGGATGATGGCGGGATCTGTGAGGTACTCCGGATAAATTGCATTGACCATCGGCCCGGCGGCAAGTATCACGCGCGTGCGCGATCGCGCCTCGAATTGCAGCGGAGGAAACTTCCCCCCCGGCGACTCGTTGGCGTACATCTTGTAGATCAGCCCGAATTGCTTGAGATTGTTCTGGCAACTCGAACGGCGGGCCGCTTCACGGGCGCGGGCCAGCGCAGGCAGGAGTATCGCGGCCAGAATGGCGATGATTGCGATGACCACCAGCAGTTCAATGAGGGTAAAGCCTTTGGATTCCTTCATGTCGGATTCCTCGCGTGGTTTTTATCCAGCGCAGGATCGATCACGGCCGCCGAAACACGCGCCCATCTTCAGAATGTGAATATGACCCAAGACGGGACACCGGGGTTTCATGTGGAATCAGGCTTTGCTCTCTGCCGATAGAGGGCGGCGTCCACCGCAGCGGCCATGGCCGCCGTGTCGAGGCCACCGCCAAGGAATGCGTCCAGTGCCGTGGCGGCGGCGAGGGGATTGTCAATAATGGCCCTGTGTTCAAGATACAGCGCCTGAATCCAGGGCTGCGCGGCGATCCACGACGCCACCTGCTTCAGGTGTTTGGCATAGACTTCGGCCATTTGCGCGTCGTCGTCCGCATCGGTCGCTTCGCCCCGGCGTATCATCATCTGGCGCTGCGACGCAAGCACTTCGGGCATGGCCCGCCGCATAAAGACGACCCGGCACGGATGCGTGGGCGGCAATTCGGGCAGAAGAAAGGAAATGATTTTCACGGCCTTGCCGACGGCCTCCGGCAGCCACGTTTTGTCGTCCTTCAGACGCTTCACCCGCTCGAATTCGTAGTAGCCCTTCGGATTGTCGTCATCGGCCCGGCGGATGCGGTCCGTCAGGACGGGCATGCCGCCCGCCTCCAACATCCTCATGGCCATCGAGGTGCCCGAACGCGGCAAGCCGGAGACGATGGTAATGAAGTCTCGCGGGGTGTTTCCCATGGGGGGATTGTAGCGAATAGCGGAGTGCCGGCGCCACGCGCCGCGCCGGGAAAAGGTCAACAAGGACGGCAGGGACGGCAGGGACAAGAGGGACAAGAGGGACGGCAGGGACGGCAGGGACAAGAGGGACAAGAGGGACGGCAGGGATGGGAGGGACAAGAGGGACGGCAGGGATGGGAGGGATGGGAGGGACGGCGGACAGCGGCAGAAAGGATGGGGAAGGCGATGTGGTATGCCTTTGGGTGCTGCGCGGGGCGGCTGTTGTTTGCTATGATGGCCGATATGCTTGAGGATTGATTGGGAGTATCCAACCATTATGTTCAAACTGGCGGCGTTTACGGACGAAATATCGCAGGATTTGGCGCATGCCTGCGCGGTGTGCCGGGAATTTGGCGTGACGGGCGCGGAAATCCGGGGTGTGTGGGAGACGAATGTAGCGGCGCTGAGCGACGCGCAGGTCGCGGATATCCGGCGCATCGTGGCCGATCACGGCATGACGGTGTGCAGCATCGGTTCGCCGTTCGGCAAATGCGAACTGGATGATCCCGCCGCTGTCGCCGCGCACATGGAGATGCTGCGCCGCTGCGCGGCGATCGGGCACGCGCTGGATTGCCGCATGGTGCGCGGCTTTGTGTTCTGGGGGCACGGCCGCATCGAGAAGCCGTGGGACGTCATCCTGCGGGCCTATGAACCCGTCCCGCGGATCCTGGAATCGCTGGACATTGTGCTCGGCGTGGAGAATGAAGCCGCCTGCTGCGTCGGCACGGCGGGACATCTGCGGACGTTTCTGGACAAGATGCAGTGCGATCGCATCCGGGCGGTGTGGGATCCGGCGAACCACGTCCATGACCCGGAAGGCGCGGCCATACCGCCCTATCCCGACGGTTATGCGCTGCTGAAAGATGACATCGTGCATGTACACATGAAAGACGCCGGACCCGGCCCGGACGGCGTCATGCAGAATGTGTTTCTGGGCACGGGCCGCGTGGATTGGGCGGGGCAGTTGCAGGCGCTGAAGGATGACGGCTACGCCGGCTATGTCTCGCTGGAAACCCACGTCAATCCGGAAGACCTGCCGGAGGGGCTGCGGCCGCGCTACGGCCGCTATTGCACGGGACAAGGCCGTGAGGGCGCGAGCCGGGTCTGCCTGGCGTGGGTGCGCGATGCAGTGTCCGCATTGGCATGAACCCTTATGGAATACTGTATCGAGACACGAGGTCTGACGAAGGTTTATGACGGCGTCTGTGCGGTGGACAGCATCAATCTGCGTGTCGAGCGCGGCGCCTTTTACGGCTTCCTGGGGCCGAACGGCGCAGGCAAGTCCACGACCATTAAGATGCTTACGGGCATTGTCGCGCCGACGCGCGGCGACGCCCGCCTGCTGGGGTATCACCTCGGCCGCAGTCCTTTGCAGATCAAAAAGCGCATCGGCGTGGTGCCGGAGGAGTTGTGCCTGTTTGAAAACCTCTCGGCGCGGGAGTACCTGACCTTCGTGGGGCGGATGTACCGACTGCCGCGCCAGGTGGCGCTGCGCCGCGCCGGGGAATTGTTGGACCTGCTGGGGCTGGGCGACACCGACAGGACGCTGGTGCTGGAGTTTTCCCACGGCATGAAGAAGAAACTCTCGCTGGCGGCCGCCCTGATCCATGATCCCGAACTGCTGTTCCTCGATGAGCCGTTCGAGGGCATTGACGCGATCGCGTCGCGTACCATCCGCCAGGTCCTGGACCGCGTAGTGGCGCGGGGTGGCACGATCTTCCTCACCTCGCACATCCTGGAAATTGTCGAGCGGCTCTGCTCGCATGTCGGCATCATCCACAAGGGCCGGCTGGTGAAGGAGGGGCCGTTGCGCGAATTGGCGGCGGGCGGCTCGCTGGAGGAATTGTTCGTGTCGGCGGTGGGCGAGGCGTTGGAGCCGGGCGTCGAGTTGTCGTGGCTGGCGGGAGGGCGCGGCTGATGCCGGGGCAGTGCTGGGCGCTGATGACGCTCAAAATCGCCTTGTTGCGCAACACATGGTCCACCGGAAAGATGCTGAGCATCGCGGTGCTTGCCGTGCTGGTGGCGGCGGGTTCGGCGCTGTCCCTTGCGTTGGCCGTCGGCGCGTACCTGCTGGGCCAATGGGTGGCGGGACAGGACCCGCTTATGGCGCTTCTTGTGCTCGATGGCGTGACGCTGCTGTTCTTTTTCCTGTGGGGTTGGGGATTGCTGCTGGAATTGCAGCGCGCCGATGTCGTTGACTTCCGCAAGATGCTTCATTTCCCCATCTCGCTGCGGATGGTCTTCTTCCTCAATTTCATCGCATCGCTGTTCAGTCCGGCGCTGTTGTTTTTCATGCCGTCGGCGCTGGCGCTGGCGGCGGGCATGGGCAGCCGTGTCGGGCCGCGCATGCTGCTCGCAGTGCCGCTGGCGGCGATCTTCTTCCTGATGCTGTCGGCGTGGGCGTTCTATTTTCGCGGCGCGCTGGCCATCATTATGGAGAACAAGCGGCGGCGGCGTATCGTGCTCACGGTGATCCCGCTGATCTTCGTATTCATCGCCCAACTCCCCAATATCCTGACCTACACCCTGCGCACGCAGGGCGACCGCGAACACTGGCGGGCTTTGATCGCGCGGGCGGATACGGCGCAAGTGACGGAATGGCTCAATGTCGCCGTGCCTGTCGCCTGGCTGCCCTACGGCGTGCACGGAATTTTGCGCGGCGAAGCCGCGCCGGCGGCGCTGGGCTATGCGGGGCTGACCGGCCTGATGACGCTGGGGCTGGCGCTGGGCTATCGCGCAACGCTGCGCCATTACACCGGCGCGGGCAATCGCCGCAACGGACGCCGCGCCGCCGTGCGCGCGCCGGGTACCCCATTGACCGCGCGTCGGATTCCGTTCCTGGGGGAGGACGGCAGCGCCATGACCTGGGCCGCGTTCCTGACCTATGCGCGACATCCCAGCATCCGCATCATGATGATCATGCCCCTGTGCATGGGACTCCTGTTGATATTCATGGTGCGCGCGGATTTTTCAGAAGTGCCGTTCACGCCGGCGCGGTCCTGGCTGCCGCTGGGGGTGCTCGTCTGGCCCTATCTCAATTTCTCGTTCATGATGCTCAACATCTTCGGGATTGATCGCGAGGGCTTTCGCGGCATGGTGCTCCTGCCCGCGCCGCGCCACAAGTACATACTGGCGAAGAATCTGGGTTTGTTCCCCTTTGCGGGCGGGTTGAGTCTGTTTTGCGTAACGCTGGGCGGCTGGTGGCTGGAAATTCCCCGAAACCTCTTCGTCATCTCAGTGATTCAGGTCTTTCAGTTGTATCTCATCTATTGCCTCGCGGGGAACTATGTCTCCCTGTATTTCCCCTATCGCATCGGCCGCGACACGCTCCGCGCCAACACCGCCCGTCCCATCATGTTTTTCGTGGGACTGTGTTCCATGGCCATTGTGGCCATATTGCTGCTTCCGGCGATGGCGTGTCTCATGGCGGACGAATTCGCGGCGGCGCGATGGGGCGCAAACGCGCCGCCCGTGGGAGTGATCGCCGCCATTGCGTTGCTGCCGGCGACCGCCGCCGCCTATGCCGTATCGTTACGCCACGCGGGGGATTTGCTTCTGCTGCGCGAGCAACGCATTCTGGCCCTGCTCGTCGCAGACCGGGAATGATCGGATGGTGCGTAATCCGCAGACCCCGGATACAATGCCCATACCCTGAACAGCAACATTGTCCGACCCGTCCGGCCCGTCCGACAGGTCCGACAGGTCCGACAAACCGACAACGTATTACGGAGCCGCTCATGCTTGAAGGATTCATCGAACCGGGCACGCCGTTGGCCGTGTTCTGGGTTTTCGTGGGAGTCGCGATTCTGATCCAGGGCATCAGCAAGTCGGGTTTCGCGGGGGGTGCGGGCATCCTCTCGCTGCCGCTGATGATGCTGGTGATGCCGGTGGACCGGGTGGCGGCGGCGCTGTTGCCGCTGCTCATCCTCTGCGATTTCAACGCCCTCTACAACCACTGGGACAACAAGGTCTGGAAGCCGATTCTGGAGATTTATCTCCCGTCCATCGCAGGCATTCTGCTGGGCGCGCTGGTGTGGTGGCAGGTGGGGCGGCAGGGGGTGGAGGAATACGGCGCGTGGATAAAGCGCTTCGTCGGCGTGATCGCCATCATCTTTGCGCTGTACATCGTGGCGCGGGAAGCCTCGATGCGCTGGGTGGCCGGACACCGCGCGGGCCGCTGGACGGCCGTCGCGGCCGGGGTTGCGGCGGGCTTCACTTCGACCATTGCGCATGCTGCCGGGCCGATTGTCAGCCTCTACATTTTCTCGCAGGGACTGGGTAAAACGCTCTTCGTGGGCACGGTCGCGTGGACCTTTACGCTCATCAACCTGACCAAACTGCCCTTCTATTGCGCTGTGGGGCTGGTGGACTACAGCGTCCTGCGCTTCGATATATTGCTCGTACCGCTCATCCCTATCGGTTCGTATTTGGGCAAGTGGATGCACACCCGCATCTCGGAGCGCGCCTTCAACCGCGTGATCATGGTCCTGACCATGGTCTCCGGCTTGGAACTGCTCTTCAACGTCCGAATCGTACAGCGTTTCTTCTCCCTTCTGGTGCTGTGGTGAGAATCCTTTTAAAGAATCCCGATCACTTCCCAGACGAGTAACATGATGCCTTCATATTTGCCCGAAGGTGCATCCCCCCTCGAAGATTCCGAAAATCAATCGAGATATATCCATATTCTTCATTCATAGCATTCCTTGCACGTTTTTCTGAAACACAGAACGCGGCGCGCAGAGGTGTATTCTGCCGATCAAATGAATGCTGAATTTTTTTCTTGACATATTGACTACTTTGTGTATACTAAACCTTGCGTTTATTGAATTGATACAGTATTTCTGACAAAAGTTTATCCAAAAACAGCGAAAAAAATCGAACAGGTTTGAGATTTGTTGACTATTGAGTATAGTCAAGAAGCGGCTTGGAAAGCACTGGATGCAATCTTTGCATCGGGGGCCCGGGTCGCCGTTTTGCGCGTTTTTCTCCTCGACCCCCTCCGCGAATACTACCAGCGGCAGTTGGAAGCGGCGACGGGTCTGCCCATCCGGGCGGTGCAGCGGGAATTGGAGCGCCTGACAGCCATAGGTCTGTTGTATCGGCGGGCGGAAGGGAACCGCACCTATTACCAGGTGGACATGCAGTTCCCGCTGTTTCCGGAATTACGGGGGATGATGTTGAAAAGCGTGGGGCCGTCGGATGCGCTGCGCGGCGCATTGGCGCTGGATGAGGGCGTGCATCTGGCGTTTCTGTCGGAGGGCGGCGATCAGGCGCTGGTGGTGGCCCGACCCGGCAAAAGCCCCGCCGTTGTCTGGGCGGGTCCGCCTGCAGTGACATGCATGACGGCGGAGGAATTTCAGAGCGCTTTGGCCGCCCGGCGGGCGGATGTGGACGCTTTCCTGCGGCGGGGCTGCGATTTGCTGGGCCGTCGCGACGAGATGATTTGGCGTCACATTGAAGCAGCAGGTTATGACGTAAAGAAGGGAGCAGGCGTACCATGAGAGAAGCATCGGTGGAAATTGCGAAGTTGTGCGAAGCGTGGTGGGACCGGCTGGCTGATTCCTCGCGCAATGAGCAACTGCGCTATGCCGAGGATCTGCTTGGGCTTCTGGGCTGGGAAATTCCGTTACCATTCACGCCGCAGGGCGGCATCGCGGCGTTGTCGGCCGCGCCCTATCTGTTGCGCGCGCGCGGGCAAACGCTGGTGGCCGCGTATTTCCTGATGCCGGGCGTGCTGGAGCCGCCGTCGGCCATGCTGGACCGGGGGCTGGATTTCTGCCCGGCCACCCGGACGCTCGTGGACGAAACACGCGCGCTCAATGTGCCGTATGTCCTGGCCACGGACCTCTACCGGTCGTACTTCTATGACACGCGCACCGAAGAACTCCTGCTCTACGCGGATGACCCCAAGACTTTCAACAGCGAATTCGCCGATACGCTGCGCCGGGAACGCATAGAGCGCGGGGCGCTGGAGGAACTGCGGCGGCAGCCGCGCAGCACCGTCGCACGCCAATTGCGCGAGTGGGCGCAGCGTTGGATCGATCACACGATGGCGCGCACGCGCATTGGCGAGGAACTCGCCTGTCTGTTGATTGATCGCCTGCTGGTGATTCGCTTTCTCTTCGACCACGACATTCTTCGCCGAACAAGGTGGCGCCTGCAACAACGGTTTGAGGACCTGGCGGGCCGAGCCGCCGGGGCGCAACCGGACGGGGTGGGCGAGGCCCTGACGCGGCTCTTTCACGACATGTGGTTCGACTGGAAAATTGACCTGTTTGAAGCAGCGCCGGAACTGGACCGCGCCCTCGCCAACGACGCCCTCGCCGCGCCGCTACTGCGCGAATTTACGCTGATCGCGCGCAGCAAATTCACCATTGAGACCATACTCGAGAGTTTCAACCACGGCGATCCGTCAGAAAAGATGCGCGTGCGCATGGTGCCGGATGAAAACGAGGAGCGCGACCGCTATCTGCAGAAGCAGAGCCTGGAAACTGTGGACGGGGCGCGCATCGAGATTGATCTCCTGGAAGAGGGATACCGCGCCATCTTCCACTGGTTCGACAAGGTGGCGGCGCTTTATGATCGTCTCGACGCGGATTTTGACGCCCGGGCGCGTGCCGTCGGCCCGCCCGCCGAAGACTTTGATCTCTTCGCATGGTCCGAAGTCAACAGCCGGCGGCCCAGCGCCTGCGCCGACCGCTTCGCTCACGCCTGCGAACGCGGCTTCGGTGTATACTGCGCCGGGCCCCGCCAGCACCGCATCGCGCGGCTCCTGCTCACCCTGCATCTCATCCGCTGTTACGACCAGGCGAGGTGCCCCGTGGATGCGCTGCCCAGCCTGAAAAACGTGATCATGGACCGCCCGCGCGTCCTCTCCTCCGAGCGCGTCATGTCCCCCCGCGTCCCCAAGGAATTCCAATACGAACCAAACCGATAGCAGGGGAAGGACACCCCTGAATCAGAAGCCGAACATGGGGTCGCCGAATTCGTCGCGCAGTTGGGCGGGATCGGGCAATTTGTCTTCGTAGATTTCGACGCCGTGCTCCTCGCGCAGGCGCTGTATCTGCTTGGCGATGAGGATCGGCGGGGCGAGCATGGGCTTGGCTTCGTCGAGGGTCATTTCGGTTTCCGGGTGGAGTTCGAGCACCTTGAAGACGAGATAGGCGTCGGGCATGTCCACCACGCTGGCGCGTCCCTGGGCATCCTGGGTCATTTGCTGGTATTGCGGCAGATACACGGGTCCGATGATGTCGCCGGGCTGCGCGCCCGAAGCGGCAAGCCAAAAGCCCCGGAATTTGGCCAGGTTCGGGTTATTTTCGATCTCGGATTCGATGACCGTGGCCATCTGCTCGGCGGGGCGCAGGAGGGGAAGCGCGTCGCGCTGCAGATATTCCTCCACAATCGCGTCGAAGGATTCGCCCGCGTCTATGCGGCGGCGGAGCGCAGCGGCCTGCTCCAAAGCGCCCTCCATGGCCGCCGGAAAGCGAATGGCGAGAAAGCGCATCCACTCAAATCTTTTCAGACTGTCCCGGCGCAGGCGGAATTCGCGTTCCAGGTCGGTTTCATCCAGCGTGAGTTCGCCGTTCTGGATGGCGATCGCCGCCAGATGGGCCACCGCCTCTTCCGCGATCATTTTTTCCAGCACCTTGTCGGTGCGCTGCTCGATGATCGTTTTGGTCGTGTTGATGAGTTGGGGATTGAGGTTGTAGAGTTGCATCAGGGGCGTGATTTCCCCGGATTCGGGCACTTCAATCTCCCACATCATCCGGAGTTGCTCCTGCTCGTCGCCGCTCTCGCGGAAAAAGCGCTCGCGCGCGGCCTCGCGCGAAACCCTGATCTTGCCCTCCTCCGCAAGACGGCGGCCCAGCGGGACGGTAATGGACGCGTCAATATGCTGGTTCAAGACCCGGAGAAGATCGCTGCGGCTCCGGATTTTGGGGCGTTCGGTATCCTCCATTTCGCGGATCAGTTTGAAGAGATCACCGCGCGTGATATAGGTTCCGTCCACCCTCGCAATGCGGATGCGGTCAGGATCGGCGATCCGGCCGCAGCCGACAAGCGCCACCCCGCCCAGCATGACCGCCAAGCCCATCATGGTATAGCAGACTCGCTTAGAAGTATTCATGGCATCTATGGTAGCATGCGTTTGGCATTCAATAAAAGGCGCATCTGCGGGGAGAGAAGCGATGCTCGAATATGCCTTGTTCATGGCGCTGCTGGCGGCCGCCGGCTTGTTCTGGGCCATTGCCGCGTTCCGCGAAGACATTCCCCGCGAACGCGGCGCGCAGCGCGCCCGGGACAGGCGTCGCAAGCCATAATCGCATCCGCCCATTGCCACGCCGCAACGAGGGAATATTCGCCTTGACGCTTCCAGAACAGAATGCCGCGCATGTGGGAAGGAGGTGCGGTCGCCAATGGGCGCGCCGACTGGTTGGCGTGTTTCTCATCGGGGCGCTGTTTCCGTGCCTGGTGATCGCGTTGCTGGAATCGGGTCTGCGGGCGATGGAATATGGCGTCAATACGGCGCCTTTCTTGCGCATTTCATGGAACGGCAAGCCGCTGTATCTTCGTAATGACGCCTTTATCCAGCAGTTTTTCACATCCCCAATCGTGAGTGAGCAACCTGGCACCACAGGGTACGCCATGCCCGAGCAAGCGCCACCTGATACCTTCGGCATATTCTTGTCGGGCAGTTCGGCAGCCACGGGATGGCCCTCGCCCGAATACGGATTTGGAAGCATTCTGGAACTCATGCTCGAGCGCGCCCATCCGGCCGTGCGTTCCGAAGTGCATGTGTTCGCCGTGCCCGGCGTCAATTCGCATATCCTGCGCGCCTTGGCGGCGGAGTACGCGGCGGCCGCCGCGATTCACGATGGGTTCGCGCCGCTGCATTTCCACCGGGCGCGCTGCCTCCTGCACGCACGCCGGCAATTACAACGGCGCGATGGATTCCGTGAAACGGGCTTTATCGCTGTTCCCGGACAATCATCCTGCAATTCTGACCATGGGTTTCATCTGTGCCGCACGGGGTGAGACCGAAAAAGCCGCCGGGCTGTTCCGGCAGGCCATCGCGCGTGTGCCCTGGGGTTGGCCCCCCCTGCGAGGCCCTGACCGAAATTTACTCGGATAGCAATGACCCTGAAGGGATGGTCCGGGAATGGCAGACCATCACGAGGCGTTTCCCGAAGGGCGTACTGGCGTGGTACTCTCTGGGGCTGGCGCTGGAATACCTGGGCCGTCGCGAGGAGGCGATCGCAGCGTAAAAAGAGACCTTGGCCCGCAATCCCGGCGATGCCGGTGCGCGGGAAGGCCTCGAACGATTGGGCGAGCCGTTTGCCTTGGATGTCGGCGACCCGGCGCCGGAGCAGGAAACGGGTGGATGCCCGGTCCGCTTACACCTCATTGTCGCCATAGCCCAGCGACCGCAGGAATCCGTCAATATCCACCGGGCCGGCCGCGCCGCCCTGTTCGGGATGGAAGCGCAGGGGATTGCGGATATACGCGCGCTGACAGGTCGGACAAAGGTCAAGCGTGATGCGCTTATACACCTGTTCTTCCAGGGTCTGCGCATCGCTCCGGCGCATCCGCGCGATCAGCGCGAGAATCTCCGACCGGTGGTCGCGGACGAGGTCCGCAAGGCTGATCTCCAGTTCATCATAGGCTGCGCGCACTTCCACCGTGACGGTGTAGCGCAAGTCGCCCTTCTGCATTTCCAGGCCGCATCCATCGCAGTGGTAGGCAATCATGGGCTGTCTCCCAGGTTCCGCCTGGAAAAGGCTGGTCATTCTTCTGCAGGCCGCCGCCCTGACCTTGGGGCATCCGCACGGCGGGCGACGCCACGACTGGCGGCGATTTCCCGCGGTCGCGCGCCCATACCATAATCACAGTATACCACCGGCGGCACGCCGCCGGAGCATATCCAGCGCCGCATCCGGGTGTGCCTGGGGAATCCAATGGATTTGCATTCCCTGGCGTTCCATGCGGCGGAACCAGGTTTCCTGACGTCTGGCGAATTGCGCTATGGCGGCGCACAGTTTCTGGAACAGGTCGTTCCGGTTGCGGATTCTTCCCTGGAGATACGCCGCGATAAAACGGCACTCGAGACCGAGTTCCTCCAGACGTTCCCACGCGCAGCCCGCCGCATGCAAACGTCCAACTTCTTCGATCATGCCCGTATCCAGGCGCGCGCGGAGCCTGTCGGCGATACGCCGGCGCAACTGCGGGCGCGGCCATGCCGCGCCGAAAATCAACGGACGTACCGCCGGCGCGGGCGGCGGCGCGTGGTCCTTTGCGTATTCGGCAATCTCAATGGCGCGAATCAGCCGCGCGCGGTCCGCGAGGTCCGTGGTATTGTGCAGGGCGGGCTTCAGGGCGCGCAGACGGTCCGCCAGCGACTCCATGGACATCGCCGCCAATTCGCGCCGCAGGCCGGGATTCTCCGGCGCTTCCACCATGCGATACCCCCGCAGTGCCGCATCCAGATACAGGCCCGTGCCCCCGACAATGACCGGCATGCGACCGCGTGCCAGCACCTCCTCAAAGCAGCGGTAGAACGCCTGCTGATAGTGGAACACGCTGAATTCCGTCCCTATCGGCGCGATATCAATCAGATGATACGGCACCGGCGCGCCGCCTTCACGGTATTCATGCAGGTCTTTTCCGGAGCACAAGTCCAGCCCGACATAGACCTGGCGCGAATCGGCGGACAGAATCTCCCCATTCACGGCGCGCGCAAGACACACCCCCAGCGCCGTCTTGCCCGAAGCCGTCGGCCCCAAGACCACCAGCGCATTTTCCGGTGCATTGCCCATCACGGATGCCTCGGCCATGTTGCAGGATGTCCACAAAATGTTCATTTTTGCGACAATCTATTAAACTGTCGCATATCGTCCCGTCATTTTCCAAATGTATCGGAAATCAAGCAGGGAAGACGGACTTCCTTGAAAACTACCGTCGTATCCAGCGAGGCGGGATCGTCGCGGTAGTGCGTTACACCGCAGGAGCGGCGTAACGAGGGGAATAATGCGTTACACCGCAGGAGCGGTTAAAGAGAAGAACGCTTTACCGAGGAAAGAGGTTTTTCTGCGCGGGTTGTTGCGCCGGTGCCGGGCGGCGTGTTTGGCATTTCGCCAAAGCAGACATATAATCCCCGGTATTCGAAATGTACCTGTTCGGAGAATCCCCAACCCATGGCAATCAAGCATTTTCCCGTGGCATTCCGTCTTCTTGCGGCGCTGATGAGTGTTGCCGTATCGTCTGTCGCGGTCACATGGCCGCCGTTGCCGGATCATGACGGCGAAGCGGCGCTTCCCGCACAGGAATGGCCGCAGCGTCCGGGACCGCGCACGGTCACGGCGCATCTGCGCTATCCCGGCGGCGCGCTGGCGCAGGTCACTGCGGAGACCGGCCTGATGCTCGTGTTGCACAACTGGGGCGGCACGGCATGGCGCGGCGCGCCGGACCCCGGGCAACTGGTTGCACGATACAACGTCATCGCCATCGGCGTGGATTACCTGCAAAGCGGCCCCCATGACGCGGACAACGACCCGCCCTATGATTTCGGCTGTCTCCAGGCGGTGGACGCGCTGCGCGCGCTTTGGTGGATCTATGACGGACTGACGATGATGAACAAGCCCTTCGACAGCGGGCGCATCTACGCGACAGGCGGGTCCGGCGGCGGCAATGTGGCTTTGATGGCCAACAAATTCGCGCCGCGCACCTTCGCCTGCGTCGTTGACCTCTGCGGCATGGCCAAACTCAGCGATGATATCGCTTTCGGGCTGCCCGGCGGCAGCCGTCTCGACGCCGGTTACCGGCGGGACGGCGACGCATCCCGCGCATTGCCCACCCATGCGCAGGAAATCCGTTTTGTGGGACACCCCGTTCATCTCGAAAAGATGCGCGCCCTCGGCAATACGGCACACGTGATCACCGTACATGGCATCGAAGATGAGGCGTGCCCGGCGGCCGACAAGCGCGAAATGGTCGCAAACATGCAGACCGCCGGGCTGCGCGTTACGGCTTATTTCATCAGACCGGACGATTTGGACGGCGAGGCGCTTAAGAGCATCGGACACGCCCTCGGCGACCGCACCCGCATCGTGTTTCGCTTTGCCGACCCCTGCCTTCTCCCCAATACGCCCGAAACCGCACACCGCGCCGCGCCCAGCGACTTTGAGCGCCGCGATGACGCCGTCGCCTATACGGTTTCAGGCGGCCGATATGTTGTTTCGTATCGGGCGGGATACCCCACGATCCGCTACGAAACGGACGAATCCACATTGCCTTGACCGTCCTTTCACAGCAATGCCGCCCAATATCATTCGGGTTGAAGCGCATTGTGGATGGACTTTGCGGCACAGCGGGATAAGCCCGTTGTATACCATGACTTGCGCTGGACTGACAGGTGTATTGCGGGGGGCCGAGCGTACTTGACATGGGTGTTGGAATATGATACCATTTCCGCTTGTTAGCACTCGATCTCATGGAGTGCTGATAGCGCCCGCCCCATTCAGTGTCGGGCGCAGGCATGTTGCCGCAATCCACACAACGATAAACTGAAACAGTGAAGAGGAGAAATAGATCATGGCCAAACAACTGCTATTTGGTCAGGAAGCCCGCCTGGCCCTTATCAGCGGCGTGGATCAACTGGCCGACGCGGTCAAGGCGACCCTCGGCCCGAAGGGCCGCAACGTGTTGTTGGAAAAGAGTTACGGCGCGCCGAAGGTGACGAAGGACGGCGTGACGGTGGCCAAAGAAGTGGACTTGAAAGACCCCTATGAGGCGATGGGGGCGCGGATGGTGCGGGTCGCGGCGAGCAAGACCAGCGATGATGCGGGCGACGGGACGACGACCGCGACGGTGCTGGCGCAGGCGATGGTGCGCGAGGGGATGCGGCATGTGACGGCGGGCGCGAACCCGATGCACCTCAAGCGCGGGATGGACCAGGCGGCGGAGGCGGCGGTGAAAGCCATCGCCGACATGAGCAAGAAGGTGAAGAACCAGGAAGAAATCAAGCAGGTGGCGACCGTCTCCGCAAACGGCGATGAGACCATCGGGCAGTTCCTGGCCGACGCCATCGAGAAGGTGGGCGAAGATGGCGTGATCACGATTGAAGAAGGCAAGAGCCTGCAGACCGAGGTCGAAGTGGTGGATGGAATGCGCTTCGATCGCGGCTATATTTCGCCATATTTTGTGACTGATCCCGAAAACATGCGGGCGATTCTGGAAGACGCCTATGTGTTGTGTCATGAAAAGAAGATCAGCAGCCTGAAAGATCTGTTGCCGCTGCTGCAAAAACTCGCGCAGACCGGAAAACCGATGCTGATCATCGCCGAAGACGTGGAAGCGGAGGCGTTGGCGACCCTGGTGGTGAACCGGTTGCGCGGCGTGCTCAAAGTGGCGGCGGTGAAGGCGCCCGCGTTTGGCGACCGGCGCAAGGAAATCCTGCGCGACATTGCAGTGCTCACCGGCGGACTCTATATCTCCGAGGATTTGGGCGCGACGCTGGAGAAGGTTGAACTTAACCAGTTGGGCCGCGCCAAGCGCATCGAAATCACCAAAGACGACACGACCATCATCGAGGGCGCGGGCAAGAAGAAGGACATCATGGGCCGGTGCGAGCAAATCCGCAAGGCCATCGAGACAACCACCTCGGACTACGACCGCGAGAAACTCCAGGAACGCCTCGCGAAACTCGCCGGCGGCGTCGCCGTTATCCGCGTGGGCGCGGCCACCGAGACCGAACTGAAAGAAAAGAAGGACCGCGCCGACGACGCCCTGCACGCCACCCGCGCCGCCATCGAGGAGGGTATTGTCGCGGGCGGCGGCGTGCCGCTGCTGCGCGCGCGAAAGAAAGTCGAATCGCTGAAACTGGAAGGCGATGAGGCCATTGGCGCGGCGATTGTGGCCAAGGCCATGTGCGAACCGCTGGCGCAGATCGCCGCGAATGCGGGCTTCGAAGGACCGGTTATGGTCCAGCGCGTACTCAAGGAACAGGGGAATGTCGGCCTGAACGCCGCCACCGGCGAAATCGAGGACCTGGTCAAGGCGGGCATCGTCGATCCCGCGAAAGTCATCCGTTGCGCGATCCAGAACGCCGTCAGCGCCGCCACCATGATCATCATGACGGAATGTCTGATCACCGATGCGCCCAAGGACGAAGACAAAAAAGAAGGCGGCCACGCGCACCATCATTAATCGCACCCATTGAAACACCAGCCGATCCGCATGCGTCCGGTGGAAATGCGGGTCGGCTTTGCGTTTCTGCGGCGCTGATTATGGCATGCCGCTTCAAAGCCCGGTGTCGCCTGTCCATCGGTCTGGAAACACCGCCCCGGGCGCGCGGCCGCGCACCGCGCAATGTTCCGGGGTGCGTTCAGCCCCGTTTACCCGTCGCCGCGCGCGATGACGCCTTCCGTTTCGCGGTCCAGTTCATCATGCGAGAGGATTCGGGCGCGCCGGATGCGGTCCAGCCGTTTCTGGAACTGCCCCGCGCCATAGGCGGCAAAGGCGTCCGCCGTAATGCCGAAGGGCACAGGGTCGTAGTGCGCGAAGATGTCCGTGATGACGCCGAGGCCGGGATCAAACAGTTCGTTCATGGTGGATTCAACAATGTCCCAGAGGTCGGGGTTCTCGGCCATCAGGCGGGAGATGAGATAGACGCCATAGGCGATATGCCGGGATTCATCGAGGCGCAGATTGCCGATGCCCTGGCGGATGCCTGGAAGGATGCCGCGTTTCTCGATGATCGTGAAATAACCGTGATAGCCCGTTTCGGCGAGCATGCCTTCGACAACCATGTTATACACGGTCGAAGCGCGCACCTGGGCAGCCGGCGAGGGGTCCGCGTTCAGGGCGTTCAGCGACTGCGGCAAGGCCTCATACACGATCTTGCGAAACCCGTCGGACTGGTAATGCGCGAGCGCGGCCGGCGCGTCACAGACCTCTTCCAGAATCCGGCTGAAAAAGTCCACATGTTTCGCCTCTTCCCAAAGGAAGGTGCTGAGAAAGATTTCCTCTTCAATGCGGCCCTCACGGGCGATGACTTGCACCAACGGCAGCAGGTCAAGCGCTACCGCCTCCTCCCCCGCGATGAACAGCGCAGTGAGCCGCAGCAGGATGTCGCGCTCGTCGTTGTCGAGTCGTTTCCAGTCGCTTTTATCCCGGCTGAAATCAATGTCGCTGGGATTCCAGACGCCATATTTCTTCGCGCGCTCGAACAACAGCATCGGTGGAGTGTTCCGTCGTAGCCTGCGCGTGGTGGTCTTGATGTTGTCATGGGCCATTTTCTGAGTGCTCCAGATTTCGGCAGGGTATGCAGCACCCCCTTCCCTGTCCGTATTCGCGCATCAGTATAGCATATATTCCCCAATCGCTGGATAAGAGGCGAATTTGTGACGTGGCAGGGGCGTCGTGTCCCTCAAAACTCCTCTGTTTTGAAGTGCGCAAGCCCTGCCGGCGTTTTCTCTCTCATAGCACCGCGCCCTGCAGGTTGACAGACAACACGCAGGGTTTGCGTGAACAAGAAGGCAAAAGCGGAAGCATGGCTTGCGCACTCCACAGGGGGGGGACTTGCGAACACACTCATGGCGCGGTCGGGAGTCCGGGCACAACAAATCTTTCTTGCCATCACAGCAGGAGCGGGGCGGTGCGTCCGTGACAAGGGAGTGCCTGGAGGTATACAATCTGTCCCCGTTGCGGAAGGGACCTGCAGGCAGACCACAGTGAAGAGGAACAGTTATGAAAAGGAAAATTTCACGCCGGCGTTTTCTGTCCAGTGCGGTGGCGGCGGTGGCCGCGCCGTATGTCGTGCCCGGATCGGCGCTCGGCCTGAACGGCGCAACCGCGCCGTCGGAGCGAATCACGGCGGCAGGCATCGGCATCCGCGGCCGCGGCATGCACGACCTGCGCTGGATGATTCAGCACAAGGACGTGCAGGTGCTCGCCATCTGCGATGTGACGAAAAAGCAGCGCGAATCGGTGAAGGCATTTGTGGACGACCACTACGGCAACAACGATTGCGCGATGTACCGGGATATCCGGGAGTTTCTGGCCGAGCGCGCCGATATTGACGCCGTGCTGATCGCCACGGGCGACCGCTGGCACGCCCCGGCGTCCATCATGGCCATGCGCGCCGGCAAGGATGTGTTCACAGAGAAACCGTCGTGCATGACGATCGCGGAAGGGCGCGCGGTGCTTGAGACGGCGCGGCGCTACGGGCGCGTGTACCAGACCGGCACGCAGCGGCTGAGCGAAGCGAACCATGTGTTCTGCATCGAAATGGCGCGAACCGGCCGCCTGGGCAAAGTGCATACCGCCTATGCGCACATCGCGCCGTGGGACACTGCGAAAATGGGGCACAAATGGCTGCCCGCGCAGAAGGAACCGCCCAAGGAGGAGATTGACTGGGACATCTGGCTGGGGCCGTGTCCGTGGCGGCCGTTCAACCGCAGGTACGTGGAAGGCGGCTGGCGCGGCGACTACGACTTCCACACCAGTTGCATCGGCGAGTGGGGCGCGCACACCTTTGCGCAGGCGCAGGCCGGCCTCGAAGTGGACGGCATGCCGCCGGTCAAGTATGAGTATGTGGACAACGATTCGGGCGACGGCATGGTCTGTCATTTCGCCAACGGCCAGAAAATGATCCTCTCGCGCGGAGACAAGTACTGGTATGGTTCGTGCGGCGAACGCTTCGATGGCGACTTGGGCTGGGTGGCGGCGGCGGACGGCTATTCCATGCCCGACGCCTCCTCGCCGGAACTGCTGGCCGACTATAAAAAGGTGATCGGCGAATATGTCGCGCGCACCGGGCGCACCATTGACCACATGCGCAATTTCCTGGATTGCGTCAAGTCGCGCGAGCAACCCGTGGCCAATGCCGAGGTGATGCACTACTCGATGCTGACGGTGCATGCGGCCAACATCTGCATGTGGCTGGAACGCGATATGACCTTCGACCCGGCGACCGAGATGTTTGTGAACGACGACGAAGCCAACCGGCTGCGCTCCCGCGCGCAGCGGGAACCTTGGGTCTTATAACGCCCTTTGTGGAAGGAGTGCCTGAAATCATGCGAAAGGCCGTTCTTTTTATTCTGCTGGCGGGTGTGCTTGCCGTGTCCGCCCCGGCGCAGGAAGACAATCCCCTCGCCGTGCTGCAATCCGATGCCTCTCTCGAAGAAAAGATGAACGCCTGCCGTGCCCTGTCGCTTTCCGGCGACGCCTCGGCCGTGCCCGCGCTGGCGGCGCTGCTCGACAACCCGGAACTGGCGCACATGGCGCGGTACGCGCTGGAGCCGATGCCATGCCCCGAAGCGGACGCGGCGCTCCGTGCCGCCCTGATGAAGACCAGCGGCAATCTCAAAATCGGCGTCATCAGTTCCATCGGCGTGCGGCGCGATGCGCAGGCCGTACCCGCGTTGGCGGCGTTGCTCTCCGACGCTGACGCCGAGATCGTCCGGGCCGCCGCGTTGGCGCTCGGCGCGATTGCCACTCCCGAAGCCGCCAAGGCGCTGGCGGATGCGATTGCCGCGGGCGACGCACCCGCTGTGCGGTTCCAAAACCTTTCCGACGGCCTGCTGGCCTGTGCGGAACATCAGGCCGCGTCCGGACGGCGAGACGAGGCGTGCGCCACCTATGACGGATTGCTGGCGCGCGCGGACGCGCCCCGGCATGTCCGCGCCGCCGCGTTGCGCGGCGCCATCCTGATGCGCGACGGCGATCAGGATATGTCGCTGTTGACCAACGCGATGCGCGGGGAAGACCCGGATGATTTCCGCACGGCGCTGCGCGCGGCGCGGGAACTGGAGGCGAGGGATCAGACCGCCGAGGCGCTGGCGGCAATCCTGCCGACACTGCCCGATGACCGCAAAGTGCCGGTGATGGGGATACTGGGCATACTGGGCGGCGAGGCGGCGGGAAAAGCGGCGCTGGCCGAAGCCCGACAGGGCTTGATTGAAGTGCGCACGGCCGCATTGGCCGCCCTCGCGCAAATGGGGCACCGGCCCGGACTTGAACTCATGATGGAATTGTCCTGGACCGAAGACGGCGACCTCGCAAAGTCCGCGCGGAACGCGCTGAGTTACTTCCCAGGCGAGGAGGGCGATGCCGCCGTGCTGGCGCTGTTGCGTCATGCGCAGCCCCTGGCGCGGCTTGCCGCCGTCGAAATGATCGGCCAGGGCGCCTTGGAAAAACCGGCAAATGTTCTGATGCCTGTCGCCAAAAACGACAAAGACAAAGACGTACGAATGGCCGCGCTGCGCGCATTGCAGGAAAGTGCGGGGCTGGATGAATTGCCGGCGCTGCTGGAGGTGCTCAAGCGCGGCCGCACCGACGCCGAAAAACAGGCCGCCGAGCGCGCGCTCGGCGCGCTGGTCCAACGGCAGAAACGCATGCCCGTCAGCGATATCGTCATCCAAAAGGCGGTCTATGGCGACCTGCCGGACGGCAAATCCGAGGACGTCAAGGCAAACGTGGAGCGGTTGCTGGCGTCGGGCGCGCGCGAAGTGGCGGCGTCCAACGAAAACTTTGGCGATCCGGCCCCCAACGTGGTCAAGAGACTGCTCATCGAGTACACCGGCAACGGCGAGAAATTCAGCAAGATGGTGCAGGAGGGCGAGACGTTGAAACTGGCGGTCGTCGAGACGCCGCAGGTTATCGTGGACGCCTTTCTCCAGGCGCTAAACAAAGCGCCGAAGGAGACCAGACCTGCCTTGCTGGAACTTCTGGGCAGCACCGGCAGCCATCGCGCGCTGGAAGCGGTCCGAAAGGTCGCATCCAAGGGCGATGGGGAGATCAAGGAAGCGGCATTGCGCACGCTTTGTGACTGGCCGACCCTTGACGCGTTGCCCGTCGTGATGGACCTGGTCCGAGACGCCGACGACCCGACGCTGCGCGTGCTGGCGCAGCGCGGCGCGTTGCGGCTGCTGGAGCAGGGCAATCTTGAAAGCGCGGAATTCCTGGGATATTACGCCGAATTGCTGGCCCGCGCCGACGACCCGGGCGGGAAAAAAGCCGTCTTCGCCGGGCTGGCCAAAGTGCAGCATCCCGATGCGTTCGACATGGTCCTCCGGCATTTCGCCGACGAATCGGTCAAGGCCGAGGCGTTACAGGCGGCCGTCGCCATTGCCAGAAACCTCGGCAAGGCCGCCCGGGAAGACCAGGGGCTGTTCAACGGACAGGACCTGAGCGGCTGGACCGGTAACGCGCCCTACTGGCGGGTCGAAGACGGCGCCATCGTCGGCCACAGCGACACGCCCATCCCGCGCAACGAGTTCATCTGGTCCGACACGGAAATCCGTGATTTTTACCTCGTGGTCTCCGTCAAACTGGAACCCAACACGGCCAACGCCGGCATACAGTTCCGTTCGAAAAAAGTGGATGACTACGGCCAGGCACTCGGCTACCAGGCCGATGTCGGCCAGGACGTCTGGGGGCGGCTCTATCACGAGCACGGTCGCGGCAAACTGGACTGGACCGACGCCGCCGAACAGGCGGTCAAGCCCGGAGAGTGGAACCGTTACGAAATCCTCGCCGTCGGCCCCGCCATCTGGACCGCCATCAACGGCAAACTGGGCGTGGCCTGTCTGGATATCGCTCAGGAAGGCGAACGATCCGGGTGGATTGCGTTGCAGGTCCATAGCGGCCCGCCGCAGACGGTCCGTTACCGCATCGTAAAACTTGTACACGATCCCAAAGTCGAATTGGAGGGCATCGGCGCGGAGGAATTGGTCAACGCCCTGCGCATCCCGGAGCGATGACGGACGGAATGGACGGAATGGACAATCTATCGCGAAGAAAAACACACTGAAACGTGGGAAACGTTGAAAAAGGAAAGGAATATATCGCATGTATGACCATTTGACCAGATATCGAAAGGCAAAGACGGCGCGTTGTTCTTCATGGGATGTGACCGGGCGCAATCGCGACGCATGGATGATCAAGCCCGGCGAAATGCGCGTGCTGGCGGACCTGCGCGGGCCGGGCTGCATCACCCACATCTGGATGACCCAACCCTGCCATTACCGCAGCGTGCTTCTCCGCATGACATGGGACAACGCAAAGCATCCGAGTGTGCTCGTGCCCCTTGGCGACTTCTTCGGTCTCGGTCACACGATTGTGAACAGTTACCAGAGCGCGCTGTTTTCCGCATCCACCCATCACAACAACAAGATGGAGCAGGGCTGCGCGCTGAATTGCTATGTGCGGATGCCGTTCCGCGAGCGTGCGCTGATTGAACTGATCAACGAATCGGGCGAGGACCACGGCCAGTATTTCTACATTGACTACGAAACCTACGACGCGCCGCAACCCGGCGATGACCTCTATTTTCACGCGGAATTCCGCCGCCAGAACCCCTTCGGCGGCTGGGCGCACGAGATTCTGGTCAATGCGCCGGAGGCGGACGCCGTCAACAAAGAGCGGGTCGCCTGGAACAACAACTATGTCATTCTGGGGACGAAGGGACGCGGCCACTATATAGGCTGCAATCTGAGTGTCACGAATTTCCAGGGAACGTGGTGGGGCGAAGGCGACGACATGATCTGGGTGGACGGCTACAAGTGGCCGCCCGACCTGCACGGCACCGGCAGCGAGGACTACCTCAACCAGGCATGGGGCATGCAGCGCAACGCGTTCATGCGCAACGGGTCTTCCATTTTCGAGGGCGACACCGGCGGCTATCAGACCAGTTATGTTTTTCACCTGGAAAATCCGGTGCGCTTTGAAAAGGAAATCAAGGTGACCATCGAGCACGGCCATGCCAACCACCTCTGCAACGAAATGAGCAGCACCGCCTATTGGTACGCCGCCGAGCCGACCGCCGCGATCGCGCCGCCGCCCGCCGCCAAGCGCGCGCCCGTTATGAAAGATGAAAGAGGCCGATGGAAATACGATCCGGCCAACCAGATCACCACGCAACACGTTAAAGTGACGCCGGAAATGAAACGATTGAAGGCGATGTGGAAGAAACTGCGTGTGGACCCCTATCAGGTTTTGGCAAAGGAACGCCAACGCGAAAAAGACGCCGCGAGCAAGCCGCGCAAACGAAAGAAATAACACAAACACCGGCATTTGCGAAATGGGCTGTTTCCGCGCTTATGATCGCGAAATATCCGGGATTTTTGATGGGGCCGAGGTCCGGAACGCCCATTTCGCTGATGCCTTGAACAGATCGTGGAGCCATGCATTCCATCACTATCGCACTGGCGGCGCTGGCCCTGATCGGGCAGCCAGGGAATCCGGCGGCGGATGCGGTTTTCTTTCAGGCGCACCGCGGGGGACTGCTGGAGGTCCCGGAGAACACCCTGGCGGCGCTGGACCACGCCTGGGCCATCCCCGGAGCGGTGCCGGAAATTGACCTGCGCACCACAAGCGACAATGTAATCGTCTGCATGCACGACGAGACGCCGAAGCGCACCACCAACGCGCCGCCGCCGTGGGCCGACGCCAATCTCCGCGAGATTCCGCTCGAACAGGTGCGTCAGTGGGACGCGGGCGCGCATTTCGGCGCGGCATACGCGGGCGAGAAGGTTCCGACGCTGGATGAGGTCTTCGACCGGATGAAGGGCCGCCCGGAACGGCAGGTGTATCTGGACATCAAGGACGTCGATCTGGATGCGCTGCCGGCGAAAATCCGGGGCTACGCGCTGGATCGGCAGGTGATTTTCGTGCACGGCGACCCGGAAATGTGCGGGAAACTCCAGGCGCTCTATCCCGGCGCGCGCACCATGACGTGGATCAGCGGCACGCCAACGGCCATCCGCGCGAGGTACGGGGAACTCGCGCGCGGCGGCTTCGCGGGGATCAGCCAACTCCAGTTTCATCTGCGCGCGCGGCGCGCGCAGCCGCCGTTCGCGTATGTACTCGACGACGATTTTCTCCGCGAAGCGGTGCGGGCCACGCGCGCGGCGGGCGTGGAACTGCAACTGCGTCCGTTCCAGTTCGATGCGGCGTCGCTGCGGCGGCTGATGGACCTCGGCGTCCGCTGGTACGTCACCGATGAACCCCGCGCCTTCGCCGCCGCGGTTGAGGCCGCGAGACGGCTGGACGCCGCCCCATGATGGGCCGTTGTCCCCACAGCGAACCCTTCGAGATCGGCGGGCGGGCGTTCACCGCCGCCGAGATCATCGCGGCGCTTTGGTCTTGCCGGGCAAGCGGCCTGGGCCATTGCCGCAAGATGTTCAGGCGAACACGAAATATTCACTCATTGCAACGTTTATGTTTCTTGATCTGCGTCATTGCAATCAGAACACAGCCCGCTCCAAGGAACAGGGCCGCTGAAATTGCCTGGGAAAAGGTAATTCCAAGATACACGAGGGGCGAATCACCCCGAAAAAATTCCGTGACGAATCGGAAAAGTCCATAGCCACAGAGAAAGAGCAAAAAGACTTGACCATCGTATTGCTTCCGGGGTAATGCCAAGAGGCACATAAAGAAAAGAAAAAGTTTAAGAAAAGCGTTGTATATCTGAACGGGGTGTAAAGGGATAGTCGAGGTACTTTCGGATGCAATCATTCCCTGGATGTAATGGCTAACGACAACAGGAGTCAGTTTCATTGGAAAAGTCACCGCCCACGCGACATTGGTTGGCCTTCCCCAGCAGCAACCACTAAGAAAACAGCCAACACGGGTGATGGAAATTCCCAGCGCAAGAGGTGCCGCGAGCAAATCGAGGCCGCCCAACACGCGCGTTTTTGCCACTCGGAAATAGGCGACGGCCGCAACGAGCCCGCCCAAGAAACCGCCGTAGAACACCCAGCCACTTTGCCAGATATATAAGGCCCGTCGAGCGTTTTGCAGGCTCTCGTACTGGAGAATCCAGAAAAGCCGGGCCCCGAAGAGCGCACAGAGACGAAGACAGGTAAGGCAATGATAGGAGTCAGCACGATTTCAGGGTCATACCGTCTCCGCAAACGAATTGTCAACCATATCCCTACCACAAAAGCAAGAATAAGAAATACCATATAACTGAATAGACCAAAATTATCGGTTGAGATAAGAACAGGATACATTTCTTCTCTCGCTTGACACGTGCAAGAACTCACCATCAGAAATCTAATGGGGGGTAAGATGCTATTGACGGCTAAGGCGTATTGTGGATAGCCTTCGAAGACTTCTTGACATAGTAGCGCACACCGGCCGTTGCATATATGGCATTAACGGCATCGAGTCCCGTCTTGTGGATACATCCATGCCCGAACTTTCCCCGATAGTAATAAACCAGGATATCCTGTTTCCCCCCATCGTTTTCGAGCGGTGCCACGGTCCCTTTACAAGAGATGGGGGGAATGCCTTCGCCTGAAACGCGACTTGCATGCTCAGGCCTAGCAAAGAAGCCCTCACCAAGATGTATCGCTATATCCGCGTCTCTTACATCGTCTTTTTCGATAAGGTCACCCTCCGTTATCAGGGTTTCAATGCCAGGTGGGAGAATCCAGCAATTCGTTACCTGATAAGCATAAGCAAAACAGTTGTACTTGATGCTTGCGTTTCCTACGTGGTTGCTATCATCCAAGTAATTTAGGCTATGCATCATGCGATGCATGTCTGCACGCTGACCGCTGGTAAAATTTGATGAGGTTGTCTCTGTCCGCATATCTTTTACCATCGTATACCGTCTGGCTGCGACGACAACCCTCGTACTTGTTCTCAATCCGTCGTAGGGTTCATAGTAGATATGAATTGTGTACGGATTGTTGTTGGAATCACGCATGGTTCGTTGTTCGAACGGGAGTTCTTGAGCAAGCACAACGCAGTTCAAGAAAAGCATAATGGAAATGATAGTGATCAAAGCGGATCTTTTCATGGCCGTTCTCCTTGATTATTTTCGGACATTATTGCGGATCACTTCTCGAGCGAATGTTAGAATCTCGCGCTCTCTCAAATACGCTCCTCTTATCATCTCTTGTGGCTCCATGTAAACACCAAGGATATCCGCCAGAAGCCAGCCATATTCGTCTACTTGGGAATCATCCCCGAGGACTGCCATGGCTTGCCGTGGCTCGATCCACCCCTGGCTCACTCGGTCTTCTACAGCAGCCCTTACGAGGGCGCGCATATCCTCACGAAATTGAAGGTAGGCATCAAGCGTTGCGCCTTGGAGTGGGGAGAATGTATCTTCGTTCGCCCATTCGTCTGCAAGTTCCCCCAAGACGTGATCAATGTGATAGGCAAGTGTCGTGGTCGTACGTGATACCAGCGTTTCAGGTCGTTGGTCTGGGTGCGGCCAAGTCTGAAGGATATCTTCCTGATGGGCGGCTTCAATCCGATCGGCCATGGCCACGAGAAGTTCAAGGTGCTCGACCGAGGCGGGAAAAGCAGCCAGCAGCATAGGTAAGGCATTGCCGCTCCAGGGGTCCATGACCGTTGGCATCGGCGGGACGCCAATAGATTGCATCAACGGTAGTTCAAATAGGAAAACATTCACCGCGTTGCGAATCTCCCTGTACAACGCCGCCACTTCCTGCTGAGAACCGTACTCGATGACTTCCAGAAGCCTGGCGATCCTCGGGTCCGCCGCAAGGTCTATGCTTAGCGTCACCGCATCCCATACAGGACCAGCGTGCGTTATGGCGCGCCAGCGTGGCGAGAAAAGCGGCGAAAGGTCATGGGTCAGCAGATTGCGGACCGATTCCTCCAGCGTTTCACGCGCCACTTCGTCGCGAATGGCCTGCCGTTCCTCCTCCATCTTTTGCGCAATGGCTGGATCAACGATGTCAAATCCGGGAAAACGGAATGGGGTGGCGGCGCTTTTCTGCTGTTTTGGTGGTGACGCGGCATCATCGGAAGAGGGAGCAGGGGGCGGAGCAGACAGATCTTCGTCATGCGGAGCGGTCATGCCCGTCGGCGTTTCTTGGGGGGCCTCCTCCGATATGACGATTGGCTTGATCGTTACGCCGATGAATGAGCGCCCCCACGACGCGGCAATTACGAAAAAAACGAGCACGCCAAACACTGCAAGCCACTCTAACGCGGGGCGTTTAAGAGTCTGACGCTTTCCCATCTTTCTACTCCCCCATTCACAAATGTGTAATCAGGGAGACGTCTTTGGATGTCCCTGATTGCAGGATCATTGCTGCTCTCCGGCAATTACGTGTATGCTGTCATCCGACTTTATCGTATATTTCACCCCCCCCCCGAAATGTCAAGAAAAAAATCTCGCGGTTTGTGTGAAGACTCAGGGGGCGCTGTCGGGGGAGGTAGGTAAGAGTTCGACGTGACTTCGGGGGAGTGAAGTTTGTGCATGTGCTACACTTCAATCGTGGGGATTGGAGGATAGATTGTTGAACGAGGCTCAGCGCGGGTTTCAGGTTGTGAGGGTACGGTGTATTCTATTGCGGATGTTGGCGCGCCGGTTTGAACTGGGTGTAGCAATGCGTTTCACGGGATTCAATTTCGTCGGGCTGCAACTCGTGTGCGGGTCGCTGGATGAACGCCCGCAGTGGATAAGGCGCGGCTGCACGGTCGCGGTTGCGCGGCGGCTGGACCCCGCCCCATGATCAGCCGTTGTCCCCACAGCGAACCCTTCGAGGTCGGCGGGCGGGCATTCACCGCCGCCGAGATCATCGCGGCGCTCGCGCCCATGCTGCTGGAGGAGCGCCGCCGCCGCATTGACGCGGTCGTCGCGGAACGCACGTACAGCGTCGTGCCGGTGCTGGAGGGACTCTACGACCTGGGCAACGTCAGCGCGGTGCTGCGCAGCGCCGAGGCGCTGGGCTTTCAGTCGGTGCACATCGTGGATTCCTCACCGGAATTCAAGGCGGCCAACCGCGTCACCCAGGGCGCGGAAAAATGGCTGGACATCCATGTCTGGCCGGACACCCCGGCGTGCGTCACCCAACTCCGGGACCGGGGCTACCGGATTCTCGCCACGCACTTCGACTGCGCGCGCCCCATTGAGGAAATCGCCTTCGATGCGCCGGCGGCCATTGTCTTCGGCAACGAGCGCGACGGCGTCAGCCCGGAAATGCTCGCCTGCGCCGACGAACGCATCATCATCCCCATGCCGGGCTTCAGCCGGAGTTTCAACATCTCCGTCGCCGCCGCCATTGCGCTCTACCACATCCGCCGCGACCGTATCGCCCGCCTCGGCCGCCACGGCGACCTCGACGCCGCCGATCGCCGCATCCTCACCGCATCCTATTACCTTCGCAGCATCGTCAACGCCGAAAGCATTCTCCTGCGCAGCACAAGGCAATGACACCGTTTTTAATTGACAGAGGAACTATGGTGCCATCCTCCTTTGGGAGAAAAAGGTTTGGAGTACAGGCTTCAGCCTGCCGGGTTTGGAATACAGGCTTCAGCCTGCCTTGTTGTTCTTCTCAAACTGGGCGCGGATGTGATCCACAGTGCGGCGAAGTCCCTCGCGCAGGTCCACTTCGGGGCGCCAGCCCAACACCGCTGCGGCGCGGTCGCCGCTGATGTAATTCTTTTCGACTTCGCCGGGGCGCAACGCCGCCAACACCGGTTCGCCCTCGTAGCCCACGAGTTCGCGGATGATGTCGAACAGTTCCCGCACCGAGGTGCCCCGCCCCGAACCCAGGTTCAGCGTAACGCAATCCCCCCTGTCCAACGCCAGCGACATCGCGCGCGCGATGTCGCCCACATACACGTAATCGCGGAGCGGCGCGCCGAATCCGTACAGGGTCGGCTGTTGCCCGCGCAGCATCAATCCCGTGAGGATCGAACAGACCCCCGCCTCGCCCTCCGGACTCTGCCGGGGACCGTACACGTTCGGGAAGCGCAGGATGGCATAGGGCAGTTCATAGAGCGTGTGGTAGAGATGCAGATAGAACTCGAATGCGAGTTTGCTTGTGGCGTAATGGCATTTCGGGTTCGGCGGGCATTCCTCCGTGGCGGGCAGTTCTTTCGGCTCCCCGTAAATCGCGCCGCCCGTCGAGGAGAAAATGAACTTGCGCACGCCATGCGCCACGCTCTGCTCCAGGACGTTCAGCGAACCGAGGATGTTCACCTCGGCGTCGAACAGCGGCTCCGTCAGGCTGCGCCGCACGTCAATCTGCGCCGCGAGATGACTCACATATTCCGGTTTCTCCCGGGCGAAAACCGTGCCCAACTCCTCCGACCGGATGTCCACCGGGTAAAAAGTGGCCGCCGCCGGCACATTCTCCTTCGACCCCGCGATCAGGTTGTCCACCACAGCCACCGCATGCCCCGCCGCCAGATACGCATCGGCCACATGCGAGCCGATGAAGCCCGCGCCGCCCGTCACCAGTATTTTCGCCATCCCCGCATCTCCTTTGATTCCGCATCGCCCCCCAGCCCCTTGCGACCGCGCCGCATCATAACAAAGCCGGAGAAAGCGCCACAAATCCTATTATGGGGGCAAGATCAAAAAGCCACCGGCCCGGAAGAGCAAAGCGGCCCCCAGAGAAAAAACGGGAGGCCGGACCCAGTTTCTCAGCCCCCCGGGTCCAGCCTCCACCCTCCCCTCTCTCTGCGCCCGAATCAGCCTTACGGCTGCTCACGGCGCGGGAAAACGAAGCACGAAGCGCGCGCCGCGCTCAGAGGGTTGTTCCAACCATACGTCGCCGCCGTGTTGCTCCATCACGTGTTTCACCACGGTCAGGCCCAAGCCGGTGCCGTGCTTGCCTTTTGTGGTGAAGAGGGTTTCGAAAATGCGTTCGCGATGTTCCGGCGGCACCCCCGGCCCGGTATCTTCCACCGACAGTCCGATGTATCCCGGTTCGGCCCATGTGCGCAGGCGGATTTGACGGATTTCCGCCTGCTCGTGCATGGCTTGCGAGGCGTTGTAGATCAGATTCAACACGGCCTGACGCACCATCACGAGGTCTCCCTCGAAACTCGGAAGCCCCATCGCCAGTTCCGTTTCCGCCGCAACGCAATGGTTCACCAGGAAGGGTCGCGCCACTTCCAGGCACATCTCAATGACGTTGTTCAAAGAGACGCTGGCCGAGGAACCGGGGGCGCGGCGAATGAAACTCATTGTGGTGCGCACGAGGTCGCTGCAATGCTTGACCTGGTTCTGCATTGTTTCCAGGCGCTTTCTTATGTCCTCTCGTTGCGGGGCGGAAAGCACGCCCGACATCTCGTGGAAAAATCGGTTGAGCAACAGGTCGAGGTTGGTGGCGATCACCGAGAGCGGGGTGCCCAGGTCGTGCATTGCGCCGGTCACCAGATGCCCCATGGTTTCAAAGCGGTTGGCCTCCAGCGCCAGATATTCCAGTGCGCGCCGGGCGCGTTCCTGGCGTTGTTTTTTCAGGCAGGTCTGAATCTTTTCCAGCATCACCGCACTATCAAACGGCTTCTCGATGTAGGCGAATGCGCCTCCTTCGATCGCCTCCATCGCCGTGTCCAACTGGCCATATCCGGTCAGAATGATGACCTGGATGTCCGCGTGCCGGCGCTTTGCCTCGCGAAGCAGGTCCAGGCCGTTCTGATGCGGCATCCGAATGTCGGTGATGATGACGTCAACGGGTTCTTGTTCCAGAATCTCGAGTGCAGGCTTCACCCCGTCCGCCAAATACACCTGATACTCCTCTTTCAACAACATCCGAAGGGACTGTCGGGGGCCGTTCTCATCATCCACCACCAGTATCCGCGCCGCCTGAAGTTCCTTGCCAAGACCGCATTGGCACAACGCCTTCCGGTGGGATGCGGCGGCGATGGTCCCGTTCTCACCGAGGTTGTCTGGAGGTATCGCCACGAGCGTCATCCTCTCCTGCTGGACCCATGAATGCAAAGACACAAGACCTCCCGGATTACGCAGGTGCCATGCCAAAGCGCTGGATTCACGTAAAGGCTTTACATCAAAGAACTTGCATGAGATTCACGCGTGGACCGCCGCGTACATTTCCGTGCAATTCGCCCGATCTTCCCCCCTCGCGGCACAAAAATGAACACTTGAGGCGGCTATCGGCCATCATATGCAGGGCATTACAGGGCATTTCGTGCGCTTGAAACGGTGCGGGGGGATGGGCAACGCATAAACTGCCGCCATGGGCGGCGTGCGATACATGGATTAGTTTCAGAAGCCCCAGATGCTGCGGGATGCCGTTATCTGCCGAGGCGTTCGGCGATCAGGACACCCGCGCCGAGTACGACGGCGTCGTCGCCGAGTTTCGCGGGCACGATGCGCACGTTCCGGCGCAGGAAGGGCATGGCGTGTTCTTCAACGGCGCGGCGGACTTCTTCCAGGTAGATGGATGTCATCGCTTCGACCAGGCCGCCGCCAAGCACCACCGCCTCCGGACTGAGGATGTTGATGAGATCGGCGGCCGCGATGCCGGTGTAATAGGCCGCTTTGCGCACCACGCCCTCGACCATCTTCTCGCCCGCCTCGATGGCCTTGGCGATGGCGCCGCTGCGGATGTTGGCGAGGTCGGTGCCGCAGTTCTCTGCGATGTAGGGCGCGTCGCCGCGCGCGGCGAGCGCCGCGATTTCCTTGGCGATGGCGATGCGCGAGGCCAGCGCCTCGAGGCAGCCGCGCTTGCCGCAGCCGCAGTACGGCCCGTTCCACTCCAGGGTGATGTGGCCGACCTCTCCGGCAGCGCCGGAATAGCCGTGGAGCAGGCGGCCGTTGATGATGATGCCGCCCCCGATGCCCGTGCCGGGGAAAATCCCCACCAGGTCTTCGCAATCGCGCACGGCGCCCAAACGCCATTCGCCGTAGGTGCCGACGTTCACGTCGTTGTCCACCACCACGGGCACGCCGTAGCGCTTGGCAAGGATGTCCGCCAGGGGAAAATCCTTCCAGCCGAGGTTGGGCGTGTCAATGATCACGCCGGTTTTCGGGTCGAGCGGCCCCGGCGACCCCACGCCGATGCCCCGGATTTTGACGTTCTTTGCGTCTGACAGCGCCTCCTCGACGATTTCAAAGATGCGGCCTTCCGCGCTTTCCCCATTCTTGCGCGACTTGCTCTTCTTGCGGCAGCGCCCCACCACCCGCAGGTCGGCGTCCAACACCGTCGCCATGATTTTCGTGCCGCCGATGTCCAGCCCCAGCACATGATCCCCGTCGCGCAGCCATTCACCCATGCTTCATCCTCCGTCGTTTCCAGCGCAAGCATAGCACGTTTGTGCCGCGCATGAAAGCGCGTATGTTGTTCACGCTTTAGCGCGTTTGTATGTTGTCCACGCTTTAGCGTGCCAGTGTCCCATATCCTTCCGAGGTGCGAAGGGATCGGCCACGTGACGTTCGTGCGCTATCCCGGTGATACCCCGATGACCCGCGGCATTGCGGAACTGGTCCCGCTGCTCCAGCGTTGGCGGCAGGATAATCCCGATTGGGCAAACGGGCGCCCGGATCGGCCCCAATGCGAAACGCGGCGTTTGCCCCGGAAAACGCTTGCGTCCATAATGATTCCTGATCTTTCCCGGCGGCCTTGATCGGTTGCCGCGATAACACACCGGTCTGCCGGAATCTCGTGAGAATTTCGGCGGACTGAAATGTTTGTGCCCTGGCGGCTAAACGACAAGCCGCGCCACGGTCCGCGGAATTTCCGAGGCGGCGCGCACGATGACATCGGCGTCGCGGAGTTCTTCGGGCGCCCCGAAACCGTAGGCCGCGCCGATGGCCAGTCCGCCGTTTTGATGCGCGGCGGCGACATCGTCGGCCCGGTCGCCGACGACGATCAGTGGTCCCCCAACGGGCGATTCCGCAAGCATCTCCGCCTGGATTTCCGCGACCAGCCGCGTTTTGCCGTCGCGGCGCGCGCCCCGCGCGCGCACAGCAGCAAAAAAGGGCCGCAGTTCGTGCGCATCGAGCACGCGCTGCACATAATCCTCCGGCCCGTTGGAGCAGACGGCGAGCAGGTGCCCCGCGGTGCGCAGGGTTTCCAGCGCGGCGCGTGCGCCGGGATAGAGCCGGCCTTCCTCGCCGATCAGTTCCAGTTCGAGGCGATTGATCGCTTCGATGATGCGCGGCGCGTCGCCGGGCGGCAGGAGCGAGGCGAGCCACGCCTCATAGGCCGCGACCGACCGCCCGAAAAAGGCGCGCACGGCGGCGGCCTCCGGCGGCGGCAATCCATGCGCGGCAAAGCCGTGCTGCACCGCCGGCACAGTCACCAGATCGGTCTGCAGCAGCGTCCCGTCAATGTCCCATATAATGATGGCCTGTCGGGGCATGGTGCGTTTCCCGCATGGGGCTGTTCTCGAAAACCTTCGTGTCAAACGGCAAGCATACTATCAAGGTCCGCGCAGGAATCAATCCCGGACGACGGCATGGAAAACTGCGGTGGTGGTGTTTTTCCGGGCGTCGCGGATTTCCAGGGTGATGGGGTAACGGCCCGGGGCGGCATAGGCAAAGGGCGTGCGCGCCTGTTTGGACCGTTTTCCATCGCCGAAATTCCACAGGACCTGTTTCACCGTGAAGGAGGGGTCATAGGGCACGGCGAAGCCCGCCGGCAGCGCTTCGGAAAGGGTGACGGGGAGGCGTCCGGCGGGAACCTGGATGATTTCCATCACATCGAAGGTGCGCGTCTCACCGGTCCGGAATTGCAGATCGCCCGAACTCTCCAGAATGCGCACCGGCCCCTCGCCCATCAGCACGTCTGCCATGGCGCGGAGCGTTTCCCCGGTCGTGGCGGCGTCGCAGTAGGCCAGCAGCATCGCGTCGGCGTCGGCGAAATGCACCGCATTGCGGGGGTGCCCCAGGAGCACCACCACAACGGTCGCACCTTTTCCCTTCAATTCGCGCACCAGTTTAATCTGACCATGAACACGGGGAGCGTCGGCGAAGACGCAGACGGCGGTGCGCACGGGACCGGCGCGGCGGGTGACGCGCTGCACCTCAAAATCCTCGATATCGCCCACGTGTTTTGCGGTGAGGATGGTGTGTTTGCCAACTCTTTTCCGGGCGTACTTGCTCAGCGCCTCGTATAGTTCCACAACCCCTGCCGTGCCCGTGACGAGGATCGGCGTGGAACTGTCCTTGCGCAGCGGGAGCGCCTGGCCCCGGTTTTGAATCAGGGTGATGGATCGGCGCTCGACCAGTTGCGCCGCCTGTACGATTTCCTTCCGGCTGCCCAGGCCCATCAGTTTCCGCTCTTTGGGGATGAGGCGCTCCCCGCGCACATATTCCACCTTTGCCGCCAGCACCCGCGCCGCCGCCGCGTTCACCGCGGCCTCGCTGATGCGCCCGGCCTCCACCATCTGGACCAGCCGGTCCACCACGCGCATGATGCGTTCGCCGCCGCCGCGCCAGTACAGCATGTCGGCGCCGCTCTCCAGCGCCAGGGCCGCCGCCTCCGCCGTATCGTATGCGGTGATCATTTCGTCGGCGTCGATCGGCCCCGCCACGATCACGCCGGCATAGCGCAGTTCCCCGCGCAGCAAATCCTGCATCACGGCCGGCGACAGGCTCGCGGGCCGGTTGTGCGGGTCCAGCATCGGGACCAGGGTGTTGCCGACGTGCAGGAATGGTGGATTGTGCGCGATCAATCGCAGATACGGCAGCAAATCTTCATCCCGCATGAGCGGGGCAGGCGTCAGGAGCACCGCCGCCGATTTCGGCAGGCGATTCAGTCCGCCACCCGGAAAACCCATCGGCATGAGCGCGACGCCGCCCTCCAGAAATGCCTGATAGATGGTCTCGCCTGCGTCGGCGACAAAGGTCGGACTGCTTCCGAGGGTGTCCAAAGTCGGCGGCGCGCCTTCCAGGGTCGGGGCCAATTCCAGCGACGGTCCCAAATGCAGGTTGAAGCCCATTTCGCGCACATGCGCCGCAAGCAGCCGCGCCCATGCGCCGGTCGCCGCCGGATCATTTGCCGCCGCCACCGCAAGCAGCGTCGGCAATTGAATGAACGTGCTCCGCGCCAGGCGCTCGCGCCGCGCCAGTTCGTACATGTCACAGCCGATGAGCATCGGAATGCGCGATTCCGCTTCAATCGTCTTGAGGCTGCGGGCGAACACCGCCGCCATGTCCGGGGTCAACATCTGCCGGACCACCGCGCCGCCGGGCGTATACGTGCGCAGCAGCGTCAGGTCCGGTCCCTGCGGCCCGCGTTCGCCCTGCAGCGTCACCAGCATCAACTGCGAAACCCGGCCCTTGAGGTCCAGGGATTGCAGCATCGTTTCCGCCGGTTCGGCGTCGAGTTCCGGGGCCGCCGTCTGCGACGCCGTCCTGCGGTCCGGCTGCACCGCCGCGTCATCGCCGAACGCCGACACCTGCGCCCGCGCCGCTTCCCAGGTGCCCAGCGCCAGCACCAGACACCCGACCAACGCAAACATGTCTCGCCATACGGAATGGCCTCGCATTGTATAGGGCATGCCTGAAAACCTCTGTTACAGCATTTCCACCGTGATGTGCGCATTGGTGTAGATGCAGATTTCCGCGGTTGTCGCGAGGGCCTCGCGCACAATGCCCTCGGCATCCAGATGCGAATGTTTCATCAGCGAGCGCGCCGCCGCCAACGCGTAGCCTCCGCCCGATCCGATGGCGAGGATGCCGTCGTCCGGCTCGATGATCTCGCCGCTGCCGGAGATCAGCAGCGAGCGCTCGCGGTCGCATACGGCGAGCAGCGCATTGAGTTGACGGAGGTATTTGTCGGTGCGCCAGATTTTTCCCAGTTCCACCGCCGCGCGGAGCAGGTTCGTGTTGTATTCCTTGAGTTTGCCCTCAAATCGCTCGAAAAGCGCCAGCGCATCCGCCACCGCCCCCGCGAAACCCGCCAGCACCGCCCCTTCCGCCAGCCGCCGCACCTTCGTGGCGTGCATCTTCATGACCATGTCGCCGATGGTGACCTGGCCGTCGCCGCCCATCGCCACGCGTCCGTCCTTGCGGACCGCGAGAATCGTTGTGCCGTGATACTGTTCCATGCGTCGTTCTCCACGGCGGGACACCCCGCCGCCCATCAGCATAACGTTGCAGCGCCCGGAATTCCATTTGCGGAGCCGGGGCACAATGACAGGCGGCGACAAAACCCGAAGGACAACAAGGACCAAAAGGACGGCAAGAGCGGCAAGGACCAGAAAAGACCAAAAGGACAGCAAGGACAAAGTGTATTGAATAAGGGTAATATACTCGTGGGTTGGCCTGAGAACCGGTGGAAATGGAGACCGCACACGACAACTGTTGTCCCGTTGGCCTTGCCTCCCATCGTGTCTTCTTGTCCTTTGTTTCCTTTGTGTCCCTCTCTCGCCATCCTCTCCAGTGCGCTTGCGGCGCGACGAAAAGAGGACTATAATGGGTGCAGTATCAGAAAAAAGCCGCATTGCGGCGCGGAACCGGTTCCGAAAATGCCGGACAGATGTCGGACCGCGCGGGCGGATACGTCCGCGAAGGGTTTTGGAGGTGGACTATGTGGACTCCGGGTATTGGCGAGTTGCTCATTATCATGGTGATTGTGCTGGTGCTCTTTGGCGGCGGCAAACTGGCGGGCATCGGAAAATCGCTGGGCACGGCGATTTCCGAGTTCAAGGAGGCGGTGAAAGAGGACAAAGACAAAAAGCCCGCAACGGAGAACAGCGAAAAGACGGATTAACCGCTTTTCGGTTCACTCCCCGTCATATTCTCTGAGTTTACGATAGAGGGTGCGGAGACCAATGCCGAGGGTCTTCGCACATTTTACTTTGTTGTAGCCGCAGCGTCGCATCGTTTCCTCGATCGCGATGCGCTCGATTTGTTTCATGGAAGCGCCGGCAGGGATGCGGATTTCGCCGTTTTCGGGCGCCGCTGCGCGGCGGATGTGGTCGGGAATGTCCTGCACGCCGATCACGGTGCGCCCCCCCAGGGTGATCACGATTCCCTCGATGATGTTTTCCAGTTCCCGGCAGTTGCCCGGCCAGTCGTAGCGCTGGAGCAGGTGGACCGCGTCGCGGTCCACGCCGTCCACGCGGCGCTTCGCAAAAGCCGCTGCCTGCTCCACGGCCTGATCAATGAGCAGCGGAATATCCTCCCGACGCGTGCGCAAGGCCGGCGCTTCGATGATCACTTGGCTGATTATTTCCCAGAGACGCGGGTCGAAGGCGCCGCGCGCGGCGGCATCCACGCGGCGGTCCGTGGCCGCGATCACGCGTACATCCGCAGCGATGCGCTTGCCATCTCCGCCGCGCACAATCCGCCCCCGCGCCAGCAATTCCACGAGTTTCTCCTGCAGCGGCAACGGGAGTTCGGTAATGCCGTCGAGATAGAGTGTGCCCCGATCCGCCAATGCCGCGCGACCCTCCTGCGGGCGGTCGCCGGGATGCGCCGCATCCGGTCCCCAGCCGAACAACTCGCGGTCAAGCATGGCTTCCGACGCGCCGGCGCATTGAAATTTGACGAACGGGTCATCGCGGCGGGGGCTGTTGTTGTGCAGGGCCTGCGCGATGCGTTCCTTGCCGGTTCCCGGCTCGCCCACGATAAGCACGGGGTCCGGGCGCGGCCCGAACTGCCGCACGGCGTTATAGACCTGAATCATCTGCCGGGACTGCCCCGCAAGACTGCCCAGTCCGAAGCGTTCGTCCAGGCGGCGCTGTAACGCGATGCGGTCCAGCGCGAGGCGCTGATGCTCCAATCCGCGCCGGATCACCGCGTCCAGCCGATCCAGGTTGACGGGCCGCACCTCAAAATCGTAAGCGCCCTGCCGCATCGCTTCGACAGCAAGCGGCACACCGCCTTCGTCGGTGATAAAGATGACGCACACATCGGGGTTGCGATCGCGCGCGACCGTCAGCAGGCGCATGATGGGGCCGCGCTGCATTCTCAGGTTGGCGACGATTACATCGTAGGGCTGCGCGTCAATGCGGTTGTACGCTTTCTCCAGACTGTCCGCCCACTCCGCCGCGTATCCCCGCTCCTCCAGAAAAGCCAACAGCCCGCGCCCCGATTCCGGATCGCGTTCCACCAGCAGCACCGTTGCGCCTGCGTCGCTCATGGCTTCCTCATCCACACGCCCCACAGCCGTGCGTGCGCGGCGCAGTCTAGCAAAAGCATTCCCTGCGCGTAAACCGCCGGATGATCCTTTTTGTGCAAACCTTGCCAATTCCACGTCTCCCCTGCTATTATTTCATAGTAAAGGATATATTGCTGATGACATTCAGGAGGCTTTTCCATGCCCTTGTTTGAATATCGTTGCCGGGACTGCAATCAGGTGAGAGAAGTACTGGTGCGCGGCGCGGAACAGCCGGTCTGCGCCCATTGCGGGTCCAGGCGCGTCGAGAAACAACTGAGCGCCTTTGCCGCGTTGCGCGGTGGCGCCGCGCCGGAGCCGGCCTGCGCCTCGTGTTGCAGCGCCTCGCCAGGGTGTCCCTACCAGGGCGGCGCGTGCGCGGAGTAATGCGCCGTTTCACAGATTAGATGATGTATTGCGGTCGGCCAAAGCGCAGTTCCCGTTCGTCATTGCGAGCGGTGCGGCGCTTTGCGCCGCCGATTCCTGTTCTTCATTGCAACCGATGCGGCGCTATGCGCCGCTGAGCGAAGCAATCTTGCGCACGATTGCATTTTCAAAATCAGCCGTTACGCTGAGTGAAACGCGGTCGAGACCAATATCATGGCGGACGATGAACAATCCCCAAAACGCAGCGCGCCGGGAGGCGACAGCCCTCCGGCGGCGATGACTTTTTGGGGGCATTTCCGCAGGGCGCTGCGTGAGGCGAATCGCCGGCGGCCTCGAAGTTTCTATTTCCTGCTGGCGGTCCCGCTCGTGCTGCTCGGCGGCGTGCACATGATCCAATACCGTGACCAGCCCCTCCGCTTCGCGCTCATCCTTGCGCTGCTCTTCGTCTTTTTCGGCGTCATTCTCATTCAGGCGATCATAGACCTCTTTGAGATCAGCCGCCGCCATTACGTCGAACGCAAGCAGAGTTTCGTGGAAACCCTCGGCGAACAGGACTTCATTCACGAACTCGGCAAGCGCGTAAAGGACAAGACCGACCAATGAAACAGCAGACGAACGGCATCACTCCGGTGACGCGGCGGGCGGCGGACCGACGGCGGCGCGCTGCATGAAAGAACTCGCCTCCGCGCATGTGCTGGCCTTCGCGCCCAACTGGTTGGGCGACGCCGCCATGTGCACCCCGGCGCTGCGCGCCCTGCGCAGGCGATTCCCCGCCGCGACGCTGAGCGTCGCGGGACGCGATGCGGTCTGCCGTCTGCTTGAAGGCATTTCGTGGATTGACAGGCTCCTGCCGGTCGTCCCGCAGCCCGGCCTCCGCGAGATGCTGCGATTCGCGCGGCAAGTCCGCCCCTTACGCCCGGACCTCGCCGTCGTCTTTCCACATTCCTTCCGCGCCGCGCTGCTCGCGCGGCTCACGGGCGCGCGGCGGCGACTGGGCTATCTCCGCGACGGGCGCGGCCTGCTATTGACGGACCACATCCCACCGCACCGCGAGAACGGCGTGATCACACCCATCTACATGGCCTTCGAGTACCTCGCGTTGGTGACCCCGTTGGGCTGCGAGGACGATGGCCAGGGGCTTGAACTAGCCGCAGACCCGCAGGAATGCGACGCCGTGCGCCGCAGGATTCCGGGCGAAGGCCCCATCGTCGCCATCGCGCCGGGCGCGGCCTACGGCCCCAGCAAGCGCTGGCCCGCCGATCGTTTCGCCGCTGTCGCCGACGCTCTCGCCCGCGAGGCGGGGGCGCGATGCGTGCTCCTGTGGGGGCCGGGCGAGGAAGACACGCGCGCCGCCTTTCTCGACGCCGTCCAGACGACTGTGCATGAATGCCACGACGGGCACCCGGCCATCGCGCGGATGAAGGCCGCCGTCGCCGTGTCCGACCTCCTGATCTGCAACGACAGCGGGCCGCGCCACGTCGCCATCGCACTCAAGAAACCCGTGGTCTGCATCATGGGGCCGACGTCCCCGCGCTACACCGACAGCCCTTGGGAACAAGGGCGCATCCTGCGCGTGGACGTGGATTGCGGCCCCTGCCAGAAACCCGTCTGCGCCACCGACCACCGCTGCATGACCCGCATCGCCCCCAGCGATGTGGTCGCCGCCGCCTTGGAGCATTTGTTGCCGCGTGATCAGCAGACTCCAGGAAAAATTTAAGAGGCCTGACACGTGTGCCGTACCAGGCCTCCGCGGAAGGAGAAACGCCATATGTGGCGTTGACCATCCTCATTTTACCACAAAAACGGGAATTTCGCAAAATCAATGTAAACTATTGCTTACATTGGATTTAGATCAGCCCACTTGACTGCGACAGCGCCGCACCGCGTCGTCCCAGCCAGCCAGGGCACGCTGTCGGCGGGTCGCATCCCACTGGGGTTCAAAGACCCGCTCGGGCTGCCAAATCCCGCGCAGGGCGTCGAGGCCGGGCCAGAATCCGACCGCCAAACCGGCGAGGAAAGCCGCGCCAAGTGCCGTTGTTTCAATGGTTTGACCGCGCATCACGGGGATGTTGAGCAGATTGGCCTGGTGCTGCATGAGCAGGTTGTTGGCGGCGGCCCCGCCGTCCACCCGCAGTTGCGGAATGCCCGCGCCCATGTCGCGTTCCATGGTGCGGACGACATCGGCGGACTGAAAGGCGATGGACTCCAAGGCAGCGCGCACGAGATGGGCGCGTCCCGCGCCACGGGTCAGGCCGACAATGACCCCCCGGGCACGCATGTCCCAGTGGGGCGCGCCCAGGCCGACGAATGCGGGGACGATATAGACGCCGCCGGTGTCCTCCACTTCCGCGGCGACTGTTTCGCTGTGGGCGGCGGAGTCAATGAGTTTCAGTTCATCGCGCAGCCATTGGACCACTGCGCCGCCGACAAAGACGCTGCCCTCGAGGGCGTATTCCACCTTGCCGCCCAACCCCCAGCCGATGGTCGTCAACAGCCCGCTCTTGGACGCCACCGGCTTCTCGCCGGTGTTCATGAGCAGGAAACAGCCGGTGCCGTAGGTATTCTTACAGTCGCGGGGATCAAATGCGGCCTGGCCGAAGAGCGCGCCCTGCTGGTCGCCGATGAGCGAAGCGACAGGGATTTCGCCGCCGATCGCGGTGGTGACGCCGTAGACCTGACTGGACGGACGCGCCTCCGGCAGCATCTCCGGCGGCACATCGAGCCGCCGCAGAAGGGTCTCGTCCCAGCGGCAGTCATGGATGTTGAAAAGCAACGTACGCGACGCGTTGGAATAGTCCGTGGCGTGGACGCCGGTGAGTTTATACAAAAGCCATGAATCAATGGTGCCGAAACAGAGTTCGCCGCGCGCGGCCCGTTCCCGCGCACCGGGGACATGGTCCAATAACCATTTCACCTTCGTGCCGGAGAAATAGGCGTCAATCACCAGGCCGGTGCGGCTGCGAAAGGTCTCCTCCAGCCCCTGCCCCTTCAACTGCTCGCAAAGGTCCGTGGTGCGGCGGCATTGCCATACGATCGCGTTGTGGATGGGTTGCCCCGTGCGCCGGTCCCATACCACGGTCGTCTCGCGCTGGTTGGTGATGCCGATCGCCGCCACCGCCGCCGGGGATGTGCCCGCCTTTTCCAGCACGGCGCGCGCCGTCGCCAGTTGCGATTCCCAGATTTCCATGGGGTCATGCTCGACCCAGCCGGGTCGCGGATAATATTGGCGGAACTCCTGCTGCGCCGCCGCCACCGGCTTGCCCTCCCGGTCAAAAAGAATGCTCCGTGAACTCGTCGTGCCCTGGTCCAGGGCGAGAATATATCGCGCGCTCATGACCTGCCTCCCGCGCGGCCCCGCGCCGCGCCGCATACGATAGCATGCCGCACACGCTGGAGGCACTATCCCCCTGAGGTTGCGCGCACAGCGCCGCGTGTCAGCCACACTACGTTTGTTTTCGTAAGGGTATGGAGAATCGCTGTGGGTTGGCGCGGAGTTATCAATCTTGTTACATTTTTTTGGAGTGCGGCGGATCGACGACGCTTTCAGCCGGGCGGCGTGCCGCCCGGGGCGTCCAGGCAGACCTGGACGCAGCAAAGCGGCGGCAAGCCGCCGCAGTCCAAAAACGTTCAAGATGGAGTGGATTGAATGCAGGCAGTTTTGCTGATCGCGTTGATGTTGACCGTCGGGGAGAGCGCGGAGGAACGCTTGTATTTGCAGGCGGCCACGGAGGAGCGCGCGGGTCGGATCGCCCAGGCGCAGGTGCTTTTTGAGCAATGTGCGCGGGAAAAAGGCGCGCTGGCGCGGTATGCCGAAGTCCGGGCGCTGGCCTGTACAGCCAAACAGGGCCGGAGCGTGGAGGCGGTCGAGGGGTATCGCGCGTTTCTGAAGGCGCACGGAGACACTCCCTGGGCGCGCATGGCGGAGGCATGGCTGGCGAGGCTCCTGGCGGAAGAGAAGCGCCATGCGGAGGCTGCCCCGTATTTCACGGCGGCGCTGCGTCTTGATCCCGAACCGTGGTGGCTGGACCGCTACGCCTGGCCTGCGGTTGAAAGCCTGCTGGCCCACCCCGAAGGCCATGCCGAAGGCTATATGTGGCTGCGGCATCGCGTGGAAACGGCGACGCTCGGCACGCCGCGCCTGCATGCGGCGCGGCGGCTCGTGCAGTCGCCGGACCCCACCGACCGCGCCGTGGCGGTGATCGGCATGCTCCGCTCCAACGCTTACCAGGAAGCCGCCGAGGCGCTGCAACAGGTCGTCGTATCGCTTCGGGGGCCGGAAGACGTGGAACTGCCGGTGTCGCTGATCGTGCCCCGCTTGCTCGATGACAAGGCCCCCGTCGCCGATCAGCGCGAATTGTGCCTGAAACTCGCCGAGGCGAACCCGGATGACCGGTGGACGCCGCTGTTGCTCACCTACGCGATGCGCGTCCACGCTGCGCACCGGCGCTTCGGGCGCGCGGAATCGTTCTGCGACGTGCTCGTCCGGCGCTATCCCGCGACCCGCGAGGCGGGCGACGCGCTGTGGTGGCTGGCGAACTACCAGCGCGATGAGGGACGTCACGACGCCGCCTTGGCGCTGTATGAACGCCTCGCGCGGGACTGTCCAACGCATCTGCGCGCGCCCGACGCGCTGTTCCAAATCGGCTGGCGGCATTATCAATCCGGCAAGCACCGCGACGCGGAGGCGGCATTCCTCGACTTGGGCAAACGCTATCCGGACAGCATGGCCCGGGCACAGGGCTACTACCTCGCGGGCCGTATCCGCGAGGCCGCCGGCGATTTGCGGACCGCCCGCCTCTACTATGTCTATGCGGCCCACGACGCCATCGGCGATTACTATGCGCACCGCGCCCTCGACCGCCTCATTTCCGGCGACGATGGAGATGATGAAACGCCCGTAAATCTCCGCGTCGTCGGCGACACGTCGTTTGTGCGCCCCTTCCTCGGCAAGCCCCAGGAACCGCCCGCATTCCCGCCGCACATCGAAAAGGACGCGCGGGCGCAGCGGCTGCGCTTTTTCGGGCTGCACGGCTTCGAGGAGGGCGAGTGGGAGGCGGTGCATCTGTGCCGGCAACTGGGCGGCCACCGCGACGCGGACCACTGGTACCGGCTGGCCGCCGAGGCGGGCTTCGCCCACACCGCGCTGCGCCATGCCGACGCCTATGGATGGGGTTTGCGACATGGCCGGCCCACACCCGACCGAATTCGGCTGCTCTTTCCGCGCGCGTACTGGCCCGAAATATCCGCCCAGGCCCGCGATGCCGAGGTGGACCCCTATCTCCTGCTGGCCATTGCGCGACAAGAGAGCACTTTTCGCGCGAGCATCGTCTCGCATGCGGGCGCGACCGGCGTCATGCAGATCATGCCCGCGACGGGGCGTTGGCTTGCCGACGTGGACGCCAATATCCCCGCCGATTACGCCAAGAATCTGGAATCCGCCCGCCACTCCATCCGCATGGGCGCGTTTTACATGCGCCGCATGCTCCGTCGCTCCGGCAACAACCTCATCTTCGCCCTCGCTTCCTACAATGCCGGCCCCGGCAATTGCGACAAATGGCGCAATCGTTTCCCCAATCTCGAGATGGAGGAATTCATCGAGGCGATCCCTTTCAGGGAAACGCGCGATTACGTGAAGAAAGTGCTCGGCAACTATGCCGCCTACTACTCCCTCTATCCGCCGCCGGAGACTCCCGCTCCGTGATTCTATTTCTGCGGACGGAATATTACGGTCTTGCCTTGCGCGTCCCGGGGTGTGTAGCATAATCGCAAGACCAGGATGCGGCGTCCGGGTTGGAGGCGGGCCGGCGCAGCACAGAGACGGAACAATGATTGACTTTGCATGTCCGCACTGCGAAAGGATGCTGCGGGTTTCCGATAAGGAACTGGGCAAGGCAGGTAAATGCCGTCATTGCGGGGGGGTGTTCATGGTGGTGCTGGTGGAGCCGCCGGACGCAGCGCCCAACGAAGACGCCGAGGCCTACCAGTACGATGTCGCGCTGGAGAGCAGCCCGGACACACAGGCGCGCGTGCGGCTGGAAGTGCAGTCGCGCGCACCGCTCGGCAATATCCTCGACACGCACTACCTCTACGAAGAAGTCATCGCCTACTTTCATGAACATCGCGCCGAGGACCCCCTGGCGCTCCCGTTGACCGCGCAGGCATGCATGCAGCACATCGCGCTCGCTCCCGAAATAAAGGACGCCTTCGCTGCGCGCGGCCTCTCCCTGCCCACACATGCGGGCTATCAAGTTCTCGCAGGCATCCGCGAAAAACAAAGACGATTCAAGGATGTCGTGGAAATGTGTATGCAAGCCAAAACCGAAGGCTGGGCCGGCGACTGGGATCAGCGCATCGCGAGGTGCCGCAAAACCACGGTAATGAAAAAACACCCGGAATGAGCGACGCCGAAGGGGAAGGGTGGTGGGTCGGACAGGTCCGACAAGAAAAGGAACACACCCATGAAACGCATCATTCTCTGGGCGGCATTCGCGGCCATCGCGTTCCTCGGCGCGGCGGCGTTTGCCGAAGCGCCCACACCGCCCGATCCCGACCAGGCGTATGTCGAGAAGTTTCTCGAAAAGAATCCACGGGTTGCGAATCCGCCGGCATTGGCGGACTACGCCACGGTGGACCGCTACCAAGAACGCTTCCTTGGAGAATATCTGGACAAGCAACTGGAGTATATCTCGAACGACCGGGGCGGCATCGCATGGGGGCTGGCCTATTTCATGATTTCGCTGAACGAAATGCGCCGCGCCACGGGCGATCGCAAATACCTCGATGCCAACCTGCGCTGCGTGCGCGCCGTCATGGCCGCCACCGACGACAAGCGGGGCAAGGCGTTGTGGACCGGGCGTGTCGTCCCCGCGTGGGGTTGCGACATATACGCCCAGCGCGGCCGCGCGGTATTCGCCGTGCACACGGGTATCATCGTCGCGCCTGTCCTGGAATTTCTGCTGCTGGCCAAAGAGGACGCCGCATTCCTGGCCGACTTGGGCGACGAATACGAAAAGATTGTCCAGGGCGCGCTGGCGGCGCTCGCCGTACATGACCGGCAATGGCGCGACGGCCCAAGTCCCGACGAAGGCCATTACATCGGACTGGACCAGGAGGACATGCTGGAGAACCGCCCGCTGCCCGCGAACCGTCTCAACGCGATGGGCTGGGCGTTGTGGCGCGCGGGCGAAATCACCGGCGATGCGCGGCATCGCGACCGCGCCGTTGCGCTCGGGCGCTACTTTCGCAACCGCCTGACACTGCACGACAATGCCTATTACTGGCCCTATATGTTGCCGGACGATCCCGTACCCCCGGTTCCGGTCCAAGAACAGCCGCCGGGCGAAGACAGTTCCCACGGCGGCCTCACCATGATGCTGGTCCATGCGCTGGCGGATGCCGGACAGGTCTTCGATATCGAAGACCTGCGGCGCTTCGCACGCATGGTCATCCAGGGCGTAGCGCGGCGCGATGACGGCATCCTCATCAGCCGCATCAACGGTGCGGCAGACCTGTCGCCGGATTACATCGGCGCGCCCTCGAAGTACCTGCCGCTCGCGCGGGTCAATTCTGAAGTGCGGGACCGCATTGTCACCTTTTACCTCCGCTACCGGCCCAGCCCAGCGCCCATCGAACTCGCGCAACTGGTCCGATACGCGCTGCCTGTGTCCTGAAGGCGGTGTCCGTTCCCATTGCGCTCCGCTTGATTGTCCATGGCCCAAAGACTACGATCTTTTCGTGGCGAAAGGGTCAATCCCATGGAACTGAGCATGGAGACGATGCGGGGCATCCTGCCGGCGCGTCCGAGGGATGGCCACAAAGGCCGGTTCGGCCACCTCTTCGTGATTGCCGGGTCGCGCAGATTCACCGGCGCGGCGAGGCTGGTCTGCGAGGCGGCGCTACGCTCCGGCGTGGGACTCGTCACGGCGGGCGTGCCGCGACCGCTGGCCGACTGCCTGGCGGCCGCCTTCCTGGAGGCGATGAGCCTGCCGCTGCGCGCCACGGATGCCGAGAGCATTTCATCCGAAGCGCTCGCGCCCGCCCTCCGCTTCGCGGAAGACAAGGATGCAGTTGCCATCGGGCCGGGATTGTCGGTACATCCCGACACGGTGGCGTTCGTGCGGGAATTTGTGCCGCATTGTCCCGTGCCGCTGGTGATTGACGCCGACGCGCTCAACGCCTTGCGTGAATCCCCCGCGACGCTGCGCGCCATCCGCGCACCGTGCATCCTCACGCCGCATCCCGGTGAAATGGCCCGCCTCACCGCAAGCACCACGACGGCGGTCCAGTCGGATCGCGAAGGCTGCGCGCGGCGCCTGGCGCAGGAATCCGGTTGCGTGGTGGTATTGAAGGGCTACCGGACGGTGGTCGCCGCGCCGGACGGAAGGATCGCGATCAATCCGACCGGCGGGCACGGACTGGCCAAAGGCGGCACGGGCGATGTGCTCACCGGCCTGGTCGGCGGGCTGATCGCCCAGGGCATGACGCCCTTTGACGCCGCGTGCCTGGGTGTTTTTGTGCATGGACTGGCCGGGGACCTCGCGGCCACGCGATTCACCGCGCGTGGCATGACCGCAGGCGATGCGCTCCGCATGATCCCCGCCGCCTGGAAGAAACTGGAGGGGTAATTACGACTTCCACACAACAGTTTCCCTCACCCTGCCCCTCTCCCAGAGGGAGAGGGAACCGTTGTCGTGCTCGGGTTTTGCAGCAACTGCCCTCTCCCAGGGGGAGAGGGAACCGTTGTCGTGCTCGGGTTTTGCAGCAACTGCCCTCTCCCAGGGGGAGAGGGAACCG
>CALEDJ010000051.1 GCA_937951485.1 uncultured bacterium
CCGCAAATGACGGTCTCCACCACCCCCGTGCGCAATTCGGGACCCAGCAGGCGGAAGATGCCCTCGCCGGAGAGAATGACATCACCTTCTTCAGCGGGCGGGACATCAACCACATAGGTAAAAGTATAGGGGAATGTCGGGATGGTGATCCACGCAAATTCCAGCAATCCCGTGGCCCCGGGGGCGGGCGTTATGAAGGGCGCCGGCGTCCCCGAAGCGCTCACAAAGGACCACCCCGCCGGAAGCGTCTCTTCCAGCGCCAGCGCCGTGATGCTCGTGGTGCACGCGCTTTCAAAAATCACTTCGATCGTCAAAGGCGCGCCCGCCGCGTAGCACGTCGCAGGAATTGTGCGCCGTAAACTCAGGCAGGGAATTTCATCAAGACAGTCAATTACGCGGTTGAAGGAATACAGTTCCTCGTCCTTCGCGTCGAAGAGCGCCACGCCGAAAACCGCCACGCCGTCCAGGCACTTTGGACCGCTGGAAGTAATGGATACCCTGATCCTGTACTCTAATGTAAAAGGAAAGGTGGGAATTTCATACCAGGTGAATTCCAGCAGGCCACGGGCGCCGTCGCCGGGGGCCATATAGGGCATCGGGTCGGACACAAGGCTGCCCTCCACGAAACTCCAGTCCTGGGGCAATAAATCCTGAAACGCGAACCACGTCAGGCGATCCGGGTCTGAGCAAGCAAAACTCAGGGTCACCTCAATTTCAGCGCCAGGCTGATAATAGGCGCCACCGGGACCAACCGTGCCCGACAGTGCGCGCACAGCAGTCATGGTGGTTTCCGCCCCCACGGTCCCGGACCACAGCCACAAGCCCATTGTCATGCACAAGAGGAAACTACGCACTGTCCGGCACGTTCCCGCATATCCAAGCATTGGGTCCATCATCAATTCCTTCCTGCCGCAACGTCATACCCATCCATTGTCTCAGACCTATGATCAAGATTCTCTGCCCGTAGGCCACCGTCATCGCTCCGCCTTGGCCAGGCATTGCAGGAAACGCGCCAAAAAGAGAATTAAATTGACGATACCCTTCCTTGATCCCGAACCGGGGGCATTCACACCTCGATATAGAACCCCGCCCTTTTATTATATCATGCGGATGCCAACTTGACCGGATTGTTTACCGCATTACAGTGCTGTCCAGAATATTCTGAGTTTCGAGAAAAGCCTTTATCATCGCAATCTTTCCCCTCACCCCACCCCTCTCCCGGAGGGAGAGGGAGCAACGGCATTCCGCAGGTCGCACGGTAAACGCCCGCTCCCGGAGGGAGAGGGAGCAAAGGCATTCCGCAGGTCGCACGGTAAACGCCCGCTCCCGGAGGGAGAGGGAGCAACGGCATTCCGCAGGTCGCACGGTAAACGCCCCCTCCCGGTGGCAGAGGGAGCAACGGCATTCCGCAGGTCGCACGGTAAACGCCCGCTCCCGGTGGCAGAGGGAGCAATGGCATTCCGCAGGTCGCACGGTAAACGCCCGCTCCCGGAGGGAGTGGGAGCAAAGGCATTCCGCAGGTCGCACGGTAAACGCCCCCTCCCGGTGGCAGAGGGAGCAACGGGCGCGACGGTCGCGGTGCCGACGCTGAATACCCCCTTTCCCGGAGGAAGAGGGGGCAACAGCATGCCTCTGGTTTCGCCATATACACCTGGCGATATAAGCCATAATTCACCTCTTGGGGACTAACAGCATACCTCAGGTTTATTCATATACACCCTCTCCCTCCGGGAGAGGGGTGGGGTGAGGGGAAACAACACGTTTTGAAGAACACTGATCGCACTTAACGCATTCGGGCAATGAACCCGAATGTGCGCGAATTTTGAACTTTCCGCCGATCTCGTCGTATGCTCGCGGCATTGTATGTGGCATTGCGTGCATCAAAGGATGGGACAATGGCCTGTGAAGCGACGGTATATGCGCGGGCGGGGTTGATGGGCAACCCTTCGGACGGATACTACGGCAAGACGATCAGCGTGTTATTTCGGGATTTTGCGGCCAAAGTGAGCCTGTATGAAAGCCCGGAGGTCGAGATAGTCCCGAGCGTGCAGGACCGTTCCAAATACGCGTCGGTGCAGGATTTGACGGCGGATGTTAAGAAAAACGGGTATTACGGCGGCATTCGCCTGATGAAGGCGGCGATAAAGAAGTTCTCTGAGTATTGTGCGTCACAACGGATTCGCCTGCCCAAACGCAATTTTTCCATCCGGTACCGTTCCACCATTCCGCGGCGTCTGGGACTGGCCGGTTCGAGCGCGCTGGTCACGGCCACCATCCGCTGCCTGATGGAATACTACGATGTGGACATCCCCCGGCATCTGCTGCCGAATCTTATTCTCAGCGTCGAAACGGAGGAATTGGGCATTGCGGCGGGGTTGCAAGACCGGGTTATCCAGGTCTACGGCGGCTGCGTGTTCATGGACTTTGACAGGGAACTTATGGATCGGCAGGGCTACGGCCGCTATGAGGAAATAGATACCGCCCTGCTGCCGCCGCTGTTCATTGCGTATCGCGAGGACCTCGGCGAAGGATCCGAGACCTTCCACAACAACGTCCGCGAGCGCTGGCTGGCCGGCGACCCGGAAGTGCGGCAGGCGATGAAGGATTTCGCCGGGTATGCGCAGGAAGCGCGCGATCTGATTCTGGCGGGACGCGGTCGCGAGATCGGTCCGCTCATGGACAGGAACTTCGACCGCCGCCGGTCCATTTTCAAACTTGACCCCCGCAACGTGGACATGGTGGAACGCGCCCGGTCCGTGGGCGCGCACGCGAAATTCGCCGGCTCCGGCGGGGCAATCATCGGCACCTATGCGGACGACGACATGTATGACGCGCTGATCCGCGTGATGCGGGACGGCGGTATCGCGGTCATCAAGCCGCAGGTGGATGGATAAGGCCGATTTCATGAACAGCGGGACCGAACAAAACACGGCGGGGGGAACCCTCTTCGTGATCGCCACGCCGATCGGCAACATGGAGGACATCACCCACCGCGCCGTGCGCATCCTGGGCGAACTCGACGCACTCGCCTGCGAAGACACCCGCATCACCCGCCGCATCTTCGAGCGCTATGCCATTTCCAGCCCCCGCACCATCTTCTCCTACCACGAGCACAACGAGGAAAGCGCAGGGCGGCGCATTCTGGGGCTGTTGCGGGAAGGGCTGCGCGTCGGCCTCTGCAGCGACGCCGGCCAGCCCGGCATCAGCGACCCCGGCTTCCGCATCATTGCCGCCGCCCACGAACAGGGCCACCGCATTGAAATTATCCCCGGCCCAAGCGCCGTCACCACCGCCCTCGCCGTCTCCGGGTTGCCCACCTCCAGTTTCACCTTCAAGGGCTTCCCGCCGCGCAAGCCCGGACCCCGCCGCCGCTTTCTCGAACTGGACCGCGATACCCCACACACCCTGGTCATGTACGAGTCACCCCACCGCATCGCGCAGTTGCTCAAGGATGCCCTTGAGGTCTTGGGCAACCGCCCCGCCGCCGTCTGCATCGAACTCACCAAGAAGTTCGAGCAGGTCCGACGCGGCCCCCTCGCCGACCTGGCCATCTTCTTCGATGGCGCGGAAGTCAAAGGGGAAATCACTGTGGTCATTGCAGGCGGCAATCCCCGCGCTGCACGGTTTTTCCGCGGAGAATAATTGTTTTTATTAAAATAACGATATTTTTCAATATCAGGACTTGAAAAACATCCAACAATGTTTTACAGTTATCACCGATGCGGCGACCTATGAGACTGTCGCGGCTGACAATTCATAAATAAGATATGAACGTAGGATTTAATATGTAACTATCTGGGCCCAGGAAATAAATGGGAGGAGAACGTGTCATGCCTGAAAATGATCACAAATTGGCGGTAAATCTGGACAGTCCCATTGCGGTGTATGTTCAAATCGAGAACCTGATCCAATTCGAGATTGTGTCCGGCAGATACAAGGCCAAGGATTCACTGCCGTCGGTGCGGGAGATGTCGGAAACGCTTGGTCTCAACCCCAACACCATCACCAAAGCCTACCGCGATCTTGAAATCATGGGCGTGGTGAGCACACGCCGGGGCGTCGGGGTGTCGGTTACGGACAAGGCGTTGAAGGTGTGCGAAGGCCGAATACGCGCCATGGTGACCGCGCACCTGCGCGAGGCGGTGTCGGAATGCCTTGCGACGGGGATGTCCGGGGCCGATATCCGCAAGATTGTGTCGGATACGATTGAGTCCGGGCTGATGCCTTATCGTCCGTAGGAGCGTCCGGGGGCGTCAGAGGTCCGTCTCCGGCCAGCCTTCGCGACCTATCAGCGGCACGAAGATGCAGGAAATGGATTCGGACTCTATGTAAATGTTCCCTTGGCGAACCACTTTCAGAAGTCGTTGGAGTTCCCGTCCGCCGATGGGACAGACGAGTCGTCCCCCCTCGGCGAGTTGCGCTTTCAAGGATGCCGGGAGGGACGGACTACCCGCCGTGACGAGTATGGCGTCATAGGGCGCGCCCTCGGGCCATCCGGCGCTGCCGTCGCCCGCGAGCACGGTGGCGTTGTCGTAACCCATCTCCGCGAGGCGCTGCTGCGCCCGATCCGCCAGCGCCTGGTGGCGTTCGATGGATATCACCTCCCGCGCCAGGCGCGCGAGGATGGCTGTCTGATAGCCGGAACCGGTGCCGATTTCCAGGACGCGGTCCTCCGGGGCGAGGGCCAACAGTTCGGTCATAATGGCCACCATGTAGGGCTGCGAGATGGTCTGGCCGCAGCCGATGCGGACGGGATGGTCTGCATAGGCTTCGCCCCACAAATCCGGTGACAGGAAGAGATGCCGGGGAACGGTGCGCATCGCCTCCAGGACACGTGGGTCGCGGATGCCGCGCGCGGCGATCTGCTTGTCCACCATCTCCTGCCGCAACGCGGCGAATTTGATGTCATTGCCTGCGTTCATGGCGCGCCGTTTCCCGGAGACCGGGGTTGTGTTTGCAGTTTTCGTAACGCTTCAGCGGAATGGCACAGATTGTCGGGACGCACTATGTGGCCTCTGACATCCCCCGCTGCGCGCCATTACGCCTGAAGTGTTACCAATTTCAATCAATACTGCAACAGGACGAGTCGAATAATCCACACGGCCGTGACCGCCGCGACAGGTCCCCAATCCATCGGTCCGGCGGGCGGCAGGATACGTCGCATGAGATTGATCAGCGGGTCGGTGATTTGGGGAATCCATCGCAGATGCCGTGCGCGCAGATCAAGTTCCAGCCAGGGGGCGGTCCAGCGCAGCAGAATCGCCAGCATATACAGCGTCAAGGCGCTGCCCAGCGCAGTCCGCAACGCCATTGTCAGGGTGCCGGTGGGCGTCAACATTTCAGGCGAAACTCCCTCCATCGTCGGTAAATCGGGCCGCCGGGCCGCAATTCGCTTTCAAATAATGACACAGCGTCCGCAGTGAATGCACCCCCGTCGAAGTGCTCTGCTGCCGCTATCAGTTCCGGCAACGCGCCGATGTGCCGCGCATCGCGGATGCGCGCCAGGGTGAGATGGGGGTGAAACGCCTTGGTATCGGGTGGAAGGCCGATGGTGCGCGCTGCGTCTTCTGCGCACTGCTGCACTGCGGCCAAATCGCCCGACAATGCCTGCACGCCGACCCACAGCACGCCCGGCTTGCGCCGGTTGGGAAATGCGCCCGCCCCCCGCGCCGCCAAGGTCAGTGCGGGGATTGCCGCATATGCCGCCGCCAGCATTTCGGCCATGTGTTGCATCTGTTCGCGTGTGACCTCGCCCAGGAAACGCAGGGTGAGATGCATGTTCTCCGGACGCACCCAGGAAGCGCGCGCCCCGGACTGCTTCCACTTATCGGACAACGACGTCAGGGCGTCCCGCACCTCCCGGGGAATCTCGATGGCCACAAACACGCGCATGCCGCTTGTCTCCGTTACCCGCGCAGCCGCGCCCACGCGGCGTCATCGGCGCAAACCGGCGGAATCCCGATATCCGCAATCACAAGACGTCCGACATAGGGCTTTGCGGCGGGCATCAGCAGCCCCTGCTTGGCGAACTGAAAGGTGACCGTCACATCCGCACGGATGCAGCATCCACAAGGTTCACCCGTATCGGCGTTGAGACCGGAAGGCAGGTCAACGGCGACGGTGTAGCCGCGCGGCCATGCCTCAATGGCGGCGCGCTGCGCGCCGCGAACTTCGCCCTTCACCCCCGTGCCCAGCACCGCATCCACCAGCGTCTCGCGCCCGGCCAACGCCGCCACCGCCGCAGCCGCGCCGTTTTCCGTGCTCGCCTCTGAAATCCGGCCGCCGAGATTCCGGTACGCCCGGAGGTACACCGCCGCATCGCCGGTGATTTCCTCCGGTCGCGCCACGAGCACCACCTGCGTATCCAATCCCGCCACCAATGCCAGCCGCGCCACGACAAAGCCGTCGCCGCCATTGTTCCCCTTCCCACAGACCACCCCCACCGGGCCGCGGCGCACTTCCTGAAACACGGCCGCCCCGGCGTTGTGCATGAGCACCACGCCGGGAATGCCGATATCTTCGATGCAGCGGCGGTCCGCTTCGCGCATCTGCGCCGCCGTCAATACCGTCCTGGCCTTCTTTGTCATGGCCGTTAATATCTCACTTGTACGCGATAGGTCACTTTTGCTTCACCGTCCCTGCGTACAGGCACGCTGAACACCACCGTCTGCGCGTCTTTTTTCTTGTAGTCCATGGAGGCTTTCAGGATTTCCCAATCGCCCGCCATCGGTTCCACAACATCCACAACGATGTCCTGATCCTTGTGGTTGCGCAGGGTAATTTCGTATTCGCTCTGATGGATATTCGGCCCGATGGACTTGTAATCCATCTGTTTCCGTTCCCCGACCACATCGAACGCATTGCCGAGGCGCAGGCGCACTTCTTCATCCTTGGGCGTGTGTTGAATGCGGTCCTCGCCGGAGAACTGCAGCATGCCCTCGCTGTCCTCCTGATAGACCCGCATCACGCCCGCCGGCAACGGCATGCCCATCTGGTTTTCCGTCTTGTTCCAGAAGGTCAGAAAAACCGCCACCCGCTCCTTCTCGAAGCGCGGAATGCGCTGGCTGTAATAGGAGGGATTGCCCCGGAATTCGTAAATCTTCTTCACCCCCACATCGTTGGCCGAGAGCATGCTGACCTGCTTTGACTGGTTCTGCTTGATGGTGGTCCGGCGGGGAAGGGAATAGAGATGGTACTCCGCGAAGGCCTCCTGAACCATCCCCGCCATGTCCGCCATCGGCGCTGCCATGGCGCGCATCGCCTTGATTCCGTCGAATTCCTGCTGGACCACATTGACATCGCCCGCCACCAGTTTAAGGCGCGCATTCTGGTAGGTCGCGCCGGAACGGTTATCGAGCGTCACCCAGCCCTCCACGTCCATCGCCGTTTCCGCCTTGTTCAGCGTGATTACGTAGTCCGCCTTCCAGGAAATCCCTCCGGTCAGATAGGTCGCCTCCACCTCGTGGTCCGTGCCTTCGTTGTTCAACAGCCAGATCAGGGACGGCTTGGCGATGAGTTCTTCGGGAATCTCCGGCAGCACCACCTGACCGGGATGTCCCAGATAGATGTCTTTTCCGACCTGATAGACCGGTCCTTCGTTTACGCTCAGCAACGTTGCCGCGACTTCATGAAAGGTCGTCTCGGTGCTGTGACTGACCAGGCGCACCTCCCGGCCCACATATTTCTCCATCAGTTTCGAGGGACTCATCAGGTCGTATTCGTAATTCTGTTCCAGGATGTGCAGTGCGCCCGGCGCGGACAGCGATTTCAGGCTGACCGTCTCCGGGAGAATGCGCTCCGCAACATCCATAAACTTGAGCGATACCTGGCCGGGCAGCAGTTTCACTTCCCGCCGGTCGCGCACGAGCGCCCGGTCATTGTTGTAGACCGTCACCGCCACGTCTTTCTGGTGCGACAGATTGCTCTCCAGAATATTGACGTTCTGGTGCAGCGTGTCCCGAAGCGCAGGGGTCGGTTGCGCCGAAGCGCCGGATACGGTCAGCATTGCGATCAAAACAATCATCAGCGGATGGCATATTCGGTTCATGGTCTGGCTCCTTCTTGTGTATGGGTTGACAGGCTGCATCGCGTGTCTTGCGCGGTTCGCTTGCATAGACACCGTATTGCGCAAAAAGTTCGATGACATCTGGTATTATCTGCCGGTCGGGCTGACAGTTTCCTTTTGCCGCGTGCCGGATGCGGCCCGCGCCAGGCAGGAACGCCTTCAGATTTTCCCGTTGTGGAAAGGATACAGCATGCACATTGCGCTTGTATATGTCGGCGGCGCGGAAGCGCTGGCGATGTCGCTGGGGGAACGCTGGGTGAATCTCACCCGGGCGCATCAGGATTATGAGCGCCATGTGGAAGGCCGGGAGACCGTGCCGATTCGAGACATCATCTCTCTTGTCAATGCCGGCCTGTTTACCCGGTCCTTCTATCGCCGTATGACCGAATTCGTACAGCGCAATGACCGCTTGCGGGATTACCTGATTCCGCCCGACACACGGTTTCTAGCGCCGCTTCGCCCGGGGAAAATCGTCGCCATAGGGCGAAATTACCGCGCCCATGTCGCGGAATTCGACAACCAGATGCCCACGGAGCCGATCTTCTTCGCCAAAGCGCCCTCGGCCTGCATCGGGCCGGAGGAGCCTATCGTGGTGCAGGAATGGCATGGGCGCGTGGATCATGAAGGGGAACTGGGGGTGGTCATCGGCAAGTCCGCCCGTCATGTTTCCATGGAACACGCCCGGGATTATATCGCGGGATTTACGGTAGTCAATGATGTGACGGCGCGCGACATCCAGAAGAAGGACATCGGCGCGGGCAATCCGTGGTTTCGCTCGAAAAGCATTGATACGTTCTGCCCCCTCGGGCCGGTCGTGGCCATGGCCGATGCGCTTCCATGGCCGGTTGCGGTGGACATCGAGGTGCGCGTCAACGGTCAAGTCCGCCAGAAAAGCAATACGGAGAAGTTCATCTTCTCCATCCCGGAATTGATCGCTGCGGTCTCCCGCTTCATGACGCTCGATCCGGGGGATCTCGTCGCCACCGGCACACCGGCGGGCGTTTCACCCATCCACGCCGGGGATATTGTCGAGGTGACCATCCCGGAGATTGGGACGCTGAAGAATCCCGTGGTTTCAGGGGACTGACCGGGGGCGCTTCGGGTGGCGTCGAGGCAAGGGACCAGTTGTGCCGGTCGGACCGGTCGGACCAGCGGAACCTGTCGGACTTGTCGGATGGAAATGGGAAAGCCGCCCGATGGAGGGGGCGCCTGGTTTGGATGGCACGATCGCACGCAATGCCTGGGCGTGGGCTGACCCGGCTCCGGGGCTATTTCCCGGGCCGATCACTTTCAAGCAACCCGGCAAACCACGAAGGCGGGGGTTCCGGCGCTTTGGCGATGACGCCGGGCGTGGGCGGTGCTTCCAAACGCATAAGCAAGGGATTTAGCGGTTTCAAGGAAAGGGGAAATTGGACGTCCCGGCCCTGAATAAGGTCGCGCCCCGCCTGGACCGGGCCGAGGAGGTGGCATATCACCGCTTCTTTGCGCAAATTGACGGCATACAGATAATGCTCGCCATCGAGTTCGACATATCTGGACCGAACGCCCTCAATGGGGTAGCCGTAGGGATTGATCAGACGGGGTATGGGGGGAAGCGCGCCAAGCACAATGGCGGCGTCCATCGCGTGCAGGTATTCCGTGGGCAGGTTCATGCCGCGCACCAGCACGGTCTTGGCGGTGTTGCGCAGCACATTGTGCCGGGAGACGCCGCGTTCGTCATAGGGGATCGGCGGCCCGACCCGCGCCACCACGCCGTCTCTCTCCACGTAATCCGCAAGCGCATCGAACGCCTCGGCCGTCACGGCAGGCGTGGCGGGCAGCACGAGCACTCGGGCGTCGCCCAGGCCGCTCTCAATCAACTGCCGCTCCGTGACAAAACGCACGTTGTAGCCCGCGAAGGAACAGCCTTCATAGGCGTAGCGCGCGGACTGCAAATGCGGCACGCCGTCATCGAGAATTTTGGACGAGTCACTGTACAGAATAGCGACCTCGGCAGGGGCCTGCTGAAATGCCACAATGATCGGGGCCAACCGATTCACATGCAGCGCGGTTTCCGCGAAGGCTTCCAGCGCTTCCGGAATCCTGAATACAGGGGATTCCAGGGGGATGGCCATGCCGCTCAGTCCTGAAATCACCGATTCCCACAGCGCCGCAGCAATATAATCATGCACCTGGTCCGGCGGCATCTCCTCGACCAGTCCGATGCCGCCGGCCGTGTTCAGCACGGGCTTGTGCGGCTGAAACGAGTGCAGCAGTGCGTAGAAGACCATGGGGTCGGGATAGTGAAACGCATAATGGAGATTATCGGACCGCAGCGCCGCTTCGCACCCCATAATGTCGCCCAATCGCGCCACGGCCTCCCGGTCCACGCCGAAACGGGTCTCTCCCGGCTCAAAAGCCGCTTCCGACATGTCGAACTGGAGCAACATGTCCGGGGCCAGGCGTCTGGAAAGGTTTTGGAGCGATTGCAGGTATTCCAACCCCATGCCCCGGTGGAAGTCCTGCCATTCAAATTGATACGCCCGGCGATTCTGGTACTCGTGGGGCTGGGCGGACTCGTCCCAGATGGTGATTTCGTCAAAACTCGCCAGGTGCGCGTGCCAGGCCTGATTCAGCGTCGGGCGGTCGGGATAGCGGGCACGCACCCGTTCCAGAAAAGCCTGCCGTACCGCTTCGGTATCAAACTTGAAGCGCGGATTGTTGGCAAGGCTTGCGGCCTTCACCATGCGCTGCGCGGCCAGATACGGCAAGACCGCCTCAAAATGCCGGTGGATGGTCTCGCGCACGCCGGGCAGCGTCCAATCCACGAAACCTTTGTCGGTCAACCCCGGCCAACGTTCATACGCCCATTCCCCCAACAGACACGGCTCAAGCCGGGCCGCCAGTCCGACATTGTGTTCCCGGGCAGCGGCGAAGAACGAGTCAAAGCGCGCGGCGAAAGCGGCGGGCTGGTCCGGCCCTGACAACGTATCGGCGGGCGTTATGGGAAAGACCGCGAGGTTCAGTCCGTATCGGCGCAATCGCGCCAGTTCCTCCGGGCGCGGACGCGCGACATAGGCGCCAAAGAGAAACACCGGGCGGCCTTCAGCGTAGAATGCTCCCCCTGAAGTCTGGATGACCCCCACATCCGGTCGCGGCGGCGCTTCGAGCAGTTCCGGCGACACTTCGCCGAATACCAGGCGCGCGCCGATGGTCTCGATGGTGCGCCGCATGTAATGGAGTTTCGCATCCAAATCGCGCCAGGCGCGCCGCGCCGCCGCATCGCGCGCTTCGGCTGCGACGTCCAAAGCGATGTGATGCCGCGCATGGAGGGGGGTGACGGACGCCTCTGATCCTCCGGAATTATCCAGAACGCCGCGCAGATCGGCCAGACGCTGCGTCAGCGTCTCCAAATCGGCAAGGAGTTGCGCGTCGGTCACTTTTCGGATGGGCACTTCCAGCCGCGCCGGCGGTTCCGGAACACTGTGCCGCGTTTCGAAGACCGCGGTATATGCGCCCAGCGGCAAATCGGCCGTATCCCAATGAAACAAGCAGGTGGTGACGCCTTTCGGGGCGTGAACGACAGCCTCGCCCACGCTCCGCACCGTCTTGTCCTCATCCAGCACCCGCATGGTCACCACAACGTTCCTTATGCGGCGCTTCGCCTGGATTTGACATTCAAAGGTCAGGACATCCGCGTCATAGACTTCTATCGGCGTCAGGGAAAGCGATATGGTTCCGGAGGGGCGAACCGTGGGCGGCAATGTCCACAGCCCGCGCAGCGAAGCATCCGCCGCTTCCATGCCTGTTGTCATCTCCGCCGAAACCGCCGCCGCCAAAAGACATATCCAGGCCATACCCCATGCAAACGCTGAAAACCTCATGCACCGCATCCTTCCATTATTGGCGTGTGTTAATGACCCTTGACCAAAACGGGACCGTCTGACCGCCCACATGAGACATTCTATGCCAGATGCACCCCACAATCAAAGAGTTAACGGGGGCGTCCGGTCATGCGTTGACGCCACGGTGCGGGAAAGGACGCTAAACGCCGGGGACAGCGGGACAAGAGGGAGGGATAAGGACGTAAAGGACGGGCAAGGACAGAAAAGGCGGCAGGGATGGGAAAAAGGCCGATCAGTCGGTTGCACGAACGAGAAGTCTTGCTTTTCCCGATTCAAACCAGGCTGCATTCTTTGTCTCCATTGTACGGTCATTCACTTCCTGCTCCTGCTGTCTCTCTTGTCCCTCTGTCCCCATTTTCCCGTCCCTGCTGTCCCTCGTGCCCCTGCTGTCCCATCGGTCCCATTCGCCTGCAGTCGCCCCGTCTGTGCGGTCCATGCGGTCCATTCTCCCCATCCTCTGACCCCATTTACAGGGGCCTCTTCAAGGGTCCATACCACCCCTTGTATATGACATTTTCAGGGTGCGCGGCAGAATAAAACAAGGACCGTGGGCGTCTGTATCAGCAGTACGGCATGAAAATTTTCTGGAACTTTTGCCCCCGGGAAAGGATGTAGATGGTAGTATGGGTGCACAGCACCGACCGAAAATTGAAACCTAAGTTATTGATAAACAAGGGTTTGTGTTTGGATATCCTGTGATATCCGCACATGGCGTCAAAGCAGTTGCGACTGCATTGTCGGTTCCGGTGCGCGGGGAATATCTTGACATGGCACTTCAGGAATCGTACAATTAACAACTGACGCCTGAGCATGTGAAAGTCCCAGGAAGGCCTGCCTGCGGGCAGGCCGGGGGGGATGAGTAAAGGCGGCTACTATGCGAAAGCGAGTGACAATGGCATTTGGGATCGCCCTGTGGATGGTTTTTGGTTCGGTCGTGGCCGAGACCTATTCGATTCCGCCGGACAAGGTGGATGTGAAAAAGGTCTATTGGGGTTCGGCGGCCAGTTTTGAAAAGCCGGCGTGTGTGGACTACGAACGGGTGGTGCGCGCAACGCCGGAATATGAATCCATTCGGAAGAACAAGATCGAAACAGGCACGGCGCGGTATTGGATTCTGATGAGCCAGGCGAGCGACCATGCCATTCGGCTTATCAACGAACTCGGCAAAGAGACGGACTACGATTTCATTGCCGCAAGCGCCTTCATGGCGAGTCTCGACCCCCCCATCGAGGCGGACGATGTGACGGAACTCGTAATCAAGAAACTTGAAAAGGCGTAGGGCAAGAAATCAACTCATGACCTTATCCGAAATGTGGCGTAAGGCCGGCGTAACGGAGAATTTCCTTTTTTGCGGGCTATTGGGTGTAGCGCTCATCCTGGCAGGGTGCGCGACGACGCCTGAGGGAATGACCTCTCCGGTCGGCACGAATCCGAATCCGGACCACGGAACGCTGAACGGCAGCGCCGCGCAGAGCGGGTTGGCCGCGGCGCAACGGATGATCCGGGCGGGCGACTATTCGCTGGCCATTCCAAGACTGATGCATATCATATCGAAGCACCCGAAATCGGCCGCAGGCGTGGAGGCGCGGTATTTTCTGGGGTTGACCTATTACCATCTCGGCGGCTATCGCGACGCTCTGGACCATTTCACCGAGTATCTTGCGCTGGCTCCGGAGGGCAAATACGCCGGCATCACGCGGGAATATGTGGCCAAATTGACGGATGAGGTGAGCCAGCGCTACCGGACACAGGAACAGTTGCAAGCGCGCATCGTGGAAGTGGTTGCACTGGCCCGCCTCGAGCCGGAAGTGTTGGCGCACCAGTTGGAATTGGCGGATTTGTATTGGAAAACGAGCCAATACGACAAGGCCGGCGAGATTTACGGAGAACTGTTGCGCCATTGGCCGCAATTGGAGACGGATTCCACCATCCGCCGGCGCATGGAGCGCAATCCGGACGGAACCTACACGGTCCTGACCCCGGCAGAAGTGGAACGGCGCTACGCAGAAACGGAGCCGTTGGTGATTTACAACACCCATTCATTCCGCAGCGGCAGCGGCCAGGGAACGCAATACTATCCGCGTCAGGGCATCCGCTATCGCACGCCGGACCAGTATCATGTCACGGGACAGGTGCTGAATCGCGGCAGCGATACGCTCAACGATGTGCAGGTGATGGTGACCATTTACGGCTTTGGCAGCATGATCTACGACACCCAAGTCTTCAGAATCGGCCGGATGCGCCCGGGCGACAAGCGCGCCTTCAGCGTGCGCTTCTCTGATTTCGATTCTATTGAAAACATCACGCGCTACGAGTGCGTGGCCACTTTTGAACGGTAGGGAATCATGAACGGAACCCGACGACACCTGCTTATCGTGACATTGTTGTGCTGTGCCGTGGCCGCCGGAAACCAGGACCAGCAGCAGGTCAATGTTTCAGTTAAAGTGGTGGAATTCCAGACCAATCACCTCCTGGAAACCGGATTGAGCGCCTATTTCAAACACCGGGACCGTCCGCGCCCCTACGGACGGGTCGCGAGCCGCAACGGCACCCTGGAAAGCGCCGATTTCACCTTTCCAATCACCGACAGCGCCATTACCGTCATTCTGGACCGCATCAGCACTTCCTATGGCGACATGGAACTGGCGCTCCAGGCGCTGGTGACCCAGGGCCGCGCCTCCATCCTTTCCCGGCCCAAGGCCATGGTGCAGGTCGGTCAGGAGACGCCCACCATCATTGAAACCACCCGCGACATCCCCTATGAGGATACGGTGGTCGTGGGAGCGACGGCGGCGCGTGTGACCAATTTCCGCCCGACCGGCGTATCGTTGAGCGTGCTGGCGAACCAGGTCGTGGATGATGACGGCGATCCGCATACCACCGATGACACGTTCATTCAACTGAGCCTTACGGCGATGGTGAGCGAGAAGGGCAGCCCGGTCAGCGTGGCGCTGGACGAAATCATCGGCGGCGAAACCATCGAAGTGCCGGAATTCATCTCGCGCAGCGTCACCACGACCGTGTGGGTGCGGCACGGCGAGGTGCTCATTCTGGGCGGCCTGTATCTCAAGAAGAAATCCAAGGACCTCTCCACGCTGCCCTGGCTGGCGCAGGGAGAGGATTTCGCCAATAATCTGGTGCAACGCGCCATTCCATTCTCCCTGCCGCAGGTGCCCGTGTCGGCCACCATGGGCAAGCAGAATACGCAGGAAGTGCGCCGCGAACTCGTCTTTCTTATCAAGGCGGAGATGTGGCGTCCTGCCTTCACTGTCGCCGACGATTTCGGATTCATCGAGGAAGAACGGGACAGCAGGAGACGCAAATCTCCCACGGATGTCATCACCGGGGTGATCGGCGGCATCGCCGACATCCCGCAGGGCATCGTGCATGGGATTACCGGCGGTACGGACGGGGGCGTGTCGTCCAGCCTTGGGGCCGACAAAAAATGAAGTACGGATTGATTCGATCTATCAGTGTCCTGGCATTGCTGGCAATGGCGGGCGGGATGGCAAGTGTTGCGGCGGAAGAGGCTGCGGCGCAAGACGCCGCGGCGGAAGCCCCCCCGCTCGAGGCGCCCGCGCCGGAGCCGGTCCCCGAAGCGCCGCCGGCGCAAACGCAGGAACCCCTGTCTGACATTCGGCAGGTGCAGGTGCAGGTATGGATCAGTGAGGCCAGCGAGTCCGGTTTGCGGAAATTGGGCGCCAATCTCAGTTACACGCGCTTTACGCCCTCCGAGTTTCTCGGCGAACCGCCGGTGGAGCAATCCGGGTCTTTACGCCAGATCAGCACGAATGTGTTTTCGCCTGCCGTTGATTTTGGGACGGTCACCCTGCCCAGTCCCATTGTGCCGCCGGGCGTGACGAATCCAACCATGCCCCTCAGGCAGGGGCCGCAACCTTCCGGCTTCGGCTTGGAGGCGAACATCATCGCAACCAGCACAGGCACGCTCGAAGGCGCCTTCCGCGCCATCGAAAACAAGTCGGATTTGGACCTCATCTCCAAGCCGGAATTGATGGTCATCAACGGCGGCGTCGCCGAAATCAAGGCCGGTCAGCAGGTGCCGTATCAGACCGTGTCCTATCCCAAAGGCGAACCGGTTCTGAGCGTGCAATGGCGCGATGTGGGCGTCAACATGAAATTGCAGCCCACCATCATGCCCAACGATTTCGTGCAACTGCATCTCCAGCAACTGGAGGTGAGCGAAAACATCCCGGAAAAGGTCAAGAATCTGGACCTGCCGGTCTTTTCCAAGCGGTCCCAGACCGGCTTCGTGCTCGTGCCCAACGGCCAGACCCTCGTCATCGGAGGACTCTCAAGCCGCGTCGTCACCCGCGCCGAACGCCGCGTACCCCTCCTGGGGCGCGCCCCTGTCGTCGGCATGCCCTTCCGCCGGCGCAGCAACGAGGCTTCCGTGACCCATCTCCTCATCTTCGTCTCTCCGACCGTTGTGGACCTCCGCAGCCTTTCCAGAGAGGCGATCGGCGCCATGGAATTCTGGCGCGACCGCGGCACCGAGTGGAAATTCGCCGACGAAGTCAGCAAAGAAATTGAGGTCATGGCCGACGAACTGTAGGCCGCCCGGCCGGCGTACCCCGCGCGACCGCGCAAGGCAAACCACAAGATTTCATCGGAAGGACAGACGCGGACGGATCGGTCCGATTCAATTTCAATTTGATCTCCTCCTTCCGGCTGCCGCATGATTCCCGCGCATGTATCGCAAATACGCACATATCGTCTTGCCAATCGCATCCGGCGTGGTGCTGGCGTATTGTTTCCCCACCTTTCACTGGTATCCCCTTGCGTGGGTGGCTCTGATTCCGTTGCTTTTTCTTGTGGCGAACGCCCCGCCCGCCGGCGGCGCGGCGCGTTTTTTTCTTGCAGGGTGGGCATTCCATAGTTTCCTTCTCCAGTGGTTGATCACCAACATCTTCTGGGCGGGCGGCTGGGCAATTATCGGCTACCAGTTGCTTTGCATTGCGCTGGCCCTGTTCTGGGCGGCCCTTGGCGGGGTGTGGTGTTGGACGCGCGGGCGCGCGCCGCAATGGGCGGGGGCGCTGCTGCTGGCGGTGCTCTGGGCGGTGATGGAGTGGGGTCACGCGAGCCTGTTCACGGGCTTCGGCTGGAGCGCCCTGGGCTATAGCCAAGGCCCCGATCTGCCCCTGTTGCAATGGGCGGCGGTGGGCGGCGTGTCCCTCATATCGTTCTTGCTCGTGCTGGTGAACGGAAACCTCGCGTTGGCGTTGGCGGAGCGGCGGCATCGGGGGGCGCGTATTGCGGCGGCGGCGTTGGTGATTGTTGCGGCACATGCGGGCGGATGGCTGTTGCTGGATGCGCCGGATTATGCCTCAAAGCCGTTTACGGCGGGACTGGTTCAGCCCAATTTCCCCCAGGAGATGAAATGGGACTGGGAATATTCAGGCGAAATGGTGCGCAAGACGGCGCGCATGTCGGCGATGCTGGCCAGGCATGAATCGGTGGACTGTTTCTTCTGGCCCGAAGCCCTGCTGATGCGTCATTTCGAGGCACCGGAAATGCTCGATCCGATGGTCGCATTGGCCAGAGAGACCGGGGCCGCGGTGTTCACCGGCGCGGTGCGCGACGACCCGTCCGCCGGAAAAAGTTACAACTCCAGTGTCCTGGTGCTCCCGGACGGCGTCGTGGCGGGCTACTACGATAAAGTGCGCCTTGCGCCTTTCGGCGAGTACATGCCCTTCACCAGCATTTTTCCATTCCTGCGGCAGATTGTGCCGATGGACGTGGACGCGGGCGAGGAACACCGCGTGTTCGACTTGGGCGACCGGCGGATGGGGCCGATGATCTGCTTCGAGGTGCTGTTTCGCCCGGTCAGCGAAACCCTGCGGCGACAGGGCGCCGACATGCTGGTTGTGGTCACGAACCTGGCGTGGTTCGGTTCGAGCAACGCCATTCCTCAGGAGTTGGAACTGGCGCGCCTGCGTGCGGTGGAGATGCGCATGCCGCTGGTGCACAGCGCCAACACCGGCATCTCCGGCGTATTCGATCCCTGGGGGCGCTTCACACCGGTCAACGCCTTTCTCGGTCCTCAGGAGCAATACTACAAGGCGCCGCCCGGACACGTACAGCCGCATATGCTTCAAATGCGCCGATGCCTGGGCGCGCTGCCGGTGGCCGCGCCCGGCGCGCGACCGGTTCCCGCCGGCCCGACTGTCTTTCCCTGGGTCGCCGCCGCAGGCGGGGCGTTGGGGCTTGTGGCAGCGGTATGGCGTCGGACCGGCCATACGAAGAGCAAATAAGCAAGATACATTCGTGTCCGGCCGGCGCATGACGTTGCTTTGCTGGATTCCCGCCTGCGGATCTGTTGCACATTCATGTCTGTCACAGCATCGGGAATCCGGAACAATTTGTCCAATAATCACATGATCTGCAAGTATTGGGCATAGACGCACGACAATCTTCTTTGACCGACCATGAAGGGAAGGCATGAAGGATTCCTGGATCATGAATTTTCCGCGGCGTGATTTTCTGAAACAGGCGGGCCTTGGCGTGGCCGCCTTGGCGGGGCTGCCGTGGCCGGCCCAATCCACGGAAGGTGAAAGGATGAATTTCATTTTCTTTCTTGCCGATGACCTGGGTTGGCGCGATTTGGGCTGCTGCGGCAGCACTTTCTACGAGACGCCGCATCTGGACCGCCTCGCGCGCGAAGGCATGAGGTTCACCGAAGCCTACGCGGCGTGCCCGGTCTGCAGTCCCACGCGGGTCAGCATCATGACCGGAAAATACCCCGTGCGCCTGGCAACGACGGATTGGTTCGGCGCGCCGCAGCCGGAAAACGCGCATAAGCATCCCACCGGCACGAAGCCCCTCCTGCCCGCGCCGTATCTGGACCGGTTGCCCCTGGAGGAGACCACCTTCGCCGAGGTGTTTCGTGAAGCGGGATACCGCACCTTTTTCGCGGGCAAGTGGCACCTGGGCGGAGAAGGTTTCCATCCTGAAGACCAGGGATTCGAGGTCAACAAGGGCGGTTACGAGAAAGGAAGTCCGCCGTCGTATTTCTCTCCTTATGACAACCCGAAACTGTCCGATGGCCCGGAGGGCGAATACCTGCCGGAACGGCTCGCGCGGGAATCGGCGGCGTTTCTCGAAAATGTCGGTGACGCGCCGTTCCTGCTGTTCCATTCGCTGTATCTGGTGCACACCCCGCTGAGGGCGCGGGAAGACCTGATTCGCAAGTACGAGGAGAAGGCAAGGCAGATGTCCGCGGAGGGGCCGGAATTTCTTCCTGAAGGCGATCGCATGGCGCGGCAGGTGCAGAACCATGCCGTGTTCGCCGCGATGGTGGAGGCGATGGACGAGGCGGTGGGCACAGTGCTCGATGCACTCGAGCGAAGCGGGCTGGCGCAGAACACGGCGGTCATCTTTACGTCGGATAATGGCGGCCTGTCCACTTCCGAGGGCGCGCCCACGAGCAACGTGCCGTTGCGCGCGGGCAAGGGATGGCTCTACGAAGGCGGCATCCGCGTGCCGATGCTGGTGAAATGGCCCGGCGTGGCCGCGCCCGGCAGCGTTTGCGAACGGCCGGTGACCAGCACCGACTTTTACCCCACGATGCTCGCAATCGCGGGGTTGCCGCTGATACCCGAACAACATTGCGACGGCATGAGTTTCGCCCCCCTGTTGCGCGGCGATACGAATGCGCCGGACCGCGGGCCGATGTTCTGGCATTATCCGCACTACGGCAACCAGGGCGCATTCCCCGGCGCGGCGGTGCGCCTCGGCGATTACAAACTCATCGAATTCTTCGAGGACAATCACGTCGAGTTGTACAACCTGAAGCGGGATTTGGGCGAGCGGCACAATCTCGCCGAGGCCATGCCGGAAAAGACCGCAGAACTCCGCGCCTTGCTTCACGCCTGGCAGCGGGAATGCGGCGCGCGTTTTCCAACTCCCAACCCCAACGGCGCGCAGAAGAAGCAGAAAGCGGCTGGCACATCCTGAATGTTGCATCGCAGGCAGGAAATGCAAGCCCTGAAAATGGCACGATGTTGACGGACGGCAAAGATGCCGAGCGATGCCGTCCGAGATATACGTGCCCCAAACGAATCCCTTGTGCTTGGGGCGGGCGCGTTTATCGCCGGAGTATGCCGCCGGAGAGGGCGGCGGGCGCCAGCGCGAAGGACGTCTGCAGGGGATAGGCGCAGGTACATCCGGAACTGGATTCGGGAATCATGACAATGCCGCCGGCGGGGATGATGTTGAGCCAGCATCCGGGCCGCGACACGCGTGTCAGCGGGATGCCTTCCGTGCTCTCCACGTCAAGGGGATACATTCGGGGGTTGTCGCCCCGCCCGTAGAGGTAATACTTGGAGCCGGTCAGGCCGCCGCAGCCGTGCCCGCCGCGATAGGCGATGTAATCCAGTTTTTCGCCGGTGTGCAGCGAAAAGGCGAAGGGCCGCGCGTAGATGGTGTCGCCGTTCAGGACGGGATGCTGCCATTGCTCGCCGTGGGTGCCGCCGGTTTCCGAGAAATCCGTGCAGCGGATGTTCATCGCGCGAAAACGGGTGCGCCACTTGTCCGTGCCTGTGGCCATGTCGAAGGCCAGCAGGTCATAGAAGACTTGGTCGCCGTCGTTGTACGACCCCGACGCAAGCAGCACGCCGTCCTTGCCGTTCAGATGTGCGATGTGATGGAACGGGAATTCCACGGGCCGTTCCCAGACCTTTTTCCCGCGCTTGAGGTCCAGCGCCACCAGCCAGGCGTTCCCGCGGCAGAAGTGGTCCACGCGCATGCGCCCGCGCTGCGCGCTTTCGCTCATCGCGCGTTCGTTGCGGCTTTCCAGGAAATAAACCCGGCCCTCGGCCACGGTAACCATGCTGTTCATGATGGCGCCGCGCTGCCACACCCACTGCTTTCCGCCGGTATGGCGGTCCACGGCGAAAAGGCAGCGGCTGACGACCACGGGGCGGAAGTCGCCCTCCAGCATGTTTACGGTGGCAAGCGCCAGTTCATCGAATGACGCGCCGCTGATCTGTCCCGTCCCAATCAGCAGTTCATCCGCGCTGTTCAGGTAGCCCCATTCGTTGACCGTTTCTTCGACGCGGGGCATGGCGATGACGCCCAACTGATTTCCCGTGGCCGGATCGTACACCCGGCATTCCCCCTCCACGGCCACGTATAGCGCATCGTCGGTGAGGAGTCGTTCTCCGGCGTTTTTCATCGTGCCGACGCGCCGCGCCCCGGGCACATCCACCTCCCAGAGGGGGAATCCGTTGTAGGCGTCCACGGTGATGATTTTGTCGTCGGCGGTGATGTGCAGGCGTCCGTTCTTGAACAGCGATGCCATGGGCCGGTGGTGGCGGTCCACCATATCGCGTGGACCGGGATTGCCGAACCACTGGATGGCCATCGGGCCGCGGAGTTGGTCATTGCTGCATGCCGTATGCCCGGCGTCGGCATAGAGTTGCGTCCATTCGCCCGCGCCCGGCACCGCGCCGCGCCGCGCCGTCAGCCACAGGCCGCCTTCTGCGTCAATGACCGCGCCCTGCACATCCCCCTGGACCGCCCATGCCTCCAGCGCCGACGCGGCCAGTCCCGCGCCCGGGATTTCCGGATGCCCGATGCACATCGTTCCGCCATACGGGCGCAGCACGCGCCATACTTCCTTCGCGCTCCAGGCGGGGACCGCGCCGCGCAGGGTTTCCTCCGAGAGCACGAGGTTCGCCATATAGGTCGTGTAGGGGAGCGTATCATCCTCGACGTGATGCACCGTCGCACGCACGCCGTAAAGCCCCGCGTCATCGAGGCGCTTGCGCGCATCCGCCGCGCGCGCCGCGTCGCGCTCCACGCATACGATGCGCAAGGCGCTGCGCTGCGCCAATGCGTGGGCGAGGCGGCCGTCGCCCGCGCCCAGTATCAGGCAGTATCCCTGCGTGATGCCCGATTTCGCCAGAATGGCCTCCGCCGCCTTGGCGTATATGGCGCTCGACGCATCCTGCGGCCATGGGGCATTGGACACATCGAAACGCACCATCCGCGGAGACGTTTCCGGCGTTTCTGCGGGAGAAAAGCAATAAATGGGGCCCAGGTGACTGCTGACATAAAGACGGCCGTTGGCGGCGCTCAGCCCATAGATTCTACCCTCGACTTCGCCGCGCCAGACGTGCTCGCCGTCCGCCGCGCGCAAGGCGACCACCTGGTTCTCACCTCCCAGAAACAACGCGTCCCCTGCGAGAATCATGGCGTAGGGGTCCCGCATCGGCTTGCGCCAGAGATAGCAGGCTTCCTGCTGTTCCCGCAGACCGGCGATCACCGTTTCCTGTGCGGCCATTTCCGCTTCAAGCCGTTCGCGTTCCCCGGCCTGGTCCCTCGTCAAGGCTTTGCGCTGCTTTACGATTTCATTCAAAGCGGCGATTTGCCGGTTCAATTCGCGTGTCACTTCAAGAAAGCGGGGCCGGTCCATCGCCGATACTTCCTCTTTCGACTGTAAATAGGCGATGTCGCCATTCACCAGCATGCGGATGCCGGGGAACGATGCAACGTTCTCGCCGGTGTTCGGGTCGGCATAGTCCAATTGGCTGCCCGTCCGACGTCCCGGGCCGCTTACCACCGCCTCGCCCGCAAGAATGGCATAAGCGCCGCCCGGCCCCGGCAGCGCGCCCAACGGCGCGAGCGTTTCGCGGTCGAACATCACCGGCGCGGTCCGACCCGTCGGCACGAACAACCGTTTCGGCGTCGCGAGCAGATAGCCCTGCGGCGAGGCGTCCGTGTCGCCCGAGGCATACAACACCGCGCCGGTCGCGGCGTCCAGCGCGCAGCGATAGACGCCATCCGGCGGGAACAGCCCCGCGAAGAAATACGCAACGCCGTTGTCCACCAGCACGCCGGTGCGCGCAGGCGCGTGGGAAATCACCCGGCCGTTGCCGGGAATGCGCCGGTCCAGTTCCGCCGGGCAATGCTTCCACAGCAACGCGCCGTCCGCGGCGTTTACGCAATAGGCCCAGCCGTCATCGGAACTGAAATAGACCCTGCCGGCGGCAATCGTCGGCGCGAGCCGCACCGGCCCCTCGGCAAAAAAGGTCCAGCGAATCTCGCCTGTTCTCGCGTCCAGACAGTACACCTGGTCATCCGCGGAAGAGGCATAGTATGCGGCGTCGCCCGCGACAACAACATGAAAGGCCCGGTCATAGATGACGACCGGGCTTAAGTCGCGCAGTTCATGCCAGATGTCCTGCTTCGCCGGCGCGGGCCATGCCGGCTCCGGCGCATGGCGCGGCACATGCACCCAGGTCTTGTGCAGGGGCAGTCCCAACGTTTCGTTGGTGATGCCGCTTCGCGCATTGTCCCGCAGGTAGGTCGGCCAATCCCCGGCAAAGGCGCACGCGCCGCCCAGCGCCGTGATCGCCGCAATACCGGCCAGAAGAATCAGTTGTGCAAGGAGCAAAGTCCGCCGCATGAATGCATCCTCCCGTGTGACAAAACACTTCCGCATGGTGACCGCCCCAGTGTGCCACGCTTCGCCTCTTGCAGACAAATTGCGCCACCCTCTTCAAAGGGGGACTTTCAGGGCGGCCTTGTGCAATGATTATGGCCTGTCCGCCGAAAGTTGTACCAATTTGAATGAGAGAAACCGTAATCTTTAGAGCTTAGGAGGGTCTCTCATGAAGGGTAAGCGATTCAAGGAAGAGCAGATCATTCGGATTCTGCAGGAGGTGGAGGACGGCAAGCCTGTTGCGCAGGTTTGCCGTGAGCAAGGCGTGTCGGAGCAATCGGTCTACCGCTGGCGTCAGCGGTATGGCGGGATGGACATCGGTGAACTGCGCCGTCTCAAGCAGCTGGAGGATGAGAATCGCCGGCTACGCAGCATTGTGGCCGAGCAGGCGGTGGACATCCAAATTCTGAAGGAGGTGAACTCAAAAAAGTGGTAGGCCCCGCTGCGCAACGCGCCGTGGTCAAGGATCTGGTGCAGCGGGGTGTGTGCAGTGAACGGCGGGCGTGTGAGGTGCTCGACGCGCCACGAATGACGGTCCGGTACAGGCGCCGCGTCCGCCCCGAAGAAGAGGCGTTGCGCAAGCGTCTTCGGGCGTTGGCTGCGAAGCACAAGCGATACGGGTTTCGGAGGGTATTGGCGCTGCTACGGCGCGAAGGCTGGCGGGTAAACAAGAAACGGGTTCACCGGCTTTGGAAGGAGGAAGGATTGCAGCGCAAGCGAAAAACCAAGAGAAAACGCGGGTATGGCCCGTCGCCCGAGCTTCCGGTGCGGGCCGAGTACCCAAATCACGTGTGGAGTTACGATTTCATCGAAGACCGCACCGAACGAGGCGGCAAGCTTCGGATGTTGGGCATCGTGGATGAATACACGCGGGAGAGCCTGCAGATTCGCGTGGGCCGATCGATCGGGGCGGCGAAAGCAATTGCCTCCCTGGAATGGTTGTTCATGTTGCATGGCCGGCCCGAGTACATCCGTTCAGACAACGGCCCTGAACTCATCGCCAAGGCGCTACAGTCCTGGCTGGCGCAACACCACGCAAAGACGCTTTACATCACGCCCGGCAGTCCGTGGGAGAATCCGTTCATCGAGAGTTTCAACGACAAGTTTCGCGATGAGTGTCTGAACATGCACGTCTTCGTCGATGGCCGCCATGCCCAGACGGTGGTGGAAGCCTGGCGCAGAGAGTACAATGAAGAACGACCGCACAGCAGTCTGAACTACATGACCCCGGCGGAATTCGCCGCGCATTGCCGGAACTCCGGTCGGCCTACGGCCTCCCTCCGTTCCGGCAATGCCAGCACCCCAGGGCCACAACCCATAACCAAGGCAAATACTCTCATTCAGGTTGGTACATAAAATGGGGGCAGGTCATCATCACGAAAGAATAGTGGCAAAGTGTCAGATTCCAGAAAACGAAACGGATATACCCATCATGGATCAGCATGTTCGTGTTGAAATTCAGGCCGAGACACTTCTGGAAGCGTTGGAGCAAGTTGAAAAGGCATATAACGATCTCTATCGCGATGTGCCGCTTATCGTTAAACCGATATTTGTTCGATTAGTCCTTCAAAGATGGCCAACGGATGGAACAACAACAGGCAAATTTGGGATGAAGGCAACAGGTACGCTTCGTGAGGTGATTTTGACGGTGTTGGATGAAATGCGTGATCCTGCGATCTGCTACAGCCTCACTTCGGCGTATGACGCAAGAGGCCGGCGTTATTTTATTCTGGACTTGCGAAAGGACGACGCGCCGGACCTGCATTTTTATGCCGACGGAGATGAGATGATGCAACATCTGCAACTATCAGAAAGATCGCTTCAACGTCTCGAAACGTACTTTGACCAGCCAATTCAGACAGAACTATAGAAAATGTTCTTAATGGTTGACATTACACAAAAGCATGATGGTGTGGTCCCGCGTTGGGGCGGGCAAATGACAACGCAAAAGGGAGGTCCGCCATGAATCTGCGAGCCGCTGTGACAGGTGTGATCATCATTGCCGGATGTGGGCTGACGTGCAATCTTGCCGCCGAGTCTGTTGTGCTCTCGGGCAAGCAGATCATTCCGGTAACGGCGGAAACCCTGATAGAACTTCGTGCTGCAGAGCATGTCCCGGTATTTGATTACCAGTTGGTGGAAACGGAGATCGGTGCTGTCCCTGTTACGGACAATCTGGCTACACGGCTGGGGGCGACTGTCGCGCTGAAGAAAGCCTATCCAGTACCGATGTGTCTCGAATTTGCGTATCTTTCCGGCCCTGGGGATGCATTTCGCTTTCCGTTCGCCATTGAGGCCAACGAACGGCTTGTAGATGCATTGGACAAACTGGAAGAGCGTAGTGAGGGCAGTGTGAAGTGGTTGCTGCTTCGCGGGCGCATCGTCATGTATGACGATGATCAAAATCGGGCCGGAAAAGTAGAACCATATATCATGGAGCGGCCCATTCGCGTGCATATTGATGCGGACCTGCTTGAGGAGGCGCTTGAACAGGTGGAAACCGCCTATGACACGCAGCATGGCGACATTCCGTTCGTTGTGCAACCACCGTTGCCTTGGTTGCTGTTGCAGTCGCGACCGACGGATACGGGCGAAAGGGGCAGGTTCACGGGAGAAATGGCGGGATCACTTCGCGAGGTTGTGTTGGCGTTGCTGGATGAGATGCGCGACCCGGCGCTGTGTTATGGCTTGTCCGAGAGGGTGGATGGAATGCGGCGACGGTTCTATACGCTCACCGTAAAGAAGGATTATGGCAAGAACACTGACCCCCACGGGGATACCGACCAGGGCCTTCAGTACAAGCGGTTGCACGACGCCTCCCAGCAGCGGCTTGCGGAATACCTGTCGCGATTGGAAGAAGCGCCAGAATAGTCCTGCATCTCGATCGGTGAATAAATGTAATAAACAATAAACGGGGACAGCAACCATTTATTTCACACCCGAAAAGGGCACTTTTTGGGGCAAGAAGCGTTCTAAGATTTCCCCCCTTGTACCAATGGCAAATGCGGACTGCGCTGTTGGTCTACCTCGTGCAGCGCTTCCTGGCCTGGCGCAGCCAATGGCCCCACCGGTGTTCTGCAGATTGTTCCCGCGGGGGTTGCACGTTGGGAAGGGGGCCGGTAGAATAGCGCATGGATGGGCCGCGATGGGGCGGCCGGTTTTGTTATGGCGTGTCAGCGGTGCGGCCCAGTGCGTGCGCAAATAACGGGGTTGCGGCGGGGTTCATGAGAATTCTACATATCACGCGATATTTCCAGCCCGGCATGGGCTACCAGGAGAACGGCCTGCTCGCGGCGCAGATGCGTCTCGGGCACCAGGTGCGGCTTATCACTTCGGACCGGTATCATCCCCACCCCAATTACAAGGAAACCATGAAAATGGACGATTCGCAGCGGATCGTCGGGGTGAGCCATCAGGAGGAGGACGGGCTGGACGTGGTGCGGCTGAAGGTGGTGTGGGAATGGCGGGCGCACTGGTGGGTGCTGTGGCGGGGACTGTGGCAAGCGGTGCGGGATTTTCAGCCCGACATCATCCACACGCACTGCGCGGTGATTGCCGGGTCCACGTTCCAGATTCTCTGGGGCAACCTGTTCCGGCGCTATCCGATTGTCGTGGACGATCACAACAACTATTTCAACATTCAGCCCTATACCCCGGCCAAGCGGCTGCTGTATCGTTTCATTTTTCGGCGGCTCATGCGGCCTGTGCTGATGCGGAGCGTGGGCCGGGTGCTGGGGATCACGCACGAAGTGCGGGATTATCTGCACCGGGAACTGGGCATTGACCCCGCAATGGTGGCCATCAACACGCTCGGCACAAAGCCGGAGGTCTTCTACCGTATGCCGGAGGCGGGCCGCGCTTTCCGGGAGCGGCATGGCATCGCGCCGGACAAGGTGCTCCTGGTGAATGCCGGCAAGATCACGCGCGTGAAGGACAACCATGTGCTGCTGGAGGCGATGGCGTTGCTTGCGCAGCGGTCGGACCGCGCACATCTGCTGATGATCGGCAACGCCCCCGCGGAGTACAAAGCGGAACTGGAGAACATCATTGAAGCGCGCAACCTTGGCGATCGCGTCACCTGGCTGGATTTCATGCCCAACAGCGAATTGCCGGCGGCCTATTCCGCTTCCGATATCGGGGTGTGGCCCGGCGACGCGAGCATCACCTACTTGGAATGCGCCAGTTGCGGGGTGCCGCTGGTGCTGCCGGATTGCGGCTATTCGCATTACGCGCTGACCAACGACAACGGCCTGCGTTTCCCCCGGGGCGACGCCGCCGCGCTTGCGGACGCCCTGCACCGCCTGGTGGCGGACGACGCGCTGCGCGCGCGCATGGGCCGCAATGCGCGCGAGTTGATCGAGCGGGACCTGAATTGGGATGCTTTGGCGCGGCAGACCATTCAAATATACCAGGAAGTGATTGACGCGCATCGTGGCCGCAGCCAGGCGCAACACAGGAGTACAGCCGTCACATGAGCCATCATGAATCATCCCCGGAAACCGCCATGCCGCGCAACGGCGCGATGGTCATGCCTGTCCACGTTACCCCGTCGCTGCTCGCGCTCTGGGCGGGACGTCATTTGATTGCGGGCGGCACGCTGGCCGCTTTTGCCGCGGCCACCCTGGTCGCTTTCCTGCTCCCGAAAACCTTCGAGTCCAGTGTGTCGCTGATTCTATTGCCCACGCCGATTAAACAGGCGGGGGACCCCGTCAGTGCGTTGATCCCGCGAGTGCTTTCGGTCACCGACTATGAAATCCTGCTCATGAGCGACGGCGTGCTGAAAGAGGTGGCGGACAAAGTAAGACAGTTGGGCACGTGGCCCGAAAAGGACCTGGAATCGCTGGACGAAATCAGCCGGTTGCGCCGCCGGATGCGCGTCCAAGTCGAGATTACGGAAAAGACCGCCTATGGCGTGGCGCGTTCGCCGGTGATGCTCCTGAAAGCGCACGCGCGCACCCCGGAACAGGCGCGCGATCTGGCGCAGGCCTGGGCGCAGGTGGCCGAGGACCTCGCCAATCGTCTGTATCAAAAGGGCAAAACGGGCTTGAAAGAATTTGTTGAGACGCGCTTTGCAGACACCCGGCAGGACCTGCTGTCCGTCCGCGCGCAAATCCGCGACCTGGAAATCGAGTGGAACGATGAACTGGAACACGAACGCATGGCGAAAAAGCATTCCCGCCTGCTGGATTACGAAGAAAAATCCATTGACCTCGCCATGAAGATCGAAGCGACCAGGACCGAACTTGCAGAATTGCGCGCACAACTAGCCGAGGAACCGGAGAAAAAAGTGCTCTGGAAGTCTCCGCCGATGACAGCGGTGTTTCTCCAGGAACAGATGGGCATGGAGAAGATGGACCTCACGCCCGAAGAAGGAAAACAACCAGGCTATCGGGATGAAGTCTTGAATGAAACGTATCTCTATCTCAAACATAAAGTGACGCTGATGGAGAGTGAATTGGCGGGTATGGAAAAGCATCTGAAAATGCTGCTGGATTCCATGGAAACCCTCGAAGGGGAATTGCAGGCGCTCCGCGAGGAAGCCGCACACCGGGCATTTGAACGCAAGCAACTCGACCAGGAGGAAAGCCCCCTCAAGCACAGTTATGACCTGCTTGCCGGGAAACTGGAACAGGCCAAGATCGCCGAAACGGAAGAAGCGGAAATGGCCGACATCAAAATCGTGTCCGATGCCGTGGCGCCGGACCGCAAAATAAGCCCAATACGCAGCCTGATCATGGCCATGGGCCTCATGGTGGGCTTTCTGGTCTCCGCCTGCTGTGTCTGGCTGCGCGCCCTTTTCACGGGGCTGCTGTAGAGACATTTCCGCACACGCTGCGTACAACCGAACACAAATAAGTTTACATGCAACGCGTGATGGCAGCATGGCCGTCTCGGCCAGGGTTTCGGCTGAGCACCTGCAGAAGGTCGGCAGTGCGTCATTTGCTGCCTTTATTGTGTCGGGAAGTACGGCGGCTGTCTTCTTCTTCTCGGGGGCGAAAACATTTCAGGATTGATCGCTCTGCTGCGCGAAACGTTCACGAATCCGGCGTTCAATTTCCGGGGTGACGTAGTGGGAAATTTTCCCGCCGAAACCGGCGATTTCCTTTACCTGCCGGGAACTCAGAAAGAGATACGGCTCACTGGGCATCAGGAGCACGGTGTCCATTTCGGGGTTCAGTTTGTGATTGTTGATGGCAAGGCCCAGTTCAAACTCGAAATCGGAAATGGCGCGCAGTCCCCGGATAAGAGCGATGGCGCCGCATTCGCGGGCATAGTCCACCGTCAAGCCCTTGAAACTGCTTACTTCAACATTCGCAATCGCCGCCGTCAGTTCACGCAGCATCTCCACGCGTTCATCAACCGTAAACATGGCGCTCTTGGCGTGGTTGCGCGCCACCGCCACGATGACGCGGTCGAAAATGCGCGAAGCGCGGCTGATGAGGTCCAGGTGGCCCAGGGTGGGCGGGTCGAAACTTCCGGGATAGACGGCGATTCGTTCAGGCATGTTCAAATTCTCCTTTGATGGCGGCGGCGAGCGCCGCGTCATAGACTACGCGCACCGGCACGCCGGCCTGTTCCGCCAGCGTGCGGCAATCCTCGAATTCCGGAGCGGCATTACGAACGGCGCCGTCGAGCACGCCGATCTTCGCGCGCACCGCGCCCCACGGCGTGCGCACCCGCTCCCAGCGGCGCTCCAGCACGATGCGTTCCTCGCGGCGCATGCGCAGGCCGAGCGTGGTCGAGTGGGCGAAGAGGGCCTGCGCCACCCGGTGCAGGGACGCATCATCGCAGAGCGCCGTCACGCAATGGGCGGGACGTCCCTTCTTGGCGATAACGGGCGTCAAAAACGCGTCGCGCGCGCCCGCATCCATCAGCGCCGCGATCAGCGGCGGCAGCAATTCCGGGTTCATGTCGTCAATGTTCGCCTCGACCGCCAGCACCGACTCCCGCGCCGCGACCGGCGCGTCCGATTCGCCGACAAACACCCGCAGCAGGTTGGGGCGGTCGGGCAGGTCGCGTGTGCCCGCGCCGTAACCGACGCGTTCCACGCGCATCAGCGGCGCATCGCCGAAGGACCGCGCCCATTGCGCGACGAGCGCCGCGCCGGTCGGCGTGACGAGTTCGCACTGCGCCCCGCCGCCGTAGGTCGGCTTGCCCTTCAAAATCAGCGCGGTGGCGGGCGCGGGTACGGGGAATACGCCGTGTGCGCACTTCACGGTACCGCCGCCCACGGGCAGCGCCGACGCGTACACCGCCTCGATGCCGAGCAGGTGCAGCGCATGCTGCGCGGCGACGATGTCCACAATCGAGTCCAGCGCGCCGACTTCGTGAAAATGGACCTTGTCCACGGTCGTGCCATGCACGGCGGCCTCGGCTTCGGCAATGATTCGGAACGTGGCCACGGCGGCCTGTTGTACCGGTGGGGGCAGGTTGCCGCGCATGATGATGTCGGTTACATGATGCAGGTGGCGGTGGGGATGCTCCGCGTGCGCGTCCTGGATGACGCGGAACTGCGTGGCCATGATGCCGCTTTTGTTGACCTTTTCGGCGGCGACGCGGAACCCGGCCACGCCGAGTGAATGCAGCGCGTCGCGGATGGTCGCGAAATCGGCTCCGGCGTCCAGAAGCGCGCCCACGCTCATGTCGCCGCTGATGCCGCTGAAACAATCCAGATAAAGCGTCTTCATCGTCGTCACTTGGCGTTGATGGCCCGGTTGATGGTGGCGGCGGCCACCGCCGCGCCGAAGCCGTTGTCAATGTTAACAACGGTCAGCCCCGCGGCGCATGAATTCAACATGCCAAGCAAGGCGGAAACGCCGCCGAAATTCGCCCCGTACCCGATGCTTGTGGGCACGGCGATCACAGGACGATGCACCAGCCCGCCCACCACGCTGGGCAACGCGCCTTCCATGCCCGCGCAGACGATGACGACATTCGCGCCTTCCAGCCGCTCGCGCTGGTCAAAGAGCCGATGAATGCCGGCGACGCCCACATCATAGACCCGCTCCACCCTGTTGCCGAAAATCTCGCAGGTCACCACCGCTTCCTCCGCCACCGGTATGTCGCCGGTGCCCGCGCACACCACCGCAATATAGCCGGAGAGCAATTCCGGCGGGTCCACCGTAATGGTGAAAGCGCGCGCCGCTTCGTGGTGTGTCGCGTCGGGATGCGCGGCCAGCACCGCCGCGATCACCTCCGGCACACAGCGGGTGCCGAAGACATTGCTCCCGTGGGCGCGCATGCGATCCACAATGCCCACCACCTGTTCCGGGGTTTTCCCCGCGCAGAAAATTGTCTCCGGGTAGCCCTTGCGCAGATGGCGGTGATGATCGATCTTGGCGAAACCCAAATCCTCATAGGGCAACGCCCGCAGCCGCTCCGCGGCCTCCGCCGCAGACAATTGCCCCGCCGCCACCGCTTCAAACAAGGCTGTCACTCGCGATTGGTCCATAATGCGCCGCGCCTCTTTGCCAGAATACACAACGGATGACCTTAGTGTACGGCATCCGCCCGGAAAATTGAAAACAGGCAATATTTCGACCGACTGAAGTAATCATTGCTTATAGCCCCGTCATTACGAGCGGTGCGGCGCACTGCGCCGCTCGCAATGACGGGCAGAAAAACGATGCGATATCGAACGCATTTTTTATACTATACGATTGAAACAGTATAAAAAACACAATCTTGTGATGTATTAGCAGTTTCATCGGTCGGCCAGGCGTTTTTTGGGCGGCCGGGTCATCAACGCCTCGATGACGGCTGCGACTTCTTCGTTGGACGCCTTGGGTATCAGATGGCGATGCGGCCCTGCCGGATCTGGATCGAATCGGGTCAGCGCATCGGGGAAACGGACCCGTCCCGGCGGACTGAGTTCCCACAGCGTCAATTCCCCGGCCTGCACGCCGCGCACGGCGTAATACGCGGCGGTCTGGTCGTAACTGGACGAGGACGCGATGGTCCCGACGCCGCCTGCGGGATACAGTTCGTAGGCTTTGGCGACGGGGTTTTTCTCCGGGGCGGTCATCGCGCCGCCCGTCAGCACGGGCCGCCCAATCTCATAGCCGGAATACACAATCGGCGTCGGCCATTCGTCGGCGACCGTTTGCGCCGCCTTCTGGTCCAGGTTGATGTTGTGTTCACGATGATCGGGGTCGGCGAAGTTGCCGCCCATGATGACCAGCAGCCGCACCTTGGCCGCGATGAGGTCCCGGCCGCTTCGGCCGATGGACCCATCGCCCTCATGGTCGGCATCCGAATTCAGGAGGAGGTGAATGCACGTTTGCCCGCCGATCACCACGATGACGACGCTTTTGTCCGCAGCCTGATGCAGCAGCCGGCGGTAGAGGGTGGTGCTGTCCGGCGCGGTGGCGGTCGTCTGGGTGCTGGGAAAATGGTCGGGATTGCCGATGAATGGCGCGTAGTGATCCGGGAAACGCTGGTCATCTACGGGACTCAGTCCGATGGGCGCGTCGCCCCGCCCGTACCACGTGTTCACGGCGTTGATCGCGCCGACCACATACGGTCCCGTCTGGCTGGCGATGACGCCCGGCAGCGCGCATTCCCCGTTGTCCGCAAGCGCATTCAGCACCGCCAATGCGCCGACGTCATCCACATCGGACCGGAAATCCGTGTCGAGGATGACGCCCGGCGGCGTGTCTTCGCTTTCCGCGCACGCGCCCATCGAAACCGCCATCAGAAAAAATCCCGTCAGTATCGTTCCGTGCTGTCTCATTGCTTTTCCTCCAAGGGGCGCCCCCGCCACGCATGCATCTTAACACATTGCGTCCGAACACATTCACCCCCGCAAGGGCTGACGTTCAGCAACGGCGTGGCATAGGCGCAAATCGCTTCCGAGGGATGGGTGCAGTGAAGCGGAATCCACCATGCTGCGGGCCGAAGCGCTCTTGCGTTGCGCAACTTGTACATGAAAAAGGTTATAATGATAAATAATAAGAAAGGGTGGCCTTGACGTCTTGACCGTCCAAGGGAGAGGATGCAGGCAAGGCAAAGGATCGAAGCCATGGGAGAACAGGGAAATCCGGATCAGGCAGTTCCCGAAAATGATTCACGGGGCGTGGAAGAGGCGTCATTGCGCACCGTTCAAGGGGGACAGGAAGACATGTTTCGCCAACTCTGCGAAAACAGCGCGGATTGCATCATGCGCTATGACACCGCGGGCCGCTTCCTCTATGTCAACAGTGCTTGCGCGGCCAACGCGGGCTTTCCCCCGCAGGACATGATCGGCAAGACTTACCGGGAATTGGGATTTCCGTCGGACTTATGCGATGTGCTGGAGCGCGCCATCGAAAAAGTCGTGGAAACCGGCGCGCCTCAACGGGAACAGTTTTCGTTTCATGGCCCGTTGGGCCGGGTCATCATGGACTGGCGCGGCGTGCCGGAGTTCGCGCCGGATGGCCGCTGTATTTCCGTGCTGGGCATGAACCGCGACATCACGGCGCTGAAGGAAGTCGAGCGGCGGCTGCGGGAAAGCCGTCGCATTCTGGAAATGCTCCTGAGCAACCTGCCGGGCATGGCCTACCGCTGCCGAAACGATGCGGACTGGTCCATGGAATTCGTCAGCGAGGGCTGTCTGGAACTGACCGGCTATCCCCCCGAAGCGATCATTGACAATCGCGACATCAGTTATGCGCAGATGATCTTGCCTGAAGACCGGGCCGCCGTTTGGGGCGCCGTCCAGAAAGGCATCAACACAAAACGCCCGTTCGTGATGGATTACCGCATCCGCACGGCGCAGGGCGAGGAGAAATGGGTCTGGGAGAAGGGCCGGGGCGTCTATGACGAGTCCGGACGCCTCGTCGCGCTGGAAGGATTTATCACAGACATCACTGAACTGAAGCGCACTGAAATGGCGTTGCGCGAAAGCGAAGACCGGCTCATGATGGCGCTGGATGGCGGCAAACTCAGTGTCTGGGATTGGGATTTGGCGTCCGGCAAGGTGATTTGGGAGGGGTGGCATGAGCGGCTCTTCGGGGTGGAGATTGGCGCGTTTGAGGATACTTTCGACCGGTTGGTTCTGGCAGTGCATTCAGAGGATCGGGCTGCGCTTCTGGAAAAGATGGAACAGGCCAGGGCGGTTGGAGAGCCTTTTCAACAGGAGTGCCGCGTGATATGGCCCGACGGCACCATCCATTGGCTGGGCTTGACAGGTGTTTTCCGGCGTGACGCCGCCGGCACGCCTGTGCGGATGGTCGGCGTGGCCATGGATATCACGGAACGCAAAGAGGCCGAGGCAGAACGGAGGATGCTGGAGGAGAAGATGCAGCATGCGCAGAAACTGGAATCGCTCGGCTTGATGGCCGGCGGCATTGCCCACGATTTCAACAACCTGCTCATGGGCATCCTCGGCAATGCCGACATTGCCCTGGATGAACTGCCTCCCAGTTCGCCTGCGCGCAACAGCATCCTTGAAATCGAGACAGCAGCCAGGCGCGCCGCCGAACTGACCCGCCAGATGCTGGCCTACTCCGGCAAAGGCCGATTCGTCATTGAACCCCTGTCATTGAACAGCCTGATCGAGGAGATGGCGCACCTGCTCGAAATCTCCATTTCCAAGAAAGTGGCGATGAAATGTCATTTCGCGCAGGATATGCCGATGGTGCGCGGCGATGCCTCACAACTTCGCCAGATCGTCATGAACCTTATCACCAACGCCTCCGAATCCATCGGCGACAAAAGCGGCGTCATCTCTGTTCGCACCGGCGTGATGCACTGCGACCGCGCCTATCTCGCGGGCACCTACCTGACCGACGAATTGTCGGATGGGACCTACGCCTATTTTGAGGTTTCGGACACCGGCAGCGGCATGACCGCGGATACCGTCGCCAAGATTTTCGATCCCTTCTTCACCACCAAATTCACCGGGCGCGGCCTGGGCCTCGCCGCCGTTCTGGGCATCGTCCGCAGCCACAAGGGCGCTATCAAGGTGTACAGCGAACCGGGACGCGGCACCACGTTCAAAGTGTTGTTGCCCGCAATGGAACAACCAGTGCCCGCACCGCGCACCGAATCACCAGTCGGCAACCAGTTGTCGCACGGCAGCGGCGCCATTCTCCTGGTGGACGACGAGGAGGTGGTTCGCAACGTGGGCCGCCGCATGCTCGAGCGCGCGGGATTCGAGGTCATAACGGCCGAAGACGGGGAAGAGGCCATCCAGGTCTTCCGCGCCCATGCCGATGAAATCCGTTGCATCATTCTAGATCTCACCATGCCGCATATGGACGGCGCTCAGGCCTTCAGCGAACTGCGACGCATCCGAAAGGACACGCCCATTATCCTCTCCAGCGGATACGATGAGCAGGAGGTGATGGAAGGCTTCGCCGGGAAAAACGTCGCCGGATTCATCCAGAAACCATATCAGGCCGCGCGGCTGCTCTCCAAGATCAAAGAGGTGCTGGGATAGCGCATTTTTCAACGGTTTAACGGAATGGCGTGAATTGTCGGGAGCAGTGTCTGTTTTACCGATGTGCGTCGCACCGGGCGCATCGCGATGGGGGAACCGCCACTGTGCCCGGATGGTTACGCCGGCCGACGCGCATAGGGCAGCGTCCATGGGGCGCGGTAATGCGCGCCCACGAGACGGTCCGCCTCAGGATTGCCCCCAGCCCGCTCGTTCTCCACGTCCCAGTGGACCTCGCTGCGGGAGCGGAAGGCGAGGTTGCCAAGATGCGCGATGGTGGAGACGTAGTGTCCGATTTCCAGATTCTCGACCGGCTGCTCGCGCGACTTCACGCACTCCAGGAAATTGCGCACATGCGCGGGCCGCGCATCGCGGCCCGGCGCGCCCTTGATAGCCTCCAGGGTCTTCTTCTTCGGTTCCGGGGTGAGTTCCCATCCGCCCTCATCCACGATCAAGGTGCCTTCGCTGCCGCTGAAGAGCATACCGTGGGGCTTGTTCCCCGGCCCGATGCCGCCAAGGGTCTGGTGCTCGAAAATCAGGGTATATTCCGGAAAGTCATACACGGTCGCCTGGGTATCCGGCGTTTCACTGTTGTCGTCCGTAACCCGCTTGCCGCCCATGGAACTGACGCGCACCGGCGGTTCCGTGCCCATTGCCCACAGACAAATGTTGAGCAGATGCACGCCCCAGTCCGTCATCAGGCCGCCGGCATAATCCCAGAACCATCTGAAATTGAAATGGAAACGGTTGGGATTGAAGGGACGCTTTGGCGCGGGGCCGAGCCACATGTCGTAATCCACGCCCGGGGGCGGGTCGCTGTCGGGCGGATTGCCGATGCCGCCGACCCAGTCGAGGTAAGCCCACGCGCGGACCATGCGCACCTTCCCCAATTTTCCGGACCGCACGAACTCCACTGCTTCGCGGTAGTGTGTCCCGCTGCGCCACTGGGTGCCCATCTGGACGATGCGCTGGTTGGCGCGGGCCGCTTCGAGCATGGCGCGGCCTTCGTCAATGCACATGCCCAGCGGCTTCTCGACGTACACGTCCTTGCCCGCCTGGCAGGCGTAGATCGTGGGCAGCGCATGCCAGTGATCGGGCGTCGCCACCAGCACCACATCCACGTCGCTGCGGTCAATGACCCGCCGGAAGTCCTTTACGGTGTCCGGCGCGTGGCCGCGCTGGGCTTCAACCAGTCTGGCAACCTGCGCGATCATCGCGTCGTCAATGTCGCAGATCACCGGGCAGTCCACTTCGGGATTCAAGAAGAAGGTGGACAGGTCCGCCTTGGAGATGCCGCCGCATCCGATGAGGCCGACGCGGACCTTCTCGCTGGGCGGGGTCTGCGCCGCCGCGCGGCGCGCCTGTGCGAGCGTCGCGGCGCTCAAGACCGGCCCGGCCGCCATCGCCAGCGCGGAATGTTGCAGAAAAAACCGGCGCGAAATCGGCGCTTTACCCTGCTTCTCTTCTGTATCCATGGGTTAATCCTCTCTTTTTCAGGCCCCGGCTGCCATGTCCGCCAACCCGCAGCATTGGGAACTCTTCCACACCAGGTCCGTTGTTGATTCTCCGGCCGTCCGCCCCGTCCGACTTGTCCGACCTGTCCGCCCCGTCCAACTTCTCCCTTGGTCACTCAGGAAACGTCAATTTGAAATTCTCACCCGTGATGACAGACCGGTCCACCACGGGGACATCGCCGCTTTCCGGCAGCACGACCTTCATGGGGACGGCGTCCACAATGTCGTGGCGCACGTCAACGCCGGGCATCACGCGGATCAGTTCCATGCCTCGCGGTGTGAGTTGGAACGCGCCCACATGGGTCACGTAGAAGACCTTCTTGCCGCGGCGCAGGGCTTCCTGCCCGTTGAAGGTGATCTCGTCCACCCGATCCACGAATTTCGGCTTGCCGGGATTGACCACGCGCATCCTGCCGTTCTCCAGCACGATCTCCGCGCGGTCTCCCCAGGAACCGACGAAGAAGCAGTTTTGCGCGCAGGTGGTGATGTCAATGAAGCCGCCGGGGCCGACATAGTTGATCGGGCCATCGCCCCGCTTGGACACGTTGATGTTGCCCGCACTGTCCGCCTGCAGAATGCCGAGGATGGCGCCGTCCAGATGCTGGTACATGCGGCGGAAAACCTCGGCGGAAGAGACGATCTCCGTGGGATTGATCGCCGCGCCGAAGAAGATGCCCGGCGCGGCCAGCCCGCCAAGGACACCGCTTTCGGTGATCAGGGTGATATGCTCCATGGCGCCGCTTTCGTGCAGGAGCCGGGAGACTTCCTCAGGCAATCCGACGCCGATGTCCACCACCCCGCCTTTCGGAAAGTTTTCCACGAAAATGGCGGCGGCCAGGCGCGCCAGCGCGAAATCCACCGGCGAGCGTTTCGGCGTTACCCCCACCAGGCGGTTGATGAAGCGCACCCGCTCGATTCCCTCCTCAATGCTCATGTCGCTTTCGAGCGTCATAAAGCGCCACGGCTTGTGGTGATACACGCCGCCCGTCTGCTCGGTCCATTTGTAGTAGACCACCGCATCCACGTCTTCGGCGGGAATCCAGATGTCATCGTAGCCTTCCTCGACGATTTTGCCGACATTGGCAATAACCACGCCGTTGTTGCGGCGGGCGGCCCGCACCAATTCACGGCTTTCGGCCACCATGATGCAGCCGCGCCGGTAGATGTTGCCCTTGCGGTCGGCGGCGGGCATGTTGAAGATGGCCACATCCACCTTGGGGATGGTATAGCGCAGTTTGCCGTCCTCCACCGTCACCAGTTGGGGCGCGCCGGCACCGGCTACCGGCGATCCGCGCCCGGTGCGCGGATCCACAAAAGTGCCGATGCCTGTTTCCGTTATAATGCTGTTTTCGCCTTCGCCCATTGCGGCAAAAAGCAGCGCGATAATGCCCTGTGGGATACATTGCAGTTCCAGTTTGCCCGCGTCCGCGAGTCGCAGCATCGCTTTGAAGGTTTCGGTATGGCCGGTGATCAGGCGCGTGCACAGGCCGTCCTGCCCCAGTTCCTCCAAGGTGCCCGGGACCCTGCCGCGCCCGCCAATGCCGCCCAACGTCACGAGGGTCAAATCGCGCGGGGCGCCTGTTTCTTCAAAAAGTTCCCGGATGGCCCAGTAAATGATGGACGGCCGATGATTGGCCGCCAGACCCGACAGGCCCACCACGGACCCGTTCTTGATCAGTTTCACGGCGTCGCGCGGCCCCATGAACCTGGGGTTGCCCGGCACCGTGTAGCGGTAATGCGTGTCGCGCTTGTCCCAAGTCAGCCGCCACTTGATGAAATTGTAGAACAGGTTCGCCTTGGTGAACAGATTCATGACAGACTCCCTCTTTCTTCTTGTCGCATTTATCGCCCTTCACACCGCCGGCATCGGGCGCTGTTACAGCACACCACAAAACCTTCCTGTTGCTGCATACGCCGTCCCCGCCACGGCTTCCAGTATAACGGCAATCCGCCCGCGATTTCCCGCGCGTGCCGGGGGACTTTCTCCCGCATATTCTTTTCTCTCCATGCCCCACAGCGAATCCTGTGACTTGGCGTTGATTTCGTTTCCACCGGTATCAATCAAAGACATTTATGAGGTTTCAGTCCGGCCCTGCGCAACCTGAGGGGGCCGCATATCGCGTTATTCGCGGTCCCATTTAAGTATCCAGGGGTCCTTCGTGCGCTCCTGGAAGGCGCGCAATTTCTGCTGAAGTTCGGCGAGAAGTTCAGCGTGTGCCGGGTCATCCGCGAGATTGACGACTTCATCGGGGTCGGCATCGAGGTCATAGAGTTCAAAGCGGGGCCGGTGGATGTAGGCATCCACGCTGCGTTTGCCGTAGTGGCTCAAGCCGCGCTGCATGACGGCCTGCCAGGTTTTCGAGTTCCAGAGGTCTGACGCAAAGGGATAGGGCAGCCCGTGGGCGATATTCCAGATGAGTTTATGGCGTCGCGTACGCACCATGCGCATGGGGTAGTACATGGTCACTTCATGGAAGATGTGCGAGGCATAGATTTCGTCCCAATCCTCCGCGGGGTCCGCACCCTGGAGGATGCTCCGGAACGAACGCCCCTGGAATTGCGGATTCCCGGGCGTCGCCCCGGCGCAGTCGATCAGCGTCGGCGTGATGTCGGCAAAGGAAATCATCGCATCGCTTGTGACGCCATGCAGCGCGCTTGCCGGGTCGCGCACGACACAGGGCAGGCGCAATCCCGGTTCATAGACCGTCGTTTTTGCGCCGGGGAACGGGGCGCCGTTGTCGGAGACATACACCATCACGGTGTTGTCCCAGCGTCCCGTCTCTTTCAGGATTTCGATCAGTCGCAGCAGTCCCTGATCCGCCCGCTCGATGGAGGCGAGATACTCCGCCAGTTCCTCGCGGCATTCGGGGATATCCGGCAGGTAATCCGGCACCGGCACGGCCTCCGGCGAGACGGGCGACGCGCCGTCGCGGTGGAAGGGACGGTGCGGCTCGACGGTGTTGAAGTTGAGGAAGAAGGGCCGGTCATCGTTCGCCGCGATGAACGGGCGCACGGCCTCCGCCATCTTGTCGGGCGCCATCACCTTGATATATTCATCGAAATGGTAGGCCGGTTCCGGGCGCACATGGTATTTCCCGGCGCAGAGGCTGCGGTAGCCCGCATCCCGCAGAAGATTGGGCAGGCTCCGCACATTCTCGAAGGAGGCGAAGTTGTGTTTGGCGTGCGCGAGACCATACTGTCCGTTGGCGTGCGTGTGCATGCCGGTCAACAGCACCGACCGACTGGGACTGCACGACGCGCAGACGCAACAGGCGCTGGTAAAGCGCACGCCTTCGGCGGCCAGCGTGTCGAGGCCCGGCGTGCGCGCCAATGGATGCCCGTAGCACCCCGCGTCGTTCGTTCCCTGATCATCGGTGATGTAGAGAACAATGTTGGGTCGCTTTTCGCCTGCATCGGCGGCGGCGGTATTCGACCGGGCCGCCATCGTCAACGCCCCGGCCACGCCCGCCGTCTTGAGAAAAGTTCTGCGTTCCATGCTTCGCTCTTCTATGTCGCCGGCGGATCGTCCTCCAGCGGTTCCAGCACAATATTGCGGAATTCGATGGGTGCGCCTTCGCTTTGCAGGCCGATGGCCCCTTTCGTCACCGTGCATTCCGTCGCCTGATTCTGCAGCACCCCGTTCACATACAGCGTGATGCTGTCGTCCCGGCAGATGATTTCGTACTGGTTCCATTCGCCCGGCGGCTTCTCGCTCGATTTTTCCTTCTTCAGCACGCGGCGGTTGCTTTTGTCCGTGTGCTCCTTGAAAGTGGTCCCGCCGATCACCCAGATGTCGCCCGCGTGCTCGTGCTGCAACTGGGCCTCGATGGACTTCGGCCACACCACGTCTTCGCCCTGCACATGAAGAAGCACGCCGCTGTTGCCCGGTGCGCCGGGGAAGCGCCATTCCACGCGCAGGCGGTAGTTCTCGTACTCCTTCTCCGTGCGCATGTAGCCGACGGGCGTTCCGGTGCAGTGGATCACGCCGTCCTTGACCGACCAGGTGTCGGCGGGGTCCGCGTTCTCATCCGGCAGGAACAGTTTCCAGCCCGTGAAATCCTCTCCATTGAACAGCGCAACGGACTTCGAATCCGCCGCAACACCCGTCAACACGACGGCGATCAACGCGGCCGGCAACACGATTGTCAACATGCGTTTCATTAACAGCCTCCTTCATGCCGCGCACGACGGCGATTGCGCATTCGAGCAAGAACCGCTTTTACGGCCGCCATCATGCCCGATTGCCCTGAATCCGCGCAAGCCATCCTTAATCAAGAGGCATTTGGGAAATGGGCATTCCTGACGCCAGCACCGTCCCTTCCCGGGCCAGGCGCCCGAAGGCGAGGACGCGTTCGTCGGGGGTTTCGGCATCAATATCGGCCATGACGACATCGCAGGGCGCAAGATCGCGGCGGATACGCAGCAGGTCTTCGCGGATGGCGTCGAGGGATTTGTTGTTCAGGTCAGTGGGTGTGTACATGACGGCGCGGCGGGCGCCGGGGCACAGGCGTCGCGCGCGGGCGAGGTCGGATTCGAGGCCCATGTCTATGTAGCCGAGAGGTTGAACGCCGGCATAGTCGTCAATATAGGGGTCAACATTCCACGCGCAGTTGTGGATGCCGAAGTGGTCGAAAGCGGCGGCGATGCGCCGGTCAAAGGGGAGCAGACGCTCGCGGTAAATCTCCGGCGATACCATGTTCACGAGGCAGTTGCTGACGGTGGCGTGGCGGACCAGGACGCCGGAGGCGCGCTGGCGTTCATAGACCAGCCGCATCCCGTCAATCATGGTCTGCGTGACCGCATCGAAGAGCTGGTGCGCCAATTCCGGATTGACAAGCACATCCGAGAGGATTTCCGGCCCCCGGATGCGGTAGGCATTGTTGAGCACACCCTGCCAGTTGATGTAGCCCTCGATGCGCCCGAAGCGCCGCTCGATGACATCCATCTGTTCCATAAGTTGCGCCATTACCGGCGCATTTGACAAAGAAGGCGGCGTGATTGCGGCAATCTGCTTTTCGGACAGATACGCATGTTTTGCGGCGGGCCAATTGTCGGGGTAATACTCGGCGGGGATGCCGTAGAGCATCGCCACTGTCAGCGCGCCATGCACGCCGTCCAGGGTGGCGCGGGCCGCGTCCGGGTCGCCGCCCAGACGCAACGCCGGGAAACGACGGTTGAGTTCCCGGCGCATGGACACGACGCATTCATGGCGATATATCGGATCGAGATGCCATCGTTCGGAAAAATCCACGCCGATCCGGTCATGATACCAGCGCGGCGTGAAGCCGAATTCCACGCGCAGTTCGGGTTCCGTGCCATCGCAGGGGGTGCGCGTCGCCGGCGCGCCCGGCGCAATGTAACTGCGCAGCTGCCCCGACAACGACGCTTTTCGATGCTCTTCTTCAGTTCCGGCTTTATTGTCGTTCATTCTTGTGCCCTGTCCGTCTTGACCATATGGCGCGCTGCCGCTATTACGGCTTCCGTATCGGGCCAGCGGGGATCATGCGCCACGCGGACGTGCGGGCCACGCGGCGCCCAGACACGCGGATTGGTGGGGCCGAAGACAGCCACCGTGGGGCGTCCGAGTGCGGCGGCGAGATGGGTGATGCCGCTGTCGTTGCCGATGAAAAGTGCCGCGCCTGCGATTGATTCGGCCAAGGCCATGAGGGACAGCGGCGGGAGCCGTTCGCCGATGGCGGGCGCGGCCAGCGACTCCTCCGCGGGTCCCACGCACCAGGCGACGCGCATGCCGTCGCGCATCAACGCTTCCGCCACGGCGGCGAACCGGTCCAGCGGCCAGTTTTTGCGCGGACTGCCGCTGCCGGGATGCAGGATGCAGTCCACGCCGCAGGCGCGCGCCGGTATTTGAAGACGGCATGGAACATCCTGTGGCGCCCCCAGGCGGTCGAGGTAATATTCCGAAGCGTGGCGGGACCAGTCTTCGGGCGGCAGTCCGGGATGGCACTGCGTATCGCGCAGGCCGCAAGCGGCGAAAGCGCGGGCGATGATGTCATCATCGCGCATCCAGACCACGGCGCGGTCGAAATTGCCGAGAAAGGCGCGCAGGCGCGGACTTGCTTCACCGAAGACGGAGGCAAAATCCACGGCGTCGGCGTCGTGCGCGGCGGCGGCAATGCCGCCGGCCACAGCCAGTTGCAGGCGGTCCCGGTTGCCCAGCAGCGTCACCGGCCCGCTGCGCGCCAGCCATGCGATGGCGGGACACGCCAGCAGGAAATCGCCGATGCCCCCCGTGTGCATCATCAACGTGCGTATGTTGTCGGCGTTCATGGTAACGGCGTGAAACACGCCACACCCCATATGCTTTCCGGCATTCACAACACCTTTCGACGACTGAGTGGGGCGCTCTGCAACAACCATCCCGCTTCCTGGTCAGAAGGACGTCAGGGGAGATGCGGGATATCTCGGGGGAGCGCCTAGCGCCAAGCCTCGATGAATGCCCGGAAAGACCTGTCGTAAGTCTTTTCCACTTTCGGGGGAAAGCAGCACCCCGGGAGTTGGTTGTTCTTCAGGTGATAATGCAGGCACTCGCAGCACTTGCCGTGTCGGGGGCATCCCGGATAGGTGCAGGTGCACTCCAATTTGTTGTCACATTCCTTGGCCATGGCCCGTCCCCTCCATGTATGTGCGTTGTTTCTGGCAAAAAGTCCCTTCCGCGGACGCCTCGACGCGCGCGGGCTGGTCAGGCCCGACGCGCACGATGGACGCTATCATACTTCGGCCGGCGGTGCGCGTCCAAACAGGCGGCGCGGGAGCGCCGCTATGGCGCCGTACACCGCACGAGCGGTGTAACGAGATGTCAAACCTTCAGCCCTTCTCTATTTCTCGGGGCAGATCATAGCCTTCGCGCCGGGGGCGCGCCAGCATGGCGTTGGCTTCGTCGCAGTTGGTGAAGCGTTCCGCGGCGGGGTCCCATTGCAGCGTTTCGCCAACGTGGCCCACATCGCGGACGATGTTGACGAGATAGCACAGCGTAGTGCTTCGCTGGCCGAATTCAATATCCGCCGTGCATTTTTCACGCGTTTTGATGCACCGGATCCAATCGGCGATATGCGGCTGGGTCTCGGGGACCTGCAGGTATGGCGGTCGCGCAGACCCCTGCACCAGTTCAGGCGGGTCGGCCGAGACCCTGTCGCGGTTGATCTCAATCTTGCCCTTGTCCCCCACGAAGATGCAGCCCAGCCCCGGCCCCCAGTCGGCGTCGAGTTCCAAACGCAGTTCCGCGCCGTCGGCGTATTTCATGCGGACCTTCGCGCGCGGGCCAACCGTGTTGCGCGGCATCTGGTAGTACGGTGCGCCGGTCTCGTCTTCGGAAATGACCCGTTCCTCATACTTGCCGGTGGGCAGGTCGCGGACCGGTTCTTCGAGCACGATTTCGACCGGCCCGGTTTCGTCCGTGCCGAGGCCGCGTTGAATCTGGTCATAACTGTGCGTGCCCCATCCGGTGACGCCGAAGGACAAACCGCCGCCGTCATAGTCCCACCACGTCGCCCAGCCCCGGTGGATATCGCGGTGATAGGGGCGCAGCGGCGCCTGATTGGTCCAGACATCCCACCAGCCGGGATCGCCGCCCTTGGGCATTTCCTCTTCTGGTTTCGGTTCCCAGCGCAGCGGACCGATGAAGTTCGGCGCAAGGACGGTATGCACCTTGCCGATGGCGCCGTTTTTCACGAGGTCGCTCGCCCAGTTGTTCAGCGCGATGGAGCGCTGTTGCGTGCCGACCTGCGTCACCCGTTTGTATTTGCGGGCGACTTCCACCATTTGCCGCCCTTCGGCAATGCTCAGGCTCATCGGCTTTTCGATGTATACGTCCAGCCCGGCCATCATGGCATGGCAGGTTACCCAGGCGCGGGCGTGGGTGGTCGTCTCGACCATGACGCCGTCGAGTTTTTCCTTGTCAATCATCTCGCGGAGGTCCACATAGCCGCGCCAGCCCGCTTCCTGGCCCATGGCGCGCATGAATGCGTCCACGCGGGGCCGGAAGCAATCGCAGATCGCCGCGATGCGCAGGTCGTGCAGCCCTTCACTGTCTTCAATCATGTTTCTGCAGCGTCCGCCCAAGCCGATCAGGCCGATGGTCACCGTTTCATTCGGGGAGATTTTTCCGGGCACGACTTTCGCCGTGTTCGCCCTGGCGGCGTATCCGCCCGCGACGGATGCTGCGGCCGACGCCAGAAACGTCCGGCGGGTGAGGGAAGTCTTTTTCATTGGGAGTCACTCCGGGTGGACAGGCGCGGCGGTTTGCGTCCACGCCATCCATGTTTGGGGGTCATTTTCGTACATTGTCGCGCTGTTTCCCGGCGCATCAATCTGGTCCATCTCGTCCATGAAGTCCGCAAACACCTACGGTTTCAACGGCTGAATCAGCATTTCGCGCACCATCAGTTTCATGTTCTTGAATTCATCGCCGGCGTGAATCTGGAAGCCGATCCTGCCGGTGCGCATGGCGTCGTCGCGCACATCGGCCACTTCTGTGCCGTTGAGTTTTATCCTGAGTCGGTCGCCTTTGGCCAGGATGATCATCGTGTTCCAGTCGTCCCGCTTGACGAGGGCCGGGTCCGTGTTCATCGCAAGGAACATGCGGCCGGGGCAATAGAGCGTGCCGGTGTAGCATTCGGGGTTCTTGTACTCGAGGATATCGGCCTGATACGCCTTGTCCGGCCCCTGGTAGCGGAACCAGACCCCGCTGTTGGCGGGCCATTCCATCTTGAACGTCACCTTGAGCCGGAAATCATCGTAGTCCTTCTCGGTGAAGAGGTCGCCCGCCGCGCCGCCGGGACCTTGCACGCCGATGAGGAGGCCGTCCTCCACCTTCCAGACGGCATTGCCTTCCGGCTTCCAGCCCGTCAAATCCTTGCCGTTGAACAGCGGCGTCCACCCCCGCTTTTCTCTGTCTTTTTGCTTGTCGCCCTTGGCTTCCTTCACAGCGTCATCATCCGCCGCGACGGCTGCGCCGGCGGTGAGCATGATCGCCGTCATAACCAGGACGGCCATTGTCAGGCTTTTGCCCAAAGGGGTTCGCTGAATGCTCTTCATTTTCATAATGCTCCTCTCCCTGTCCAGTGACTGTTGCTGCTGCGCGGGGCGATGCGCCGCCTGCGTGTCATGCGATCCACTATGGCAGACCGCCATTGCGGCGTCAAGAAGCCCACCCGTCCGGATATTTGCGAGTTCCGCACCTCCTTTGATTCGTGACAGCGTTCTTGCGCCTTCACGAAGCACAGGAGGCACGGGTGTTACGCTCCGCGTTACCTGCCTGCAAGACTCCGCTTCGATGCAGCACCAGGAAAGTACGTCGTGCCGTGGCCGATTGAAATTGAATCCGATTGTTCTTTCCTATTCTCCCGCTGCCAACGGGAAACTTCCGGCAAACTCAATATTCCGCGCTCCCTACAGCGGCGAAAAGGCGAAATAACGGAGATAGATGTATACGCTGGACAGGGCAAGCGTCGCCAGCATGACCGATGCGCCCCAACGCAGAAAATCCCGGAATGAAAGGGTGTAGCCGTTGCGCCGGGCCACCTGGGCCACGACGATGTTCGCCGCAGCGCCGAAGAGGGTGCCGTTGCCGCCCAGGCAGGCGCCCAGCGCCAGCGACCACCACAGCGGATGCGCGACGTAGTGCGCAAACAATTCGGACTGCTGCTCCAGTCCAAGTTCCATCCGGGTCGTCTCGATAAGCGTCTGCACCAGCGGAATCATTGCAATGGTCACCGGGATGTTTCCGAAGAAAGCGGACAACAGCGCCGAACTCCACAGCACCACCAGGGCGGTCGCGAACAAATGACCCTCTGTTGCGCTGAATATACCCCTTGCGACGAGCGCGAACAGCCCATTGTGTTCCAGCGCGCCGACCAGCATGAACAGGCCCATGAGAAAAACTATGGTTTCCCATTCGACCTTTTCCATGGCCGCGCGCAGATTGCTGCGGGTGAAGGTGATCATCACAAACGCGCCTGTCAGGGCGATGATACCGGGCTGCAACCCCAGGTAATGACCGCCCATGAACCCAATCAGGATCAACACGAATACCACAGCGCCGCGTTTCAGCCGCCACGGGTCCAGGATGGCCCTGGAAGGCCTGGCTTTCATGATCCGCGCGCGCAATTCCGGCGTGGTGCGCAACGTGCCGCGCATCAACAATAGAACACCGAGAAAAATAAGAGCGACACACATTGCCACAACGGGGGTCAGATTCATGATAAAGGCATTGAACGATAGTCTTCCTTGCGCGCCGATGAGAATGTTGGGCGGATCCCCCACAAGCGTCGCCGTGCCGCCGATATTTGAGAACAATGCCTGAAGAATGAGAAAAGGCACTGTGGGCAATTCGAGAATCTGCGTGATCAGAATGGTAATTGGCGCCATAAGGACCACCGTGGTAACGTTGTCCAGAAATGCGGACAATATCCCTGTGGCGGTGAGCAATCCGAGCAGAATAAACATCGGATTTCCGCGGGCACCCTGGGCGATGGCAATCGCCACCCACTCGAACAGCCCTGTCCGCGCCAGGATGTCCACGACGATCATCATGCCGATCAGCAGAAATGCGACGTCGAGGTCAATGGTTTGCAAAGCGACGTCATAGGGAATCAGGCGCAGAAGCAGCACAGCCGTAGCGCCAAACACGGCGGCCGCCGTGCGGTTCAGTCTTTCGCTGACCATCAGCGCGTAGGCGATCAGAAATATCACGAGTGAAGGCAGCATGAATTCTTTTCACCCGCCATTGGTCAAAACTTGGATGCGCTATACATTGATCACACGGTCCAGTACAAGTATCCGATCTATCACACCAACACATTTTCCGTCCCGAACGACATACACTATGGGGCGCTGATGGACGGCCAGTTCAAAAACGATTTCGAGCAGCGTCGCATCCTCGGTCACGGGCGTGAAATCATGGCTCATGACATCGCGCGCCAACGCGCGGCTTTCACCCGCAAAATACTTCTCGAACGGGTCAAACTCGCTGATGAAGGCGATGCTTTTCAATTGCGTGAAGAAATGCGGCATGCCCAGTTTGAAAAGATTGTCGCAGGTGATTTCACCCGCCAATGTGCCGTCCGCTTCCACAACCATGATGGTATCCATCATATGGTCATTCATAATCCGGGTGACTTCCCTGAGCGGGGTGTCCGGATGCACCACCGCGACGGGAGCGCGCATGATATCGCGCGCCGTGACCGGGGTATTGTTTGCAAGCACCTTCCGGCAGATGTATTCGTAGAGGCCGGATACGGTGTCCAGGCGCATGAAGGCCGCACGTTCCACCGGATCGGAAAACACCCTGGCGAACTGCGCCATAAGTTGCAGTGCGATCTGCGGCTGATCTTCCGGCACAAGCATCATGGCCGCCACAGAGGCGAATTTTCTGTAAGGCGCATCAAAGTCCACCGGTTCCCTGGGCAATGCGACACAAAGAACAGCGCGGCGCAATCCAGGGATGCGCGCATGGGGGAAGGCGACGCCGTTGCCCAGGGCGGTGCTGCGTTCCTTCTCGCGCGCCGTGACCGCTTCCAGCAGCATGGCGCGGGAAATACAGTCCCGCTGCGCCTGCACCGGCGCACTGGCCGCAAGCGCATCCACCATCTGCGCTATCAACGACCATTTGTCGCCCGCGGCAACCTGATACAAAACGAGGCTCTCGTTAAAATGTGCCAGTTTCTTCATGGTGAATGTCCGGAATCACACCGGCAGCGTGTAAAATCAAACGGGGAATACATCAAGCGTAGCACATCGCCGGTCGGATTGTCGAAGCACCTGAAGAATTGTGCATCGCCGGATTCACAAGGCCATCGTTAACACACAATCCGTGTCCGGCATCTTCCGGCGCCTCGTTGTGCAAAAACGACCCGAATACCACAACCTTGCGAACCTCCTGCGCCTGCGCAAGCCGCCGGCCCAACTCATTTTTGAGCGCGTTTTTCAGTAGAGTATCCATGACTTCAGTGTTTCCATAACTTCATCATTTCCGTGTGAAGTCGCTTTGACCGAGTACTGTTTTGCCGGATTCCAAAGCATGTGCGCAAACGAGGATCATCCAATCTGACATTTTGAATTTGCCTCAGTGTTGTCCAGAACAGGTTATTGAGGAAATGAAAAGATATGGCCGGAACTCTTTGAGAAACCTGTGGAATCAAGATGATGTGGCGGCCTTGTCCTGTGCGCAAACCTCTCCCCGACTATTCCTGAGATATCATTGCCCCCTTCACCGAGGTGTCCCGTCTTATTTCCCCTCACCCCACCCCTCTCCCGGAGGGAGAGGGTGTATATGGCGAAACCTGGGGCATGCCGTCGCTCCCTCTCCCGGAGGGAGAGGGTGTATATGGCGAAACCTGTGGCATGCCGTCGCTCCCTCTCCCGGAGGGAGAGGGGTGGGGATGGTCGTCATGGACCAGAATCTCCCCGACGACTCCCTCTCCCTCCGGGAGAGGGGTGGGGTGAGGGGAAAGGTTAATATGATACAAGGCTTTTCTCCGATCTCAGAATATTTTGGACCGCACTGAATTTATCTCTCATGCCATCTTCTGATTTTATCTATCGGCTTCAGTTCAAATACAACGTGATATAACATTAGCCGTTCACCGGCTGATATACCGCAAATACCTGGTCTCGGGCCGCATCCATTTCCTGGAAAGCCGACGATTTGGCCCGGCAACAGGCAAACAGTCTGCGGAGTTCTTCCAAAGCCGCCGCGCAGGTCCTCGCGCTCATGGTTCAAATCTTCCCTGATGAAGGGTAGATGCAGCGCAGCGGAATCCACCATTCTCCAACAAAAACATCTTGAGATGGTGGGTTCCATTTCGTTTCGCTTCCCTGTACCCACCCACCCTGCGGCTCAAATTTTCATTATTCCCAGTCCGCCTGTTTGAGGGCGTCGAGTTCGTGTTGGATGCTTTGCATGACGGGGAAGCGGAAACCGGTTTTGGGGTCGAGGTCGAGTTCCATGACTTTCATGGAGACGGGGTGCTGGTCGCGTTTCCACTGGTTGGCGGCGAATCGGACGGCAAAGTTGGCGGTCCATTCCCGGAGTTGTTCGGGGGGATGTTGCGGATGGCGGCGGCAGAGAATGCGCCAGCAGTCGGCGAGGGCGAGCCGCCGTCGGGCGTAGAGGTACAGGAGGTCGTCCAGGACGGCGTATGGCATGAGGTCGGTTTCGTCGAGTTGGTCGGGGGCGAGTTCTGCGCTTGGGGGGATGGCGAGGATTTTTTCGATGGCGCGGATGCCGTCGCGGCGTGCGAGGTAGCCGAGCAGGCGCGAGATGATGGTCTTGGGGATGTTGGCGATGGGCGAGTAGCCGCCTTCGTTGTCGCCGCCGGTGGTGGTGTAGCCGACGGCGGCCTCGCTGAGGTTGGAGGTGACGAGAAGGAGTCCGCCGACGCTGTTGGCCCAGTTGAGCATCATTGCGCCCCGGACGCGCGCCTGGAGATTCTGCCTGGCCGTGGGCGCGACCAGGTCCTCGCCGCCCGCCATCTCGGCGGCTTTCCGCAGGGCGATGTCGGCCTCTTCGTGGATGGAGATGACTCGGAAGGGGACTCCCAGTTCCCTGGCGAGGCCGCGCGCGGCGGACTCGGTGGCCTTGCTGCTGTAAGCCCTGTTGGGCAGATAGACGGCGTTGACGCGATCGGCATAGCGGTCGGCGTCCTGCCCTTCGTTCAGGGCCTTGGCGGCTTCGACGGCCATGAGCAGGCACAGGGCGCTGTCGCGCCCGCCGGAAAGCGCGACAAGAAAGCGCTTGAATGCGCCCACTTTCTCGAAATAGTCGCGCAGGCCGATCACAAGCGCATCGAAAAGTTCATCGAGCCAGGGGTCACGGTCGGCCTTACGGGGTTTCAAGTCGCCGATATAGAAACTCGACGGCATCTGCGCGGCATACAGGTCAACGGGCGCGGGAACAAAGGGCGGGTCGGCGGCGTCAATGGTCTGCGTTTTGCCGATGCCGTTTCGGGCGGCGGCGTCAAGCCGCCAGGTGGTGTTTTCCGCGCGGACGCGGGCGATTTCGTCGAGGTCCACGATGGCCGAGGCGAGCGTCCAGGATTTCTTTGAGAGGATATGTCCCTCGCAGACCAGTTCGTCGGGCATGGCGATGAGGCCGCCGCCGTCAAAGACGAGGCGGCTGCTGTCGCAGCCGAGGAGGTTGGCGTAGGCATAGGCGCATTTGAGGCTTGCGGCTGCGCCGCACACGAGGCGTTTGCGTTCCTCGTTCTTGCGCGGCGTGAAGGGCGACGCGCTCAGGTTGCAGATGACTTCCGCGCCGGCGAGCACGCGCTCGCGCGCAGGTGAAGAAGTGGACCACAGGTCCTCGCAAATCTCCGCAGTGACGGCGCCGTAGGGCGCGCGGAAAACGAGGTCGCCGGCGGGCGCGCCATGGACCTGTGTGACGCCGCCCGCCCAGGCGGTCCAGTTGCGGCCTTCATAGAAAATGCTGTAGGTGGGCAGGTGGCGCTTGAGCACCAGCCCGCAAAGGCGGCCGTTGTGGATGAACGCCGCTGCATTGTACATCATCGCTTCTATGCGGACGGGCAGGCCGACAAAGACGCTGATGCCGTCGCATGCCTTGGCGAGGTGCTCGAGTTCCGTCCAACTCCGTGCAGCGATTTCCGGCCAGAAGATGCGGTCTTCCAGACTGTAACCGGAAACGGCCAGTTCCGGCGTGACCAGCAGATGGACGCCCTGTTCCTTCGCCGCCTCGATGACCACGCGAAGCCGCCCCGTGTTCCACGCGAAATCGCCCACCTTCACCGACACCGCAGCGGTTCCGATACGCACCAGTCGCATTGTTGCATTTCCTCCCCCGGCGCGGCGTTCGCGGCGCGCGCCGCGTATGTTCAGGTGACGCCCGTGGTGAGGGCCAGCATCTGGTCCTTGATTTCCCCGATACGATTGGACAGGAAGACCTGGTAAATCTCCGGATTTCTCAGGCGCTTGTATTCATCGGGCAGCGCGGCGATTTGCGCGCGGGCGTAGTCGCGTATCTCCGCAATCGGACGGCGCGGAGCGGTGCGGCGGCCTTCGAGAAAGACCGGCTGGAGAAGCGCCTCGGCGCGGGTCGCGCCCTCGATACGGATTCTGTGGTGGGGGCGGGTGCGCACGCGCCCTTCAATCACGCCGGATTCCGGCCACGACTCCTCCGCCAGGCACATCATGTCGCAGAGGGGGTGTCCCTCCGCCTCGAAGTAGCGGACCACCTGTTTGCGACCCGGATCGGTCGCCTTCTCGATATTGGAAGTCAATTTCATGCGAGGCGCCCAGGCGTTGCCGTCGTAAAGCGCCACCAGTTTATAGACCCCGTTCAGCGCGGGGCTGTCATAGGCGGTGATGAGATGCGTGCCGACGCCCCAGGCGTTGATCTTCGCTCCCTGGCGCTTCAGGTCGGCGATGAGGTCTTCGTCGAGGTCGTTCGAGGCGACGATGAGCGGGTCTTGCAAGCCCGCCTCCTGCATCATGCGCCAGGCGATTTTGCTGAGTTTGGCGAGGTCGCCGGAATCGAGGCGTATGGCCGGCCGTATGGACCGCCCGTCTGCGCGCATTTCCTGAAAGACCTTGATCGCGTTCGGGATGCCGCTCTTTACGGTGTCGTAGGTATCCACCAGCAGCACACAGCGCTGGGGATAATGCCGGGCGAAGGCGCGGAACGCTTCGAGTTCATTCTCGAAACTCATCACCCAACTGTGCGCATGGGTGCCCGCGATGGGGATGCCGTAGGCTTTTCCGGCAAGCACGTTCGAGGTGGAGGCGCAGCCCCCGATGTGGGCCGCGCGTGACCCGCTCAGGCCGCCGTCGGGGCCATGGGCGCGGCGCAGGCCGAACTCCATGACCGGTTCGCCATTGGCCGCCAGGCATATGCGCGCCGCCTTCGTGGCGATGAGCGTCTGGTAATTCATGAAATTGAGGAGGGCGGTTTCCACCAGTTGCGTTTCGAAGAGCGTGCCTTCAATGCGGACGATGGGTTCAAAGGGGAAAACCAGGGAGCCTTCGGGTATGGCATAGACGGTGATCTTCGGGCGGAAATCACGCAGGAATGCGAGGAACGCCTCGTCGAAGAGGTCCAGGGTCCGCAGGTAATCCGTGTCATCCTCCTCGAAGCGCAGGTTTTCCAGGTAATCCAGGAAAGGGTCCAATCCGGCGGTGACGGCGAAGCCGGCATGCGGCGGCAACGTGCGGAAGAAGTATTCGAAACTGGCGGCCTGGTTCGTGCGGCCATCCTTCCAGTGCCCGGCCATCATGGTGAGTTCATAGAGGTCGGTGAGCAGGGCCAGACCTTCGCGCCGAAACCACGGCCGCCCGCTACTCATAAAGCAAATCCCCTGTCTGGCAGATGAAAACGCCGGCCGCCTTCATTTCTTCGATTGCGGCCTCGGTGCTTTCCGGCGCCACGCCCCGGCACGCATCCAGCAGCAGCACGGTTTCAAAACCCGCCCGCACGGCGTCCAGTGCGGTGAATTTGACACAATAATCGGTGGCCAGCCCGGCGATGAAGACCCGTTTCACCCCGCGAGCGCGTAACGTCTCCGCCAGGGTCCCCTCGCTGAAAGCGCTGTAGGCCTCCTTCTCCGGCGCTTCGCCTTTATTTATGAAAATGGCGTCGAGCGGCACACGCAGACTCCCGTGAAACTCCGCGCCGGGCGAATTCTGCACGCAATGCTGAGGCCAACTGCCATCACGGAACTCGGGCATCTGACTGAAACTGCAATGGTCGCGGGGATGCCAGTCGCGTGAAAACACGAGGAGGGAGAACTGCTCCATGATCCGGTTGATCGGCGATACGACCGCATCGCCGTTGGGCACGGCCAGCGCCCCGCCCGGGCAGAAGTCGTTCTGCACATCCACGACGATCAACGCGTCCGTTTCAGCGATTTTCATGGCTGCGTATCCTTGCGTCTCCTGGCTACAGCGTACTCCACAATGTCGCGGTGATCAAACGCCAGCGGCGGCAGGGCGTCCACGGGAAACCAGCGCGCGTCGGCGGCGTCGTCCGCGCCGCGCGGGGCATGGACACGCCAATCCGTCTCGCCCACAAACGCAATGGCGATACTGCGCCCGCGCGGATCGCGGCCCGGATCCCCAAAAGCGCGCAATTGCTTCAGCGTCACACCGCACACGCCCGTCTCCTCCTCCAGTTCGCGGCGTGCCGCCGCATCCAGCGTTTCGTCCATCTCCACAAAACCGCCGGGCAGCGCCCAGCGCCCCGCGAAGGGATCACGCCCTCGTTGGATGAGCAACACTTCAAGTCGCCCATCGCGTTCCGTGAACACCACGGCGTCCACGGTAACCATGGGTCGGGGATAATCGTAGGTGTATTTCGTTTTCCTGGGTGTTTTCATTGGAAGACCTGCACAAAAAGGACCAATAAGGCCCATACGAAAGGTCCTGTTCGCCAAGGCGAAGCCCCGCTTTCTCCTGTCCTGTCCGGTTGTCCCTGTCGTCCTTGCCGTCCTTTGTGTCGTTTCAGTCCTTTTTGTCCCTTGTCTCGTTTTTTCTCATCAACCTCGCGGTGAATTTCCGGGATATTCGCCCGACATTTCCATGTTAGCGGAAACACCCGGGTTTCCGGCAACATTGCACATCGCGCATCACGTCGCATCCGACAGCGGCTTGACCATCACTTCATACCCTGAAACCCCTTCCGCCCAGCGCAAGAAGGGGTTCCTCCCGCGATACAGGGTGCGGAATCCTGCGGATTCGTAGAGATGTTTGGCGGCATGATTGTTTTCGACCACTCCAAGCCGAAGCCGACGTTTGCCCAGGCGGCGCGCTTCCTCTTCCGCATGTTGCAATAACAGGCGTCCGATGCCGCGCCCCCTCCAGGATGCGTCCACGCCGATCATGAAAATATAGAGGTCTTCTTCTGTGTAGCGGTGTCCCCACTCCGTGACCCAGAACTGCATGAGACGCTTCAGGCCGCCCGCCAGACCAAAATGTTGAAAAAGGAGCCGGCACAGGACACCCACCCTTGCGCGGCGTTTGCGCTCGGTCATCTCGATCTGAATATAGCCGATGGGTTTCCCGTCAAACACGGCCAGCGTGGTGTTGTCGTAAAGGCGCGGGTCCTGCGCGAGCCAGGCTTCCAGAAACGGGCGTTGCCGGTCGCCCAGGATGAACCCCAGTGTCGCGCCAAAGGCGTCCACCCACAGCCGGGCCATTGCCGCGCTGTCTTCCGGGCGCGCAGGGGCGAGAATGATTCCGCGAATCTGCTGCATCTTATGCGGGTTTCCGAAAAATCGTCAATCAGCCTGCGACTTCCTGAAAACAGGCCTCCAGGATATCCATCGCTGCATCCATTTCCGCCTGAGTGATGCACAGCGCAGGGGTCAGTGTCAGAATATTCCCCATGCTGACCTTGAAACTCAGCCCTTTGCGCAGCGCACAATAGAGAATCTGTTCTGCCTCATCCACCGCGCGCGTCCCGGAATCCGGACGGATCAGTTCGACGCCGATCAGCAAACCGAGGCCGCGCACATCGCCGATGAGGGGATGCCGCTCGTGCAGCGCCCGGAGCCGCTGCAGCGCATAGTCGCCAATGCGCCGGGCGTTTTCCAGCAGTCCCGCCGATTCGATGTATTCGATGGCCGCCAGCCCCGCTGCGCAGGCGACCGGGTTCTTTTCGTGGGTGTAATGCCCGAGGGCGCGATCGGGTGCGGCGCGGTTGAGTTCCTCGCGGGCGATGATTGCGGCCAGGGGAAAGATGCCGCCGCCAAGCCCCTTCCCGATGACAAGGATATCCGGCACGATGCCATAGTGTTCACAGGCGAACATTTTGCCCGTGCGGCCCAGGCAGGTGGGGATTTCATCGAGAATGAGCAGCGCGCCGTGGCGGTCACAGGCGGCGCGAATGCGCCGCCAGTATTCCGGTGGTGGAATACAGGGCGTACTGCGGACCGTCTCCGCAATCACCGCGCACACATCTCCTTCCTTTTCCAGAACATATTCGACATAATCCGCGCAACGCAGGGTGCAGACCCTCTCGCAAAACGGGCACCCAGTGGGGTCGGGCGGCGGTACATGCTCTGTGCCCGGCAGCAAAGGCCCTGCATCCCTGCGAAATATCGCCTCGCCGCCGATGGAGATTGCGTCCAGCGACGCACCGTGAAATGAATCCCACATGGAGATGGTTTTGAAGCGGCCTGTGGCGGCGCGCGCCAGTTTGACGGCCATGCCGATGGCCAGCGACCCGCCCGGCGCGAAGAGCACGCGGTTCAAATCGCCCGGGGCCAGCGCGGCCAGTTTCCCGGCGAGCCGGACTGCCGGCAGATTGGTGTAACGGCGCGGACAGAAAGCCAGCGCATGCATCTGCTCGGTGACGGCGCGGATCACCTGCGGATTGGCAAATCCCACCTGATGCACATTGTTGCCGTGGAAGTCGAGAATGCGGCGGCCCCGCAAATCCTCGATGTAAACCCCATCGCAACGCCGTAATACGTTCAGGCACGGCGTGGACAACGACTGATGCAGGAAGACCGCTGCATCCTTATCCAGCCATTGCCGCGTTTCCGCATCCAAATGCTCCGCGGCCCACGTCGTCCGTCGCGGCGACAGATTCAAATCCCCTTCTGATCGCAGGTCGGTCATCGGCCCAATCCTTTGGTGACATCCGGCCCCATGATAAGGCAACAATGTACTGAAAAACGACTTGAAAAAAGGCATTCAAATAGAAATGGAGTTCCAGGCGATGATACCCTGTCCCAAGTATCAATCAACATTGTCTTTGGAGAATCATTGCGGGTCCACTGCCAGCCGGGGAGCGCAGGTGGTGCCGGCGGCGGTTATTTGCCCTGTGCGCCGGCGCATGGCCGCTGCGGCAAGGAATACGCCGTCGCGCGCGCCGATGAAGGATTTTTTGGAATCGCTCCCTGGTTTCCGTGATATGGTATGGCACGAAAGCGGAATCCGGGAGAGTGACCCCAACAAGATGCTCCCCGTGCAATCCTGAAAACGCCGGGGGATGCAGCAGACAGGGCCTTTCCCGAAGGATAGACGATGAGCGATCTCAATACGCAATTGGTGCGCGAGTTTTTTGAACTCAACGAGTTCCGGGTGCTGACGCACTGGCAGCACCAGAAACTGCCGCGCATCGCCGATCCGGGCGCAATGCTCTTCATCGAGCGTATCCACCCCGACACGGCGGAGGAGATAGACTTCCTGTTGCGCGCGGCGCAGGCGCCGCTCATCCATCGGGCGGTGGTCGAGGTGCGCGCGTGGCATGCGGATCGGTTCTACCCTTCCGTGATCGAGTCCAGCCCGGTGCTGGCGCATGTGGCGGGGGAGGAGGCGCATGCATTGGGGCTGTCGGTCTTCGGCGGCGCTGGTTTCACTACCATTCTCGTCATTTCCGAGTTGCCGACTTCGCTCAAACCGCGCGCCCGGGCGCTCGAACTGCTCCGGGAAATGGGCATCGGCCACGTCATTGAATTTCCCACCATTCTGCAGGCGATCCTCGAACGCATCAGCGCCCACGGCAACTACGCGCCGTCCCAGACACTCCAGACCCTGCGCCTGCTCAAGAGATACAATCTCATCCGCCGCCAGCAACTGGAGTTTTCCTTTCCCACCGAAGCGCTGGCCGCCGGCGCGCAGCCGTTTCTGGAATCCGACGAACCAGACGACACCGGCTATGGCGCCGGGGAGGAGGAAGAATAGCGCCGGTCATACCAGCGCAGCGAAGACCAGGACAGCCCGCAAGTACACCATTGCGCTGACCAGGGCGGGAATGCAGCAGAGGACAATGAAGGGGGTGGCGACGCGAAGACGGGATCGGGTCAGGAGACCGTAAACAGCGCCGTTCGCCAAGGCAATGCCCATCAGCGCGCACAGCGCCAATCCCACCAGCGATACAGGGCACACCCATGATTCCGGCATCCAGGGGGATTCCCCATAGGCCATCCGCGCGGCCAACCGGATGAAGAGGATCGGGATAACCTGGAACAACAGCGCCCCAACCGCAACAAAGATGTGCCGGTAACGTGTCATTGCGGAAGTCCTCCAATACGGAGTTGATCATCGCCGTGGTATGACGCGATGCTTTCGCGCATGAAATGCGCGGCATTGACCTTCCCAAAAGACAGTCGATCCCACATCTTGAAAGCCCGTTCCATCAGGCGGTTGGATTCCAGCGTTGCTTCCTGGATGGTGTGGCCGCGTGTCCAGCGCCGGAGAAAGTAATAGTAGAAGAACGGCGACAATGAATAACCCGGATGCCCGACGTAGGCGTCCGCGCCCAGCCTGATCCAGCGCGGTCCCTGGGGCTGGTTGTGGCAGCCGGTGTTATAGACAAATCGGAGATGTTCGCGGCGTTCGGCGGGCAGGGTGGCCACCCAGTTGAGATAGCGGTTGTCATGCGCCAGCAGAAAAACGTCCACATGGGGATAGCGTTGCAGCGCCAGGTCGAGAGAGGCGAGAAACGACTCTTTTTGATCGTTTTCGTGCGACTGCGTGAAATACCATGCCGCATCATAATTTCGCCGCAGATACGCCCAGGTGAAAACCTTTGTGCCCCATTTCTGAAACGGCGTCACATCGTCACGGATCGCCACCGCTCCACGCAATGCCCCGCCCGGCGTGGCGTACGCCGACCGAAGCATTCCATCCCCCACCGTCAGCGTCACCAAGGCATAGGCCGACAACGTCAGAACTATGGCAATCAGAAATGCGTTTCGTTTCTTCATGTCAGCCTATTCATGAGTTGCGGCATTGTTCGACCCCTGCGCCCGCGCGGAAGGTTGCGGGGGCCACGGGAAAAACGGAACAGTCACAGAGAATACTGGGGTATCTTCATCAATTCGCCGTCTTTCAGGGCGCTTTGGTGGGCCACCACGCCGGATACCGTCATGTTTAACGCCGCGATGATATCCACATAGGGCTTTCGGTTTTCCAGCAGGGCGGACACAAACTCTTCGCACAGGTGCCCATGTGAGCCGCCATGACCGCCTGCGGCCACTCCCGGCGGCAGCGGCGGTTTTTCGAGGGTAATCCCGGATATATCCGAGATGCCCTGAAAGTCCATGCCCGTCATGCTGCCCTTCTCGCCGCGGACCCGACCCATCTCCCCGTGATGGCCGGGCGTGTCCCAACTGACGGCCATGCGCGCCATGCCGCCCTCGCTGGTGCGGAACAGGGCGATCTCCGTGCCGAACGGGTTCTGATAGCGGTTGTTCTCGGGACGCAAATGCGGGATGATGCTGGGCATGCCCATGCACGAGACCTCGGTGAAACTGCCGTCGGTGATGCAGGTGTGATAGGCATTGGAATGCGTGGGGTACCATTGCGGCGGCAACCCAATCCGCCATCCCCGGAACGAATCAATCGGCGTATCCATGTAGTGATAATATTCGCCCTCGGCATAGACCAGTTCGCCCATCGCCCCGGCCTTGTATAATTGCCGCATGGCATACGCCTCGTTGTGATAGGCCGAAGTCTCGAACATCATGTAGGTCAATCCGGTCTCCTTGACGGCGGCGAGCAGTTGGTCCGCTTCTTCCAGCGACCCGAACACGGCGGGCACGGCGCAGGCAACATGTTTTCCGTGCCGCAGCGTCTGGATGCAGTGCCAGGCATGGGCTGGCGCATCGGTGGCGACAAACACCGCCTCGATCTTGTCGTCCGTGATCAGTTCCTCCAGAGAAGGGTACGTCTTTTCACAACGACAAGCCCTTGCCAACGCCGCGCACCGGTCGGGGATCAGATCGCTGACGGCGACGATCTCGACGTTGGGATGATCCTGAAAATAAAAGGACGCGCCGAAGCGGCATACGCCGTAACCGACAATGCCCATGCGGATTTTCCGGTCGGATTTGGGGACCCACACGGCATCCTTCTGGATCGTGCTTTCCGTTTCCTCGAATCCCTGAATGACCTTTTCCTCGGCATTCGCAACGGAGTGCACACCCGCAAGCCCGGCCGCTGCCGCGGCGACCCGCAGGAAGGAACGACGGGAAACTTCGAAGGCTTCACGTTCTTTGTTCATCTCGATTTCTCCCTGACGACGCTTTGGCGACGGCACACGCCGTCGAAACAAGGGTTTTCCCCGTTCATCCGGGGAATGATCCCGGGTTACAGGTAAGTGTGGCCGATTTGCGAAATATGGATCAAATTGAAGCATTCTTGCTTTGCATGCATACGATTACTGTTCGCATGAGGTCAACTGTCCAAGGCACGAACGCGGGAAGCCATATGCCCGCAATCGCCCAGGCACTCCACGACGTCGTCCCAAAATACAACGGGAAATTTTCCCCGTCAATCGTATACATGCAAAGTAGAAATGCCGTGTTGCGTTCATACGATCGCCTGAACTTTCCCTGCTGCGACGCCCTTCATGGAACATTCATGTCTTCCTTTTTGGTGGGGAAAAAGGTATGATGGCGGCGTTTTGCCGCGCCCCCTCAAGGGGGCGCACAAGGAAGGAGACCCAATGATGAACAGGGCTGTGCGTATCATGCCGTGCCTGGATATGCAGCAGGGGCGCGTGGTAAAGGGCGTGCATTTTGTGGACATCCGCGACGCGGGCGATCCCGTCGAGTGCGCTGGAGCCTACTGCGCGGCGGGCGCGGACGAACTCGCGCTGCTCGATATCACGGCAACCGTGGAGAACCGCCCCACCATGCTGGATGTCGTCCGCCGCGTGGCAGCGGAGACCACCATCCCCTTCACTGTAGGCGGCGGTATCGCGGGCATGGACATTGCCCAAGCCGTGCTGGACGCCGGCGCAGACAAGGTCTCGGTGAGCAGCGCCGCGTTCCGCAATCCAGACCTGATCAGCGAGATGGTCGCCCGATTCGGGTCCGACCGGGTAACGGTCGCGATAGACGTGGACCGGAATCCCGCGATGCCGTCCGGCTACGAGGTATACATTGATGGCGGACGCACCGCCACGGGGAGCGATGCCGTTGCCTTCGCGCGAACGATGGCGGACTGCGGCGCGGGCTGCATCCTGCCGACCAGCAAGGCGGGTGACGGCGCGCGCACCGGCTATGACCTGCCCATCATCCGGAAAATCTGCGAAGTCGTCTCCGTGCCGGTGGTCGCGTCAGGCGGCGCGGGGACCCTCGAACATTTCTACGAAGCCGTACAGGCGGGCGCCGCCATTCTATTGGCCGCTTCCGTATTCCACTTTCACCTGATTGACATCCCGGAACTCAAAGCCTATCTGCGATCCAAGGGTGTCATGGTGTTGTAAGGATCCCGCACGCGGGCCGGCAACGGCAGTTCAAACGCGTGAGGCATGCTCCCCGCGATTTATCGCCGTTTTTGTCTCGCCTCAGCGCTGTCTTCGGCGCATCCGCAGCAGAAGATGCGCACCGCAGGCGGCGCATCCCAATGTCAGAAGCGCGATGCCGCCCAGGCCGGCCGCGGGCACGCCGATACCCACCATCAGATACGCGGGTTCGGAAGTGACCAGGCTGCGGCTGTCGGCAACATTGACATAGTAGATACCGGCGTCGGCTTCGGTGACATCTTCGAGCACCAGCACCGGGCTGTTCTCTCCTATGGATTTCAGATACTTGCCGTTGTAGAACGGCTCAAAAATCCATTCGTAACTGAGCATCCGCAGGCCGCCGGAAACTTCCACTTCAAATGTCCAGGAGCCGCCAGGCGCGACCGCGCCGCTTTCGGGCTGGCGATCAAAGGCCATGCGCGGCCCAAAGATCATTTCTGCCATGTCGGACACAATCTGCTGGTCTTCCGAGTCGGCGACCACACAGAAATAGATGCCGGAGTCCGCCTCCGTGGGATTGCCGATAACCAGCAGCGGCCCGGAGCCGACGTGCAGCGGCCCGCCGCCTTCGGCGGGGTCGAAATACCAGTCATATAGAATGGGGGCGGTCCCGCCTTGGGCGAGGATGCTCAGGGCATAGTCGCCTTCGTCCACATACCGGTCTGCGCCCACGGGTTGCTCGACGATGACCAGGCGTTCTCGGAAAATCACCTCGGCCGCGTTTGACGCGACCACACCGATACTGAAGTCCGCCGCTTCGCTCGCTTCACACCAGTAGAAACCGGACAGTTCCACCGCCGGGGCACTGATTTCATAGGTCGGGCTGTCCCCACCCACAGTCAGCGGTCCGGCGCCATGGTCAAAGCGCCAGCGGTAATGAATCGGGCCGTCGCCGCCTTCCGCGAGTGCCGTCAATGTGTATGGCCCTTCATCAATGAATCGCTCCGTGCCCTCCGGATGCAATGTAAACACCAGTGGATTGACGCGCACCGTCAATGAAGCCGGGTATGTCGTTTCTTCGTCCGTGCCGCTATCCGCAACGACAAGATCATAGTTCCCTGTGTCCGCCCCGGACACCGCGCCAAGCACGAGTTCCGGGCCGCCGGGCTGTTGGGCAGGGGGCAAGGCGTCGCCATCTTTGCGCCAGGTATATACCAGCGGCGGGATACCGCCTTCCACCACTGCCGCGAAGGTCACCGTAGCGCCGGGATTCGCCAGCACGTCGGCCGGGTGTTCGGTGATGGCGAGATGCGGATGCACAGTCAGCCGGCCCTCACCGGATTCGACTTGCGTCGGCGGCGTATCGCTGTCCACCACGACACACCGATACAGCCCTTCGCGCAGCGGCGGCGACAGCGGCAGGGTTGGGGCGTCAGGCTGCGGAATCGGCGGGTTCAACAGATCGACCGCCACACCGTCTTTATACCAGGTGTAGGCATAGGGAGGGATGCCACCGGAGGCCGTGACCGTGAATGGAACGACCGGCGTATCATCATAGACCGATGCATCATTGGGACCCGTCACATGCAAGGGTTCACTGACGCCGATGTTCGCCGGGGCTGAAACCACCCAACCATAGGGGGGATTGCCCAGACCATCAGTGACAACTACATCATAAGTGCCTGCATCCACGGGGGTTACCGGGCCGATCGCCAGGAACGGCGCGCTTGGCGCGCCAAGGCTCAGGCCGTTTTTCCGCCAGTCGTAGTTGAGGGCGCCCTTTCCGCCTTCCGCCGCCACCGTCAATACATGGGTGTCGCCCCTGATGAGTATCGCACTTGCGGGTTGGCTTGTAATGGTCACCGGCGGGTCCACGGTCACCACCGCCACATTGTCGCCAGGCTCGGAATGGGTCTGGTCAGTGACATAAACCTCATAGGTGCCCGCATCGTCGAGCGTTACCGGATTGACGAGATACATGTTCGGCCCAAAAAGCACGACCTGTGTGTCGCGCAGCCAGAGATACACTTTACTTCCGCGTCCGCCGACGACCGTCGCCGTCAACATCAGGGGTTCCCCAACGTACAGGTCCGCCGTCGCCGGGCTGACCGTAATGTCCATCCCCACATCCACGAAATACTCCACGCCGTCGGGGATGCAGGTGGTCCAGATGTTCCCATTCCACACCGTTCCTATGACATAACTGGGGGACCCCTGCACGCGAAGAACCACATCAAAGGCGTCGCCCTGGCCTGTGTTGACCAGGAATATCTGCCGGAAACCCGCGAACGGCGTCGAAAGCCCCAGGTCAACCACCTCCAGCATGTCCACGCCCGGCGTAATCACCGATGATTGGTTCCAGAAGGAAGCCTCGCAGAAGCCGCCGGTCGCCACGCCGCCCTGCAACTGCGGAATGAGCGGGGTATTGACGGCGGCATTATATGGGGCCGGCGCGCGCAGGACCGGAGCGTTCGTGGTTGTGCCGGTCAGAATATCATCACTGAATACAGGCGTTGTGATGTGTGCCAAGGCGAGATTGGATATGGTGGTGTAGCGACCCATCAAATCAGTAGCGCCGGAAGCGGTATGGTTATCGCAGTTGACACTGCCGGCGGCTGCCAGCACGACGGAACCATGCAGTTTCACCATGCCTGGCGTGCCAAGGCCCCCACCACCGCCCGCTCCTGATGCGCCACTGGGGCCGCCCTGACCTCCTGTGCCGCCACGACCGCCCGTTCCGCCGTTTCCACCCTGCCCGCCGTTCACATAGGTCGGCCAGCATCCAAAAAAAGATGTCCACCAAACGCCTGTGCCGCCATTATTCCCGGTGCCGCCGCCACTTCCGTTGTTGCCGGGGTCTGAACCGGGATTGCCGGGTTGGGCCGCCCGTTGTGAGCCACCAGAACCAGGCGCACTGGAGGAGATGTTTGCACTGCCGCCAAAAGACAACAGACCACGCGCAGCCAACACGGCCACGCCGCCACCCGCACCGCCCCCACCGCCGGTTGCGCCACTGAGTGCGGTACCACCCTGGCCGCCGTTGCCGCCCGAACCGCCGGTACCGCCCGCACCACCGTTGCCGCCCGTGCCATCCACCGGTGTATTGCATTGTGCGACGTGAGTATTCCAAGCCAAACCGCCGCCGCCGCCACCACCACCACTCGATCCGCCGCCACCTTTGCCGCCGCCCTGGCCGCCCGCGCCGCCGCCACCACCGCCACCGCCACCACCGCCATGGCCCGCAGCCAGCGCTAACGTATTCGCCGGAGCGGTCATTTGTGCGTTACCGCCCGGGCCGCCCGGCCCGCCCGCGCCACCAGAGGCGCCAATTCCGGCGTTCCCGCCCGGATTGCCTGCTGCGCCGCCGCCGGCCTGATTTGGCTGGCCCTCAAATCCATAACGCCAAGGTCCCCCGGAACCGCCGCCACCACCGCCTGCCCCAGGTGCGCCGTTATTGGTCTGCGAGGCGCTGACACCGGCGGCCCCACCGGCACCGGCAATACCTGCTGCGCCCATGGCGCCGAAACCCAACATGCCGCTGTCACCGGGGTTCCCTTGATTGCCCGGATTGCCGGCGGTGCCGCTTCCGCCTGGATTACCCGCGTTACGGCCCCCGCCCGTTGCGCCATTGCCCAAACCGTTGCCCAAATCCACCAACGGGCCGGGGCTGCCCTGGCCGCCCGAAGCGGGAGCACCGCCCGCGCCGCCGGAAGTGCTGCCGCCGCCACCGGCACCGCCCGCGCCGCCTGCACCGCCCGCGCCGCCGCGGCCGCCGCCCGCCCGCCCGGGAACTGCGCCGGATACATCCAGCGCGGCGTTCCACTCGATGTTTTGCGTAGCGGCGATGGCAAGAGGATTGTCGCCGGTGATGTTGACGGTAACGCCTGCTGGAACGCGGACATTGACGAAGTTGTATTTGGCGACAAGGTCGCCAGTGCCTACATTTATCAATTCCGCCTGGATAAACGGGCCGCCATTGACGCGATAGGCGGGCTGATTGGCCCCGATTCCCGTATAGATATCGAGCGTATCGCCGCTGTTCAACAATAGATTGCCGAGTTCGCCGGTGCTGAGGTAAGGGTCGCCATCAGCACTCGGCGGCAGATTGAATGCAAAGCCGCTATAGATTCCGGGGGTGTTTGGATTATTCATCACATCGAAGGCTGCACCTGCCGGGATAATGACATCCACCGTGATGTTGCCCGAGCGCGTAACAGACACACCGAAGGTATAGGTCGCACCGGTCCCCGCAAAATTGACGACCTGGGCCGTGCCCGGTCCAGTCACGGACAACTGGATGTCGCCGGCGGTGAAACCGGTGACCGGTTCGCTGAACTGCGCCGTAAAAGGTGCGACGGTGAGAAATGTGGGCGTGGGGATGCCCGGCGTGATGCTCACGCTCGGGGGGCCGGTGTCAATTGTGTAATACTCCCCGTTATAAAAACCGGCATCGCCGAAGGCGGGCGGGACACCGTCATTGCCCGCGGTCCGCCAATTCAGGTCATATACTGTGTCATTGTCAATAAAATCAATGCTGATCTGGCCTTCGCCGGTGCCCCGGTTCACGGTGACGGTGCGCACTGACCCGCTGCCCGTGACATTGGCGACGAATGCGCCGGCAATGGTCGGGGATGCGTCCACGGCGAAGTCGGAAACGGAAACCGTGCGTACCGGCTCGCTGAAGGTGACGACAAAGTCGAGCAGTTGATTGTTTGTGGGATTGGGGGCGCCCGCCTGTCGGGTAATGGAAAGCACGGTCGGTCCAATCAAATCTATCAGCCAGCCGCCGAAACCCTGCCCCAGCGCATTCGCGCAAATATCTTTATAGCCCGTCACATTCAGGTGAATGGGATCATCTCCGTTGGCCGCGAGGCTGGCGCGCGGCGTGGGATAGATGGGGTTGCCGCCGGGATAGGGCGTATATGTCGGCGGCCAGCCCGGGAATGGCGAGGTATTGGGGTTGAATGGGGGGCGATAGATGAACCCTTCGTCCCAGAAACCCGGGTGGCCCCGGCGGTAATGCTGTAATCCCCAACTATGCACATACAGGACACGATTGCGCGCATTCGCAATGGCGCGTTTGCGCAGGCCCATGTTAGTGAATGCGGCATTTAGCCGGCTGGGCGATGGATTTCCAAGGTTGAGTTGCAGCAATTGCGCGCTCTGGATGCCCGCCAGTGACGTTTCCCAGAGATTGATATAGTCGTAATCAATCAGACCCACCTTGATGTCCGGCCGGATTCCAAGACAATAATCCACGATGATCTCGATATTCGCCTGGATTTGATCGAAGAGCGCGCTTTCCTCGGCGGGCGAGAGGCCGGTGTGCCAGCCGCCGAGCGATTGCCCGGCGAGCATATCATTGCCGCCGATACTTAAATGGATGATGTCAATCGTCGGATTCGCCGCAATCGCATTGCCGATCAACGCCAGCGCAGCGGGGTCCGTCCACACGGCGGCGGTGGTGCCCCCGATGGCTGTACTGGATCCCTCCACCCCCCACTCGCTTAACCCGTACGTGCCCAGTACCGGCGGCCAGGCGTTTCCCTGCCATGTCTGCTGGGCCCAACTGTCGCCCACGATCAAAATCCGAGTGGTTTGCGCGCCCGCTTCCTGGCCCATCGCCCCCAACAGGAACACGAATGCCCCCACCATCAGCAACGTGTCACGCCGCCACCCCGAATTCCTTCCCCATTTCATGCTGAAATCCTTTCCGATTCATTGTCTGAAATGCGCACGCGCCCGCCGGCCACATTGGCAAGTGTGGATGCTCTGGTGACAATAACCAGTGATACGGGCCGTACATTCCCTTTAAGCCAGACTGCCTGCCCTGTTTTTTCCCGATTCTGCCCTTTGATGACAATTTACCCCATCGCCCCAGAAAAAGCAAGCAAAAGATTCAGAATAGATTCCCAAACGTGGAAGGTTGGCTGAAACGCTTCGGCACGGATCATTCAGAACTGATTACGATAATCGTCTAGTTTCTGGGGCTGTTTTTCGGGTTCCTCCCAGTAACTTTGGTCCGGGGGCAGCCATTCCCTTTTGAGGGGATCCTCGCTGAAGAAATGCAGGATGAGACGGACCGGCGTGAACATCAGGTAAAACGCCAGGGTCAGAAACAGATGGACCATAATCCAGTTAAGGACGATGGCAAACTTTATCCACGCGACAAAGACAGGTTTGAGCGCGCGCGGCGCGACCAGTCCAAGCAGCAGGAATATCGCGGCGACGGCAAAGAAGCAGGACGGAAAGTGCTCGAATCCGTGCCATGCCCAGCGAATCGTGCCGAGCACGGCGATGGCGACGGCCATGATCACGCCGAACTTGCGTTGTTCCGCTCTGCTGGAGGTGTCCACTTCTATCATCTTGACGCTTTCATTGAATCCGTAGGGGCGATCAGTCCAATTCGAACTCCTCGCGCCAGTCAAATTCGTCTTTCCAGGGTTTTTGTTGGGTTTTATCCAACAGGAAAGACCCCATGCAGAGATAATCCATGTGCGTGCGCATAAAGCAGGTGTATGCCTCCTTGGGCGTGCACACAATCGGCTCCCCGCGCACATTAAATGAAGTATTGATTAACACGGGGCAGCCGGTCTTTCGGTAAAAAGCCTCGAGCAGCGCATGGTAACGCGGGTTGTCTCCACGACGGACGGTCTGAATCCGGGCGGAATTGTCCACATGCGTGATGGCGGGCAGGTCGGACCGGACCACGCGGAGTTTGTCAAAACCGGTGGCGCGGCGATCCTCTTCCGATAGCGGGCGCAGCCGGTGGGGCAGCACATCTGCCACGAGCAACATGTAGGGGCTTTCCTTGCCGCGCAGGTCGAAGCACTCGTCGGCGTGTTCGATCATGACCGAGGGGGCAAAGGGGCGGAAAGATTCCCGGAACTTGATTTTCAAGTTGAGCACGGACTGCATTTCGCGGGACCGGGGATCGCCGAGGATGCTGCGCGCGCCGAGCGCGCGCGGCCCGAATTCCATGCGTCCCTGGAACCACCCCACCACTTTCTCCTGCATGATAAGGTCCGCCACCGTCTCCGGGATTTCATCCTCCGCCAGCCGGGCATAGGGGATGTTCTCGTGCTTGAGGTATGCCTCGATTTCATCATCCGAAAAGGCGGGGCCGAGATAGGACGCCTTCTGGCGGCGGGCATCGGGCGTGCGCGGATGTTCGAGTACCTGGTGCCAGGCGACAAGCGCGGCGCCCAAGGCGTTGCCGCCATCCCCTGCGCAGGGTTGAATCCAGATATCCTCGAAGGGCCCCTCACGCAAAAGGCGTCCATTCGCCACACAATTCAGCGCGACCCCGCCCGCCAGCGCCAGGTATTTCAGGCCGGTCTGCTGGTGTACGTGCCGCGCGATATTGAGCATGATCTCTTCCGTTACCACCTGGATGGACCGCGCAAGGTCCATTTCCCGCTGGGTGATCCTGCCCTCCGGCTTGCGCGGCGGCCCGCCGAAAAGTTGGTCGAAGCGCCGGTGCGTCATCCGCAGCCCCGCGCAATAATCGAAATACTTCATATTCAACCGGAACGAACCGTCTTCGCGGATATCAATCAATTCCCGCTTGATGACATCCACATAGGCCGGATCGCCATAAGGCGCCAGCCCCATGAGTTTGTATTCGCCGCTGTTGACCTTGAAGCCGGTGAAGTAGGTGAAGGCGGAATACAGCAGACCGAGCGAATGCGGAAATCTGATTTCCTTGAGAATCTCCACCCGGGGTCCCCGCCCCACGCCATAGGTTGTGGTGGACCATTCTCCCACGCCGTCCACAGTGATGATCGCCGCTTCCTCAAAGGGGCTGGGAAAAAAGGCGGCGGCGGCATGCGAAAGGTGATGCGTAGAAAAGAGAATCTCGCCCTCGTAGCCCAATATCTTGCGGATGGTGCTGCGCATCAGAAACTTTTCCTTCAGCCAGGACGGCATCTGAGACAAGAACGAGCGCAGGCCCTTGGGCGCCGTACTCAAATAGGTCATCAAAAGTCGTTCGAATTTCAGGAAAGGTTTGTCGTAGAAGACGAGATAATCCACCTCGGAGAGGCCGATGCCGCCCTCGCGCAGACAGTAATGCACGGCTTCGACGGGGAATAACGGATCATGCTTTTTCCGGGAAAAGCGCTCCTGCTGCGCCGCAGCAACGATCTCTCCATCGCGCAACAGCGCCGCTGCACTGTCATGGTAAAATGCGGATATTCCCAGGATATTCATTGATGCCCTGCCTATGTCGCCGTGATCCTACAGGGAATGCCGCCGGGGATCAACTTTGGGATTCTGTCGCCGCGTTTGCGTTTTCCGCCCGCTGTCCCTCAGCCCCCGACGGCCCTGCCGTCCATACCAATCGAAAATGGCATAAAAAATGCGTCTGTATGGTTGTAAAAGATCGACTCCACTGCGGATTCGCGCCACAATCGCGCCTTTTATGGGAAGAATCGTGTTTTTCCGGTTTTCAAGAACGGACAGAATCGCAGGAAAAGTCCTACCATTATGTAGGTTTTTTGAGAGAACAACGGGAGACAACAAGGCATGTGGGAAGAAATTCCGGTATTTCTCGTTCTTCGTTTTCGGGGAAAAAGCAAGGGCAAATTGGATGAATTTGCTATTGGCCGGTGTTTTCCTGTAGCATACCATTTGGAACGGAATTTTTGGTTTCCGCTGTGGACATCCTTGACCAAAGTATCCCGCCGGATCGCACAGGATTCGGCGCGTTTTTCAAAGAGAGGACGCGACAATATTCATGAGAACTTTCATCTCCCGCAACGGCCTGTATGAGCCTTCCCAGGAACACGACGCCTGTGGAGTCGGTTTTCTGGTCAATATTGACGGTCGGCGGACACACGCGATTGTGGATCAGGGCTTCCAGGTGTTGGTGAATCTGACCCACCGGGGCGCCTGCGGCTGCGACCCGGAGACGGGCGACGGCTGCGGGATGCTCATCCAATTGCCGCACCGGTTCTTCGCAGAGGAAGCCGAACGCCTGGGGTTCACCCTGCCGGAAGCCGGCGCCTACGGCGTGGGCATGGCGTTCCTGCCGCAGGATGCGCCGTCGCGCGAGGCCTGCGAAAGGATTGTCAACGCAACGATAGCGGAGGAGGGGCAGACGCTGCTGGGCTGGCGCGATGTGCCGCGCAATTCTGGGGCCATCGGCTGGCTGGCGCGCCGCAACGAACCGGTGATCCGGCAGGTGTTCATTGGGCGCGCGCCGGGGTTGGACATCGAGGCCTTCGAGCGCAAACTCTTCGTGATTCGACGGACCATCTCGACGCGCGTGGACGAGTCAAACCTTCCGGGCAAGAAACAAATGTATTTCACGAGCATGTCGGCCCGGACGATCGTTTACAAGGGCTTGTTCCTGCCGGAGGCGATGGACCGCTATTACGAAGACCTCCGCAGTCCGCTGGCGGAAAGCGCGCTCGCAATCGTGCACCAGCGCTACAGCACGAACACGCTTCCGACATGGCCGCTCGCGCATCCTTTCAGGTTCCTCGCGCACAACGGCGAAATCAACACGCTGCGCGGCAACATCAACATGATGAGTTCGCGCGAGCACCATTTTGTAAGTCCGCTCTTCGGCGCCGATGTGAAGAAAGTGCTGCCGTCGCTGACGCCCGGCGCGAGCGATTCGGCCATCTTCGACAACGCTTTTGAACTGCTGGTGCGCGGTGGACGCTCCGTGGACCACGCGATGATGATGATGATCCCGGAGCCGTGGAGCGGCCACGAGTCCATGTCGGACGAGAAGAAGGCGTTCTACGAATTCCATGCAGCCAAAATGGAGCCGTGGGACGGCCCGGCCTCGATCGCGTTCACCGATGGCGTGCGCATCGGAGCGGTGCTCGACCGCAACGGCCTGCGACCCTCGCGCTATTGGGTGACCGATGACGGGCAGGTCATTATGGCGTCGGAGGTGGGGGTGCTGGAGGTGGCGCAGGACAAGATTGTGAAGAAGGGCCGTCTCGAACCCGGCCGCATGTTCCTGATTGACACGGAAGAGCAGCGCATTGTCGGGGACGAGGAAATCAAGATGCGGCTGGCGAAGCGCCAGCCCTATCGCGTCTGGCTCGATACCCACCGGGTAATGTTGCCTGAAAAACCGGAAGCCCCCAAAACTGCTTCCGAAGACACCCCGCTGTTCGAACGCCGGCAGATTTTCGGCTACACCAGAGAAGACGAGGAAATCCTCATCGCGCCAATGGCCACGGACGGCAAGGAGCCGATCGGTTCGATGGGCAATGACACGGCGCTCGCGGTGCTGTCGAACAAGCCGCAACTGCTGTTCAATTACTTCAAGCAACTCTTTGCCCAGGTAACCAATCCGGCGATTGATCCCATCCGCGAGGAAATTGTCATGTCGCTGGAGATGGACCTGGGCCGGGAAGGCAATCTCCTCGGCGAAGACCCCTTGGACTGTCGCCGGCTGCACATTCAATCGCCCATTCTCACCAATGCGCAGTTGGCGCACATCAAGGCGATGGACCAGCCCGGCCTGAAGACGGCGGTGCTTTCCACGCTCTTTCCCGCGCACGACGGCCCGGCAGCAATGGAAGTGGCGATCGACCGGCTGTGCCGCGAATCGGAGGCGATGGTGGACGCCGGAGCCTCGTTGCTGGTGCTTTCCGATCGCGGCGCAGGGCCGGACGCCGCGCCGATCCCTAGCCTGCTCGCCGTGGGCGGCGTGCACCAGCACCTGGTGCGCGTCCACAAGCGCACGGAGTGCGGGCTGATCGTCGAGACGGGCGAGGCGCGCGAGGTGATGCACTGCGCGCTGCTCACCGGCTACGGCGCGGGCGCCGTGAACCCCTATCTCGCGTACGAAATCATTGACGACCTGCTGAGGCGCGGGGTCATCACGGAGGAACGTCCCGGCATGGCGCACAAGAATTACGTCAAGGCGCTGGAAAAGGGGCTGCTCAAGGTGATGTCGAAAATCGGCATCTCGACGCAGCAGAGTTACCACTGCGCGCAGATTTTCGAGGCGGTCGGCCTGAACAACGCGGTGATCGATCGCTGTTTCGCCGGCACCGCCTCGCGCATCGAGGGCATCGGCATGGCGGAGATCGCCCGGGAAACGCTGATGCGCCACGCCATGGCCTATCCCCCGCGCCGATCGCGCGCGCCGGAACCCGACATTGGCGGCGCGTATCGCTGGAGACGGCGCGGCGAGTTTCACCAGTGGAACCCGGAAACGGTCGCGAAACTCCAGCACGCCGCCCGCAGCGGCGATGAAAAAACCTATGAGGAATTCGCGCGAGAGGTGAACGACCGCAACCGCACGCTGGCAACACCGCGCGGATTGCTCCGCTTCAAGCCGGGGAGTCCCATCCCGTTGGAAGAGGTGGAGCCGGCATCTGAGATTGTGAAACGTTTCTGCACGGGCGCGATGTCTTACGGTTCGATCAGCAAGGAGGCGCACGAAAACCTCGCCATCGCGATGAACCGCATCGGCGGCCGCAGCAATACCGGCGAAGGCGGCGAGGACCCCAAACGCTTCGCGCCGGACCCCGACGGTAATTTCCGGCGCAGCGCCATCAAGCAGGTTGCGTCGGGCCGCTTCGGCGTCACCAATGAATACCTCGTGAACGCCGACGAATTGCAGATCAAGATCGCACAGGGCGCCAAACCCGGCGAGGGCGGCCAGTTGCCCGGCCACAAAGTCTTCGACGAAATCGCCAGGGTCCGCTATTCCACCCCCGGCGTCGAACTGATCTCCCCGCCGCCGCACCACGACATCTATTCCATCGAGGACCTCGCGCAACTCATCCACGATCTCAAGAACGCCAACATTTACGCCAAGGTTTCCGTGAAACTGGTCTCCGCCGTGGGCGTCGGAACCATCGCGGCGGGGGTGTCGAAAGGCAAGGCCGATCTCGTGCTCATCAGCGGACACGACGGCGGCACCGGCGCGTCGCCCCTGACCTCCATCAAATACGCCGGATTGCCGTGGGAACTCGGCCTTTCCGAAACGCACCAGGTGCTGGTCGAAAATGATCTGCGCGACCGCATCCGCGTGCAGGTGGACGGTCAACTGAAGACGGGGCGCGATGTGGCGATTGCCGCCATGCTCGGCGCGGACGAATTCGGCTTCGCCACGGCACCGTTGATTGTCAGCGGCTGCATCATGATGCGCAAATGCCACCTGAACACCTGTCCCGTGGGCATTGCGACACAGGACCCCGAACTGCGCAAAAAATTCACCGGCAAACCGGAATACGTGGTGAATTACTTCTTCTTCGTGGCGGAGGAATGCCGACGCATCATGGCGTCGCTCGGTTTGCGCACGATGAATGAGATGATCGGTCGGGCGGACATGTTGGAATTCGACCCGCTGCCCGACCACTGGAAAGCGGCGGGACTGGACTTCTCGCGCATCCTCCACATGCCGAAACCGTGGGAGGGGTCCACGCGCTATTGCAGCAAACAGCAGGACCACGGCATGGACAAGGCGCTGGACCACGAACTCATGCGGAAGGCCGCGCCCGCCCTGGAACGTAAGGAACCGGTGCGCTTCGCGCAGAAAATCCGCAATATCCACCGCACGGTCGGCACGATGCTCTCCAGCGAACTGACCCGCCGCCACCGGCTCGGCATGTACACGGGGTCGTTGCCGGAAGATACGATCTGGATTGACTGCGAGGGCCAGGCAGGCCAGAGTTTCGGCGCGTTCGCGATTCGCGGCGTCACCCTGAACGTGGTCGGCGAAACAAACGACTATGTCGGCAAGGGGCTTTCCGGCGGCAAAATCATTGTGACTCCCCCGCAAGCGTTTCTGGACGCGCTGGAACGCACGGGCGGCAAACCCGAAGACCAGATCATCGTCGGCAATGTGGCGCTCTACGGCGCGACCGGCGGCGAAGCCTATTTCCGCGGGCTGGCGGGCGAACGCTTCTGCGTGCGCAACAGCGGGGCATGGGCCGTCGTGGAGGGCGTGGGCGACCACGGCTGCGAATACATGACCGGCGGCCGCGCCGCCATCCTCGGCCGCACCGGACGCAACTTCGCCGCGGGCATGAGCGGCGGCATCGCGTTTGTGTACGACCCGGACAGCACGTTCGCCGCCCGGTGCAATACGGGCATGGTGGACCTGAAGCCGTTGCACGCGAAAAGCCTCCCGGAACTGCGCGGCATGCTTGAACGCCACGCGCAATACACCGGCAGCCCCGTCGCCCGGCGCATTCTTGACGACTGGCAGAACGCGGTGACGCGCTTCGTCCGCGTCATGCCCCGCGATTATGCCCGCGTCCTGCGCCAACAGGAACAAGCCCGACAGGAGACCGTTCATGCTTCCTGAAAAACCCAGAGGATTCATGGCCTTCACCCGCGAACTCGCGCCGGACGAGGCGCCCGAGTCGCGCATCACGCATTACAAAGAATTCGTGCGGTCGCTGCCGCCGGAGAAAATCCGCGAGCAGGCATACCGCTGTATGAACTGCGGCATTCCCTTCTGCCATTCCGGGTGCCCGCTCGGCAACCAGATTCCCGATTTCAACGAACTGGTGAAGGACGACGACTGGCGCGAGGCGCTGCGCGTGCTCCATTCCACCAACAATTTCCCGGAATTCACCGGGCGCGTCTGCCCCGCCCCCTGCGAAGGTTCCTGCGTGCTCGGCATCAACGAGCCGCCCGTCGCCATTGAGATGATCGAACGCGAAATCGGCGACCGTGGCTGGGCCGAGGGCTGGATTGCACCCGAACCGCCCGATCACCGCACCGGCAAGAGAGTGGCCATTGTGGGGTCCGGCCCGGCGGGCCTGGCGGCCGCACAGCAACTCAACCGCGCCGGGCACCATGTCGTGGTCTATGAGCGGGCAGACACTCCCGGCGGCCTGCTCACCTACGGTATCCCCGCGTTCAAACTCGACAAGGCCATCGTGTTCCGGCGCATTGACCAGATGAAGGCCGAGGGCGTCGAATTCCGCTGCAACGCCGAGGTCGGCGTGAACGTGCCCATCTCCGAACTTGACCCATACGACGCCGTGTTAATCGCCATCGGGTCCACCCGTTCCCGCGAGATGGACGTGCCCGGACGTGACCTCCGGGGCATTCATCGCGCCATGGAATTCCTGCCGCAGCAGACCGCGCGCCTGCTCGGCAAGCCGGTCCAGGGACCGGAAATCCTCGCCACCGGCAAGAACGTCGTTGTCATCGGCGGCGGCGACACCGGCTCCGACTGCATCGGCACAAGCATTCGGCAAGGGTGCAAGTCACTGGTCAACCTCGAACTGCTGCCGCGCCCGCCACTCGAACGCGCGGCGGACAACCCCTGGCCGCAGTGGCCGATGATCCTGCGCGTCTCATCCAGCCTCAAGGAGGGCGGCGAACGCATGTTCTGCGTGCTCACCAAACGCTTCGAGGACGACGGCGCGGGGCATGTCGCCGCGCTGCACGCCGTCAAGGTCGAGTGGGCCGCCGACGGCAACGGACGCCGCGCCATGCGCGAAGTGCCCGGCAGCGAGATGCGCATCCCCTGCGAACTCGTCCTGCTCGCCATGGGCTTTGTCGCGCCCGAAGCCGACGCCTTCATCGCCGAACTCGGCCTCGAATGGGACAAGAACCGCTTCGGCCAGGCCATCAAAGCCGACGACCGCTTCCAGACCGCGCGCCCCGGCGTCTTCGTCGCCGGCGACGCCCGCCGCGGCCAGTCCCTTGTCGTCTGGGCCATCCACGAAGGCCGCGAAGCCGCCCGTGCCATAGACCTCTACCTCATGGGCCGCTCCGACCTCCCCGCCGCCAACGCACACGGTTATGCGGAAATCTGATGTATGTTGTTCACGCTTCAGCAAGCCGGGGTGAGTCACTGAGCCGAGGTGTGCCGGCTACCCCGGCACGCCAAAGCGTGAACAACGTACGGCACGCAGTCTGGAATCATTTCTGTGCGACAGGGCAATTTTCAGTGACGCGGTCGCATTTGCGGAGCGAGATGGCGTCTGTTGGACAGACATTGATGCAGTTGCCGCAGCGGATGCAGTTGTCGCTGTTGATCCAGATGTAGGTGGCTTCATGGGCCGCCGTGGCGGGGACTTCGGTCCAGGACAGCGGCGCGCCGTCGGCGTCGCGTTCGAGATGGCTGAGCCGCAGGATGCAGTCGCGCGGCGACACGCGGATGCACCAGTCGCAGTGGATGCACTTGTCCTGGTCGATCTCGAACTTGTGGTTGCAGAGGTAGCAGCGCCAGGCGTGTTCCTGTGCGGCGTCGGGTCCATAGCCCAATTCCACCTCCGCATCGCCGCCGCGCTGTTCAAGCGGCAGGACGGGCATTTCCGGCGGAAAGACGAGGTCATGGTCGCGGGTGCGGCCGGTAAGCCCAGCGGGCAGTATGTTGGTATATGTCCTGCGGCGGGGAGCGCCCATGAGGAAGGCGTCAATGGCGTCGGCTGCGGATTTGCCGCTTGCGGCGGAATGGATGATGTCGCCGCTGCCGGAGGCGAAGTCGCCCGCAATGAAGAGGCCCGGCATGCTGGTGGCGTGGGAATCGGGGAGCATTGTCACGCCTTTGGGCAGCAGTTCCGCTTCGCGGGTCTGGCCGATGGCGAAGACAAGCGTATCACAGGGCGCGTCGAACTCGCTGCCCGGGATGGGAATGAACGCGGGCTTGCCGCTTTCATCGGGTTCGCCCAGCAGCGTGCGGCGGAAGGTCACCGCTTTCAGTGATCCCTTTTCCACCTGTGCGGCCAACGGTGTGACCAGCGTTTCCACACGGATTTTTTCTGCGCGCAATTCATGCAATTCCGCCGGGCTGGCGGCCATCTGCGCCTCGCCGCGCCGGTACATGATGGCGACGTCGCCGGTGTCGCCGAGCAGGCGGCGCGCGGCGCGTGCGCAGTCCACCGCGGTGAAACCGCCGCCGATGACCAGCACATGGCCGCTGACCGGCGGCGGGTCGCCGGCCACGTAGCGCATCATGAAATTCAATCCTTCAATGGCCAGTCCGGCCGGCAGGCCGGGCAGGTCGAGGCCATAGGGCCGATTCGTTCCGGTGGCAATGAGAATAGCGTCGTGTGCATCGCGCAGGCGCAGCACGTCCGCCGCGTCCAGCGATTCGCCCAGTCGCACCGTGATGCCGCTGTCCACGATGGCTGCGATATCTTCATCCACCGCGTCGGGCGGCAACCGAAAGGCTGGGATGGCGCGCATCTGTCCGCCCAGCCGCTGCTGTCGCTCGTACACGGTAACCTCATGGCCATATCGCTTGAGGTCACGCGCTGCCGCCAATCCCGCCGGACCGCCGCCAACGACAGCGACTTTCTTGCCCGTTGCGCCGAACCATGCGGGCAGCGGCGCGCTCTTTTGCGGTTTGTTGTCCGCCGCCACGCGCTTGAGGTGACAGATTTGCACTGCGCCCCGCGTGCTGGTCCACTGATAGCGGCATCGCGCTTCGCAGGGCCGCGTGCAGACGCGGCCCAGCACGTTGGGAAACACGTTGTCTTCCTGGTTGATAAGGTGCGCCGCTTCGGGATCGCCATGGGCGATGTGGCGGATATAGTCCGGCACGTTGGTCTTCGCCGGGCAGGCTTCCTGGCATGGGATATCACGGGCCACGGTTTTCAGGTCCAGCGCCGTCCCGCCTTCGCCCGTAAACAATGAGCATTCCAGCGGATTCGGCGCTTTCTCATACGTGATCCCCAGCGCGGCGACTGCGTCGCGGTAGGGCAGCATGCCCACGCGCCGCACATGCTCCGCAAGCGTTTCATCGGTTTTCGCCGCAAGCAGGGTGTCCAGCACCGCACGGACGACCCGAATGCAGTCCGGCGTCTTGAATTCGCCCAGCGGTTCGGCATACCGGGATTCCGTGCCGCCGATGACGACGAGATAACCTTCGGCGGACCCTTGCATTTCCCGGATGCGCATCCCCCGCAAACCGATGTCGGCAATTTGGTATTGGCCGCAGGAGTTGGGGCATCCGGAGAGGTGGATGATGACCCTCTCGCGGATGGGGGCGTAGCGCGGGTCATTCACCACATCCTGCAAGAGATCGAAGGTGTCGTGCGTGCAGGACACCGCCAAGGGGCAATAGGTGGTCCCCACGCAGGTCACAACATCCTGTAATTGGAAGAAGCCCTCTGTGCGGAAGCCAAGCGCCTCGATTTCCCTGCGCAGTTCCGGAAGGCGCTCCGGCTTTACGCCATGGATTTCCAGATTCTGCCGGTTGGTGCTGTACACATGCTTGTCGCCGTAAATGTCGGCGAGGTCCGCGATGCGCGCCAGCGCCGCCGACGCCATTTCCCCCTTGGGGATCATGATCCGCTGAATCGCGAGGCCGTCGGTGCCTGTGGGGTCCTTTTCCATCAGGGGCCGGTCGGGCACGGCGGGTCCGCAATCCTCGACCGGACCGCTTTCGATGCGGCTGCGGTCCACGCCTTCCTGGTCGAGAATCGCATCCACCAGTTCGCGGCACCGGTCAATGCCCAGGCGATGAACGACGAATTTCAGGCGCGAATACATGCGAATGCAGCGGTCGCCATGATCGCGGAAGAGAATGCCGATGGCCCGGCATACGCGCGCGATCTGCTCCGGCGGCACGAAGGTATAAAGCGTCTGCGCCACAAATGCCTTCCAGCCCAGCCCGCCGCCGATATTCACGCGAAACCCGGTTTCCTCCGTTCCGTCGGGACGACGGCGAACGATGGCGACCACGCCGATGCAGTTCATATGGGGTTGGCCGCAGCCGCCGCAACAGCCGGAAAAAGTGATTTTGAACTTGCGCGGCAGGTTGTCCAGGTCGCGGCTGGCGCTCAGCAGGCGCGCCGTCTCCTTGGCATACGGCAGCACATCAATGCGCCGGTGCCGGCAGATAGACGCCCAGGGGCAGGCCGCCACATTGCGTGTCACGTCGCCACAGCCATGGAAGGTCGTCAACTCCACGGCATTCAGGTCGCGCAGCAATTGAGGCAGTTCCGTGCATTTCAGGCAGTGTAACTGCGCCGACTGGCGCGTCGTGAACGAGATGCGGTTGGGGGAATACTTCGCCGAAAGCCGCGCCAGCGCGCGCGCCTGCACCGATGTCAATTGCCCGCCCGGAATCACCACCCGCGCCATGTGGTTGCCCGGTTGCCGCGAATGATAGATACCCTGCCATTTGGCGATGGCGATTTCTTCGCGGGTCATCGAGCCTTTGCGGGCGATCTCATCAAAATCAAGAATCAGCCCGGATTCCTTGATGATTTCCTCATCGCTTCTGAGAATCTTGTCCAGTTTCCGTTGCACAGAAAAGCCTCCATCTCCCCACAGCGTATTAAGTGAATCCCCCACCTGGATTCTAAGAAATCATAGCACCTTGAGACGTCATGAACAAAAGGCGAATATCGGTTGCGTTTCTTGCGGATGACGGATTTTATCATTCTTGACATGGCGCCGGCAATGCGTGTACCATATGCCGTGACGTGTTCTTTATGCGCAGTTCGCGCGCATTTTTCCGTATATCAGGAGGAAACGCAATGTGTGACTCGGATGGCAGTCCAAGTCGCCACAACATGACGCAGGCGTTGACGCCCGAAGACCTTGAGGACCCTGGCCCGCGACGGACGGCGTTCGCGGCGCGTGTGGGGATCGGTCGGCGCACCTTCCGAGTGTAGCCTTCCGGTTCGCCCCCGGGCTGCGCAATCCTCCGGCGCGGCCGCATAAGGAGGCGAACCATGCAGACCAGGAATCCGCTGCTGGTGCCGGAAATCCGCGAGTTCATCGCGGAAGGCAATGCGGCCCCCCTTCATGAACTGTGCGCATCGGTGCATCCCGCCGCCGTCGCCGAACTCATTGCCGCCTTGGAACCGCCGGAAATCTGGCAGGTGCTCCGGCATGCCCCCGCGGCGGCGCGGGTCGAGATTTTCAGCCATCTGGAACCGGAACTCCAGGTCGAGACGGCTGCGGCCATCCCCTTGGACGATCTGGCGTGTCTCGTGGACGACATGCCGGCGGACGACCGGGTGGACCTGCTGAAACTGTTGCCGGAAGACCTGCGCGAAGCGGTGCTCCCCCGCCTGTCGCAGGCCGAGCGCGACGACATCCGGAAACTGTCCGCTTACGAGGAAAAGACCGCCGGCGCGATCATGACGTCGGACCATGCGACGCTGCGCGAGGAATGGACGGCCGCGCAGGCGATTGACGCGTTGCGGCGCGAAGCGCCGAACAAAGAAACGATTTATTACGCCTATGTGGTGGACGCCGCCGGAAAACTACTGGGGTTCGTCTCGCTGCGCAACCTGATTCTCGCCAACCCGGACGCCTTGATCCGCGACATCATGAAGACAAACGTGCTCTTTGTCCGCACCGATGAGGACCAGGAAGAGGCGCTGCACATGATGCAGAAGTACGACCTGATCGCCCTGCCCGTGGTCAACGGCGACAATCGTCTCGTCGGGATCATCACGGTGGACGACATCATGGACGTCGGCGAGGAGGAAGCCACGACGGACTTCCACCGCATGGCGACGGTCGGCGCAGTGGCAACCGGCATGAAAGAAGCGGGACTATGGACGCTTTACCGCGCGCGCACGCCGTGGCTGATGATCCTGGTCTTCGTGAACATCTTTTCCGGCGCGGGCATTGCCTACTTCGAGCATACCATCGAGACCGTGGTCGCGCTGGTCTTTTTCCTGCCGCTGCTCATTGATTCCGCGGGCAATGCCGGCGCACAGGCGGCCACGCTCATCGTGCGCGCCATGGCCACCGGCGATGTGGCCATGCGTGACTGGTTTCGAATCGTGATGCGTGACGTCGTCACCTGCCTGTTAATCGGCCTGACGATGGCGCTTGCCGTTTCGTCCATCGCCGCTGTGCGCGCGCCCGATGTTATGGTCCCCGTCGCCCTGTCCATGTGGTGTATTGTCATGTTCGGATCGCTCGTCGGCACGGTATTGCCCTTCCTGCTGACCCGGCTGCGATTGGACCCTGCGGCCGCCAGCGGCCCGCTTGTCACTTCGCTCGCGGACATCGGCGGCGTAATCATCTATTTCAGCATCGCGACGTGGTACCTGGGATTGGGAACGGTTTAACGGCGTTGGATGAGTGGGGCGATCCGGACAAACCGACGGGGACACGGCGACAATCCCATGCCGCCGCTGCGCGCGCACCTACGGTCGGCAATGCGCGGCGAGCAGCGGTATGATTTGATCGGGGTAGGCGCGGATGAGGATTTGGTTGCCGGCCTGGTTGAGGTGGCAGCGGTCATTGAACAGGGTTTCACCGGGGACGCCGTGGGGTTCGGCGGCGATAACAGCAGCCTCCACATCGGCGATTGGGATGCGATAGCGCTCGGCCAATGTGCGGATGATCCCGTTTTCCGTGTCGGATGCCTGATGGCGGCCGTGGTCGCGGAGCAGTTCCCGCGCAAACGCCATCCCTTCGGCATGACGTCCCTGCGCATACAGCATTTGCACCTGTTCCCGCATGGCTTCCGTGGCCAGTCCGGGTTTCCATAAATTAGACGCCATCGTGCCGATGATGACGGGGACGCCGTGATCGCGGCACAGCGAAAGAATGATGGAGATATTGCGTTCATATTGCCGCATGCGGTCGGCCACTTCTTCGGGGGTATGGACATGCCGCGCGCCGGACATGTAGTCCGCTTCCGGGTTTTCCAGGATGCGGCGGTTGCGCTCGCGCTGCGCGGCGGCAATCCGCCACAGCGCCGCCAGCAGCAGCGCGAGGGGCAGCAGCGAAAACAGGACGGTCTTCCGCCATCCGATGCGCCGCGCCAGCGCATCCGCGGCGGCGCGCGCCTCTTCATGCGTCGGGGGCGTCATCCTTTTCGGGTGCTCCTGCGGCAGATCGCGTGGAATCCCAATCGCAATCACGACATACCCACGCGCGTTTTCGCGCCACCAACAGCGGCAATCCCAAGAGCAAGACGGTCGCAAGAACACGGATGATGGGCGAGATCGCGACTTCCTCCACGTTGTCTGAACCGCAATTGGGGCAGCGCAACAGATTGCCGCGCACATCGAAGATCGGCGCGGCAGGTTCCACAACGCCGTATGCAGCGAATCCCAACGGCGCCTCCGGCGGACGCTCCAGCAGTTTTCGGGCGCGCGCCGCATCTTCTGGCCGCACCTGCACGCGACAGCCGCGCGACAACAGGCCATAACGTCCCGTAAAAGCGCGCAGTTCCGCACCCGTGTCCCGCGCCGGAATACCGTTGCGCTCCAGGTAATCCTTCAGAAACGCCGATTCAAATGGATTTGTGCATTGCTTAACCGTCACCAATCCGGACTTCATCGCCGCGCTCCCTTCGCCGCGTCCTGGGCGGCGCGCTGCGCAAGCGCTGCCGCTTGCTTCCGGAAACAGGCATAGAGTCCGGCATCCGTCGTTTCGCGCAGCAGTTCCGCCACCGCTTCGGGGTTCTGTACAATTTCCGCGATGTCCCCCATCAGCCGGTTGTGTTCCTCGAAACGCTCCTCTTCCGGGGAGATCACAAAGACGAACAGCCGCGTCTTGCGCCCATCCAGTGACTTGAACGGCACGCCGTCGGGGGCCGTCAAAAGTCCCGCAGCAAAGGCGTCGAAACCCGGCAGGCGGCAGTGCGGCAGCGCAATGCCCCGTGTAAATCCTGTCGATCCCAATGCCTCGCGATCGGTCAGCGCAGCGTCAATCGCCGCTTCATCAAAATCGCGCAGCGCGGGGTGCCGCTTCGCGAGCCGCGCGATTTCGGCCAGCGCTTCCGTCTTGTTCGCTATATTACGTCCCGCGCATACACATTCCGCCGCCAACGCTTTCAGCAAATCCATGACATCCACTCCCGAACTGCATCCGTGCAGCGTTTCAGCCGACTGAAGCAACCACTGCGCATAACTTCGTCATTGCGAGTCCCCCACCGCCTTCGGCGGCGATTCGCTGGAGATGGGAAACGCGCTTTCTTGGCAATACAACAATTTCAGCCTACCCGACAACCCGGAATCCTCGTCATTGCGGGCGAAGCGAAGCAATCTCGGACATCATGCAGTCGCCGTTGTTTCAGATTGCTTCGCCTGGCGGCGCGGCGCGCCGCACCGCTCGCAATGAGGAAAAAAATGTCATGAGGCATTTGCAAAGCAGGTGTCAGGGGCCTGAGCCCCGGCTAAAAACCGGGATTTTTCGTGTTCTTATGCCCGGAAACAGTCCATTTCGCAAATGCCTCATCATGTGTGTTGATTCCAAGGGTTACGCCAGTCGGATGAAATGTTGCGCATACTTCAGAAGATGGCATTCTACGTCCGCGACGGATGAAAAATCACACAAATACGAAATGGGGGTGCTTTATTGCGAAGGGAGCGGGGCCGATTCGATGAATTTCAGGCTCTTTTCGATGAGGATTTCCCCCATCATTTCGTGCAGGCAGGTGGCGGAAATGTACTCATAGACCTTGAAACTATCGTAATCCACCTTGGTGAGGATATAACCCAAGGCGTCATTGGTGAGGCCGAAGATCAGGTTGTGGCGGCCGCGCATCTTGCGTTTCAGATAGAAACCGATGGCGGGCAGCGCCTCGCCGGGGATGGTGAGAATTTGCGCGTTGCCGATGTTTACCAGGTTCTGCATGGCCGGGATTTCGGTTCTGGGGGAATCGTCGCCATCGCGACTTTCCGGGTGCAACATGGTGAGCATCTGCCCCATGATCTCATTCACTGGAAACACGATGGTCTGTGCGCCGCACCACAGCACCGGCGATTCTTGCACGGGGACATCGCCCACAATACGCATCGCCTCTTCCGCGAGCAGGTGGCCGATGCGCTCACATTCCGGCCACTCCTCCTTGTCGCCCTCGGGCGAGCGAATGTCCGCGGTGACCATGCCGCCTTGGGCGCTGTTCATAAACACGGCGGTCCCGCCGCCGAGTTCCTCCACCCGCGCACACAGCGGGCCGATGAGGTCCGGGCTGCAAACATTCTGCTGAAGCAGGATTTCCGGATGAATCGCGTAGTTCACGAGCGTGGCGATGACGCCATTGCCGGGGCGCACCGCCTGGATGACATGGCATCGGGGGTCATACAGGTCCGGCGCATAGTAATTGTAGGCGATCTTGCCCTGCGCTTCACCCGTGGCGACCTTCAATACTGCGGGCTCCAGCCCTGCCACTGCCTCATTGATCGCGTCCGCCGTTGCGTCGCACACGCCATAGAGATAATTGAAATCAATGTCGTAGCCGCCATCGCTGTTCGGAAAGCCATAGGGATCGGGCGCGCTGTGGCAATGCGTGGCGCCAATGAGGATGTTTTCCCGGGGAACGCCGCGCACCTTCGCCCGCACCCGCTCGCACAGGCGCGCCGGAAAGCCCAGAAACGGCTCGCTTGCAACCGCCACCCGCACCGGCCCGGATTCCCAGACCACCACCCGCACTTCCAAATCCATGAGCAGCGTCTCTGCGGGGCGGCAGGCATCCGCCCCCCGGGTCACCGGCAGCAAAGGATTCGGCGTGACCACGCGCCGCGCCGCCCCTGCACGAAATCCTGACATGACTGATCCTCCTCCTATGTCTTCCGTTGCGGCGACAGCATAGGAAAATCCCCGGCATCTCTGCAATTTGAAAAAGGGATCAGGCTTCCTGGGCGAGGCGTTGGGCCTTGATCTTCATGAGGCGGCTGGTGGTGGATCGTTCCATCTCGTCGAGTTTGCTCTTGATGTACTTGATGGTTTCTTCCATGCGGGGGATGATGGTGTGCTCGAGCGCGTTGACGCGGCGGCGGGTCTTCTCGATTTCCAGGCTGAGCAGGCGGATGGTCTGTTCGAGTTCGGCCATTTTGAGGAGTCTGGGCAGGAACGCCTTGAGTCCGGCAATGGCCTTGTCGAGTTCGGAGGAGGTATGGATGAGCGAGTAGCCGCCGGTGCTTTCGCCGAAGGTGATTTCGAGATGCGGGACGACGACGCTCATGATGCGGCGCGGCTTTTCAACAATATGGAGGTCCTGCCGGGTGAGTTCGAGCGCATCTTCGGTGATGAGGCGCGAGGAAGTGGCTTCGGCGAGCACGAAGAACTTGAGCACGCGCGGCAATTCCTCATCCACGGCGAGGCGGGCTTCGCGATAGACCTTGGCGTAGTTGCCGAAATCCTTCATTAAACCGTCGAGTTTGTCTTTGAGCAGTTTATGGCCGCGCTTCGCGACGACATGCCGCTTGCGCAGCCGGAGCAGTTCCATGCGTGTCGGGTTGACCGCCAGGCGCATTGTGTTGCCTTCCTTATCGCGTTAAAAGGCGTTCAGTCCTTCTTCGGGTAATACTTCTCAATGTAGGCATCGCGCACGCGCTTGAGTTCGGACTTCGGAATCATGGCGAGCAGATCCCAGCCGATGGCGAGGCTCTCCTCGATGGTCCGGTTTTCGTCTTCCCCCTGCCGGATGAAGCGGTCCTCGAAGGCGTCTGCAAACTTCACCATGAGGATGTCGGATTCGCTCAGAGCGGATTCGCCGAGCACGACCGCGAGTTCCTTGGCGTTCTTGCCGCGCGCGTAGGCCGCGTACAACTGGTTCATCACGTCGGCGTGGTCTTCACGGGTCTTGCCCGCGCCGACACCCTTGTCCTTGAGGCGGGACAGCGAGGGCAGCACGTCCACCGGCGGGTAGATGCCCTGCGCGTGCAGGGGCCGGCTGATGATGATTTGGCCCTCGGTGATGTACCCGGTCAGGTCGGGGATGGGGTGCGTCTTGTCGTCTTCGGGCATGGTGAGCACGGGAAATTGGGTGATGGATCCGCTCTTGCCCTTGATGCGTCCGGCGCGTTCGTAGATGGTGGACAGGTCGGTGTAGAGGTAGCCGGGATAGCCGCGGCGGCCGGGCACTTCTTTGCGGGCGGCGGAGATTTCGCGCAGCGCCTCGCAGTAGTTCGTCAGGTCGGTCAGGATGACGAGGACGTGCATGTCTTTCTCATAGGCGAGGAATTCGGCGGCGGTGAGGGCCATGCGCGGCACGGCGATGCGCTCGATGGCGGGATCGTCGGCCAGGTTCATGAAGAGCACGGCGCGCTCGATGGCGCCGGTGCGCCTGAAGTCGGCGATGAAGAACTCCGATTCCTCGAAGGTGATGCCCATGGCGGCGAAGACCACGGCGAATTTCTCGCCGGTCTTGAGCACACGGGCCTGGCGCGCGATTTGCGCCGCCATGCGCGAGTGCGGCAGCCCGGAGCCGGAGAAGATCGGCAGTTTCTGCCCGCGCACAAGTGTATTGAGCAGGTCAATGGTCGAGATGCCGGTCTGGATGAACTCGTTCGGATAGTCGCGCGCGTAGGGGTTCATCGGGTTGCCGTTGATGTTGAGCCATTTCTCCGGGATAATGGCCGGGCCGTCGTCAATCGGCCGGCCAAAGCCGTCGAAGACGCGGCCGAGCATGTCCTGGGACACGCCCAACTCGATGCCCTTCGCCAAAAACTTGACCGTGAGGTCTCGAGGCGAAAGGCCGGCAGTGCCTTCGAAGACCTGGACAATCGCCCGGTCTCCATTCACTTCCAGCACGCTTCCCCGACGTGTGCTCCCGTCCGCCAATTTGATGTCGGTCAGTTCGCCGTAGGTGATGCCTTCCACGCCCTCGACCATAATCAGCGGGCCGATGATTTCTTTTGTTGTGCTGTATTCTCTCGTAACCACTTTCTTACCCCATCCGGTTTTCAGGTGTCGCCGTGTCCGGGCGCGCGGCCTCAGCGCGGCAACGCCTGTATGGCTTCCGTGATGCGTTTTTTCAACGATTCAAACGCCTCGGTGTCGTCTTCGGGGATCAACTTCGCCCGCGAGACGTCCTCCAGCGGTTCAATGCTCAGCAGTCTCGACAGGGGCGCGCCCTCCGCCAGCGCGGGGCGGGCCTCGTCGTAATAGTGCAGGATGACCGAGAGCAGGCGGAACTGCTTGGGCAGCGAGGTATAGGTGTCGCGGTCATCAAAGGCGTTCTGGTGCAGGAAGTCCTCACGGATCATCTTGGCGGCCTGCATGAGCAGGCGGTCTTCGGAGGGCAGGGCGTCCATGCCGACCAGCCGCACCAGTTCCTCGAGTTCCGCCTCGCGCTGCAGGATGGCCATGGCGCGGCTGCGTCGTTCCTGCCATTTCGGGTCGAGGTTCTCGTTGGCCCATTTGTCCACCACATCCAGATAGAGCGAATATGAAGTCAGCCAGTTGATGGCGGGGAAGTGGCGGGCGAAGGCCAGTTTGTCGTCCAACCCCCAGAAGACCTTGACGACGCGCAGCGTGGCCTGCACGACCGGCTCCGAGAAGTCGCCGCCCGGCGGCGAAACCGCGCCGATGATCGACAGCGAGCCGGGGCGTTCTTCCGAACCCTGGCAGATGACGCTGCCGGAGCGTTCATAGAAACTGGCGATCCGCGAACCCAGGTACGCGGGATAGCCTTCTTCGCCGGGCATTTCCTCGAGACGGCCCGACATCTCGCGCATGGCTTCCGCCCAGCGGCTGGTCGAGTCGGCCATCAATGCCACGGAATAGCCCATGTCGCGGAAGTATTCGGCGATGGTGATGCCGGTGAACACGCTGGCTTCGCGCGCCGCCACAGGCATGTTCGAGGTGTTGGCGATGAGCACGGTGCGCTCCATCAGCGGCTCGCCGGACTGCGGGTCTTTGAGTTCGGGGAACTCCATGAGCACGTCGGTCATTTCGTTGCCGCGTTCTCCACAACCGACATAGACCACGATGTTCGCGTCGGCCCACTTGGCCAACTGGTGCTGCACCACCGTCTTGCCGCTGCCGAAGGGGCCGGGCACGCAGGCGGTGCCGCCTTTGGCCATGGGGAAGAACATGTCGAGCACGCGCTGGCCGGTGACCAGCGGGACATTCGGGGGGAGTTTGCGCCGCACGGGGCGCGGCTGTCGCACGGGCCAGCGCTGCACCATGCTCACGTTCAGCGGCCCCTTGTCCGTCTCGATGACGGCGACGGTCGTGTCCACATTGCCGGTGACGGGAGCGATTTTCGTGACTTTGCCCGACACATTGGGCGGCGTCATGATCTTGTGCACCACCAGTTTGCTTTCCTGCACCGTGCCAAGCACGTCGCCCCCCTGCACGACATCGCCCACTTTCGCCACAGGATCAAAAACCCATTCCACGGAACGGTCGAGCGCCGCGCTTTCCGCGCCGCGCACGATGAAATCGCCATATTCGGCGTTCAATTTGTCGAGCGGGCGCTGCACCCCGTCATAAATGGAGCGGATAAGGCCGGGGCCGAGTTCAACGCTGAGGGCTTCGCCCGTGCGCTTGACGGGCTGGCCCGGGCCGATGCCTTCGGTTTCCTCATACACCTGGATCGAGTAGTCGTCGCCGCGGATTTCAATGATTTCCCCGAAAAGGCCGTGATTGCCGACGCGGACCATTTCGTACATGCGCGCGCCGGACAGCCCCCGCGCCACTACCAGCGGCCCGGACACCTTGACGACTACACCCTCATTATTGCTCATAACCTGGACCCTTGTTTCCCGCGTTATCGGGCAACCGCGTTGCCGCGCCCTTATTCCTTACCCAACATATCCACGCCGATGGAGCGCTCCACCATTTTCCGCATCTCTTTGAATCCGAGATGGCTGCTGCCCAAATGTGTCGGAATCGTGGTGAGAATGGCCTGGGAACTCTCGCGGAATTGCCGGATCGCTTCCGGGTTCTCCGCCGCCGCGCTTTCCGTCACCAGGACCAGGCTGGTTTCCGGATCGCGCGCGAGCCGGTTCAGCGCCGTCAGCACGGTCTCCGCGCTGTCCGCATGAACTATCTCGAAGCCCACGCCTTTGAACCCCTGAATCAGGGGCTTCTCTCCCACAACAAACGCCTTAGACATAACACGCTCTTACTCTGCTCTTGAGAATATCGGGATCAATTTTGTTGAGCCGGCCGCTGATGACCAGTTTCAGGTTGAACGCCTCGATCCACAGGCCCCACAGGAAACCCGCGACGCGCTCCGGCCCCATGGTCTGCATCTTGACGCGGCGCGCCAGATCGGTCAGATAATCCGAGGTGATCTGCTCGAAGCGCACCACCTGCTCCTCTTCCGGCGCTTCCAGCGCCTCCTGGTACAGGTCGCCCAGCCGGCCCGGGATCAGCGCGCCCCAGCCGCGCGGGTCGCCCGCCGCGATCATCTCGCCCAATACGCCGTTGAACGGTCCCAGCGGCAGGAAGTGTTGCTGGTACATCTTGAGCGGATGGCCGGACCGCGCCGCGCGCCACAACACCACCACCGCCCGCGCCAGCACGCGCTCGCGCACCCAGTATTCGATGAACGGCGCTTCCAGGGAGGATCCAAGCGCCAGGTAGTGCCGGAGATACGCGCCGTCCAGCGTCATATCCACCACCATCGGATTGGCCGCTTCCGCGCCGGCCGCGAGTTGCGCCATCGTCGCCCGGATCACATCCGGCAGCAGGCTGACATTCCCGGCGGCGACGTCGTTCAGCCGGTCTTCTGAAAATACATTGCTCAGGAACGGATACGCCCCCCGATGCTGCACGGCCCGCTTGAGGTTGAGATAGTCGTCGGACAGCGTGAAGAGGTCCGCCACCGCCGTTCGTGGGCTGTCGCGCCGCAGGGAGAGCACGAGATTGTGCACATAGGCGTCAATGATCGTGCTCCAATCCTCCCATGTCACCGCGCCGGGATTCATGTGTTCACGCAGGGAGGTGTCCTGGAGCCGCTGAAAAAGGTCTTCGATGCGTTCCAGTCCCGCCAGGGACAGGAAAAAATCCTGCCCCATCAGCCGCCCTTCCAGGGCGCTGATACGGCCGCAGGCGAAACCCCATTGATGCCTGTTTTTCGTTAAAGCCAGCACGCCTTATCCCTGTTCTTTCGCTTTGCCGAATATCTGCGCGGCAATCCGCGGGGCGTGTTCCCGTTCCAGGTCGCCCAGCAGGGTGCGCAGGGTTTGGTCAATCTGGAAATTCTCGGCCACATAGATGAAGCCGCCGGGTTCCGGCAGCGGATTCGCCGCGTCCAGAGTCAACGCTTGATCTTCGGAACGCCCCGCATTGTATTGGCGCAGAATGGCCTCAAAGCGCCCCTTTTCGTCCGGATGCACCCGGATGCGGCCGCCGCGAATGCGGCCGTCCTTGTCCTGCGCGGCCCGGTCCAGCAATTGCCGCATTATCGCCGCGTATTCCTCTTCCGGCAGTTTCAGGAGCCGCTCATATGCGGCGTCAAATATCTGCCGCAGGCACGCATTCTTCCGCCCCAGCAACTCCTTGTTCGCCACGCCGCTGAACTGAATCAGTTTGCGCGCAAATTCCTCTTCGATGGCCCGCACGGCCTGCTGATAGCGGCGTTCTCCCTCGGCTTCCGCCGCGCGGCGCGCCTGCTCCTCCTGCTCCGCGGCCGCCAGTTCCGCCGCCTTCAGGATCAGGTCCGCTTCCTTCTGGGCCGATTCGCGCACGGCCCGGCTGATCTGCTCAAGCGCCATAGTGCTGCATCCTTCCTGCATTCCGGCGGCGGGCATCGCCGCCGGAATGGGTGATTATTGCCGGAGGAACGCCGTTACCGCGTCGGACGTCAGCCAGTTAATGGCCAGAATGCCCACCAGCAGCGCCACCACCGCATAGGTCTCCACCATCGCCGGCAAAATGATCGAACGGCCAAAGGCCTCCGGTCGCCGCGCCACCAGTCCGATACTCGACGCGGATGCCTCGCCCTGCCAGTTGGCGGAGAAAAACAGCGCAATGCCAACGCCCAACCCGAGAATCATCAGCGCCAGGCCGGTGCCCGGCGTCACGTTCAACGCGCCCGTAATCAGGCCCGTGTTCACGAAGATGAGAATCGCCGTGATAAACCCATAGAAGCCCTGCGTACCGGGAAGCGCCAGCAGCACCAGTAATCGCCCGAACAGGTCCGGCTTTTCGCTGAGCACGCCGCCGACCGCCTGCGACGCTATGCCAATGCCTTTGGCCGACCCTGCGCATCCCAGCCCCACCGCCAGGCCCGCGCCCGCCATCGCCATTCCCCGTCCCAGTTCGATTGCAAGTTGATGGTCCATGTTCGCTCTCCGTTGCCGATTCCAGGCCCGGCGCCACGCTGTCCGGCTGCAACGCCATGCCTCAATCCTGGTTAACCCCCGCCCCATTTGCCCGGGGCGCGGCGTGTTATCAATACTCCGTTTTCCTCAAAATCGCGGCTTCCGAATCAAAACCCAACGGCCTGAACGGCCGGGATCCGCCTTCGTAAAAACGACCAAAAAACTCCACCATGATCAGACGCATCGAGTGCACGAATGCGCCCATCACGCTGATGAAGAAATTGAATGCATGCCCCACGACCAGCGCGCCGACAAAGAGCACTATGCCCACGTACGGCACCGGACGCAACAAATCCGCCATCATGTTGAAGGACATCGCCACGATGGAGGTGGTCAACCCCAGCGCCAGCAGGCGGCAGTAGGACATCGTGTCGCCGATGAATGATGTGATGCCGTAACTTCCCACGATGCCGTACAGGCTCACAACCCCGGCCATCAGACGCGCGATGGGATTCTTGTTCTCCCGGCCCTGGGTCAGCACCAGTCCCAGCGCGCCCACGGCGAAAAGCGCCCACCCTGCGTTCATCACGGCGGGAGGCGGCGACACAAACATCTTGCTCACGAGGATGATAAAACCCGGCAGGGTGATCAGCCACAGAATGCCGTCAAAAACCGCTCCCATCTTGTCGCCCTGCTGCACCATGCCGTACATGCGCAGGCCGAGCGCCCAGAATTGGTTCAACACGCCGATGGCCAGCGCCGCGAGCAGCATAATCACCGGTTGATCCATCGGGTCCAATATCTGCGTGAAGGAGATCAGGCGATACAGCGGATTGCCCTCGCCCAGGTATTGCGGCTTGTACAGATCGCCGAAACAGGACCCCAGAATCAGCCCGAAAAACACCGTCGGGAAACCCGCCATAAACAACAGTTTGGCGAAGTTATAGACGCCTTCGTAGGCGCGCGTGCGCCGCATGATATAGTAGCCCAGCAGGATCAGCATTGTTCCGTAGGCCACATCGCCGAAGCAGATGCCGAAAAACAGGAAGAAACTGAACCAGAGGGCGGGCGAGGGGTCGAAGGCTTCGTATTTCGGCAGGCCGTACATGTTCACCAGCAACTGCACCGGCCGCACCAGCGGCGGCAGGCTCAGGCTCACGGGAACATCCTCACCGGGCGCGGGGTCTGTTGTACTGACGGATACGTTTGGGAATTCCTTGTCAATCGCCGCATGGAGCGCCGGCAGGTCTTTCTCGCGGATGTATCCCGACACCACCTGCACCCATCGGCCATGCGCGCTGTTGGCGCGCGCCAGCGCGAGGTTCTTGCAACTGTCCCAGAAAGCCTTGAGCACCAGCAGCGACCGGCGATGCACCGCCAATTGCTTGACCTTTTTCTCAATTTCTGCGACTTGGGCCTTCAGTTCCGCCAGATCGCCTTGCATTTCCCGGATATGATCCCGCACCGTGCCCGTGAGCGGCGGCAGCGCGATTTCTTCGAATCCATACGCCCCCAGAATCTTCCGCGCCGCCTCTTCATCTCCGATGGTGCAGGCGAACACTACGCGCACGAGGGCGGTGGGTTTGGGGGCGGGCGGCGGCGCGCCGGCGCTGCCGTCCTTGCGGTGATACTTGCCTTCGACCACCGTACCCCATGCCAGGACCTTGGAAGCCGTCTCGTCTTCGGACAATGCTTCCAGTTGCTTCGCCTGGATTTGGCCGAACTGGAGTCGGATCCGCGTCGGTTTCGTCAAGTCCCCCACACGGAACGGCAAATGTTCGAGCGGTTTCAACTCCGCGATGCGGGTTTCGATGTCGCTGATGGAGCGCTCGGCCTTGCGGTAGGCCATGTCCAGTTCCTGCGCCGTTTCGTAATGCGCGTCCAGCGGAAAATGCTGGAGCGCTTCGTCCAGTTCCCTCGGGTCCACCACCATCGGGGTGGGCGCCAAGCCTGCGATGAATCCCTGGACTTCCGGCGCAAAGATGTCAATCAACCCCAGCATCAGATTGATTTTCTGGAGTTCCCGGTCGCAGTCCTCGGTGGACACGTCCTGCCGCTGGAGCCGGTCCCTGGCCTCGTCGTACTGATCAAAAACGTCCGAAATCTCGACCGCACCCAAACCGTGCAGCGTCTTCATCAGCCGCTGCGCGGCATTCACCGGACAAAGAATTGTAAGTTTTTTGATCCGGTCAATCGCCATGGACCAGACTCTCCCGGAATTGCGCCACCAACGCATCCGCCTGATCGGCAATCACACCGTCCACAATCTGATCCAGCGCAGCCAGCGCGGCCTCGTGTTCCGCCTTGGCGCGGGCGATGTCCTCCTGGTGCTTCCGCTCCGCCTCCTCCCGGAAGACCGCCACGCGACGCTCCACATCGGCCATGATTTCCTCCCGGATGGCCGCCTGCTTCGCCGTCGAGGCCTTCTCGATCTCCTTGGCCTTCGCGCGCGCCTCTTCCAATAATCCATTCGCTTCGTTTTCCAGCGTCAAGATGTCGTCAATAAGCGATTTCATAATGGCCTTCCGCGTTCCCGGCGCACCGCATGCCAACCGGAGAAAATAACCGCCCGCGTTTTCACGCGCATCCCAGTCAAAATGAACGGACGTTGCAACCCTTCCCAACCTTGCACAACAGCGGGGAATATAGCCCATAAAGGGGGTGGCGTGCAAGTTTTTCACAAGGCCTGTTTGTGACCGTTTTTTTCTTTGACGCAGGGATTCAGGTGCCACTCATAAGAGCGCATACCAAAGAGGTTAGGTTGTTGACCTAACATTAGGTAGGATATATGCGGGAATGCAAAGAACACCAGAAAAACCCTGAATTCAAGGGTGACGATCACACCGGGGATCGGCCCTGGTGAAAAAGGCGAGCCGGGCGCCAGGAAAGACAACAAAGACTCCAAGGGCTGCAAGCACGGGAGGGGCAACAGGGACGACAAGGACGGAAAACACGGAAGGGACGGAAGGGACGGAAGGGACAACAAGGACAGCGAGAACGGAAAGCAGGGAAGGGAGGAAAAGGATGGAAGAGAGACCGGAGACGGCACGCACTCTTGTAAAAAGCGATCTTGCCCCGATTCGTCCGACGGGTCCGACCCGTCCGACGGTTCTGCGTGGTCCGACTGGGCACAACGCTCCTCCTAAAAAACAATCAACGCCATACCCAGGACCAGAATCATGCCAAGCACCAGGCGCCGGAAGCGCCTGGCGTCCAGGCGGCGGTCCACGACAAAGCCCAGCCCCATCCCCATCAACACAGCGGGCATGGAATAAGTGCAATGCCACAGCACAGGCGTGGTGATAAGCCCGGCCGCGGCATGCCCGGCGACGATGAAAAGTCCATTGACGATGAAGAAACTCTGGAGCATGGATTTGAAGCGATCCTTGGGCCATCTGCGGATGGCGCCATAAACGATGAGCGGCGGGCCGTTGGCGTTGTATGCGCCGCCCAACACCCCTGCTGTCAGCGCAGCCAGCGCACCGCCCCAACGCACCCGCCGGGAGTCGCTCTCATAGCGCTGCGCCGCCGCGTCGGCGCGGCGTGCGTTGAGGCGCGGTTCCAAGAGGCTGGCGTAGCCCGCGTAGCCGATAAGCACGACGCCGAGCAGACCGGTGATAAGCGCCTCATTGCCGTATCTCAGCAGCGCCAATCCCGCCGGGATGCCCAGGACGGAAATTGCACTGAGCCGTGCAGCCTCGCGGAAATGCAGCGCACGCCAGTATTGGCACAGCACGGCGAAGTTGACGACCTGGCTGGAGATCGCCAACACCGGCGCAGCGGTGGCCGTCCCGAGCGCCATCGCCAGCAACGGCATGCCCACAAGCGCCGAGCCAAAACCCGTCGCGCTGTGCACAAATCCCGCCAGCGCGAGGGCCACCATGACGATGATGGACTCATGCACCGTGACGGGTCCTTTCCGTCGCGGCGCGCCGCTTTGCCACGCCGGTCAGGTGTCGCACGGCAGCGACGTCTCCACGATTTTTTTCGCCTGCGTCTCGCGGTAAGCGGCCAGTTTCTCCCGGTACTCCGGGTGGTTGTTCGCGAGAATGGCCACGGCCAGCAGCGCGGCGTTGGTCGCTCCTGGTTTGCCGATGGCCAATGCGCCGACCGGCACCCCCGGCGGCATCTGCACGATGGCGTACAACGCATCCACGCCGTTCAACGCCCCGCCCGACAGCGGCACGCCCAGAACGGGCCGCGTGGTCTGCGCCGCCACGACGCCCGGCAACGCCGCCGCAAGTCCGGCCCCCGCGATAAACACTTCCACGCCCGATGCCTCGCAGGATTGGATAAACGCCGAGAGCGCATCCGGCGTGCGGTGCGCCGACAAGACCCGGCAGACGTGCGGCACGCCGAATTGTTGCAGGGTTTCATGCACGGCGGACATCACGTCCCAATCGGATTTGCTGCCCATCACAACGGCGACTTGTGTGTTGGTTGTTGTGGTCATGGTTTCTCCTTTCGTCCTTGCCGTTCTCAGGCATTTGCGAAATGGGCGCTTCGGACCTCAGTTCCATTAAAAATCCCGGATATTTCGTGTGCTTAAACGCAAAAACAGTCCATTTCGCAAATGCCTCTTCTTGCTGTCTCTTGCCCAGGAACCGCCCTTTACTCCGCTTTTTCCCCCAGGGCTTCCGCCGCCGCCAATATCTCCAGGGGCCGTTCTTCGGGCAACCAGTCCACGCGGCCTGTGCCGATGTCGTAAATAGCGCCCACCGCCTTTACTGCGCCCCGCTTTACGAGGTCCCGCACCGCAGGGCTTTCCACAAACAACGTTTCCATGGACAGCCACACATTCTCTTCGACGGCGCGCGTCACGAGCGTATCAACATCCGCATCCGGGGCATCGGCGCGCGCCCGTGCGACCGCCGGGCCGATGCGTCGCAGGATTGCCGGGATATTGCGTTCCAGCCCGCCGTCCTCGTAATCGGCTTGTTGCACCGCTGCCGTCACCGCGCCACACTGCGTATGGCCCAGCACCACCAACACGGGCGTATGCACATGCGCCAGGCCATATTCGATGCTGCCCGCCTCGCAGGGGCCGCAGATATTGCCCGCCACCCGCACGACGAAGAGGTCCATCACGCCCTCGTCGAAAATGAGTTCCACCGGCACGCGGGAATCGGAGCAACTCAGCACAGTGGCAAAGGCATGACGATCCTGGCTCTCCACCCCCGCCTGGCGCAACCGCGCCACATTCTGGTGCGGATGCTGCGGCGTTCCCGCCGCAAAGCGGGCATTGCCCTCCTTCAACAGCGCCAGCGCCGCCGCCGCGTCCGGTTTTCCGGTCCCCGCCATCCCGCCATGACAGCACAGTAATGCCGGTATTTCCAGCATCATGCTTCCTTTCCTGCTTTAGAAATGCCGTTCAATATAGGCCAGCGCCGCCTCCAAGTCGGGCAGCACCTTGGTGCAATACTTCACCATCCAGGGCGACATGTCCTGGAAGGGCAGCGGACTGAACGCAATCACAAAACGACCCAGATCATGCGCCGCATAGAACACTTCCATCGCGGTGCCGATGGACGGCTTGCTGTAATTCACCAGCAGGATGTCTGCATCGCGCACGTCCTGCAAGTCGAATTCCACGATCTCGTTCGCGCTGTCAATTTCCCGGTCGCGGAAATCGCGCCGCATCGGGTCCAGCACAATGAAGCGCCCCGCGAGCCGTTCCTTCGCCCGCTGTCGCCACGTCTTGCCCTCATCGCCCGAACAGTCCATGATCGGACCGCAGAGGTAGATTTTCTTCGGACCGTTCTTCATATCGCATATTCCTGCATATATCCATCATGTGCGCAACGCCCCGATGCGCGGCCAGTATCCCCCGCAGCGCGGCATTGTACCTGATGGCGCATCACAAATCGAGGTTTCTCCGGCTGAAAAGCAGAACGCCCGGCCGCGGGAAGGCGGTGGGCGGCCGGGCGCATGATGCTGACCGGGACCGGTCAGACTTTGACCCGGGGTTTGTAATGCGTGTGCAGGAGATGGTGCGAGACTTCACCCAGCGGATGCCCCAGAAACTCCTCGTAGAGTTTCTTGATGTCGGGGTTTTCATGGGACTTGCGCAGTTGCTTGCCCTCGTCTTCCTTGTAAATGGCGCCGATGCGCGCCTTGCGCACTTCGTTCGTCGTCAGGCGCGGCTGGCCGCCGCCGCCGATGCAACCGCCGGGGCAGGTCATCACTTCGATGAAATGATACTGCGCCTCGCCGGAACGCACCCGCTCGATGATGCTGCGGGCGTTGCCCAGCCCGTGCGCCACCGCCACCCTGGCTGTCACTCCCTTGAGGAAAGACCATTCCGGGACGGTTTCCTCGAAGGTAATCGCCGCTTCCTTGACGCCTTCAAGCCCTCCGATCGGTTCGACGTGCAGGTTATTGAAGGGGAAGGGTTTTCCGGTGACAAGTTCGTACACCGTGCGCAGGGCGGCTTCCATTACCCCGCCGGTGTTGGCGAAGATGTCCGCCGCGCCGCTCGAAAGGCCGATCGGCGAATCCATCTTGTCGTCGGGCAGGCTGTGAAAATCAATACCCGCCTGCTTGATCATCCGCCCGAGTTCGCGCGTGGTCAGCACAATGTCCACGTCCCGCACGCCGCTGTCGTGCATCTCCGGCCGCTGGCTCTCGAATTTCTTCGCGGTGCAGGGCATGATGGACACCACGACCATGTCTTCGGGTTTCTTGCCGATTTTCCTTGCGTAGTAGGTCTTGGCAATCGCGCCGAACATCTGCTGCGGCGATTTACAGGTGGAGACATTGTCGAGCATATCGGGATAGAAGTATTCAATGTACTTGATCCATCCCGGGGAACAACTGGTGAACATCGGCAAGGCGACGGGTTCCTTGTCCACCAGCGCTTTCTTCAGGCGGGACAGCAATTCATTGCCTTCTTCGATAATGGTCAGGTCGGCGGTGAAGTTGGTGTCGAAGACCGCGTCAAAGCCGAGGCGGCGCAGGGCGGACACCATTTTTCCGGTTACCAGCGTTCCCGGCGGATAGCCGAAGCATTCGCCGAGCGCGGCGCGGATGGCCGGGGCGGTCTGCACCACAACGGTCTTGGTGGGGTCTTCGAGCGCCGCGAACGCCTCGTCAATCTGGTCGCGTTCGCTGATCGCGCCCACGGGGCAGACCGCGCCGCACTGACCGCACTGCACGCAGACAACATCATCCAGATCACTGCAGAATGCCGGCCCGATGACGGTGTCAAAGCCCCGGTTCTGCGGGAACAGGCCGCCCACGCCCTGCGTCTCGTTGCACACGGTGACGCAGCGGCGACACAGCACGCATTTTGCGGTGTCGCGCACCAGCGCGGGCGTGCTCTCATCCACCATCTGACGGCTCTTCGCGCCGGTATAGTGGATTTCCCGGATGCCCAGCGTGCGCGCAAGGTCCTGCAACTCGCAGTCCTCGTTGCGCTCGCAGGTCTGGCAGTCGCCGCAGTGGTCGGACAAGATGAGTTCCACCACGGTCTTGCGCGCACTGCGCGCCCTTTTGGAGTTGGTGTGCACTTTCATGCCTTCGGCGACAGGGGTCACACAGGAGGCGACGAGGGCGCGGGCGCCCTCGACCTCCACCAGGCAAACCCGGCATGCGCCGATGGCCTGCACGTCTTCCAGGTAACACAAGGTCGGGATTTTCACCCCGGCCTTTTCAGCCGCCTTCAAAACGGATGTTCCCTCGGGAACCTCCACGTGTACATTGTCAATGGTCAGCGTTGGCATCGCTTGATATCTCCTTTTCCTGTGCCCACGATCATTTCGACTGACAGGCGGCTGTTTCCCGGTAATCGCAGCGCAGGCAACGCCGCGCCTCCCGCACCGCAACCGTTTCCGTAAACGGAATTTCCACTTCATTGAAATTGTGTACCCGCTTGGAGACGGGGAGCAGTTTCATCTTGGCGCGCGGCGCGTCCACCGGGTCGGCGTCCGGATCAAAGTCGGTGTCCACATCATACGGCTCCCGCCAGAAAGCATGCTCTTCGCCGGTCAGGTACTTGTCAATACCGACGGCGGCGCGCTCGCCCGCGCCGATGGCGTCCGCCACCGAGGACGGCCCGACAGCGGCATCACCGCCCGCGAAAAGCCATTCCACCGACGTCTGCCCGTAAATCGGGTCCGCCCAGATAAATTTGGACGGCGTCAACTTGAGGTCCAGTCCATCCACCAGCGGTTTGACATCGAGCGACTGCCCGATCGCGGCGATGACCTGGTCCGCCTCTTCGATGAACGGATCTTCGTCCGCGCGGGCTTCCGGACGGCGGCGTCCGCTGCGGTCGTACTCGCCCAGCCACATGTGCTGGCATTTCACGCCGGCCACGCGCCCGTCTTTCACCACGATTTCCTGCGGGGCGACGAGCATCTTGAGCAGCACGCCCTCGTTGACCGCTTCCTCGATTTCTTCCTTATATGCAGGCATTTCATCACGTGTCCGCCGATAGACGATGGTGACGCGCTCCGCGCCCAGCCGGATGGCCGTGCGGGCCGCGTCCACGGCGGCATTGCCGCCGCCGACAACCACGACCTTCTTGCCGACCGGAACCGATCCGCGCAGGTTGTATTCGCGCAGAAACTGAATCGCTTCCGTCACGCCTTCGGCATCGTCATTGGGGATGCCCAGCCGCGCGCCCTTGGGCGCGCCCACGCCGAGGAAGACCGCTTCGTACCCTTCGTCGCGCAGTCCCTGGAGTGTGAAGTCGCGGCCCAGCGCCTTGTTCGTCTCGATGGTGACGCCCATGCGCTCGATCATGCGGATTTCGCGCGCCAGTTCCTCGCGCGGCAGGCGGTAGGCCGGAATGGTCTGCACCAGCATGCCGCCCGGACGCGGCGCCGCTTCGAAGACCCTCGGCTGGTAACCCATGCGGGCGAGGAAGAAAGCGCAGGTCAGGCCGGCCGGGCCGGCGCCGACAATCGCCACCTTGCGCGCGGCGTTCTGTTCATTCTCGCGCATTTCCGGAATCTGCACCGTGACTTCCTGCTCCACCATGTAGCGCTTCAGCGCGCGAATCGAGACTGCGTCGTCCAGATTGGCGCGGCGGCACTTGTCTTCACAGGTGTGGAAGCAGACCCGCGCACAGACCGATGCAAAGGGGTTCTGGTCGCGGTGCACGCGCAATGCTTCGGCGTAGCGCTTTTCACCGATGAGTGAAACAAAGCCCGGAATATACACGTTCGCCGGGCACGCGCTCATGCAAGGGGCGCGCACCAGCGCCGGGCAGACGCCCGCCGGGCACCGCTTCTCGCGGATGTGCATGTCGAACTCGCCGCGGAAATGGCGGATGGCCGACAGCACCGGGTTCGGCGCGGTCTGACCGAGGCCGCACAGGGAGGCGTCCTTGATTTGCTCGCCGAGCGCGATGAGTTTCTCGACATCGCCTTCCTCGCCTTCACCGTTGCAGATGCGGTCCACGATTTCCAGCATGCGTTTCGTGCCGATGCGGCACGGCACGCATTTGCCGCAGGACTCATCCTGCACGAAGTCCAGGAAAAAGCGGGCCATGTCCACCATGCAGGTGTCTTCGTCCATGACGATGAGGCCGCCCGATCCCATGATCGCGCCGAGTTCCTGCAATGACTCGTAGTCCACCGGCACGTTCAGGTGCTGCTTCGGGATGCAGCCGCCCGACGGCCCGCCGATCTGCGCTGCCTTGAACGCCTTGCCGCGCGGGATGCCGCCGCCGATGTCATAGATGATTTCACCCAGCGGCGTGCCGACCGGCACTTCCACGAGGCCCGTGTTGTTCACCGCGCCGGCCAGCGCAAAGACCTTCGTGCCCTTGCTCTTCTCCGTGCCGATTGAGGCGAACCACTGCGCGCCCTTGAGAATAATGACGGGAATATTCGCATACGTTTCCACATTGTTCAGCAGCGTGGGCTTTTCCCACAGTCCCGCGATGGCCGGGAAGGGCGGGCGCGGGCGCGGCTCGCCGCGCTTGCCTTCAATTGAACGCATCAGCGCGGTTTCCTCGCCGCACACAAACGCGCCGGAACCCATCCGGATTTCCAGATCGAAACTGAAATCCGTGCCCATGATGTTCTTTCCGAGCAGTCCCAGTTCGCGCGCCTGTCTGATGGCCCCGTCGAGACGTTCCACCGCCAGCGGATATTCCGCGCGCACATACACATAGCCCTCGTCGGAGCCAATCGCATAGCCTGCGATGATCATCGCCTCAATCACGCTGTGCGGATCGCCTTCCAATACGCTGCGGTCCATGAATGCGCCGGGGTCGCCTTCGTCCGCGTTGCAGAGCACGTATTTCTTGTCGCCCGGCGCCTTGCGGGTGAAAGACCACTTCATGCCCGTGGAGAATCCCGCGCCGCCACGGCCGCGCAGACCGGATTTTTTGACCTCCTCCACGACCTGATCGGGCGTCATCTCGGTCAGCGCCTTGGCCAGCGCCTGGTAGCCGTCCCGCGCGATGTATTCATGGATGTTGGTGGGATCAATGCTGCCGCAATTGCGCAGCACGATCTTCTGCTGCTGCTGGAAAAAGCCGATTTCCTGCAGCGCGGGAATGATCTGCGCCGTCGCGGCCGCCTTGAAATTCAGGCGTTGCACGGGGCGGCCCTTGAGCAGGTGCTCCGTGACGATATCGTCCGCGTCGGCGGGCTTGAGTCCCTGGTAAAACACGCCGTCCGGATACACCACGGCCACCGGCCCGATGGCGCATGGACCCAGGCAGCCGGTCTGCACCACGCTGATTTCCTTGTCCAGCCCCTGTTTTTTCAGCGCCGCTTCCAGGGCCGCGCTGACTTCCAGTGCGCCCGAGGCCACGCATCCCGCCCCGGCGCACACCAACACGTGAGATCGAACTCCGTTCATTGTGTCCCGTTCTCCTGTTTATTGCGATGCCAGTCAGGCGCGCGCCCGTTACGTGGCAATCAAATAATCCATCACCGGTTTGCCGTTGAGCACATGGTCCAGCACGATCGCGCGCACGCGCTCCGCGTCCAATTTCCCGTAGCGGTATTCCTTGCCGGCCTTGTCGCACAAGGTCAGCATCGGCTCGCGGTCGCACAGCCCCACGCAGCCGGACTGCCGCAGCGTGACGTTTGTCGCCCCCGCGCGTTCGATTTCCAGCGCGAGGCTTTTCAGCACGTCGCGCGCGCCGGCGGCGATCCCGCAGGTGCCCATGTGCACCGTGATCTGGATTTCCTTGGGGCCGGTGCGCAGGTCTATTTCCGCCTTGGCCCGCTCGCGCAGCGCCAGCAAATCCTTCGGACTTGTAATCTTCTCTGCCATTGCCATTTCTCCTTGACCCCGCGGCTCAGCGGCCGGCATTCGCAGCAGCCGCCGCGTCTTTGTCCAGATACTGATCCAGCACCGCCTGAATCCGCGCGGGCTTCACCCGCTGGTGCACATCGTTGTCCACCATGATCGCGGGCGCCAGACCGCACGCGCCGAAACAACGCGCCACATCCAGCGAGAAAACCCTGTCTTCGGTCGTCTCGCCCACATCAATCCCCAGTTTTTCCTTCAACGCCTCCAGCACCTGCTTGCCGCCGCGCACATAGCACGCCGTGCCCAGGCACACCCGGATCATGTGCCTGCCGCGGGGAACGGTCGAAAAGAACGAGTAGAAACTCACCACCCCCGCCACCTCGCTGTACGACTTGTTCAGGCCGAGACTGATCTTCTTCATCGCGCTTTCCGGCAGATAGCCGAACATCGCCTGGGCGATTTGCAGCACCGGAATCAGCGCGCCCGGCTTCACCCGGTACTCCGCGATCACATCATCCAAGCGGGCGAGCAGTTCCTCCTCGCTCACCTCTTCCATGCATTGACAGGCCGACTTTTCCGTCATACGCCCTCCTGTTCCTTTCCCTTTGCGGTCCCGGGGACCGCGTCCAAGTTCATCAAGCCCAAAACGCTCCGCCGGAGCGCCCTGTCCGCTTCCATTCACACCGCCGTGTTCGCCTGATGCCGCGCCGACACGCGCTGCCGCGCGAAATACGCCACCTTCTCCAACGACATGGTCAAATCCACGGTATCCACATACACCGTGTCCGGCAGACGCAGGCGCACCGGCGCAAAATTCAGAATCCCCGAAATGCCCGCCCTGCACAACGCCTCCGCCACGCCCTGCGCCTGCTCCGCAGGAACCGCAATCACCCCGATGTCTATGTTCTGCTCCCGAACCACCGGCGCCAAATCATCCATCGCATAGCACCGGCATCCGTGGTGCGTCCGGTTCACCTTCGCCGGATCCGTATCGAATGCCGCCCGAATCGCCAACTGCCGCCAGCGCCCGGAGAAATGCGACAGGATCGCAAGCCCCAAATGCCCCAACCCCACCAGCGCCGCGCCCTGCATCCGAGGACTGTCCAGCAGATCGCTGATGCTCTCAATCAACCGCCGCACGTTGTAGCCGCTGTTCGGCACCCCCGAATACCCCAACTGCATGAAATCCCGACGCACCTGCGCCGCCTTCCCATGCAACAGCGCCGCCAACTCGTGCGACAAAATGGACTCCCGGCCCTCCGCGCGCAACTGACACAGTATGCGCCGGTACAGACTCAGTCGCTCCACTGTCTTCTCCGAAATCATCCGCTCTTCCTCAATCAGGCGTTGTGGCGCGCTCTGTCATTCCGGATTGTGAATTCCAGAACGAATTCGGTGGATTACACGGTGCCGCCGGAATCGCTTTTTTTATGGATATACCGACCGGTACATAAAATCGTGAACCAAAGGAACAAATCAAGCATAACACAATTTTTCTGGAATTGCAAGCCCCTTTCACAAATTTCAACACAAAATCAAGAAATGTCATAAATTACTGTAAACAAATGATTTATGAATTCCATGCCTCCTCCAAATGCCACATTATCCAATCATCCCACTATCCAGGCCTTGCCAAGAAACAAGAAAAAGACCGGCTCCATCCCCGGTTTTCAGAATCGCTGACAAAGCCACGCTGCTATACGCGACGAGGACTCCCATGCGCTTGGGTTGCCATAAGCATCGCCGATGATTCGCTGAAAGGCGCCTACGCCTTGAACGCGCCGGAGGTGACCCCCTGGATGAAGGGACGGGTGGCGTAGATGAACAGGATCAGCAGGGGGATGCTGGAGAGCACGTAAGCGGCGAAGAGGGTGCTGAGGTTGGAGGCGTAGGCTGAGGTGGCCAGCACATACAGGCCCGACGCGACGACGTGGTGCTTGCCCTCGGTGTTCACGATGAACGGCCACAGGAAATTGTTCCACGTGCCCAGGATGTTCATGACGAGCACGACGCTGATCACGGGTTTGGAAAGCGGCAGCACGATGTGCCGGTAGGATTGCAGGTGGCCCGCGCCGTCAATGCGGGCCGCCTCGAAGAGGTCTTCGGGCAGGCCGTCGAAGAAACTTTTCAGCACGAAGATGGCGAAGACCTGTCCCCCCGCCATATAGGGCAGCACCATCGCCCAGTAACTGTTGAGCAGGCCGAGTTGCTTCACCAGCAGGAAACCGGGCACCAGCGTCAGCACGCCGGGGAACATCATGGTGCTGATGATGAACAGGAACAGCAGGCGCGACCCGAAAAAACGGTAGCGCGAGAGCACAAACGCGGTCATCGTGGCCAGAAGCAGCACCCCCGCCGCCGTGCTCAGGCTCACAACCAGCGAATTGACCATGTAGGGGCGGATCACCGCCCACGCGCGGGTGTAACTGAGCACGGCCAGCCGCGCGTGGTGTCCCAGCGCTTCGCGCGGCGGCACGGCGCGCGCCTCGCCCTCGGAATTCTCGATAGTCATGGCGCGCGCGTCGCCGCGCGCGACTTGCATCGCGGCCGCGCCCATCCCGCGAAAGGCGCGCGGCACGCCGAAATAGCCGTGGTACAATTCGACATTGTCGCGGAAACTGCTGTTGATCACGAACGCGAAAGGCCCCATCGTAAGCACGAGGAACACCATCAGCGCGGCGTACAGGATCAGCGTCTTGATCTTCATCGCACGCCCTCCAGTTCCTCGGTGGACCTGAAGTAGCGGATGTTGAGCAGCGTCAGCGTGAAGATGATCAGGAACAGGCACACGCCGATGGCGCAGGCGTAGCCCATGCGCTGGAAACTGAAGGCGTTGAAGTACATCCACAGGCCGGGCACCATCGTGCGGAATCCGGGGCCGCCCCGGGTGAGAATGAACAGCGCCTCAAAGCCCTGCACCCCGCCGATGATGGTCAGGATCAGAATGAGTTTCAACTGGCTCATGATCATCGGGACGTCAATCATGAAGAATTTGCGCACGCCGGTGCAGCCTTCCAGCAGCGCCGCCTCGTTGACGCTCTGCGGGATGTTTGCCAGGCCCGCGTAGTAGATCAGCACTTCGAAACCGCCCACGAAGGGGAACCCCACCATCGCGCACGCAATCAGGGCGGTGCGTGGATCGCTCAGCCAGCCGTGGGCCAGTTGCGGCAGGCCGACGCGCTGGAGCAGTTCGTTCAGCAGGCCCTGGTCCGCGTAGATCAGGCCGCCCCAGATCAACTGCACCGCGACGCCCGGCACCACGATCGGCGTGAGGAACGCGAGCCGGAAGTAATAGCGCCCGCGCTCTGTGGGCAGCGAATAAATCAACTTCGCCACCACGACGGGAATGGACAGGCGGATGCACACCGCGATCACCGTGAAGATCGCCATGTTCAACAGCGACGGCCAGATGATGGGGTCGCGCCAGAGAATTTCGCCAAAATTGCGCAGGCCGATAAACTCCGACTCGCCGCCGACCTCGAACTGGTACAGCGATTTGGAAAACGCCCACAACACCGGTATATAGACGAAGATGGACAACAACAGCACGCTCGGCAGCAGCAGCGCATAGCAACTCAGCGTGAAACGCATGCGTTCGCTCAGGATGCTTCCCGCTTTAGTCCCCATGCGGCAACCCCTCCATGCCCGCACGGAGAGGCGATTTCTCCTCCCATGCCCGCTGCAACTGGTCCACGTCGAATTTCTTGCGGAAAAACAGATTGTCCACCCCGTAGGCGATGTTGCCGGTCTGCCAGTCCATGAACCCATCGAGGCTGATCCCGCCGTTAAGATACAACTCGATGAGCCGCCGCTGAATTTCCGCGAATTTCAGGTCGAAGGTGAAGACCCACTTGGTGGTGGTATAGCGCCGTTCCAGGATTTCCTCGAAGGGTTTCAGCGCCGGGGCGACCGGCACCCCCACGATATTCGGCAGGAAACACTCGTACTCGTTGACAATGCGCGCATATTGTTCCGGCACACACAGGAACTGCAGAAACTGGATCACGCGCTTGAGCCGCTCCGAAGTCGCCATGCGCTCCTCGAAGGGCATGTCCGGCGGCGTGTCGCTCACCGCGCTGTTGGTCACTTCAAACTGCACTGCCGCGCCGCCGATGACACACATCGGCGTCTCCGACGCGTAGGGGCTCGTGTTTTTCGTGAACTGCGGCAGGTAGAACACGCCCCAGTCGAAACCGAGGTGGCGGTCCGCCTTGAGCCGGTACAGGAACCAACTGCCGTTCCAGACCATGGCCGCCTTGCGTGTGACAAATTCCCGCACGAGGTCCACCGTCGCGATGTTCTGGTTGGTGTACTGGCGCAGTTCCTTCATGATGCGCCACACCTCCATGTAGCGGGGATCATCTTTCGTGAAGAAACCCTGCCGGAACAAAAAGGAGATTTCAAAGTCGTCGAGGTAGCCCTGCAGATAGGGTTCGCGCGAAGGGTCCTGATACAGGTCAATGCCCGGAAGAATCGCATAATAGAGTTGATCAAAGAAGAGGTCGGTGCACCAGTCATTGAACAACTCCGAGTGCATCAACAGCGGCGTGTGCCCGGCATCCTTGAGTTTCTTCAGCATCACCATAAACTCATCCCAGTCCTTTGGCACATCCACCCCCGCCTCCTGGAAAATGGTTTTGTTGTAGAAAACGCCCGTTTCCACCATGTCATAACTCAGGCAGTAATTCTTGCCGTCCGGCGCGGCCTTGCCCCGGCTGATCGCCTGATACTTGAACATGTCCCACCACTGGTGATAGCCGGGCGCGTCGGGGGCGCCCTGTTCGCGGATGAATTCGTTGGGCGCTTCCAGGAAAGGGTCCAGGGGCACGTACCAGTTCTTCTGCACGTCAATCCAGACATCCTCGACGTTGACGTTGATGATGTCCGGGGCCTGCCCGCTGCTCAGCAGTGAGACCAGGTATTCGCGCACGCCGGGCACCGTCAGCACTTCGATGCGCGTGTCGGGGAATCGCCGCTCGAAATCCTCGATGACATCGCTCAGCCCGCGCAGCGGGTCGCCGATGCCGAACGGCACCGAACCCGGCATGTACTGCTGCCCCGGGCTGACTCTAATCACGAAGCGCACCTCGTCGCCATAGGTGCGCCGCCCGGAACCCGGCGTCTCGCGGTCCGACGCCGGGGGCAACAAGGCCCAGCCGGACACGGCGAGAATCACCGCCAGTGACGCCGCCCGCAGGACCGACCGAAAAGAGACATGTTTCACCCGTCTGTTCCCTGGGATCCTTCGCCACCCCCGGCATGGCCAGCGCCGCCGGGGATGCGTCTACTCTACTGCGAATAGCCCCCTGAATCAAACCTGCCGCAACAGCGGCCGTTACGGCGACAGAACGTCAAAGAACGCCAAAAATGACAACGCACGAAAAAGCCCCGCGAATACATCACTGAAAGAAAGTATGCGCAATGGAGACCACGCAGGAAAGCGCCAGGGAACTCATCTTGTCACAATGGGGTTGAACTGCCCGGAAGGGACGGCGCATTGTAAACGCCGCAAGGCGTTTGACCATTTCTATCGAAGTCGGCGCATTATAACTATGGAGATTTTTTGAAATGCGGGTAAATCGCCGTAAGTTTCTGGCCTGGGGCGCGGGCAGCGTGGTGGGCATGTCGGCGCTGGGTGCGTTGCGCGGGAATGCCTCGGAAGGCGGCGGGACGGCCAAGCCGCCGAATTTCATCGTCATCATGGCGGACGACATCGGCGCGAAGGAACTCTCCTGCTACGGCCACCCCGCGCACCGGACGCCGCATCTGGATGCACTGGCGGCGGGAGGCGTGCAATTCAACACGGGCTACGCCACGCCCATCTGTCATCCGACGCGGGTGATGATCATGACGGGCCAATACGGCTGCCATAACGGGGTGTACAATTTTGCGGGGCGGCGGGGCGGTCCGGACCCGGATTCGCCGGTCGAGGATATCGGCGCGAACCACGTGACCTTCGCGGAGGTGCTGAAGCAGCGCGGATACAAAACAGCGCTTGCGGGAAAATGGCAACTGTCGGGAAGGTTGCCGAACATGATCTACGAGTGCGGTTTTGACGAGTACCTCATCTGGGCGTATCTGAATTATCTCCCCAAGGACGCCGTCCACACCGGAGGATTCGAGAACGAATCGAAACCGTCACGCTATTGGCATCCCTGTATTTTGAAGAACGGGGAATATCTGCCGACAAAACCAGACGATTACGGGCCGGACCTCTACACGAATTTTCTGATGGATTTCATGAAGCGCCACCGGGAGGAGCCTTTTCTCCTGTATTACCCGATGTGCCTGACCCACGATCCGCATGTGCCTACGCCGGATACAATCACCGAAGGGGAGGAACGGTTCAAAAGCGACAAGCGGCATTTCAAAGGGGCCGTAGAATACATGGACAAACTCGTGGGGCGCATCGTGGCGGCGCTGGAGGAACTCGGCCTGCGCGAAAACACCATCATCCTCTTTACAGGCGACAATGGCACCGGCGGCGACGGCAAAGGCCAGGCCACGGAACTGGGCGCGCGCGTCCCGATGATCTACAACGGGCCGGGCATCGTGAAACGGCGCGGCCTCAGCCCGGAACTGACCGACCTTTCGGATGTGCTGCCGACGCTGGCGGATTTCGCAGGCGCACCGCTGCCGGAAAGGGTAATTGACGGCCATTCGCTTGCGCCGTTCCTCCGGGGCGAATCCGAAACAACGCGGGAGTGGATTTTCTCGTTTATTGCCGACCGGCGCATCCTGCGCACCAAACGATGGCTGCTTGAAGACAACTCCCCGCTGCGCCCAGGAAGACTGTACGATTGCGGCGATTCGCGCGACGGCACGGGTTATCGCGATGTGACGGACAGCGAGGACCCCGAAGTGGCGGCGGCGCGGGATTATTTCAAGGGACTGCTCGCGGGATTGCCTGCGCCCATATTGCCCGAGGACGGCGATCCGACTGCGATCAAGCCGGAGCGCGCGGCGACCCGCGAACAACGGCAAATCCGAAGGGAATCGAGACCGCCAAGGGCAAACCGGAGAAAAGCAGGGGGTGAATCCGCGCCCGAGTGAGTCATGGATTTTGTCGGACAGGCCGGACGAGTCGGACGAGTCGGACGGGGCAGGCGGGTTGGGCGACGCAGGCGGGGGGCGGGCCACATAGACAGGACGGGTGGCGCCGGCGGGGCGGGCGGCGCAGGCAGAACGAAGATCGCAGTCTGCCGGGGAATGGGTGGCGCGGCAAAGCGCCTTCCTGCTACACTTTTCGCGATTTCAAACCCAGTAATGGCCTGCTTTCGCCAGGCTAATGCCAGGGGATTCTTCATGAACCATCCGCGCATCGTGGTCATCGGCAGCGCCAACATTGACCTGGTCACCCGCGTGCCGCGCGCCCCGAAACCGGGCGAATCGCTGATTGGCCGTTCCTTCGCCACCATCACCGGCGGGAAGGGCGCGAACCAGGCGGTGGCCGCGGCGCGGTTGGGCGCAAAAACGCTGTTTGCGGGCTGCGTCGGCGCGGACGCCTTCGGCGCGATGCAGCGGCAGAGCATGTCGGAAGCCGGGGTGGACGTGTCGCGGCTGAAGATGCACCCCTCCGAGCCGACCGGCACGGCGGTCATCCTGGTGGCGGACACGGGCGAAAATGTGATTGTGATCACGCCCGCCGCGAATTACGGCCTGACGCCAGAAGACATTGCCGCCTTGGAGCCGGACTTGGACGGCGCGGACGCGGTGCTGCTGCAACTGGAGATTCCGCTGGAAACGGTGGAGGCGGCCCTGGCCGCCGCGCGGCGCCGGGGCGTGGTGAGTATCCTGGATGCCGGACCCGCCCAGCAGGTTCCGGAACGTTTGGTGGCATGGGCGGACATCGTGTCGCCGAATGAGACCGAGGCGGAGGCAATGACCGGTATCCGCGTGGAAACACTGGCCGATGCCAGGCGCGCCGCCAGTGCGCTGCGCGCCATGGGCGCGGCGCATGTCGTGCTGAAACTCGGCGCGCGCGGCGCGTATTATCTCGGCGACCGGGAAATGCACGCGCCCCCGTTTCGCGTGAAGCCGGTGGACACCACCGCGGCCGGAGACGCGTTCACGGCGGCGCTGGCCGCCGCGTGGGGGCGCATGCCGGTGGAGGCTGCGCTGCGCTTCGCCAATGCCGCGGGCGCGCTCGCGACCACGGTCGCCGGCGCGCAGCCGTCCATGCCGACGCGCGCTGCCGTCGAAGCGATGCTGCGCGATGGACCGCAGGAAACTTGAGAGGAACAAAAGGTCGTGAAGAAATTCATCGCCGCACCGTCCGTCATGTGCGCGGACCTCGGTAAATTGGAATCGGAATTCCAGGCGCTGGAGGCGGCCGGCGCGGATGAACTGCATTTCGACATCATGGACGGGCACTTCGTGCCGAACATCACGCTGGGTTTCGATTTCATCCGCCTGGCGCGGCGCTGCTGTTCCCTGCCGTGCACCGCGCATCTCATGGTATTGCACCCCGAGCGCTACATCGAACGTTTTGTGGAAGCCGGCAGCGCCGTGGTCGTGGTGCATGTCGAGGCATGCCGCCATCCCCACCGGGTGCTGGGGCAAATCCGCGACGCCGGCGCGTCGCCCGGCATCGCCATCAACCCCGCCACGCCCCTGACCAAACTGAATCACCTGCTCCCGGAGGTGGACCGCGTGCTGCTCATGACGGTGGACCCGGGCTACGCGGGCCAGACGATTCTCCCCATAGCCTTCGAGCGCGTGCGCATCCTGCACGAAAATGTCCGCTATCACCGTTACGACCTGAAGATCGAGGTGGACGGCAACGTCAACGTTGAAAACGCGGCGCGGTTGGCGCGCTTCGGCGCGGAAATCTTCGTGCTGGGCAGCGCCTCCATCTTCAGAACGCCCGGTACGGATTACACGGAGGCGCTCCCCGCCTTCCGGGAAGCGGTTGCCCGTGAAAAAACGGGAATCCAGCAATACGAAGCACCGTGTTAGCCGATCACGAAAGTAGTCCGATGTCTGCGCTTAATTCGGAAAAACTTCGGCGGGCCACGCAGTGCGAGGTCCGCTGTGATGATCTGACGCGCGTTCTTTACGGAACGGACGCCTCCATCCACCAGATCATGCCGGCGGCGGTGGCGTTTCCAAAAACGGCGGAGGAGGCGGCGTCGGCGATTGCCGCCGCCATCGGCGAGGGCGTGCCGGTGACGCCGCGCGGCGCGGGCACGGGCCTGTGCGGCGGTGCAATTGGTTCGGGGCTGGTGGTGGATTTTGCGCGGCACAACCGGCGCATTTGGGACCTGAACGTCGAGGCGCGGACCGTGCGCGTCGGGGCGGGGGTTGTGCTGGACCAGTTGAACGATTTTCTCCAGCCGCACGGATTGATCTTCGGCCCGGACGTGGCCACAAGTTCCCGCGCGAGCATCGGCGGCATGATCGCCAGCGATTCCTCCGGCGCGCGCGCCCCCATCTACGGCACAACGATCATGCACGTGCAATCGCTCGAACTGGTGATGGCCGACGGGCGGGTGGCGGAAGTCGGCGCGGAAAAGCCGGGGCTTTCAGAAATCACCGACACGGTCCACCCGCTGATCATGGAACACGCCGACGAAATCCGCGAACGCTTCCATGACCGCATCTGCAAGCGGTGGCCGGGCTATGGCCTTGACCGCTATCTGCGCGCACCGCGCGACCTCAGCCGGATTCTCGGCGGCAGTGAGGGCACCCTCGCCGGCATCTTTTCCGCCGAACTGAATCTCGTGCCGCTGGTGCGCGAAAAGGGACTGGGGCTGATCTTTTTTGATTCGGTGGACGCCGCCATGCAGGCCACGGTGGCCCTGCAGGAACTCGGCCCGGCGGCGATAGAGCATATTGACGACGTGCTCTTTGACCAGACGCGCGGCCAGATGGCCTTCCGCGCGGCGCGCGATCTGCTCGAACTGGACGCCAAACCCTGCAAGGCGATCCTGGTCGTCGAGTTCTACGGGCCGGACTACCGGGACAAACTGGCGGCGATGGAACGCCTGCGGCTGGGCATGCGCAGCCACATCTGTCGGAACGCGGCGCAAATGCTCCACGTCTGGAACCTGCGCAAGGCGGGACTGTCGCTGCTGACGGGCTGCAAGGGCGCGGCGAAGCCGGTGGCGGGCGTGGAGGATGTGGCTGTGCCGCCGGAACGGCTGCCGGACTATGTGCGCGGCCTGCGCGAACTGATGCGGCCTTTGGGACTGGAGGCGTCGTTCTATGGCCACGCCGGGTCGGGCCTGCTGCATGTGCGCCCGGTGATCGATCTGCACCGGGCGGAGGACATCGCGCGCTTCCGCGCGATGGCGGAGGGCGTGGCGGCGTTGACGCGGGAGTTCAAGGGGTCCTTTACGGCGGAGCACGGCGTGGGCATCGCGCACACGGAATTCGTCGAAGGACAAATCGGCCCGCGCCTGCTCGGCGTGATGCGGCGCATCAAGGCATGCTTCGATCCCCGGAATGGGATGAATCCCGGGAAAATTTTCGACGATGGGACCTACAAGATTGACAGCCACCTGCGCCAGGGCGCGGGATCGGCCATTCCGCTGCCCTTCGATCCGGTGATCGCCTTCGCCGCCAAAGACGAGTCTTTCGTGGGGCACCTCGAACAGTGCAACGGCTGCGGCGGCTGCCGCAAGGACGCACCGACCATGTGCCCGACCTTCATCGCCACCGGCGATGAACTCATGTCCACGCGCGGCCGCGCGAACATCATCCGCGCCGTGCTGGAGCGACGCATTGACGCGAACGCGCAGCCGGTCCTCTCCCCAGCGCTCGACGCCGCAATCAGCAATTGCCTTTCCTGCAAAGCGTGCGCGACGGAATGCCCGTCGAACGTCAACATGGCGCTGTTGAAGGCGGAACTGCTCCACGCGCGCCACCGCTCGCACGGCACGCCGCTCGCGGCGCGCATCATCAGCCGCGTGGACCTGCTGGGCGCGCTGGCCTGCCTGACACCACGCCTCGCCAATGCGGGTCTGAAATGGAGATGGCTCCGTTGGCTGATGGAGAAAACGCTGGGCATCGCCGCGCAGCGGCCCCTGCCGCCCTATGCGCGGGAACGCTTCGACGTGTGGTTCCGGCGGCGGCCCAAGCCGAAGCCGGGCGGACGGGGACGGGTGCTCCTGTGGGATGACTGCTTTGTACGCTATAACGAGCCGGAAATCGGCATCGCGGCGGTGCGCGTGCTGGAAGCGGCGGGCTATGAAGTGCGCCTGCCGGAAGGACGCGCCTGTTGCGGGCGGCCAGCATTCAGTATGGGGCGACTGGACGTTGCCTCGGCGATGGGAAAGCGTAACATGGCCGCGCTGAAAGACAACCGCGATCCCATCGTGTTTCTCGAACCCTCCTGCTATTCCATGTTCCACGAGGATTACCGCGAACTGCGCGTGCCCGGCGCGGAAGACGCCGCCGCGCATGCCGTGCTTTTCGAGACCTTCATGGACCGTGCGCTGGCGGAAACGCCCGACGCGCCGGCCTTCTCCGAAATGCCGGGGCTGACCGCCATCCACGCGCATTGCCACGTCAAGGCGCTGCTGGATGTATCCGTCTTGAAACGGCTGGCCGATCGCATCCCGAACAATACGGCGCGCCTCCTCGACACCGGCTGCTGCGGCATGGCGGGCGCCTTCGGCGCGACGGCGTCGAAGTACGACCTGTCGTTGCAGGTGGCGCAGCCGTTGATCGAAAAAATTGATGCGTTGCCGCACGGCGCGCGGCTGGTGGCGTCGGGGACCAGTTGCCGCCACCAGATCGAGCACCTTACCGCGGCGAGGCCGCTGCACATGGCGGAGTTGCTGGCCCAGGCGCTGGAAGGAAAATGACCGGCATGAAAGGCTGCCTCAGGAGGATCGCCGTGGGATTTCTTGTATTGCTGTTCGGTCCGCCGCTGGCGCTGGCGGTCTTTGTATGCGTCATGGCGCTGTTCAATGCGCGCACAGGCGCGCCCACGGACTACGCGCGCAGCGCCGCGCTGGCGAACCCGCCGCCGCCCCTCGCGGAACCGGTCACGATCAAGGTGGTGACCTGGAACATCGCCGATGCCTATCTCTTCACGGGGAACCGCCGCGAACGCATGGTCGGCGTGGCGGAAAAACTGATCGAACTCGACCCGGATATCGTCGGCATTCAGGAAGCGTTCATCCAAAAAGACCGCGAGTTGCTCATCGAGCGGTTGAAACCCTCGAGATTGCATCACCACGCGATTTATCCGGCGGCGACAGTGGGCAACGGCCTGCTCATTCTCAGCGCCCACCCCATCCGCGAGGTTTTCTTTCACCGCTTTGAGCAGAGCAATCCCTGGTATAAATTGTGGGAGGGCGACTGGTGGGCGGGCAAGGGCGTCGGCCTGGCGCGCGTCGAATGGCCCTGCGGCGCACTGGTGGATTTTTACAACACACATGCGCAGGCCGGACGCGGCCACCCCACGGGATACCGCGGGGTGCGTTCCGTGCAGATGGCCGGTTTGGCACGGTTCGTGAATGAAACGAGAAGCGCGTCCGGCCTGGCTTTTGTGGTCGGCGACTTCAACACCCGCCTCGGGCATCCCGACATGCAGATCGCAATCGAACAGGCGCACCTCGAACGCCTGATGACCATTGATTCCGACATTGACCATATCTTCGGCGCGAGAGACCCACGTTACCGCTTTGAAACCCTGGAGACCGTGGTCATCGAGGGAACTGTGCAGGGTTCGCGGCCTGTGTTCTTCCTCAGCCGCGCGCCCACGCCGCGCGAAATCCTCGGCCAGGTCATCGGTCCGGCTGAAGTGACCCCGTTGAGCGACCACACTGGCTACATGTCCATCATCCGGGTGTCGCCGGTGACGGCGCCCGAACAGGAAAAAGACGGGGCGTGATGGTAAGATTTCAACGGAATCGCATAGATGGTCGGGCGTATTATGTGGTCTTTTACATCCCCCGGAGCGTCTTCCGCCCAGTACGTGGCGGCGCGAAGCGCCGGGGATATCCCCCTTGGAAGGGGGTGGCGCGAAGCGCCGGGGGATGTTTGGCCCTCGTTGCACCGCTCCTGCAGCGCAACGCAGCATGTTGAAAAAAGGAGAACACGATGCGATATGTACTGATCGGATGCGGCGTGGGGCTTGGCGGACTGGCCGGGGTCATCGGCGGGCTGTTCCTCATTCTGTTCGTGGCGTCGTTTTTCAACGGGCGCGTGGATGCGCCCACGGACTATGCGCAGAGCGCGCTCCTGGCCAACCCTCCGGAACGCCTTGATCGCGAGGTGCTGCTGAAGGTGGTCACGTACAACGTGCAGGCGCTGTGGGTGGTGGGCCGGAACCGGCCTGCGCGCATGCGCGAAATCGGGCGCATACTCACCGATCTCGACCCCGACATCGTGGGCTTTCAGGAGGTTTTCGTTGCAAAAGACCGCGCCGTGCTCATTGACGCGCTGAAATACTCGCGTCTGAAATACCACCAATATTTCCGCAGCGCGACGGTCGGCAGCGGCCTGCTCGTCATGAGCGCGTTCCCCATCAAGGAGCACTACTTTCACCGCTATTCCGCGTCCAATCCGTGGCACAAGGTGTGGGAAGGCGACTGGTGGGCGGGCAAGGGCGTATGCCTGGCGCGCATCGCGTTGCCCGGCGGCGGCTTCGTTGACTTCTACAACACCCACGCCCAGGCCGGATACGGCAACCCGGCGTACAGAGACCTCCGCGTCATCCAGATGGCCGAACTGGCGACCTTCATCAACAACACCCGCACCCCTGCCGCACCCGCATTCCTCACCGGCGACATGAACTGCCGGCCCGGCGCGGTGGATTTTGAGACCGCCGTCTCAGGCGCGGGGCTGACCCGCGCCATGACCATTGACACCGGCATTGACCACATTTTTTCGGTGGATGATCCGGGGTATGTGTTCGAGACCATTGAGACAATCACAATTCCGACGCGCATCCAGAAGGACGGAGAATCCTTCCAACTCAGCGACCATCCGGGGTACCTGAGTCTGGTCCGCATCAAACCGGCGGAATGATAAGGACAACAAGGACAGCAAGGACAACAGGGACTGGAAGGTCAAGAGAGATACAAAGAGGCAGGGGACTGTCGGCAAAGCAGCCGATTGACAACTGTGCGGCCAGGCCACGGCGTTGCGTAGCGGATATGGGACTGGCAGAAAAGCAGCCGATTGACAACGCTGGCGGGTTCCGCTCCGCTTCACCACCCAGAACCGAATCCGTTGAGGGCGCCGCATAAAAGTCTCAGCGCGGGTCGCCGTAGAGGCGGAAGGCGGTCCAGTCGAGCGAATCGGCGGCGCTTTCGATGAGTCCGCGCCTGGCGGCGGCGCAGGCGCGCGCGGCGTCCATGTCTTTCAGATTCTTATAGAAGGCCTCAAGGAATGCGTGGCCGTTTTCCGGATCGGGCGTCCAGGAATTGATGAGCACCGCGTGTGCGCCGGCGTGATACAAGGCTTCGGCAAAGGCGTCCAAGACGGCGCCCTGATCGGCGGAAAGGCCGTCGAGGTCAAGCGTGATTATCGCGGCGGGGATTGCGGCGGCCAGCGCCTCAGCGGCATGGAGGCGGCCATCGTTGGCGGTGTCCTTCCGGAGCATCAGCGCGCCCAGCATGGGATCGCGTTGGGTGAATGCGGCCGTCGCGGCGATATGCAACACGTCCGTCGCCGCCACCCCGCGCGTCGCCGCCGTTTCCGTGGCGTCTTCGTTTTCCAGCCGTTCCGACGCGGCAAATCCGCCCATAACGGCGTGGAACCACGGCGCGGGCCGCGCGTCGGCGGCCAGCAGCCGGAGGCGCTCCCGTTCCGGCGCGGCGCGCCGCAACACGCGGACGAGGTGACTCGCGCTGGCGGCGTAAAACACGGCGTGGTCCTGAACGAAAAAGCGTCCGTCGTCATGCAGCGCCTCGAAGGGCAATCCCGTCAGCACAGGATTGGGGACAATGCAGACGCGGTCCGTGGCGATGAGCGGGCGCGCGGGCGCGATCAGCAGTTGATAGAGCCGCGCCAACGTCGCGCGCGCCGTCTCATCCCGCGCGGCGAGTTGGGCGCGCAACGCGGTCATTTCCCGCAACACATCGTCCTCGCGCGCTTCCGTCAGCGGCGCGCCTTGCAGCGCCTCGCGGGTCAACGCGATTACCGCACCGCCCCAGGGATCGAAAGTGAAATACAGGACAGTGACGTCCTCGGGGAGGGCGGCCTGAAGTTCTCCCAGCGGCAGCGCAGGCGCCTGCAGGTAACTCAGGGTGGACGGCGCGGCGAAGCGAATGCCCCGTTCCAGCCATTCCAGGCGACTGCGGTCCGCCACGAGACGCATCTCCAGGCGCAGTGTTTCCACCGCATCATCATCCTGTTCGCGGGCGCGCGTGTAATCCGCTTCCAGCAGCGGCAGGCGGCGGCGGATAAGTTCGGTTTCCGTGGGCAGATCGGTAAAGCGGGCTTCGTCGCGGACCGTGCTGCCGAGAAGGTCCAGGCGCGCCTGGATGTGATACTGTTCGGCCTCTTCGAGCGCGCGTTCGGCATTGTCCAGTTTCAGGGCGGCGCGGGCCGCGATGGCCGCCGCCTGCCGGAGGATGCGGCCGTATGCCCCGCGATTGAAAGCGTCGGTATCAAGAAAGCGGCGCGCACCGTGGGTGAATGTCGCCGCGTTTGCGGCGCGTTCCAACGCCTTGTCAAGATGTCCCTGATGGCAGTACACCTGCGCGAGGACCAGCGAGATGCGCGCGCTGCGCTCGCCATCGGCGAGGTACTGCGAATTTTCGTAATACGGCAGCGCCATTTCCAGCAGGATGCGCGCGCCCGCGTAGTCTTCTTCGTGGGCGCGGCACTGCGCTTCGGCCACGGCCGCTTCCGCCGTGGCGAAGTCGTCAATGGGACCTCGGCGGGGCAGTTCCGGCGCGATGTCCCCGCGCAGAGACGCGACGCCCGCATCCCCGACGTCTTTCACTGCGAGCAGCGCACAGAGCAGGCCGCCCATGGCGTAGCGCGTGTATTCGATGTCGCCCGATTCGCGGGCGATTTTCAGTGTCTTCTCCCAATGTGCGACGGCGCGCTCCCCAAAGAGGACCCGATGCGCGGGATGCATTTCCGCCACGAGTCCGTAAGCAAGGCCGAGGTTCTGCTCGTTGCGCATGATGTCGGGCGCCCGCCCGGCCGCCGCAAAACATACGGCGGCGGCCTGGAAATAGTGCGTCGCCACATCGGGTTCCTGCAGGTATTTGTAGTATATACCGATTTGGTTGTACACGCCCCCGATGCGCAGGGCGCCCTCCGCGTCTTCCAGGGCATTCTCCGGCGCGAGGTCCAGCGCGGTGAGGCATTCGGCGAGATAGCGCCGGAACCGGCGCAGGCGCTCATGCCGCCCGGCGAAATCCATGTGGATGAAGAAATTGGTCCAGTCCCGCGTTTTGTCGCCCAACGTCTGGGTGTAATCCACGTAATGCTGGAGTTCCTCGACCTGGTCCGCCGGAGCGAGATTGCGCGCGATGACCATGCTTTCCACGGCCTCGGCGTACTGGCCGAGCAGGCGCTGCGTGTCGCTCAGCCACCACCACACGTAGTAGTTCGTCTCATCGTGGATGGTCGCCAGAAAAAGCCGGTCCAGCGCCCGCTCGTAATCGCCGGTCTCCTTGAGCGCGAAACCGAGCCGACCCATCAATTCCACATGATCAGGCAGATAGTCATAGGCGGCGATCAGCAACGGCGCGGCGACTTCATAATTCTCCTCTTCATACGCCAGCATACCACTGATGCGGTATGCTTCGCCCAGGGCCGGGTCCATCCCCAGAAATCCGCGCCAGGCCTTTGCCGAATCCTTGCCCAACAGCGCCGCCGCCGTCTGATGCGCCAGCATCACATAATCGCCGGCCGCCATCGCCAGGGGCGGAATCCCGTGCATCGCCGAAGGCGGCGGGACAGGCGATCGCGGGTCGGCCGCAGACGGCGCGACCGGTTCATGCGACAGCCGCGCCGGCATTACGGGCGTAACCGGCGCTTCGGCGACGCCGATGCCCGAGGCCAGCGCCGCGACCAGCGCCATGGCGCCAAACCGGCGGACCCTTTTCATAACACGCCGCAGACACAATGAATAAGCCGGCATACCTCGCTTTCCTTTCCCTGGTTTCATCGGCGGGATACCGGGAGTATGGCGCATCGCCCACGCCGGGTCAAACGTCGTGCGCTTTGTCTCATGGAACAACACCTGGTTGTCCTGCCCCCATGTCCTTGGGGTCCTTATCGTCCTTGTCGTCTTTTTTTAACTGGCCTGCGTTTTGCACCTGATGCCCATGACCGCGACAGCGGCCGTGGCCGTGGTATACTTTTAACGGATGAAATCACGCGGCATTTCGCGGGAAAGGAATCGGCGGTTATGCGTTTCGGGACAAAACGGACGGATTTGCACGGGGTTCTTGGCCGGGGGCTGGGTTTGGGGCTGACACTGGCATGTCTGCCGGCGCTGATGGCGGCGGCGAACCTGGGTTTTTCCCGTCAAATCAGCAACAACGCGGGCTATGTTCCGGGGGCATCGCTGGATGTCACGGTGACCTTGACCTATTCAGGGGCGGACAATGTACTGGCCCTGGGGCTGGTGGAAACCCTGCCTGCAGGCTGGGGCTATGTCTCGACGTCAGGCGCCGGCGCGCCTTCCATCACCAACTTCAATGCGAGCACCGGGCGCTTGGAGTTCGGATGGATCAGTGTTCCAGCATTTCCATTCTCATTCGTCTATCGGGTGAGCGTGCCGTTGGAGGAAACAGGCGACAAGGAATTGCAGGGATATGCGCTATACCGGACCACAGGACCGGAATTGCGCACACCAGATGTGATCTCCGTCATTTCCCCGGAAGCGGGCGAGGGAGAAGGCGAGGGCGAGGGCGAGGGCGAAGGGGAAGGGGAAACACCGCCGCCACTGTCCTGCAATTGCCTGCGCCCGGATTATGATCTGGATTTCCGATGCCGGGCCGCCGATCTTTTCGTGGTTGGCCTGAGCATGATGATCCTGCTTGCGGCGGGCATGTTCTGGCGGCCGTAAATTTTTACGGGCGCAGCGTCAATCCAGGGTGATCACCAGTTCCTCCGCCTCATCAGGCGTTATTCGCAGGGGTGCTTCGCGGATTGTTCCGTCATGGCGAACCACCACCCGGTATTCGCCGTGAAATCCCGTGAAATAGAACGCGCCCGTTGCATCGGTCCTTCCTTCGACGCGGGTGGTCCATTCTTCGTGGATGAGCCGGCGCAGTTTTTCATAGACGGGTTTTGGTGAGAGGTCGGCACGGAGCATGCCGCCGCCTTCCACCCACGCGCCGACATCGCAGAAATCCCACCAACTGATCGCGGTGACGGCGGGGTGCGCGAAGCAGACGCGATAGAACTTTTCGGCGTAATCCGCCTGCTGTTCCTCGGTCCAGCGCCCGCGCCAGGGGGATCCGGCGACGGGCTTCAAGTTCGACGCCGGCGTGAATTCGGTGATATGGATGGACTTGCCGAGGCGGGCATAGTGGTCCAAGATCATCTGCACGCGGTCCAGCGGGAAGGCCATGTCCGTCGGCGCGTGCGCCTGGATGCCGATGACATCAAACGGCACGTTGCGTTCGATGGCGGCCTGCAGGAATTGGTGAAAATCGGGATGCCCTTCATAGAAGATGCCGTATTCATTGACGACGATCTTCGCATCGGGATCGAGTTCCCGCGCCCAGCGGTGCGGCGCGTCAATGGCGATGCCGGGCCGGTTGACCGGCTCGTTGACCACATCCCAGAATCCGATTTTTCCCAGGAACCGCGTCATCACTTCGGTCATGTAGCGTTTCTGGTCGGCTTCGGCGGGTTGTCCCGAACTCCAGGGCGGCACGCCCGCCTTATCCGCCCAGAGCAGGGGATGCCCCTTCATCTGAATGCCGCGTTCCAGGCACCACGCCACCACGGGGTCCGACTCATCGAATGTCAGGCGGCCTTTCACCGGCTCATAGAGATGCCAGTAGAACGGCAGGGTGGCATAGTTGAAAAGCGCCGCAAACTGCCGTCGGTAGGATTCGTTCTTCGCGGGGGTGGAAAACTGCGCGAAACCGCAGAGGTTTGCGCCGAAAAGAAACGCATGTCGGACTTGCCGCACTTCCACCGCCGCATCGTTCACGCCCACCCCCGCCCGGTCCTGCACCCGGATGGCGGCCCCGCCCATGCGATGACGCGGCATCGTCTGCGCCGCGTGGCGCAAGGCCGTCTCTTCCCGCGCCGGGCCGTCCGCAGCCCACGCCGCCGCGTCCGTCCCCACGGGCGAGCGCGCCCCCGACGGCGCGCGGATGGTTATCGTGTCCAAGTAGAGGTTGCGGTCTTCGGTCAGGCGCCAGGCATCGTTCAGAAATGCCACGCCTATTTGATGAACATGCGCAGAAAGGCCGACTACAAAACGAAAGTCGCGGTATTCCGCGCTGTTTACCGACACCGTCTCCAGATTGGCCTCATTGATGCTGACCGCCATCAGCGGCCATACGCCGCCCAACGGGCTGCCGGAGGCACGCACGATGATTTCGTAGTCGCCCCCGTCGAATACGCGCACATGATCGGCGATGCGGCCGTTTGACGTCAGATGTCCCCGACTGAGAAACGGCTTCACCGCCGCGTCCGCTGTCTTGAAGGAATACTCCGCGCCCAAGGCGATGCCGTGACACCCCAGAAACACTGCAAAGGCAAAAAGCACCCCCGTCGGCGCACCGCGATGTGTCAACGGCGTCACGTTTTCTTCTTCGCGGCTTTACGCCTCTTCGGACGGCTTTTCCCGAATGTGCCCATATAGAGTTTTCCGCGTTTGGTTTTCCGGTCGCCCTTGCCCATGTCGTATCTCCCGATTTTCCCGGCGCATCCTTGCCCGATCCACCACCGCGCCGGTCCAACAATGGCTTCTTTATATCTCCCGGAAACAACGGCATTCAAGCGCAACAGGTCCTGGAGTACAGGCTTCAGCATGCTAAAGACGGAAAACATAACAGGCTCAAGTCTGCACTCCAGAACCTTTGCCTGTCCTCCCGAACTTATGGCGTTCCCGCGCAGAGGTGGCGCTGCCGTCGCAGGCAGTTGACAGGAACACGCGGTTTTGGTATTATGATTTTGCAATTCGTAATACCGTTTCCGAAAACAACCCAGAAAGGACAGATCATGAAACGCTCCGGATTCACTCTTATCGAACTCCTGGTGGTCATTGCGATCATCGGCATTCTTGCGGCGATCCTGTTGCCGGCGCTGGCGCGCGCGCGGGAAGCGGCGCGGCGCTCGAGTTGCCAGAACAACCTGAAACAGTTCGGGCTGGTGATGAAGATGTACGCGAACGAGGCCGGCGGGAACAAATTCCCGCCGCTGGCGCCCTTCGCCAATCCCGGCGGGGTGCCGGTTTTTGCCGCGATGGACCCGGAGGCGGTGTACCCGGAATATCTGACGGACATGGGGGTGACTTTATGCCCCTCGGATACGCAGGCGGATGGCGCGGGGCAGATGGTCGCGGCGCGGTTGCCGGACGGCACAATCGAGGACCACATCGCGGCGGCTGAGGCGAACAATGACCGCGTGAGTCTTCAGTATTTCCGCGCGGCACAGATCGGACGTTCGTACTGGTACCATGGATTCGCCATGCGCAACGCGCCGGAATTTTACGGGATGTGGAACGGCACGGGCACGCGCCCGGTAATTGTGACCTATCCGCCGGGAACCATCATCGGCGCGAATCCGGTGACTATGCCGGTCAACATCAAAAACTGGGACAACGATATGAAACTCACCACTAAACTTGCCTGGACCGCCATCCTCGGCGAAGGGTTCGGCGGCGGCGACACTGTCATGCGCCTGCGGGAAGGCATCGAACGCTTCGCGATCACCGACATCAACAATCCCGCTGCTTCCGCCATGGCGCAGAGTGAAATGGTGGTGATGTTCGACACCTACGGCGCCAGCGAACATGCAACCCACACCGCAGGCAGCGTCATTTTCAATCACATTCCCGGCGGCAGCAATGTGCTTTACATGGATGGACATGTCGAATTTATCCGTTATCCCAACCGATTCCCGATTATTACAGACCAGGAAAACAACTACGGCATTCCGCGCCAGGTGGGACACTACGGGTTGAATTGAACGCGTTCGTGCCTCGTGACACCGCTTCTGCGGTGTCACGGCCATGCGCCGGCGCGGTGTTTCTCCTTGGGCGGGTACGCTGCACCGCAGGAGCGGTGCACCGAGGGAAATGGGCAAGACCCGTCTCACCCCCGCCAAAGCGGGGGGCCGGAAAATCCGAAGGTATCCCCTGCGTGATGGCTGGTTTCCCGCTTGCGCGGGAATGACGATAGCGTGAATTTCACATCCTGCTCTTTCGTATGAACTTTTCGGAAGAAGTATTACTGTTTGCTTCGCAGTGTGGCGGCAGGGTAGGATGTCGGGCGAATATGAAGCGTCCCCGCAAGATGGAAGCCCAATCATGAAGAATGCTCACAAAATGATCCTGATGATCGCTTTGTTTGCGGCGCTTGCGGCGCGTGGCGAAGCCGCGCCGGAAATTGTCGCGAGCACGGCGCATATTCAGGAGATTGTAGAACGTCTCACCGGCGGCGGACCAATCAAGACGCTGATTCCCCCGGCGATGTGCCCGGGCCATTTCGATGTGCGCCCCGGAGACATCGCCGGGTTGCGTCGCGGCGGGGTATTGATCATCCACGACTGGCAGCGGGAGATGCAGAACATCCGATCGGTCATCACCGCGGCGGAGTTGCCCGATGCGCGGTTGCGGGTGGTGTCCGTGCCGCAGAATTGGATGATTCCGTCGGGGCGCGAGGCCGCTTCCTCGGCGCTGGCGCGCATATTGACAGAACTCATTCCGGAGCAGGCGGAGCAAATCGCGATCCGGGACGAGGGTTACCGGGAATCCATTCGCGCGCACGATGAGGCCATGCGGGAGCGGCTGCAATCGGCGGGCGCGGCGGGTATCAGCGTGATGTGCGAGGCGATACTTGAGGAGTTGCTGGCGTGGATGGGTTTCCAAGTGGTCGCGACTTTTGGCCGCTCCGAGGATATGGGCGCGGCGTCCATGGCCGCACTGGTGCGCATGGGCCGGGAAAAACAGGTCGCGCTGGTGGCGGACAACCTGCAGAGCAGCGGCGCGCGGCTGGGACCGGCGATTGCGCGCGACATCGGCGCGGAATACGTGGTGATCTCCAATTTTCCCGGCGGTTTTGACGGCGCGCCGACCTGGGAGGCGACATCGGACCGCAATGTGCAACTGCTGATCGAGGCGGTGGACCGGTGGCGGCGCAGCCATGAATGACGTCGTCATACAGATTCAGGATGCGGTCGTGTCCTACCGTGAAGACGTGGCGCTGGAAGGCGTGTCGCTGTCCGTGGGGCGCGGCGAATTCGTCGGGGTGATCGGCCCGAACGGCGCGGGGAAGACGACGTTGCTCAGCGTCATCAACGGCCTGGGCCGCCTGACGCATGGCCGGGTACACGTGCTCGGCAAAACACCGCACCGGCGCGATGGCTATCTGCTGCGGCGGCGCGTCGGCTATGTCGCGCAGGTGGAACCGGTGGACCCCCGCCTGCCCATCTCCGTGCGCGAATCGGTCATGGTTGGACTGTACGGGCGCTTGGGTTGGCTGCGACGGCCAGGACGTTCGGAGTGGGCGCGCGTGGATGCCGCGCTGGAACAGGTGGGCATGACCCATCTCGCGGCGCGGCCCATCGGGCATCTCTCCGGCGGCGAGTATCAGCGCGTGGCGATTGCGCGCGCCTTGGCGCAGGCCCCGGAGATTTTCCTGTTCGACGAGCCGACCGCCTCCATTGACCCGCAGGCGCAACACGAGATTCTGGACCTCATCCAGGACATTCACCGCCGCAACCATGCGACAACGCTGTATGTAACGCATGCCTTGGACACCCTGCCGCGGGCCTGCGATCGGCTCGTGCTGCTGAAGGGCGGGCGGCTCTGGCGCGAAGGGCCGACGGCGGCCATGCTCGACCCGGCGCTGCTGCGCGCGCTCTACAACGGCGCGGACGCGCCGCCCGCGTTACGCGGCGGCTGAGGGCGCAACGATGGATTTCTCGTTTCTCCAACACACCTATGCGTGGCACGCGCTGATCGCGGGATGCTGCGCGGGGGTGACCTGCGCCCTCGCGGGCGTCTTCGTGGTCACCATGCACCTGGCGTTTCTCGGCGTGTGCATCGCGCATGCGGCGTTCGCGGGCGGGTTGATGGGCGTATGGTTGGGATTTGACCCATTGGTCGGCGCACTGGCCTTCAGCCTCGGCGTGGCAGCCATGGTCGGGCCGATGGCCGACCGGGGCGACATCACCCCGGACGCATCCATCGGCATCCTGTTCTCCCTGATGATCGGGCTGGCCTTCCTGTTCATCGGTCTGGTGCCAGGCTCCCGCAGCGAAGCGCTGAACCTGTTCTGGGGAAGCATCCTCACGGTCAGCCGCGCCGATCTCGCCGTGCTCATCGCCGCCGCCGTCATCATGGCGGGCGGCGTAACACTGTTCTACAAGGAGGTTCAGGCCGTGCTGTGCCACCGCCACGTGGCAATGGCGGTGGGTATCCCCGCGACGCTGGTCTTCTACGGCATGCTCTTCGCCACGGGACTGACCATCGCCGTCTCGTTGCGGATCATCGGCGGACTCCTGATTTACAGCCTGATCATCAATCCGGCGGCGGCGGCCTTTCAACTGACCTACAGCCTCAAGCGCATGATGCTGCTCGCGTGCCTTTTCGGCGTCCTGTCGTGCTGGACCGGCCTGGCCGCGTCCTTCCTCTGGGACCTGCCCGCAGGCGCGTCCATCGTGATCGCCTCCTGCATCATTTTTGCCGTCGCCGCGGCCTGCTCCCCCAAGAAACGGGTAAAAGCATGGAAACGAGCGCATACCGCCGGATAAACCGCCAAGTCGCCCGATTCTTCGACGAACGCGCCGAAGGCTGGGACGCCTGCGTCTGCCCGCAACACGCGGAACGCCTCGCCGGTATCGTGGCGGAACTGGAGATCCCGCGCGGAGGCTGCGTGGTGGATGTCGGGAGCGGCACCGGCGTGCTGGCGCCGCTCCTGCGGGAAAAGGTCGGTCCAGAGGGCCGCATCATCGTGATGGACCTCTCCCCCGCCATGCTCCGCGCCGCGAAAAACAGGCACGCCGCCTGCCGCCCCTGGCCGCTGGTCGCGGATGCGCTCGACCTGCCCCTCTCCGCCGCCTGTGCCGACTGGATTTGCTGCAACAGCGTCTTCCCGCATTTTCAGGACCAGCAGCGCGCCGTGTGCGAACTTGCGCGGGCCTTGCGGCCCGGTGGACACCTGCTGGTCTGCCACACCCAGAGCCGCGCCGCCATCAACGCCCACCACCATGAAGTCGGCGGCGTGGTCGGCGGCGATGAACTGCCCGACGAAGACGCGATGCGCCGTCTCATGCGCGCCGCCGGCCTCCATGTAACCCGCCTGGAAGATCACGATGACCGGTACGTGATGATCGCGATGACCGCGGAAACGATGCCAGGTTGATCGTTTCGGTTCAATTGCAGGATAAGTTGCCGGGTTGACTGCAAGCCGACAGGGGGCATAGAGTAACGGAATGCTCTGCAGGTGCGCGAGGCGATGTGGATTGCTGCGCGGCCGCAAATCCCAGACACCCACCATGAGGAAGCCCTGGAAACACACATCATGTCGTATCAACACAATGAAGCACATAAAAAAGATGCATGGATCGTAACAGGACTGGCCATCGCGCTGGCGGCTGTGTTTGTGACCGGCTTTGCGATAACGCTACTGAGAACGGCATGGGCCTGCGATGACGCTTTCATTTCCTTCCGGACGGTGGACAATTTTGTGAACGGCTATGGTCTGCGCTGGAATGTGAATGAGCGGGTGCAGGCGTTTACGAACCCCCTCTGGGTGTTCGTGATGACGGGGGCTTATTTTTTCACCCGGGAGATGTTCTTTACCCCCATTGTTATTTCGATGGCGGTGACCCTGGCGGCGATCGGAATCATGCTGGCGGGCGTGGCCCGTTCGCAGACGCTGGGCCTGCTGGGGCTGACCGTGCTGCTGTTTTCCAGGGGCTTCATGGATTATTCCACCTCCGGGCTGGAAAACCCACTCACGCACCTGCTGCTCGCCGTGTTCATGGTGGTCTTCTTTCAGACCCAGCGCAATCACGTCGTGCTTTTCCTGATGTCCCTCATTGCCGCGCTGGCGGCGCTGAACAGACTGGATACCATCCTCTTCTATGTGCCCGCACTGGCCTACGGATGGCTGGGCATGCGTTCCTGGAAAGCGACGGCGGTGATGGCATTGGGATTCCTCCCGCTGATCGCCTGGGAGGTGTTTTCCGTTATTTACTATGGTTTCCCGTTCCCGAATACGGCCTACGCCAAATTAGGGAATGGCATCACGCAGGACGAACTGGTGGCAAGGGGATTGCGATATTTCCAGCACACGCTGATCAAGGACCCCATAACGCTGCCGGCAATCGCGTTGGGGATGGCGCTGCCCCCGCTGCTGCGCCGCGATGGCCGATATCTCGCCCTGTCCTTCGGCATCGCGCTCTACCTGATCTACATTGTGCGCATCGGCGGTGACTTCATGGCCGGACGCTTCTTTGCGGCGCCGCTCTTTCTCGCCGTGCTTGCGTTTGTGCGCATGCCCTTGCGCGGGCATCCGGTGTTGTGGGCGCCGGCCTTCGCGCTGGCGGCGCTGGTGAGCCTGTCACAACCCAACGCCCCAATCACAACAGGAAAGGATTTCGGCAAGAGTACAGCGGGCTTCAAAGACGCATATGGCGTGTCTGATGAACGCCGATGGTACTACCAGGCGGCGGGGCTGCAGATGTGGACGCCCGAAAGGCCGCTGCCACATAACAAATACGCCAACCAGGGCCGACAGTATCACGCCTCGGGCCAGCCAGTCACCGCCGTACATGGCAGCATCGGTTTTCGCGCTTTTCTGGCAGGGCCCAAAGCGCACATCATTGACTACTATGCACTTTCCGATCCTCTGCTGGCACGCCTGCCCGCTCAATATGACCCGCAGTGGCGATATGGTCATTTCCGTCGTTACATCCCCGACAAATACCCGGAATCGTCCGCCTCCGGCGTCAACACGCTTACCGACAAGAACCTGGCAGCGTATTATGACCAACTCCTGCTGATCACGCGCGGCCCGATCTGGAGTCGGGATCGCTGGGCGGCAATCTGGCGTATGAACCTGGGCCGATTTGATCACCTGATTGATCGGGACCGCTATCGTTTTCCGGCCATGCGGCGTGTGCGCGCCGAGCAGATCGCGCAGCCGATGCCAGCGGGTTTGCCGTGGGATGCCGAGGGCGTGACGCGGATTCCAACCCGGGGGCTGCATATTGATCTGGATGGCACATGGACCGCGCCGCGTCTGGAATTGTCACTGGAAGGGCACAATCGCTATGAAGTGTTGTTCATGCGCGGCACGGATATCGTCGCAAAAACACTGCTGGGACCGGAAACCGTCGGCCAGGCGGCGCTGACCCTGTATGCGGTCACAACGCCCGACGCTGCGCGCCACGGCGGCTATAGCGCCCTCCGCATCATGCCCCTGCGGGGCGACAATAGGCGCAGCCTGGGGCACTTGCGGGTGCTGGGGCAATAGTGATACGCGGCACGGTGCAGAAGGACACGGATTGGCGCAGGCGGACGCCGACAGACACGGGTTTATCAGATATATCGATACTTTGCAGCGCGTGTGGTATTATCTGAAACTTGACGTCCCGTTGCATAGGTCAAAGTACAGTCAATGGGGTTTTCACAGAGGCGCCCCAGCGTTTATCCGTCGCATGGGAAATGACGGAACAATTCGCTCCCCCTATCCAGGAGGCCATCAAAATGCGTGTACCCGCCATGATTGCCGTGTTGTCCATGATTGTCTGTGTCTTGTCCGTACCGGCTGCCGCCCAGCCGGAACAGTTGCTGCTGCGGGACGGCTGGCACATCCAAAGCGCGGCGAAAGTCGCCGTGCCCAGCGAAGCGATTGCCGCCGTCAGTTGCGCCATGGAGGGCTGGTACCCGGCCCGTGTGCCGACAACGGTGTTGGCGGCACTGGTGGATAACGGCGTCTATCCCGACCCCTACCATGGCCTGAACCTGAAGTCCATTCCGGGCTATCAGGACGGCGCGTGGCTGGTGATGAAAAAAGACAGTCCTTTCCGCGACCCGTGGTGGTACCGCACAGAATTTGACGCGCCCGCCGCGTGGAAGGACCGTCATGTCTCACTGCATTTCGACGGCATCAATTACAGGGCGAACATCTGGCTGAACGGCGTGCAGGTCGCCGATAGCGAGTCGGTGCAGGGCATGTTTCGGCGATTCGAGTTTCCCGTGACCGCACTGCTCCGTTACGGGGGCCGCAATGCGCTGGCCGTGAAAATCATCCCGCCGGGGCTGATCCCGGAAAAGAATTATCGCACCAAGCAAATCGAGGCGACCACCGGCTGGGACGACCATAACCCGCAGCCGCCAGACGGCAACATGGGCATCTGGCGCGATGTCTATCTGCGCGCCACCGGCCCTGTCGCCCTCCGGCACCCCTACGTCGCCACCGAACTGAACGTGCCCGCCCTGGACGCGGCGCGGCTCACAGTCTCGGCGTTCCTGCGCAACAATACCGCCGCCGCGGTGACGGGAACGCTCTCCGGGAAGATTGACGATGTGACGTTCTCGCAGGAGGTCCGCCTTGATCCCGACGAAACCCGGGAAATCTTTTTCACGCCGGAAGAATATCCGCAACTGGTGTTCCGGAATCCCCGCGTATGGTGGCCGCATCCCCACGGCCCGCAGGCGCTCTATGACCTCGATCTGTCCATCACCGTGGAGGACGCGGTGTCCGACACCGCCCACACGCGCTTCGGCATCCGCGACATCACCACCAGCATCAATGACGAGGACTGGCGCGTGTACATGGTCAACGGCAAGCGCATCCTCATTCGGGGCGGCGCCTGGATGACCAACGACATGCTGCTGCGCCTGGACCGGCCGCGCTATGAAGCGATGGTCCGCTATGCCCGCGAGGCCCACCTGAACATGCTGCGCTCGGAGGGCTTCTCCATCCGCGAGACGGAGGATTTTTACAATCTCTGCGACGAATACGGCGTCATGGTGACGCAGCAGATTTTCGGGCGGAGCATCCCGGACGAAGCGCTCGCCGTCGCCTGTATCGAGGACATGATGCTCCGCATCCGCAACCATCCCAGCCTCGCCCATTTCCTCGGCCACGACGAGACCTTCCCCACCGACACGCTCGACAAGGCGTACCGCGACCTCATCGAGAAACACCGCGTGCGGCGCACCTACCAGCCGCATTCCGGCACCTTCTACGTGGGCACCCGCAAGGACACCGGCGGCACGCGCACCGGCACGCGCGAATTGTGGACCTATGCCGGGCCGTCGCACTATTATCTGCGCAAACATGACGGCGCCTGGGGCTTCGCGCAGTCCGGCGGCATCGGCGGCATTGTCGCGCCGCTGGACTCCATCCGCCAGATGATGCCCGAAGACCAATTGTGGCCCGCGCTCGGCACAGAAGCGTGGTCCTTCCATTCGGTCACCCAGGGCGCGGAATACTTCGACGCCTTCCGCAAGGAGATGCAGGCGGGATACGGCGCGCCGGCGGACCTCGAAGACTTCTGCCGGAAAGCCTGCGCCATGAACTACAACAGCGCGCGCGGCATGTTCGAGGCCTACGGGCGCAACAAGTACTACGCCTCCGGCATCACCACCTGGAAATACAACGTCGCATGGCCCGCCGCCATCACATGGCAGTATGTGGACTGGTACCTGCGCGCCACCGCCGCCTACCACGGCGCGAAAAAGGCGTGCACACCGGTCCATGTCCAATACGCCTATGACGACGAGTGCGTGTATGTGGTCAACAGCCGTTATCAGCCACTGACCGGCCTGAAAGTGTCCGCAACGGTCTATGATTTCGCGCTCAACATCCGCCATGAAGAACAGGCCACGGTGGATGTGGACGCGGATGGCGTGGTCAAGGCCTTCGCAATCCCCAAGATGGAAGGCCTGAGCAAGACCTATTTCCTGAAACTCAATCTGGAATACTCGAACGGTGCGCCCCTGTCCGATAATTTCTACTGGCTGTCCACCTCTCCCGATATTCCCGGAATCAACGGCCACAGCCTGAAGGGCCTGTTCTATGTCAAGCCGAAATCCCGCGCCGATTTCACCGCATTAAATACATTACCGCCCGCCGAAGTGGCCATGGACTATGCCGTCGAACCGGGGGAAACGGCGTGCCATATCGGGGTAACTTTGAAAAACACCGGCGCGCACCTGGCTTTTATGCTGCAACTCGCCGCCGTGCCGGACGGGATCGGCCCGGAAATCGGCCCGGCCTACTGGAGCGAAAACTGCTTCAGTCTGCTGCCCGGCGAATCCCGGTCCGTCACTGTGGTCATTCCCAACGACGCGCTGCCGGCGGGCGCGCCGAAGATCCGTCTGACCGGCTGGAATCTGCGATAGTCGCTGTGGTCGGTCGCGCAGGCGGGCGCCTGCGCCACAATGTCGGACAGGTCGGACGGTTCGGACAGATTACATGGCCCAACCGCAGGTCTCAACTCTCTTGCAATCGCGGAGGTGCATCCGCCCGGGGTGGACCCTGCGCCGGAAGTATTTGCCTGCCGCAATCTCTGCCCGTATGATAGGCGCGGGAACCCAAGGACCAATAGAGTGTGGGAGGCGCATCCATGGAAATCAGGCCTTTTTTGTCCGTTGCCGTATTGGCATTGGCCTCGTTTTTTCTCGCCTGTGCCGCCGGCGGGGAAGACTGGCTGGTGGAGAATGCGACCAGCGACTATGTCATTGTGCTGCGGGAGAACGCCAGCCCCTCCGAGCATCATGCCGCAAAAGAATTGCAGCAGCATTTTGAGGGATGCACCGGAATTTCCCTGCATATTTCCACCCAACGTCCGGACGATGCGCCACCGATGATCGTATTGGGCCTGGGCGAGGTGGCGCGTTCGCTCGGCGTGGACCCTTCCCCCGATGATCTGGGCGAACAAGGTTATGTGCTGCGCGCCGTGCCGCCGCATCTGGTGATTGCGGGCACGCAGGAGGCCGGAACCCTTTACGGCGTCCATGACTTCTGCCAGCGGGTGCTGGGCGTGCGCTGGTATGCGCCCGGCGTCACCAGGCTCCCGCTGCACGAAGACATTGCCCTGCCGCATCTCGACGCGCTGGTGCGCCCGGCCTTTCCATTCCGAGATATAAGTTATGCGTGGCCGGGCGGCGACGCCGATTTCCGCGCGCGCATGCGCGAGAACGCCGGCGGCGGCGGGCCGGATCATCCCCAGGGCATCCAGCACGCCCACGACGGCCGCTGTCACACGTACTTCCGCTTCATCAGCCCCGGCGAGTTTTTCGACGAACACCCCGAGTACTTCTCCGAAATCGGCGGCGTCCGCCGCCGGGAGGAGACGCAACTGTGCCTGAGCAACCCCGAAGTGCTGGAAATCGTCACGGAACGCATGCTCAAGCGCATGGCCGACGCGCCCCATGTGCGCCAGCATGATTTCTCGCAGATGGACTACTATAACTACTGCCAGTGCGCGAAGTGCAACGAAATGAATGAACGCTACGGCACGACGGGCGGCACGCAGTTCTGGTTTGTCAACCAACTGGCCGAGCGTACGGCGAAAATTTACCCGGACAAGCGCATCAGCACGCTGGCCTACATGTACACCGAAGAACCCCCGAAGGGCATGACCATGCATCCGAATGTGGCGGTGTGGCTCTGTCACATGTTTCCGTCCTGCGACAGCCATCCCATTGCCACATGCCCGCTGAACGCCGATTTCAAGCGGCGCGCCGAGGCGTGGTCGAAAATCTGCTCGCACCTCTACATGTGGCACTACATCGTTGACTTTGCACATTATTACAATCCCTTCCCCAATTTCCGCGCGATGGCCTCCGACATGCGGTTCTACAGAGACATCGGCGCGGAGGGCATCTATCTTCAGGGCATGGGACACGGCGGGGGCGGCGGCGAGTTCAGTCTGCTCCGCCCGTACTACGGCATGCAGTTGTTGTGGAATCCGGACGCCGACGCCGACGCGGTTATCCGCGATTTTCTGGAGGGGTATTACGGCGCCGCCTGGGAATCCATCTACAAGTACATCATCCTGTTGCACGACAAGGTGGAACAGGAAAACATCCACATGCACCTCTATACCAACCCCGCGCAGGGCTATCTGCCCGACGCGATCATCGCGCAATCCGAAGCGCTCTTCGACGGGGCGGAGGCCGCCGTGCGCGACGACGCGGAATTGCTGGAGCGCGTGCGCGTTGCGCGGATGCCGCTGGTCTACGCACGGCTCTTCCCGCGCAACGGCTACGGGATTGAGGGCCGCCTGCTGCGCTTTGCAGGCCCGATCGCCACGCTGGGCGAGGCGCAGGAATTCCTGGCGCGCATGCAGCGGCACGGATTCGCCGCCATCCGCGAGATGATGGGCGACCCGAACCAGGTCATGCTGCTGGCGCTGGCCTTCAACACGCCGCAGGAGGTGATCACACTCCGGAATCCCGCGTTGTCAGTGGATGTCGTGCCGTTTCTGGGGGGGCGCGCATTGCGCGTCATCCACCGCGAGAGCGGCGCGTGCATCACCGCGCACAACACCACCCGCAACCTTTTCTTCCCCTTCTGCGGCGGCGAGGAAACGAAGATGGGGAGTTTCTACAGCGGCCTCGGCGCAGGCCATACGGAGCAATACAGCATTGTCGAACGCGGCGACCAGCGCGTGGTCGTTGCAACCAAAACCGCCGGCGTAACCCTGCGGCGCATCCTCACCCTGGCGCCGGGCGAGCCGGTGCTGCACATCGCAGCCGTGGCCGAAAATGAAAGCGACGCGCCGGTCGAGGTGATCGTGCGCAGTCATCTCGAACTCGATCTCGGCGATTTGCGCGCCTCGCGGGTCGCGTTCGTCAACCGGGCGGGAGAGAACCAGTCGCGGCAAACGCCGCCAATCATCGCGAACTTGCGAGAGGGCGAGCATTTCCTGGATCAGAACGCGCCGAAATCCTCGTGGACGTTTACAGGTTCGAAAGGATTGGATGTGACCCAGCGCTTCGACGACGAACTGCTTGATTTTGCCTGGCTTTACGCTTATCCCGAAGACCTTGGCGCGCTGGATGTGGAACTGTGGGCGAAACCGCTGCTCCTGCCGCCCGGCGAACGGTTCACTTTCGCGCATTCGTTGGAAATCCGCGAATCATCCCGATAGAATCACCTCCTGCGCAAAACCGGGGCTGACCCAATCGAGTCCGCCTGCGGCGGAGGAGGTGGGTCTGTCTCAAGTTTTTCCGGAAGGAGCATCTATGCGGGCACTGGTGTTTGATGGGGAAGTGCGGGTGTGCGACACGCCCATGCCGCGTCCGGCCCCCGGCGAGGCGCTCATCAAGGTGCTTTCCGCCGGCATCTGCCGTACGGATATCGAACTGACCCGAGGGTACATGAATTTCCGGGGCATCCTCGGCCACGAGTTCACCGGCATCGTGGAGCAGGCGCCCAACACGAATCTCGTCGGCAAGCGCGTCGTGGGCGAAATCAACTGCGTATGTCACACCTGCCACTATTGCCTGCTCGAAATGCCCCATCATTGCCTGAACCGCACCGTGCTCGGCATCCATAACCGCCCCGGCGTCTTCGCCGAATATGCGACCCTGCCGGAGGAGAACCTGCATCTGGCGCCCGGCACGGTGCGGGATGACGTGCTCGTCTTTGCCGAACCGGCCGCCGCAGCATTCCGCATCCCGGAACAAGTGCCCATTCACCCCACGGACCGGGTCGTGGTGCTGGGCGACGGCAAACTGGGCCAACTCGTTGCGCAAGTGCTGTGGTTGCACACGAAAAACCTCGTATGCGTGGGCAAGCATGAGTGGAAACTGGCGCTTTTGCGGAAACTTGGCATCGGCATCGCGCACGCCAACGATCCCATCGAGCACGGCGCGGACATCGTGGTCGAAGCCACCGGCTCGCATGAGGGATTGGCGCGCGCGTTGGAACTGGTGCGCCCGGAGGGCGTTGTCATTCTCAAGACCACCACCACGCATCCGACGGCGCTGGAACTCAGCCGGCCCGTCATCAATGAGGTGACGATTATCGGGTCGCGTTGCGGTCCCTTCCGGCCCGCGCTCGAGGCCCTGAGCATGGGCACCGTCGAAGTGCGCCCCATGATCTCCGAAACCTACGAACTGCGCGACGGCGAGCACGCCTTCCGCCGCGCGCAGTCATCTGAAGTGATCAAAGTGGTCCTGCACATTTAGGCGGGAAAAAAGTTGCCGTTACAGGGTGGGTGCAGCGTAACGAAACCCACCATTGCCATCCGCACGTGCATACTCTCCAAGGCCAACGCGGCGGTGTTCCATCTCTTCAGTACCGCGGTGGGTTCCATTCCGCTCCGCGCCGTTACACCCGCCCTGCAGACCTGCAAGGAGCCATTGCCGGGGATATCAGGGAGCCCCCGCACAATAGCCGTCTTCTGTGCCGAGATCGGGGCAATAGTAATAGCCGACCCTGTAAAACTGTATCAGCCGAAGCAACTCGGACAAATTAATGGTCCAGTCTGCCGGATTGTAATCGCTGGCGTGATGCGGACAACTCTGGTCTCCAGGTCCCGGCCGATAGCCGTCCTCCGTCGAGGAATCACAATTATATGTGTGGCTGTTATAGAACTGAATCACGCGCAGCAGTTCGCTCAGACTGATGCGGTTGTCCCGATTCACATCAGCGGAATGAAATTCTCGTGTTTCCCCTTCCCCTTCGCCTTCCCCTTCGCCGTCGCCTTCCCCTTCCCCTTCGCCTTCCCCTTCCCCTTCGCCTTCGCCCTCGCCTTCGCCCTCGCCCTCGCCCTCGCCTTCGCCTTCCCCTTCGCCTTCGCCCTCGCCTTCGTCTTCCCCTTCGCCTTCGC
>CALEDJ010000052.1 GCA_937951485.1 uncultured bacterium
TGGGGCATGCTGTCGCTCCTCGCCATCGAGGAGAACCCAACACGCAGCCGGTGTATATGGCGTAACCTGGGGCATGCTGTCGCTCCTCGCCATCGAGGAGAACCCAACACGCAGCCGGTGTATATGGCGTAACCTGGGGCATGCTGTCGCTCCCCGCCATCGAGGAGAACCCAACACGCAGCCGGTGTATATGGCGTAACCTGGGGCATGCTGTCGCTCCCTCTCCCTCCGGGAGAGGGGTGGGGTGAGGGGAAACAAAAACAGGACACCCCGATACACGGGTCAATGATGCCTCAGAAATTCCCACGGAGAGGTTTGCGTATAGGTTAAGCCCCCCACATCATCTTGATTCAACAGGATTTTCCAAGGGTTTCGGGCATGGTCTTTCACCATCCTCAATAACCTGTTTTGGACAACACTGACCACCGACATATTACTTGAGGCATTTGCGAAATGGACGATTTTTGCGTTTAAGAACACGAAATATCCGGGATTTTTGATGGAATTGAGGTTTGAAACGCCCATTTCGCAAATGCCTCTGCTTGTTTTGTGCAAGATTGAATGCCTTTTCCATGTGGATGCGCGCGTCACTTGTCGGCATGACCGACCCGATGCCGATTGGCAAGCGTCAGGCCCAATCCATTACCATGGCGCGCATGAGCGCGGTGGAAGCCACGATATTCAATCTGCAGAAGTTCTCGACAGAGGACGGGCCGGGCATTCGGACCACCGTTTTTTTCAAGGGCTGTCCGATGCGGTGCCCATGGTGTCACAATCCCGAATCGCAGTCGTTTTCGCCGGAAGTGGTGTGGCATGGGGGGCGTTGCCTGGGGGACCGGGGCTGCCTGAAAGTCTGTCCGGAAGACGCGCTTCAAGTGGCGGACGGGCGGATGGTCCTGAACCGGCAACGCTGCACCGGCTGCGGCGATTGCGTGGCGTACTGTCCCGCATCCGCGCTGGAAATGCACGGGCAACGACTCCCGGTGAGGGCGATCTTTGAAATGGTGGCGCGGGACGCCGCGTTCTACGCCGCGTCGGGCGGCGGCGTGACGCTTTCCGGAGGGGAGCCGCTCGCGCAACCTGCCGCGGCGATCGCGCTGTTGGAGATGCTGAGGGAGGCGGGTATTCATACCGCCCTGGACACCTGCGCCGCCGCGCCGGATTCTGTACTGGGCGCGGCGCTGGCGCACACCGACCTGGTGCTGCTCGATGTGAAAACGACCGACCCGAAGCGGCACTTGGAATATACCGGGCTGCCGTTTGACCGGGTGGCGCGCGCAGTGGACCGCATCAACGCGACGGGGATTCCGGTGTGGGTGCGCACCCCGGTGATCCCCGGATACACCGATGATGAGGCCAATATCCGGGATGTGGCTCTCTTTGTCGCAGAGCGGCTGAAACACTGTGAACGCCACGATTTGCTCGCATTTTCCAACCTCTGTGAATCGAAATACGCGCAATTGGACCGGCCTTTTCCGTTGGCCGGCGCGCCGCTGCTGAATCCGGCGACGATGGCGCACCTCTGCGCCGTGGCCCTCCAGGCGGGATCGCGGCATGTGCATTGGAGTGGTCCCATGCGCGTGGCCGAAGGGCTGTGGTCATGACCCTGTCGGACGACGCGGCGCTGCTTCGGGCCTTGTCGAGCGACCGCACGCCGAAATTTCTCGCCACCCTCGACGAAAAGGGCGCGCCGAATTGCGTGCCGGTCACGACCATTCAAGCCTACGACGGATTGAATACCCTCATATTCGGCGAGTTTTTCATGCAGAAGACCCGGCGCAATCTGCTGCAGAATCCACGGGTCGCCGTGGCGGTGATGGACGATGCCTTCCGGTCCTGGCGCATCCAAGGCCGGTTCCTGGGATTTCAGGAAACCGGCGATTGGGTCGAGTTCATCAACCAGATGCCGCTGTTCAGGTACAACGCCTACACTTCCATCCGCGCGGCGGGCGGCATTCATGTGGAGGACGTTCTTGCGGCGGCGGCGCCCGGGAAGGCGGCATTGACCCTCCATTTCCTTCGCGCATCTGCGGCGGCGCTTCTGCTGCGACGCGGCGACCCGGCCCGCCCCTGCATGCCGGGGCGCGTTCAGGAAAAATTCCGCCGCCTGCGCGCCGTGCGCGCCGCCGCCTGGCGCGGCAAGCATGACCACCCCCGGGCGTGCTGTCTTATGGCCTGCATTGCCGCAGGGGCCGACCGGCTGCTTCTGGCCGACCCGCTTTTCGACGCCTGCGCCGCCGACCTCCCCGCCGGGACGGCCTTGGCCGTCGCGGTGATCACACCGGAACCGGTGGCGTATCAAGTGAAAGGGCGTTATGCAGGCCCTCGTTTCGGCGTGAAAATCCTGGACTGCGCGGAATGTTACAGCGCCAGCCCGCCCCTTCTGGGCGAACGACTGGACCACCGCCAATAACGCGGGTTCTGGTGCGCAATCTGAAATACCGGCGGCCTCATGATGTCCGAGACTGCTTGGCTTCGCTCGCAATGACGAAAATTCAGGATGGGCGGGTGAATTCAAAATTCAAATGGAATCATTTCCAGCAGCATCCGGGCTTTCTCGAAACGGGGGTCAAGTTGCAGGGCGGCCTGCGCCTGGCGGCGTGCGCCTTCCGCGTCGCCGATGCTGAGCAGGGCGGCTCCGTAATTGACACGCAGTTCCGCGTCGTCGGGGTCGCGCTCGACAAGCCGCGAGAAGATATCCGCTGCGGCGGCGCTCTGCCCCAACGCGAGGTGTGCGGCGGCGAGGTCGTTCCACGCGGCGTCGCTGTTGGGGCTGATTTCGCAGGCGCGCTGAAAATGCGGCAGGGCGACATCGGCTCGTCCCGCCCACATCCAATACGTGCCGATGTTGCAGTACGCCACGTAGTTGTTGTGCTGCACGGTGAGGGTGTGGTTGAACAAGGTCACGGTGTTTTTCCAGTATCCGGTCTGCCGCCAGGCAAGCGGCGGCAATGCCGCCGCCGCAATCAATGCCGCCGCAACGGCCGCCGCGCGCACGCGCGGGCGCCGCTGGAAGGTCCCGGCCAGCGCGTAACTGCATCCCATGAACAGGCCCGTGTGCGGGATATAAGCGAATCGGTCGGCCATGGCGTGATGCCCGATGGAGACGATGCCGATCACCGGAACAAGGGTTCCGAGGAACCACAACACGCCGACGAAAAGTGGGCGCTGGCGCTCGCGCAGCAGCCATAGCGCGGCGCATACCCCCGCAATCAGCGCGGCCGCCGCGACCGCCTTCCACCACGGCGCGAAATCCGGCGATCGCATGTAGGGAATTGCCAGGGGATGCGGCCAAACGGTTTTCACGGCATACATGACGTAGCCCACAAGGGAATTGGCGATGCGCTGCGACAGCGAGAGGCGGTCCGCCGGCACAATCGCCTCGTCCTCCGCGAACATGGTCAGGACGGCGACGCCGGCCGCCATGGCGAACAACGGCGCTTTTTCCAGGGTGAGACGCGCCAGGCGCAGCGATGTCTCGCGCAGCGGGCCGCGCAGGTCCGCCCGCCGGTAGGGCCAGTAGTCCAGCAGCAGCAACGCGCAGGGCAGGCTCACGGCCATAGGTTTCGACATCATGGCCAGGGCCGCCGTCGCGACCACGGCGGCGGCGCGCACCCCGCCGCGCCGCTTCACCCAGCCGTCATACGCGATAAGCGTCCACAGCCAGAAAAAACCGCAGAGCACTTCCTTGCGCGCGGCGACCCACGCCACCGCTTCGACGCGCAGCGGATGCCATGCGAAGAGCGCCGCCGCAAGCGCCGCCGGCCAGAACGCGCCCGTGGCGCGGTGGAGAAAGACCAGAAACAGGACCGCGTTGGCGGTGTGCAACACGATGCTGCTCAGATGGTGCCCGGCGGGATTCAGGCCGAAAAGTTGGTAATCCGCCCAATGCGAGAGGCGCATCAGCGGCGCCCAAAGACAGTCCTCAAACGAGGTGAAGGCCCAGTAGAGCAGCGAAAACGACATCCCGCCCCGGATATTCGTGTTCTCCACGACGTAGGCGTAATCGTCATAATGGACGAAGTCATGGCCCAACGCGCGCACAAAGATCAGAAACGTCACCGCCGCGATGCCGGTCGCGACGGCGACATGAAGAGCGAATCTGTCCGTTGATTCCGGGTTCACGCGGCCGCATGCATCCCTTGAAAACGTGCAATCTGTTGCAGGTTGTCCACTGAAAAAGCAGCATAACACGCCCTGTCCGGATTCGCCAATCCCCGGGCTGCGCCGCTATTTCCGATACTCCAGCAGTTCCAGATTGCGACGGGCGGCGGATTGGCGCGGCTCCAAGGCAAGTGCGTCGCGGAAGTATCGCTCTGCGGCGTCGTACAGGCCGGCCTTGGCGCAGAGGACTCCGATGTTGTTCAGCACCACGGGGTCCCGTCCGTAGTGGCCGCGGGCCTCTTCGAGCAGGGCCAGTCCGGCGTCTGTGTCGCCCGCGCGCAGGCGTTCTTTGGCCTTGGCCACGGCGATTTCGTAGAGGATCAGTTCGGCGGTGAAATCGCCGCGCGCGTCGCGCGGGTCGAGCGTATGCCATCGGTATTCGGCCCAATAATCGCGTGGTTCCATCGTTTCACCGGGGCGCAGCACGCGATAGACCAGCCCCGCCTGCGCGAAGCGCGCCCCTGTGCCGGGCGGCAACCTCGGGGAGACAGACATGTAGACCGGGCGATCCGTGTTTTCCAGCAGCCAGGCGATGATGCGGGGCTCGTCGCGCCTTCGGGGGAATTCGCCGATATCGGCGCGCATCGGTTCCGGCATCTCCGCGATAAGCGCGGGCTCGAGGTAGCCGCATTTACGCCCGATGAAGACATCCGGGCGTACGCCCTCGACGGCCTGCAGGTACACGGCGGCGAAACTCTGGTGGTCGGCATCGGGGATGTAGATGGCATTCGCGGAAAGGGAATTCAGGACATTCAGGGCGTAATCATGCGCCCAGTAGAATTCCGATTTGTCATTGTGGTGCCAATGTCGGGCGAGCGGACTCAGCACGCAGACGGCCGCCGCGGCCATGGCAAGCCAGCGCCCGCCGCGCCATCCGGCGATCGCGCTCAGCGCCGCGCCGATGCCGACAGCGGTGACCATGTAAGCCGGGATGCCGAAGACCGTCATCACCCACAGCCATTCCTTGTCGAAACTGAAATTCTGCACGAAAGCCGATCCCGCCACCGTCCCAAGCGCCACCGCCCACAAGAACAGCCCGTAGCCCAGATGCCGCCGCAACAGGAGCAGCATGCCCGCCGCGCCGAAGACGCCGACCCACGGCCTAAACTCGCGCCACCAGAATCCGCCCATGACAGCCATCTGCCGCGCGAAACGCCCCAATTCACGCGGATGCTCGGTCAACAGGAAGGCAAGTTGTTTGCGCCGGACCACATCCCAGAAGTTTTGCAGGGTCTCCGGGTTGCCCCAGTCCATGACGGGATTCGCCATGGACCGAAGGGGTAGATACAGATAGACCAGCGACCCCAGCGCGGCAAGACTCGCCAGAACGCCATAGGTTTTCCACCGCAGCGCGGGCGCATCGCTCGAAAAGAGGAACAAAGCGAAGAGTGGTCCGAGCAGCATCATGGTGTTGTGCACGCCGAGGCCGAGGCCGTATAGCAGCGCAAACACATGGAGCAGGCGGTCCCGGCGGGTCTGATGCCAGCGCAGGAGCAGCAACACGCAGGCGGCGACAACAAACGCGTTGAGCGTATAGACCTCCGCGATGACGGCCTGTTCCCAGAATTCGCGCGAAAAGGCCAGCGCCAACCCGCCGCATAGGGCCGCCGGGCGGTGGCGCGTCAACAAGATAATCAGCAGCGCGATGAGAAAGACGGTCCCCGCCCCGAAAACAGCGGACATGAGGTTCACGCGCCATGCGACGCTGCCCCAGGGAAGCCAGGTGAAAAGGTGCGCCAGGATACACCATGTGGGATAGCCGGGAGGATGGGGGATGCCCAGCGACCATGCGGCGGTGATGAATTCGCCGCTGTCTTCGCCGGTGACCGTGGGCGCGAGGGTGCGCCAATACACCGCCAACGCCGCGACCGCGGCCGTGAGGGCCGCGCCGTAATCGGCGGCGCCGAAGGCGCGTGCGCCTGCGGGGGCAGTCGCGGCGTTCTCCGGATGCCGCGTTATCAAATCCGGTTCTCCTCGCCGCGAAGGATGCGCGCGATATTGCTCCGGTGCTTGATAATCACCAGCGCGGCGACGAGCAGCGTCATCACGCGGATGGGCGTGGACAGCGGCACGCAGAAGACCGCGATGCTCATGGCGAAGGCGGCGGCAATGGACCCCGTGCTGACCATCCGGGTCGTCGCGACCACCACCCCGAAGACCACCGCCGCAATCAGCGTGGGGATCGGCGCGAGCGCCAGAAAGACCCCGGTGCTCGTGGCGACGCCCTTGCCGCCGCGAAATTTCAGGAAGACGGAGAAGGAATGCCCGAGAATTGCGGCAACGCCGCAGGCCAGCGGCAGGTGGGGCCACGGAGAGAAAAGGGGCGAAAACAATACCGGCAGCAGGCCCTTGGCCATGTCGCCCGCCAACGCCACGGCGCCGAGACGCTTGCCCAGCACCCGCATCGTGTTTGTTGCGCCGATGTTCTTGCTGCCGTGTTCGCGGATGTCTATGTGGCGCAACCGCATCCCTATCCACAGTCCCGTGGGCACGGAACCCAGCAGGCAGGACAGCAGCAATGCGGCGACGATGCCTGCATATTCCATCATGGCTTCGGCGATCCCTCCCGCAGTTCCAGTTTCAGCGGCACACCTTCAAAACCATAACGCTTGCGCAGCGCATTCTCAAGAAAGCGCAGATAACTGAAGTGAAAAAGGCGTTTCTGATTCACAAAAAAGACAAACGTCGTCGGTTTCACGCCCGCCTGCGTGGCGTAGTAAATCTTGGCCGCCTTGCCTTTATGGGTTGGCGGACGGTGCTCCGTGCGCAATGCCTCCACCAGCCGGTTCAATTCGCCGGTGCTCACGCGGAGCGCGGCCGCAGCCGCCACCCGGTCCACGTAATCAAAAACGGTAAAGAGGCGCTGGCGCGTTACACTGGAGATGGTGAGATACGGCACGAATTTGATCTGGGGCATCTTCAGGTCAATCTCGTCGTCAAGCGCCTTGAAACGCTTCTCCCGCTGTTCAACGAGGTCCCACTTGGACCACGCCAGCACCATCGCCGCGCCGTTTTCCATGGCATAGCCGAGAATCCGCTTGTCCTGCTCCGTGATCCCTTCGACGGCGTCCACCAGCACGAGGCAGACATCAGCGCGGCGGATGGCGCGCAGCGTGCGCGCGATGCTGAAATGTTCGACCTTGGCCTTGATCCCGGCCTTTTTGCGCAGGCCCGCCGTATCAATCAGAAGATAATCCCGGTTTTTCCAGCGGAATTCGATGTCAATCGCATCGCGCGTGGTGCCCGGCTTTTCGTCCACAATCGTGCGTTCCTCGTTCAGAATCGCATTGATAAACGAGGATTTCCCGACGTTGGGCTTGCCCACCACGGCCACCTTGGTGATTTCCCCTTCGGCGCTCTCCTTTTCCGGCGCGGGCGCGCCGGTTTCAGGGAGATGCTCCACCACGGCGTTCAGGAGGTCCTCGATGCCGATGCCGTGTCCGGAAGAAATGGCGTGGGGTTCGCCGAGGCCGAGCGCATAGAAATCGAATCGGCTCTCTTCAAGCCGGGGGTTGTCCAGTTTGTTTACGGCCAACACGACGGGCTTACCGCAACGGCGCAACATTTCGCAGGTTTCGTGATCCACGCGGGTCAATTCCTGCCGCCCGTCAATCACGAAGAGAATCACCTGCGCCTCATCCAGGGCCGCCCGCACCTGTTCCTGCATCTTGCGCGCGACAGCGTCGTCGGGACGCTCGATAATGCCGCCTGTGTCCACCAGCCGGAATCGCCGCCCGCGCCACTGCGCCTCGCCGAAGAAGCGGTCGCGGGTGATACCGGGCGCGTCATGGACGATGGCGCGCTGCTTGCCGAGAATGCGGTTGAACAGGGTGGATTTGCCTACGTTGGGCCTGCCGCAGATGGCGACCAGGGGGAACGTCTGTTTCCGGGGCATGGATCATTCCGCCTTTCGTGCGCCGCGAATCAGGCCGCATCCTTGGCGAAGGCCTGCATGCAGCCCGCGTAGATATAGTCTGCAAGCGACGCCGCCGACACGACCACCGTGACCATCAGCAAGTGTGGCGCGAACGGCACCCAGAGCAGCACGCCGATCATGGTGCTCATCTGGAATACGGTGGTCGCCTTGCCGGTCCAGCGGGGCTTCACCTTCATCGGCCCGAAATATTCATTGATGGCAAAGGCGCCGAGCACGATGATGGCATCGCGCACGAGCACCACGACAGGAAACCACATCGGCACCACCTCGCCGAAGGTCGGATTCGCCGCGAGAAACACAAAGCCCAGATTGATAATCAACTTGTCCGCCAACGGATCGAGGCGCGCGCCGAAGGCGGTGCGCTGGTTCAGGCGCCGCGCAATGTAACCGTCCAGGATGTCCGAAAGCGAGGCGGTCACGTAAATCCCCAGCGCCATATGCCGCAGCCATTCCCGGCCGGGGGCATAACAATAGATCAGCACGAGAAAGACCGGGATGAGCAACACCCGCAGAATGGTGATTTTATTTGCGATATTCACAGTTCGCGCCGCCGAAATCTTCCTCAACGTTCGCTGAGGCATTTACGAAATGGGCGGTTTTGATACCGGCATTATGGAAAATCTTGGATATTTTCCATTCACATGCGAAGAAACGGTCCATTTCGTAAATGCCTCTTGCTCTGTCCGTAATAAATGCCGCAAAAAATGCCTGCGGCCTGCCACGACAAAGGGACAACCCCGCGCCCTGCCTGTGGAAACGGCCTGAGCCGCACCCGTGACGCTACTATACCGTTTCCTATGAAAACATGCAACCGCAAGATCACAGGCGGGCGGAGCAGCCGCGCCGTCCCCCCAGCAAGCCTCAACAGGCCGAAACCTGCATTTTGAGACTTGCGCGCAATGCCGTGGTTGGCTGCCAGGCGGCCACGGCGGCGTGCTGGAAATAATTATTCCGGGGACGCCCGCCTGGGGGCGTCCCCGGAAAGACTTACTCGACAGTTCTTATCCGCCGGGCGACGGCCCTGGGCAGAACCCGTCTTCCGTGCCGTCCAGCGGACAGTAGTAATAGCCGCCGGAATTGTAGAACTGGATCACCCGCAGCAACTCGGACAGGCTGATCAGCCAGTTCTGCGGATTATAATCCGAGGCGTGCGGTGTGCAGGTGTGGTCCGCGCCGGGA
>CALEDJ010000053.1 GCA_937951485.1 uncultured bacterium
ATGCCGTGCCTCCCTCTCCCAGAGGGAGAGGGTGTATATGGCAAAACCCGAGGCATGCCGTGCCTCCCTCTCCCAGTGGGAGAGGGGTGGGGTGAGGGGAAAGGTTAATATGACAAAAGGCTTTTCTCAGAACTCAGAATATTTTGGACAGCACTGATCGGCGGATTGGCCTCGTCCATGGACTTGACAGAGGGCTTCAGCAGTAATGGCGGGGGTGGATATGTGCTGCTGTACCGGTGCGGGAATGCGTTTTACGGTTTATGAAGTTCCCCAATCTGATGAATTTGGCTTCCTATCAGGACTTGCTGAAGGGGGCTGGGTGCGATGATCTTGTGGCGCGGGATACGGGCCGCTTTCAGGGGCACATCGAATTGTATCTGAAGATACTGGAGATGCAGTTGGGATATGATGCGCTGAAGATTCTGGATTTTAATCGGACAATTCTTGCGGTTTTTGGCGGAGAAATGCACTTCGCCGGAGATTTGGCGGCGCAGGGGAAACTGATTCAGGGATTGTTCGTGGCGCGCCGGAAGGCCTGACGATGCCCCCTGATATGCCGCGCATTGTCTATGAGTCGCCGTATGTGCCGGCGGAGTGGATAGCGGCGCATTCCTCACGCGCTATCGGTGGGATGCGGTATTCTGTGCGGCAAATGATTATAATTGCAGAAATTCGCGGCCGGCATTTGCCACATCAGAGGAGAAAAGTCATGCGCATCACGGTGGTTTCGCTGTTGCTGTTGTCGTGCGGCGTTGCATGCCGGGGCGCGGAGGCGCCGACGGCAGAAGTGGCGGAGATCACCGAGGACTTGCTTGTGGACGGTACGCCGTGGCTGCGAACGATGATCACGCCGCATGATGCGTCTTCAGCAGAAACGCGGGAAATCACCTACAAGGTCTATACGCATATCCTGGATTTTGCGGGCGAAGCGCCGATTACCAAAGGCCCCGGCGGCAAGTACCCCCATCATCGCGGCCTGTTCATCGGCTGGAATCACACCATGGTGCGCGGCGAACGCTATGATACCTGGCATATGAGTAATTCGTATCAGGAACATGTCGCATGGCTGGAACAGACCTCCGGCGGCGACCACGCGCGGCAGGCGCAGCATGTCCGGTGGTACACACTGAAAGGCGAGCCGATTATTGACGAAACGCGCGTCATCACCGCCAAGAAGGGCGATGATGGTTTGCGGATCATTGATTTCAGTTCCTCACTGGTTTCACGCACAGGCGACATCGCGCTGCGCGGCGATTCGCACCACGCGGGGATGCAGGTGCGGCTGGCGAATGAGGTGTCGGAACATGAGGAAACCACACAATACATTATTCCTGAAAATGCGGAAGAGCGGGCGAATGACGAGGTCTTCGGCGGATGGTGGGTCTGTTGCAGCGCGGTGGTGCGCGACAAGCGCTACTGGATCATCCATATGACCCCTCCGAATCACCCCACGGGCCGGCCCGTTTATTCCATCCGCCGCTATGCGCGCTTCGGCGCATTCTTCGAACCGGACCTGAAGGAAGGCGAGCCGCTTGACGTCACGTTTCGCGTGATTGTCTCGGAAAAGGAACTGGACCCTGCGGCCTGTCAGCGGCTTTATGACGAATACGCGGCTGCGGCGCAATGATCCTCGGCGTTATCAGTGACACGCACGGCAACCTGCCCATGATGCTGGCCGCCGCCGACGCGCTGACCCGGCAGCACGGCGCGGAATTGATCCTGCATCTCGGCGATGACTACGCCGATGCCTTGGCCCTGCGCGATGCCGGTTTCCCTGTGCGGATGGTACCCGGTCTGTGGTGCCCGGAATACCGCAACCCGCGCATCCCGAACCTGATTGCGGCAACTTTCGAAGGCGTGACCATGGCCTTCTGTCACGCGGATCAGGACCTGCAAGGGCCTGCGCGGCAGGCCGCGATCATCGCCATGGGACACACGCACACTGCCGAAATCCGGCGCGTCGGGCGCACGGTCTTCTTCAATCCCGGCCATCTCAAAGCCGCCGTTCATCGGGGCCGCCCCGCCTCCTACGGCCTGATTCAGATTGACGCGGACCGCGTGATCCTGCGCATCTACGGGTTGGACGGCCGCCCACGCATGGAAGAAACCTTTGTGAAAAGTGATCTGGGCGCGCCATAGCCGCAGCCGCGACACAACATCGTTTCCTCCTGCGGCGGGCCGTCGGGGCAAGGGCGTGCAGGAGACGATTTGCGCGAAGGACAACAAGGGCAACAAGGACACCAGGAACAGCAGGAACAGCAGTTTTCGGTCGCAGGGGCGTTGAGCATATTGGATGGAATGTTTTTTCCCTGACTCTTCAACAATGAGGAACAGAGCCGTTCCGGGTATCTGCGGCAGTCCCGGCCGGCTGAGTCCTGTTTTTGTTGTGTTATCTCGCTTTTTTCCGAGCGTATGCGCTGATTTTTCCGCAAACAGGTGCGAAAATTGGTAAGATTTCGTCAGTGGGGGATAACAATGTGCTTCTGGCGGTGTGTCGTCCTTTGTTGCCGCATGTTGCGGCCGATGCTATATTCCGATTGCCACACTGCGCTTCGCGGCTGAGAACGCACGCTTCTCTCATCTGCGACTCGCCGTCAGAGGCCGGAGGGACGTGATGCCGGGATTTTGTGCAATAATCGCTGGCGCCTGGCGGATTGTCACCACGGTTCTCACGATCTATGCTGCGTGTTATCGGATGCGGCTGATGGCGCGGTCGTGGAAGCGGTCGGCGTGAACGGGACCGTTCACGCGCAAGTCGGCGGGGTATTGCTGTTCCAGGGCGGAGAGGCGGGCGATGCGCTCGCTGGTGGGGGGATGGGTGGCGAAGAGGGTGATGCGGCGGGCGCCGCCGCCGCCTTGTTCGGCCTGGGCGAGTTTCTGCATGAAAGTAATCATGGCGCCGGGTTGGTATCCCGCCCGGGCCAGGTATTCCATGCCCTTGGCATCGGCTTCGTATTCGTTCTGCCGGCTGAAATAGAGCATCCCCATGCCGCCGATGAATTCCCCGGCAATGCGCGCCGCCTGCGCCTGGTTCTTGCCGAGGATAATGCTGAGCAGCAACTGGTATCCGTAGGCGCGCGTCAGCGCCTCGCCGTGGTGATACGCCGCAACATGGGCGATTTCGTGGGCCATGACACTGGCAAGTTCCGCCTCGTTGTCGCAGAATTTCATCAGGCCGGTGTACACGTACATGAACCCGCCGGGGAGGGCGAAGGCGTTGACCGTGTCCGGCGCGTCAATCACCTTGAATTGGTATTGGACATCCCGGCGTTCGACGCCTGCGACCAGGCGCTGGCCGATTTCATTGAGATACTGCTGCAACGCGGGGTCGTCGAGCACTTTTTCTTTGGCCTCGATTTCGTCAGCGATTTCCCGGCCAATCGTCACTTCCTCCTGGGTGCTGAGAAGGTTAAGGGAGCGCGTGCCTTCCAGGGTGATACAACCCGCCAGCAACGCCACCGCTCCGGCAGCATACAGTATTTCATGAATGACTCGGCGCATGGGACGAACCTCCGTGCCATCTCCGCATTCGCAGAGGGGAGAGTGTTTCCGATACCCCTTTACACAATGATACCACGGATGGCGCGGATCAGCGCATCGCATTCGGCGTCGGTGCCGACAGTGATGCGCAGGGCGTCGTCGAGGCGGCGCGCGTCGAAGTAGCGCACGAGGATACGCTGATCGCGGAGACGCTCGAAAATCGTGCACGCAGACGGCGTTCCGCGCCATTGCGCCAGCAGGAAATTCGCCTGGGATTCCGGCACGCGGAAACCGAGGTCAAGCAGCGCCCGACGCAGGCGCGCGCGCGTGGCACGCACTTTCTCCGCGCTGGCGCGCATGTGCGCGTAGTCCTGCATGGCGGCGAGGCCCGCCGCCTGGCTGCACGCATCCATGTTGTAGGAGTCCTTGGTCTTGAGAAACTCCCGGATGATTTCCGGTTGCGCCGCCGCGGTGCCGATGCGCATGCCGGCGAGGCTGAACGACTTCGAGAAGGTGCGCATGACAATGGCGTTGTCGAAGCGCTGCGGAAAATCCATGCAGTGGTCGTCGCCGAAATCCACATAGGCCTCGTCAATCACGACGATGCCTTGAAAAACGCGGCAAAGCCGCTCCACGGCTTCCCTGGGTGCGCTGACGCCGCTGGGCGCGTTGGGCCGGGTCAGCAGGCAGATGCGCGCGGGCGTGGTGAAAAGTTCCTCGGTCGGCTGGAAATCCTCGTCCAGGTCCGCGTAATGAATGGCGCAGCCGTGCAGTTGGCAGAGCACCTCGTAGAGCGAATATGTGGGATAGGTGGCGAGCACCGTGTCGCCGGGGTCCGCGAAGGTGCGCACCGCCAGCGCCAAGAGTTCGTCCATGCCGTTGCCCGCGATCACCCAGTCCACACCGGGAAGATCATAGCGTTCCGCGCAGGCTTCGCGGAAAGCTGCCGAGACCGGGTCAGGATATTTTCTGAAGGCGTCCGGCCCCAGCGCACGAATCGCTTCGAGCACTTTGGGCGACGGGGGATAGGGATTCTCATTGGTGTTGAGTTTGATCACCCCGGTTTCTTTGGGTTGTTCGCCGGGGACGTAGCCTTCCACATTCTTCAAAAGCACTCTGCCGTATTTCATGATATCCTCACTTGGACGGCGCGCGCGTGCGCGTCCAATCCTTCCGCTTCGGCGAAAGCGCGGATGTCATCCGCGTCTTTGCGCAGCCGGTCCCGCGTGTAGTAGAGCACGCTGCTGACTTTTCGGAAATCCTCCGCCGACAGCGGGGAGGAAAAGCGCGCGCGGCGGCCTGTGGGCAGAATGTGGTTCGGTCCGGCGTAGTAGTCGCCCGCCGCTACGGGAGTCATGTCGCCGACCATGATGGCGCCGGCATTGCCGATGCGATCGACAAGGCGCATCGGGTATTCCACCTGGATGCTCAGGTGCTCCGGCGCGTAGAGATCGGCCAGTTCCACCGCCTCGTCCAACGACCGCGTGATGATGATGCACCCCTGCTTTTCAAGCGCGTTCCGGATGATGGCCTTCCGCGAAAGATTGGCGATGTCTTCCTCCAGTTGCGCTTCCACGGCATCGGCGAGCGCCGCATCGGGGGTGATGAGCACAGCGGCGGCGTCCTCATCGTGTTCGGCCTGGGCGAGCATTTCCGCCGCGACATATGCGGGGTTGGCGCGGCCATCGGCGATGACGACAACCTCCGACGGCCCCGCCTCGCTGTCAATTTCCACGACATGGCGCACCAGCGACTTCGCAGCGGTTACAAAGATATTGCCGGGGCCGGTGATTTTCGTCACCGCCGGGATGTGCTCGGTGCCGTAGGCCAGCGCAGCGATGGCCTGCGCGCCGCCCACGCGGAAAATGCGCGTCGCACCCGCGATGCGCGCCGCCGCAAGCATCGCAGGGTGGATGCCGCCGTTATACGTCGGCGGCGATACCAGTACGATCTCCTGAACGCCGGCCACGCGCGCGGGCACGATGTTCATCAGCACGGACGACGGGTAGAACGCCTTGCCGCCGGGGGCGTAAACGCCGGCGCTGTCCACCGGCGTGATGCGCTGTCCCAGTACGGTGCCGTCCTCGAAGGTCTCCTGCCAGGATTCGCGCAGGTTGCGCGAATGAAAGCGCCGGATGTTCGCATGGGCGCGTTCGAGAACCGCCGACAACTGCGGGTCAACCGACGCCAGGGCGGCATCCATCTCCTCCTGTGTGACCTCAAACTGCGAGGGAACGAGCCGGACGCCGTCGAAGCGCTCGGTGAATTCGGCCACGGCGTCATCGCCGCGCAGACGGACCGCCTCGACGATATTCCGGGTCGCCTCGATCTTCTCGCGAATGCCGGCGTCCGTCTCGCCGGGGGCGCTGCGCGCGGTAATATAGTCCGCCGCTGCCTGATAACCCGCGTCATCCTGGATTTTCAGTCGTCTCATGCATGGTACTCCTGCCATGACACTTCAGCCGAATGGCGTAATGTGTCTTCGCTCTCTCGGACAATCATGAACTCGCTTCATACTTACGAAAACAGGTGAAAGTTCCTGTAAATAACCTCATGGAAAACATCCCCCTTGGAAGGGGGTGGCGCGAAGCGCCGGGGGATGTAAAAGGCAACACAGCATATTCGAAAAACACGTCATTTAGTTGAGATACCATCTCCTGCCATGTATTGTCTTGTATCGTTATCGGTACAATTATCTATTCCCGCACCCGCTCGATATCCGCGCCCAGCGCCGCAAGCCGTTCCTCAATGCGCTCGTAGCCCCGGTCAATGTGATAGACCCGCGAAATCGCCGTGGCGCCCTTGTCCGCCATCAGCCCGGCGATGACGAGGGCCGCGCTCGCACGCAGGTCGGAGGCCATGACCGGCGCGCCGGAAAGGCGTTCCACGCCGCGGACGATGGCCGTGTTGCCCTCGAGCGTGATGTCCGCGCCCATGCGGATGAGTTCCGCCGCCTGCATGAAGCGGTTCTCGAAGACCGTCTCCTTGATCAGGCTGACGCCGCGCGCGCAGGTGAGCAGGGCCATCATCTGCGCCTGCAAATCCGTAGCAAACCCTGGAAACGGCCGGGTGGTTACTTCCACTGCGTCAATGCCATCCCGGGCGGCTGCGCGGATACTGTCTCCCTTTGTTTCCACCACTGCGCCCGCCTCGCGCAACTTGTCCAGAAAAGCCGGAAGATGGTCGGCGTGCGCATTCAGCACGGTCACGTCGCCATGGGTCGCCACGCCCGCCGCCAGGAAAGTGCCCGCTTCGATTCGGTCGGGCATCACAACATGCTCCGCGCCGCCGAGGCGGTCCACGCCGACCACGGTGATCAGGTCGGTGCCTGCGCCGGATATCTGCGCTCCCATCGCATTCAGGAAACGTGCCAGGTCCTCGATTTCAGGCTCCCGCGCCGCGTTGTGCAGCCGCGTCACGCCGTCGGCCAGGCACGCCGCCATCAACAGGTTTTCCGTGGCGCCCACGCTGGGGAAGTCCTGCGTGAAGTTCGCGCCGTGCAGCGCGCCTTCGGCCACGACATAACCGTCTTCTATGCGTATTTCCGCCCCCATCGCCTCGAGGCCCTTGAGGTGGATATCCACCGGGCGCGCACCGATGGCACAGCCGCCCGGCAGCGAGACCCGCGCGCGCCGATGGCGCGCCAGCAACGCCCCCAGCACAAAAAAGGAGGCGCGCATCTTCCGGACCTGGTCATACGGCGCTTCCGGGTTGGACAGCGCCGACGGGTCCAGCGTCATGCACCGGCCCGTGAAGTCAATCTTCATACCCATGTGCGACAGTAGTTTATCCATCGAGAAGATGTCATGCAGGCAGGGGACATTGTGCAGGACACACGGCTTTTCGGCGAGAATCGTCGCAGCCATGAGCGGCAGGGCCGCGTTCTTCGCACCCCGCACATGCACGCATCCTTTCAGGGGCTTGCCCCCGCGAATCAAGATTTTGTCCATTTACCTGCCATCCTGCGTATGACGCCGCTGTTGCAGCATAAAGAATCAATCCCGCGGACTGCGTCGCAGTTCCAGGAACGATGCATTACCTTGCCATGCTCTTCTTGCCCAGACTCCACTTGAGATAGGCTTCAATGAACATGTCCAAATCTCCGTCCAGCACACGGTCCACATTGGAGGTCTCCGCGCCCGTGCGGTGGTCCTTCACCAACTGGTAGGGCTGGAGGACATAACTGCGGATTTGGCTGCCCCATGCGACCTCCTGATAGCCATCGCGCTGTGCGCTCAGTTCCGCCTCCTTTTTTTTCATTTCCAAGTCGTAGAGTTTGGCTTTGAGCATTTCCATCGCGGTGGCGCGGTTGCGGTGCTGCGAGCGTTCTATCTGGCAGGAGACCACGAAGCCCGTGGGAAGATGCGTCAAGCGAACCGCTGAACTGGTTTTGTTCACTTTCTGGCCGCCGGCCCCACTGGAACGAAACACGTCCATCTTGAGATCTTCTTCACGGATTTCGATATTGACGGATTCGTCAATCTCCGACAGCACCTCGATCGCGCAGAAGGACGTGTGCCGGCGCTTGTTGGCGTCGAAGGGCGAGATGCGGACCAGGCGGTGCACGCCCGCTTCGGATTTGAGCGTGCCGAAGGCGTAAGGGCCGGTGATGCGCATGGAAGCGCTTTTGAGTCCGGCTTCTTCGCCAGGGAGGTAATCGAGCACCTCGACTTCAAAACCGCGCTGTTCGCAGAAACGCGTGACCATACGGTAGAGCATATCCGCCCAGTCGCAGGATTCCGTGCCGCCCGCGCCGGGGTGGATGCTGAGGATGACCGGCTTGGTGTCGCGCGGGTCCGTGAAGAGGCTGCTCAATTCGACGAGATGCAGTTTCTTTTCCAGGGATTTGCAGAGCGCGGTGAGTTCCCCGGCCATGCTTTCGTCTTCTTCTTCGGCGGCCATCTGCGCCAACAGCAGCGCGTCGTTCAGTTCCCGGTGCAGGGCGTCCGGCGCGTTCACCGCCGCTTTCAACGCTTTGAGTTCCTGCACCACTTTTTGGGCGCTTTCCGGGTCATCCCAGAAACCCGGCGCAGCCATCTGGGTTTCGGTGGCGACGACCTTTTCGCGCAGGCCGTCCACGTTCAGGCAGGCGCGCAGTTCCTCCAGGCGTCGCAGATAATCCCGGATTTCTTCCACTTCAGGTTCATACATGGCCGTTTTCCTTCGCCGGCAATGCGCATTACGGCGCAAACAGCCGGAACATGTAGTAAAAACAGGGCGACGCGAAGAGCAATGCGTCGCATCGGTCCAACACGCCGCCATGCCCCGGCAGCAGGTTGCCGGAGTCTTTGACGCCGACATCCCGCTTGAGCATGGATTCCACCAAATCGCCGACTTGCCCGGCCACGGACAGCACCGCGCCGGTCACGGCATAGACCCACAGCGGCCATGGCGGCAGGCCCGGCAGACCTGCGCAGCGCCCAAGGGCATACAGGATCGTCACGCTGACCACTGCGCCAAGCATCCCTCCGATGGCGCCTTCCCAAGTCTTGTTCGGGCTGAGACGGGCCGCCAGTTTGTACCGGCCCACAGTGCTCCCGACGAACAAGGCGCCCGCATCGGAACACATCACCGCCACGCACAGGAATGTGAGCAGACCCGGCCCTTGTTCGGGGATGCGATGCAGCAACACGAAATGCGCCGGCATCCACCCCACGTAAAGCACGCCCAGCGCCGACACCGCCAGCCCCTCCACCGACCACGCGCCGCGCAACAGGTGCGCCCAGGCCATCAGCGCCACGCCCGAAAAAAACACCGCGTTCATTACCACGGGATTGCCCAGAGAGGCCGCCAGCATCACCGCCAGACCTGCCGCGGTCCCCGCGCTGGCCTCGACATCAAGGCTTTTCCTGCGGGCGATGGCATAGAACTCCCAAAGCCCCACGGCGCACAGCGCCGTAACAAAGAGCAGCAGGATCGGCGCGCAGGCGGGAATCCATACCAGCGCCGCCAACAGCGGCACCAGCACCCCTGCCGTCAACAGCCGCAAGAGGATGCTTCCCGCGTTCGCTCTTCTCATGTGCGGCCTCCAAAGCGGCGCGCGCGCCGCTGGTATTCCACGATCGCGTCACACAGGCATTGCTTGTCAAAATCCGGCCACAACGTTTCGGGAAAGAGGAACTCCGCATAGGAAGCCTGCCAGAGCATGAAGTTGCTGATGCGCATCTCGCCGCTGGTGCGTATAAGAAGGTCTACTTCCGGGTGGTCCGGCACGTAGAGGTGCGCCGCCAGCATGGTTTCATCCACTTCGTCCGGACGGATCTCTCCGGCGGCCGCTTTCTCGGCGATGCGGCGCGCCGCGTCCGCAAGTTCCGCGCGTCCGCCGTAATTCAACGCGACACAGACATCCAGAGCCGTATTGTTCCTGGTCAATTCCAGACAATATCGCAAATCATCTGCGGCTTTCCGGGGGAGTCCCTCCCACCGTCCCATGAACCGCACACGGATGTTGTTCTCATGAATCTCGTCAATTTCCCTGTGGATATACTTGCTCATCAAGCGAAACAGGGCATTGACTTCCGTCTTTGACCGCCGCCAGTTCTCCGTGGAGAAGGCATAGAGGCTCAGCACAGGCACACCGAGTTCGCGACAGGCTTCGATGACGGCGCGTACGCCGCGCGCGCCCGCTTCGTGGCCTTCCACGCGGCGTTTGTGGTGTCGTTCCGCCCAGCGGCCGTTGCCGTCCATGACGATGGCAATATGGCGCGGCAGCCGCTGCATGTCAATGCGCGGGTCAAGTGTCCGGCGTTCCTTCATGCCGCCTCCGCGTTGGTTATGCGCTCTGGGAAGGACAAAGCCGCCGCGACGCATCGAAATTTCGCCCGAAGTTTCGTTGGTTTTGCGGCGGCTGTAAGGTATTCAAAGATGGCCAAGCATGGCGCGGCTAGACCTCCATGATGTCGGTTTCTTTGGCCGCGAACGCCTCGTCTATTTTTACCGTGAACTTGTCCGTCAGTTTCTGGACTTCATCCGTCAGATGATGGGCGTCGTCTTCCGGGATTTCGCCGTCCTTTTGCGCCTTCTTGATTTCGTCCACCGCGTGGCGGCGGATGTTTCGAATGGCGATCTTGGCCTCTTCGACGTGCTTCTTCGCCACCTTCACCAGGTCCTTGCGGCGCTCTTCCGACAAGGGCGGAATGGGCACCCGGATGACGCGGCCGTCATTCGAGGGGTTCAATCCGAGGGGGGACGCGAGGATCGCCTTTTCCACGGCGTGTATCTGGCTCTTGTCCCAGAGGTCAATGACGATGAGATGCGGGTCCGGTACGGTGACCGTGCCCAACTGGTTGATCTTCATCCGCGCCCCGTAGACTTCCACGTCCACCACGTCGAGCAAACCGGCGGTGGCGCGCCCCGTGCGTATGCTGCCCATTTCCTGCTGAAAGGCTTCCACACTCTTCGCCATCTTGGTTTCTGCTTCCCGGACAATTTTGTGCGGCATGGTTCACGCTCCCTTCACCAACGTGCCAATCTTTTCTCCGCGCAACACTCTGATAATACTCCCCGGGCGGGTGAGATTGAAAACAAGGATGGGCAGGCGGTTTTCGCGGCAAAGCGACACGGCGGTGGCGTCCATCACGCCGAGATTTTGCGTCAGCGCCGTGGTATAGTCCAGTTCTTCATAACGCTTTGCGTTGGGATTCTTGCGCGGATCGTCGTCATAAACGCCATCCACGTTGGTCGCCTTCATCAGCACATTGGCGCCGATTTCATTGGCGCGCAGGGCCGCCGCCGTGTCGGTGGTGAAAAAAGGATTGCCGGTGCCCGCGCCGAAAATCACCACCCGGCCTTTCTCCAGGTGGCGCTGCGCGCGGCGGCGGATATACGGTTCTGCGACGGGGCGCATCTCGATGGCGGTAAGTACGCGCGTGGCCACCCCGCGCTGTTCAAGCGACGCCTGGATCGCCAGCGCGTTGATCACCGTCGCCAGCATGCCCATGTAGTCGCCCGTCGGGCGGTCCAGTCCGGTCTGCGCGCCTTTCACGCCGCGGAAAATATTGCCTCCGCCCACGACCATGCCGATATCCACCCCCATCGCCCGCGCTTGCGCCACCTCGTCGCAGAAGCGCGCCACCGTATCGAAGTCTATGCCGCCGTTGCCGGAAGGGCCTTGCAGCGCCTCGCCGCTCAACTTCAGCAGAATCCGTCTATATGCCGGTTCCGACACGGACGGCCATCCTCCCCGGTGCTCAGGCCTTCGCTTCGGCCTTTGCCAGTTCCGCCGCCACCTCTTCCGCCAGGTTCGACTGGGGTTTCTCGATGCCCTCGCCCACCTGGAAACGCACAAAGCGGCGTATCGTGATTTTCTCGCCGCACTTCCCGCTCAATTCGGTGGCCAGTTGCTCGATGGATTTCCCTTCGTGTTCAGGGCGCACTGACGGCTGCTTGAGCAGGCAGACTTCCTCGTACCACTTCTTCAGTTTGCCTTCGGCTATTTTCGCGCAAATCTGCTCCGGCTTGCCGGTTTCGGCGGCCTGCTTCATGTAGAGTTGACGTTCCGCTTCAAACGCCTCCGCCGGCACATCTTCCGGCGCGACCCACCTCGGATTCGCCGAGCAGACCTGAAGGCAGACGTCTTTGGCAAATGCCTGAAACTCCGCGCCGCGCGCCACAAAATCCGTTTCGCAATTCACTTCCACCAGCACGCCAATCTTGCCGCCCATATGGATGTAATGGGCGATTATGCCCTCCGCCGCCACCCGGCCCGCGCGCTTGGCCGCCTTCGCAATGCCGCGTTCGCGCAGCCACATCACCGCCTTGTCCATGTCGCCGCCGCTTTCCTGCAGCGCTTTTTTGCAGTCCATCATGCCCGCGCCCGTAGCCTCGCGCAGGTTCTTCACATCACTTGCCGATATCGTCATGGGATTGTTTGCTCCTTCACGCTGTCAGACCGTTATTCGGTCGCTTCCGCCGCCGCTTCAGCCGGCTCCGGGGTGTCTTCTTCGTCAGTGTCGTCCGCGTCCACTTCGTCTTCATCGGCCGCATCCGCGTCCTGCGGCGTTTCCCCGGCCGGGGCGGGCGCCGACTTGCGCTGGGCCGCGCGCCCCACCGTCTCATCGGCGCGCAACTTCTCCGCCTTCATGCGCCCTTCCATGACCGCGTCGGCGATGACCGAACAGAAAAGGCTCACGGCGCGGATGGCGTCATCATTGCCGGGAATCGGCAGCGACACCTCGTCGGGATCGCAGTTCGTGTCCACGATGCCGATGCAGGGAATGCCCAGACGGGCCGCTTCGCGCACCGCAATCTGTTCGCGCTTGGCGTCAATAACGAACAATATGTTTGGCAGGTGCTCCATGTTCTGAATGCCGGACAGGTTCTTCTCCAATTTTTCCCGGCGCTTGCGCAGGCGGATGGCCTCTTTCTTGCCATAGCGTTCGATCTTGCCGCTGGATTCCAGTTCCTGCAGGCTCAGCAATTCCGCGATGCTCGCGCGCACCGTGCGGAAATTTGTCAGCGTGCCGCCCAGCCACCGGTTCGTCACGTAATACATGCCGCACCGCTTCGCTTCCCGTTGCACCGCTTCCTGCGCCTGCCGCTTAGTGCCCACGAAGAGCACCGTGCCTCCCCTCGCTACCGTGTCGCGAACCAACACATACGCTTTGTACAAATGCCGAAGCGTGTGCTGCAGATCAATGATGTAGATTCCGTTGCGTTGTCCGAAGATATAGCGCGCCATCTTCGGATGCCAGCGCCGCGTCTGGTGGCCGAAATGGATGCCGGCCTCCAGCAATTGGCGCATCGTGACAATCGCCATTCCCAAAACTCCTTTGCATTCGGGTTGTTCCTCGGGGTTCCCAAGCGCACCCGGCCACAGCGCCGGGCACCCGAACCGTACACACGGAACCCCTGTGAGATTGAAAAGCGCGCTATATTAGCATCTGTCGGGCCGTCCGCGCAATTTTTGGACGCTTTCGGTCACGGCGCGACGTTTTCGTCGGCGCCGGTGCGCTGACGCAGGGCGTCGCGGGCGCGTTGATCGAGTTCCATTTCGTAGCGGTCGGCGTCGGTGAGGTGGCGATCGATCACAACGATCAGGTGAAATCCAAAAGAAGTCGCGATAACATCACTGAGTTGGCCAATCGGCGCATTCCAGACATATTCCTCGAATTCCGGGGCGAAGGACCCCTTTGGGTAATAGTTCAGGTCACCGCCGCGCGCCCGGCTGACGGGATCGTCGGAATAGCGCCTGGCGAGCGTCTCGAAACGCTCCCCCCTGAGGATGCGTTCGCGCAGGCCGGAGATGAGGTCCAGGGCGCGTGCGCGGTCCGCCGGGTCCGCCGCATCAAAAGTGACCAGAATGTGCTTGGCGCGCACCATGGAGACGTTGGGCTTGGGCCGTCCGATATACCACAGCCCCGCCACCATAATCGCCACCAGCGCAACGATACCGAGCCAAATCAGCCTGGTGTAATCTTTCGGTTCCTCCTCCGGCGGATATTCCAACGCCATCGCACAGTGTCCTCCTGCCGTCGGGGAATCGCGTGCGCCGCGCTTTCCCCAAATCCTTCGCCCTCAGCCGATACTGTCCAGCATTCTTCCATAATACGTCATAAAAAACGAAATGTATATATACCCGACGAGCGCCCCCAAACCCAACAGAATCACCACGCCGAGCACTTTCGCCGCCGCCCGAATCGCAAAATCGGCTTCTTCCAGATGGTATTGCGCCACTTTGGCCAGCGCCGTTTCCAGGTTGCCGCTCTGCTCGCCCACGGCCATCATCTGCCGCGCCATGGGGGTGAGCGTGCCGCAGATGGAGAAGGCGTCCACCAGCGACGCGCCATTGACCACCAGCGGCCCGGCGCGCATCAGATCGCGTTGGATATAGGGGTTGGCGGTGATGGCGGCGGCGTTGGTGATGCAATGCGGCATGTGCATGCCGCTGCCCACCAGCAACGACATGCTTCGGAAAAATCTCGCCAGCGCCAGTTTGCGCACGACGTTGTTGATGGGCCAGACGGCGTTCGCCACCGCGCCCCACGCCCACTGCAACACGCCGACCCGCGACATCACGCCCGCCGCCACGATGAGCACCACGAACACGACCATTGCCACGGCCTGAAACCGCAGATAGGACGCCATATAGGCGCTCATGCTGAAGGCGTTTCGGCCCGTGAAGTCAATGCTCGACACCAGACGCAGCGCAAAAGTCCCCAGGAACCATGCCGCCGCCGCCTGAATCCCCGGATAAATCAGTGCGCCCACGATTTTGCGGCGCATCTGCATCTGATCCTCATAGTAGTCAGCCAGGTCCCGCAGCATCGCAGCCAGTTTGCCGCTCTTGTCGCCGGCGTCCAGCATTTCGATGAAATACAACGGCAACTGCCGCCGATAGGCGCGCGCCGCCTCGCCCAACGTCGCCCCATCCCGAATCCGGTCGCCCATCTCGCGCAGGATTTGCCGCGTTTCCTTGTCCCGCGTGCTCTGCGCCACCAGTTCCAGCGTTTTCAGAACGGGAATCCCCGCCTCATACGAAGTGGCCAGTTGCCGGCACACCGGCCCGATAATCCTGGGAGAAATCTGTGGGGAAAAAAACCGCATGGATTGTGTCACTTTCGAAAAGTCAAGACCCAAATCGGGTCATGGCCGCACAATTGTAACAAAGGGGGCGATACGTGGCCAAACGGATGACAGGATCAGGCATCGGAAATGTCTTTTGCATCAAAAGAAGGCATGGAAATACCTGCAAAATATCTCTTCAGGGCTTGACGTGAAATGTATTTTCAAGTATAGTCAATATAACGTGGAGGCGCTTTCAGGCGTAAGCGTGGGAGAGTTTGAAATCTTTCAAAAACAGACGGTCTGCGGGTGCGGTGAGCAGGAAAAGCCGGCAGTGGTGGTGTATTGTGCATAAGGCAGGCATACAATGCGGCGGACCGTAAGCATGAGGGAATGAAACCAATGTGCAGCAAGCATAGGGCGTTACTGTGGTGCGGCGTGGTGACGCTGTGTCTTGTAGGAGGGGTGGGACAGGCGCAACGCATTGACGTGGATTATGACTTTATCCTGCGGGCGATTGATTACACGCTGACGGATATGGGCGCGGGGCATCTGGCGGGCCTGTTCGGGGCGGACAAGGACGGCAATGGCCTTACCGAGGACGATCATCTGGCCCTGCTTTCCGCGGTGCTGCTCAATAATTCCCCAGACATTCCGGTCGATCGTACCCTGCAAATACAGTATGGATTCAACCATAACCTTGGTCAGGTGTATCAAGACCTCATAATAACCATAAGCATCGCAGGGGTTATCAACGAAACGATCAACGTTATCGAGGAATTGCGCAAGGAAGACCCGCTTTTCGCGTTTGCCGTCCAGCATTTCCTGGCCGGATACATGACCTGCGGCGACAACTCCACCATCAATTTCCTGAACAACTGGCTGAAGGACCTCGTGCGCCATTTCGTCAACCAAATGGGGTACGGCTCCCTTCTGGGGCTGATCAATTTGAACGATTACATCAACTTCAGCGGTTCCCGCTATGCCACCTTCGGGCAGCCCGGCCCTGAACCCAACTATCTGGGGGCGCAGGGCGACATTGACGGGAACGGCACCAGCAACCTGGCGGAATACAACGCTTCGAGCGGGACGTACAAACGGGAACAGTGGCTGGCGCGATGCAACGTCACGGCTCCGGTGCGGGTGGTTTCCGGGCCGAACAGCGGCAGTCGTCAAACCGGCGACGAATTTACGTTCTCGGTGACCGTGGCGGGCGGATCCGGCCCGTTGCGTTTTCAATGGCTGCGCACCGATTCCAACGGCAGGCAGTTTCCCTCCTCTTATGATCTCGTGGGGCCGGACAGCGCCACCTATACCATCTCCTACGTCACCATATTGGACCACGCCAGGTTCTCCGTGGCGGTCTCCGATGATGTGTCGGTGTACAATCCCGCCACGCGCCTGGGCGGGCGGCAATCGTGGGGCGGACGCCTGAATGTGACCCAGGTGCCGTTCCAGATCGTCAGTCAGCCCGTCGGCGCGACGCTGACGATTGGCGCATCGCATACGTTTGAATTCATTGTAAAGGGCGGGCCGGATGCGCCGAATTATCAGTGGACCCAGGACGGCATGTCGGTTGGGCCGAATGCCCGCGCACTGGTCATTGACCCCGTCACCGGCGCGAGCGGCGGCGTCTATCAATGCACCGCCGTCAATAGCGGGGGCACCCTGGTTTCCCAGGCGGTAACCCTGAACGTCATAGGAGCAGGCGACATCGTCACCTTCCCGGACCCGAACCTGGAAGCGTTGATCCGCGAGAAACTCGGCTTCGATGCACTCAAAGACATCTACGAGGGCGACCTGGTCTTCATCACATCGCTGACCGGCCATGGACGCGGCATCAGCAATCTGGCCAATCTCGACAAGTTACCCAACCTGACACATCTGGACCTGTGGAACAACAATATCGCCGGCATTGCGCCCCTGGCATTTCTGGAAAATCTGCGTTTCCTGAATCTGGGCCGCAATCAAATCAGCGATCTCAGCCCGTTGGCGCAACTCGGCCGACTCGAAACCGCGTTCCTGTGGAACAACCACATCGAAGACATTCAGGCGCTTTCCGGGAATCCCGGATGGGCAGAGGGCGACGAGATCGGGCTGGAGGCCAATCCCCTCTCCGAGCAGGCGCTCTGTGTGGACATCCCCATCCTCCAGGGTCGCGGCGTTATTGTCGGGTACGATTACGCGTGCCCCTATGTCGAGGAGGGCGAATTGGAGGAAGGAGAGCCTGACCCGGGCGAAGGCGAAGGGGAAGGGGAAGGCGAAGGCGAGGGCGAAGGGGAAGGAGAAGGGGAAATAGCGTTGGAATGCACGGTGGAATGGGAGGGCGAACTGCCGGACTGCGATATCGAAGCCGCCTGTCAGAGCGCCCCTGTGGCGTTTCCCGCAGGCGGCGCGCTGGTGTACACCATGTACGTCCCCTACTCCGGCATGATTGACGGCATGACGGTAACGCTCAATATCACCCACCCGGCCACCCAGGATTTGGTGGCCATGCTGGAAGCCCCCAGCGGTCAGCAGATATTCCTGTTCTCCTATCCAGGCCCTGGTGGGGCGAACATGATAGAAACCGTACTGGACGACCGTGCGCGGGTCAACATCGCCAATGGCATCCCGCCGTTCACGGGGCATTACGCGCCGCGCACCCCGCTGGCCGCTTTCGATGGCACCGATATGGAAGGGCAATGGCGGCTGCTGCTGACGGACAGCCTTCGGTCCGGCATGGGGTCACTCGACTCGTGGAAACTCACGTTCTACCCGTGTGCGCTGCCCGAGGGCGAAGGTCAAGGCGAAGGGGAAGGCGACCCCGGCCCCCGTACCCATACAGCCGACACCAACCAGGATTGGCGCATTTCTTTGTCCGAACTGTTGCGGGTGGTTCAGTTGTATAACAGTGGGGCCTATCAATGCGCGGCAGATTCCGAGGATGGCTACGCGCCCGGAACGGGAAACCACGGCTGTCGGCCGCACCACTCAGACTATGCGCCGCAGGACTGGCGTATCGGACTGAACGAATTGTTGCGACTTATCCAGTTCTATAATTCGCCCAGCGGCGCGTATCATGCCAATCCCGCCACGGAAGACGGCTTTGCGCCCGGCGCGGGATAAGTGGAACAGGGGCATCAGGAAAAACCATGATGGATCGCGCCGCGCGCCGGCGCGATCATCGTTTTGGATGGCAGGGGCCGCACACGCCGTAGAAGAAAATCTCATGGGCTTCCATGGAAAAACCGGCCGGCACGAGGCGTTCCAGGTCGGCGGGGCAGCCATCCATCTGATAAACCCGCCCGCATACGCGACAACTGAAATGATGGTGGTGCGACTTCCCCGCCACCTCGAAGCGCTGCGCCTCCCCCGGCAATTCCACCGGCGCAAGCCAGCCTGTGCCCGCCAACTCTTTGATGGTGCGATATACAGTGGCAATGCCCAGATTGGGCGTCAACGCCCGCGCCCCCGCAAGAATCTCCTGCGGGGAAAGCGGGCGCTTTGCTTCCAGCAGCACCTGGCGGATGGCCCGCCTCTGGGCCGTATCACGTTGCACCGACACACTCCTCAATATTCCCGGGCGCCGTTGCGGCGCACATATTCCCTGTTTGTTTGAAGTATAACAAACCGTCGTCAACGCGGGAAACCCGCTTGCGGTTGACTTGAGAGGGGGGCATGGGTCATGCTGAAATAACATAAGTGCGCAGTCCGGACAAGAACTTGCCAATACAATTTCAGGGCCGCAATCAGGAAAGGATTGAAACATGAATCGCGCGTATCTCGTTCTGTTGCTGCCGGCGTTTGTCGCAGGAACCCTCACCCTGAGCGGATGCAACCAGGACGCCATCCAGATATCTAATCTTTCCTATGATTTCCACTTGAATGAACGGCCCTATCCTGTGGACGTCTGGAATGACAACCCTTCAGTGGGCGCCATTACGGTAAACATCACCACCAGCCATTCATGGCTCAAGGTCCAGCCCTCGCAAGTGCTCTGTCCGCCGCCTGATGTCAACGGTAATCCGACCAAGCAATCTGTGCAGATTTTCATAGACCGGCGCAATCTCCCTGTCGGACAGCACAAGGGCACCGTCTTTTTCAGCGCACGGCGTATTACAACGCGTAAAATGGAAATACGGGTCACCCAGCCATCCGGCTGGCAGAGCCTGCCCCTGAGACTGGTCAATCCGACTGCCAGGTATTCTTCCCCCTATCTCATCGAGTTCTTCTTCGCCCTGGAAGACGAGGACCGCCGGGGCGTGGTGGCGGAACCGGCCCAGTTTCAGATCAGCGCGATGGAAGGTGTGGACGATGTGAATCCGCAGGACACCGGGGTACATCTCCGGCGGGCCGCAGCGCGCCACTTGAAGATGGACCTGGTGCTGGATTACAGCCAGCGTATCCAATGGTCGCCGGGCGCCATCGCGGCCATGGAAAACGCCGCTGTCAACATTCTGCTGCCGGCGCTCAATGAAGACGCTCAGGTCGGGGTCGTGGAATTTCACCATAGTGACATCCCGCCCCTGCGGGTGATGGAGTTCACCGCGGACCACAACGCGTTGCGTGAGGCCATTTACTCCATACAAAGCGACATTGTCGGCGGTTTTTTCCGCGGCTCGCGACTGTGGGATGCCCTCAAGATGTCGGCGGAGTCCTTTGGCGCTGGGAGGTCTTCACTGGAGGATCGCTACATAGTGCTCTTCTCCGACGGCAACGACACCTCCAGCATCACGGACCGCAATACCGCCATCAACGCGGCGGTCAACCGCGGCATCACGGTGATGACCGTCGGATTCGGGGTGACCGTGAACGAAGCGAACCTGCGGGAGGCAGTCTTGCGAACCAATGGCCGGTACTTCCCGGCGTCGGCTGCATCGGCCCTTGGCGACGCATTTCAAAACATCGTGGAAAATCTCGGTTCCCAATATATCCTGCGGTGGGCTTCACTGCGCCGGGACAATGTTGGCATCCGGCCATCATTTACCATCCGCCTGAACAATCGAAGCGCCACCCACACCGCCACGACAAATTTTGTAGCCACCCAACATGCAGGCAGCCCCGGTGATGTATTGAAGGGAAAACTGCGCCTCACAGTATCCTATTCTCAGGGATATGCGACGGCGTTTCTGCGGGCGGATTATGTGCCGCAAAACATAGATGCCATGAACATCTACATGGCAACCACCCATCCCTTCACGGTCAGCGTGGTGGAGCCTGCCAACGACGGACTGATCGGCGGATGGGGGCTGGAAATGGAAGCGGATACGGCACTCGGCGGAATTTGGATCCTTCTGACAAGTCCGGAGGGGTATATGCCGTTCGCGGGTTTCGGCCCGATGTTACGCTTCGATTTCGGGCCTATCACCGACGAAAGCGCCCCGCTTTTCGACGCCTTGTATGTGGATTCGAGCATCTACGCGCATGGACAACGTTTCGTGGTGGAGGGTTTTCCATCCACGCCTCCGTGGGATAAATATGCCTGCGAAACCCAGGACGATGTCTGGGAATAGCCCTTGCCGCCGCATCCGCCGCATATAACCCCTGAAAAAAGGTGAAGTTATGGATGTATTTTCGTGCCCGCTGTGCGGCGCCGTGATAACGATTGCCAGGGGAACTTCCGGCCAAACGGCGCGGTGTCCCCAATGCGGAGGCCTGTTCCAGGTGGGGCGACGCGCTGACGAGGACGTCATTGATGTTCATGCGGAAGTCATCGGCGGACACCGCAAGCCGCCGGAGGATGCTTCCCCGGAGGATTCGCCCGCGCGCGGGGTCGTGCATGTGTGGGAAGGAAACGTGCATATGTGTGATGATCTTCCGCCCGGACGGGGGCGCGGGTATGTCCGCTACACTGAACGCTATTACCGGGACGATTCCGGGTGTTGTCTTGGCATCGGATGCGCCCTCGTGTTCTTACTGTGTTTCCTGCTGCTGCGCGGCTGCCTTTCTTTTATTTTCTGACAACAGCCTTTATCCCCGGAAACACAAGCAATCAGCCACAACATCATCCACGCATCCGCAAGTGCTGCTCAAGCCAATCAGCGACCACAGCATTTCCTTGATGAGATGGACTGCCTCAAGGGGAAAGGATCGGTTCTCCTGCGCGGAGAAGGGGCTGAAGGGGACACCCCGCACACTGGGGGTGTTTCCGACAGAAATCTTTGCCGGTCCATACGATCAGGCCGTGGTATTCTTTGTAGAGATGCAGGTCCGGGGGGGCCAGATGGGTTTCAAAGAATGCGCGAAGGCGCTCGTAGCCGATGTCATGTGGCACGAGGCCGTGCCGGCTGAAGATGCGGCGGGTGTAGGCGTCCACCACAAAGACGGGCTTGCCGCAGGCGTAGAGCAGGATGTCGTCGGCGGTTTCGGGGCCGATGCCGTTCAGAGCGAGCAATTCCGCGCGCAGTTCGTCCAGGGGCCGTCGCGCCATACGCGCCATGGCCCCGCCGTAGCGATCGCAGAGGTGTCCGGCGAAATGGCGGACCCGGCGCGCCTTCTGCCGGAAGTATCCGGATGGGCGCACCGCCGCCTCCAGCGCTGCGTCCGACGCAGCAGCCAGCCGATGCGGATGCAGCAGCCCATCGCGCTTGAGGTTGGCAATGGCCTTCTCCACGTTCGACCAGGCGGTGTTCTGCGTGAGGATTGCGCCGACGGCGATCTCAAACGGCGTGTCGCCCGGCCACCAGTGCGTCGGGCCGTAGTGGGCCGCCATGCGGCGGAAAATGCGCATCAAAGATTGTTTCATCGTTTTCTCAGTCTCGCAGCAATTCCCGTAACCGTCCGCGGACATAGGGGAGCACGTCGCGTTCAAACCACCGATTTTGCCTGATCCACTGGTTGTTCCGGAACGACGGATGCGGCATGGGGATGAATTCCGGCGCATAGTCGCGCCAGGCGTGTACGGTCTCGGTCAGGGATGTCCTGGCGCGGTCGCCGAGGTAATGCCGCTGCGCATAACCACCGGCCAGAATGGTCATGGCGACTCGCGGAAAATGCGGGATCAGGCGCGGCAGCCATAGGGCGGCGCATTCCGGGCGCGGAGGCAAATCGCCGCCGCGCGGGTTGCGCCCCGGATAACACAGGCCCACCGGAATGATCGCAATGCGCGATTCGTCGTAGAAGGTCTCGCGGTCCAAATCCAGCCAGGCACGCAGCCGATCACCGCTGGGATCGTTCCACGGCAGGCCGGTCGCATGCACACGCGTGCCCGGCGCCTGCCCGACGATCAGCACGCGGGCCGTGGCGCGCCCCCGCAGTACAGGTCGCGGCCCCAACGGCAGCGCCGCCGCGCAGCGACGGCATGCGCGCACCTCGCGCAGCAGCGCGTCCAGGGACTCCTGTTCCTGGCGGATATCACACGGGCAATTGCAGGACACGGATCATGCCTTGCCCCATTGTCGGGCGATCACAAATTCAATGGCGGCGGATGTCGCCACCACCGGCTCCACGCGGCAGCCCGTGGCGTGCTCCACATCCTCAATCGCTATCAGATCCATGGGGTTGGCCATGGCCAGAATCACGCAGTCGCCCTCCTTGCGGACAGGCACGCAATGGTGCTGCCGTGCCAGATGGGCGCTGATCAACGCCGGCGCGTTGGGGCTGACATCGCCTTCACGCAGTTCCGTGAAGGGAAGACGGAACTGCGAGGCGAGGATGCGGGCGATCACCACTTCATTGGTGTATCCGCGGGCCACCACCAGCCGGCCCAGGCGCCGCTGCGGCGCGGCATGCTGTTCCGCCAGCAGGCCATGCAACTGCTCCGCCGTGATGATGCCCAACTCCACAAGGATTTCCCCCATGCGCTTCTTGTGCCCCCGCGCATCAAAGGCTTGAATCGTCAACACGTCCGCCGGTGCGCCCTTCCGCAGATCGCTCTCCAGCGCAATGCGCAGCGCCGCGTTCTGATCCCGCAACCGTTGCGTCTCCTCCCGCGCCTCGCGCAGGGTTGTCTCCGCCGCTTCGACGCGCTCCTGCAACGCCCTGGACTCGGCGACCAATGCGGTGATTCTGGCGTCCCGCTCCGCAAGAGCATCTTCCAGCGCCGTGACGTCCGCCTCGAGGTCTCTGCCCGGCGCGGCCGCCGGCGCCGCGTCCCCGGGCGGTCCGTCCGTCGGTCCCCGCGCCTCACTGAGTTGTTCCGTCAACCGCCGGTGCGTTTCCTCTATACGCGCCTGCCACGCATCTATCGCCGCACCAAGCCGCGCCATGATATCGGTCCCGCCCTGCTCCATTTTGACCACCCTTCCAGTTTCCCACCCGCTGAAAAACCAGCCTCCCATTGCCGACATGCGAATATACCATGACAATAAGCCATGACACTTTCAGCGCAAATCTTGAATCATTCCTCGAACTGATTCAGACAACGGCTTCAACTCCCGGCTGCAAATCCAAAATACCTGTTCAGCATGAATGTCGAAGTAAGGATTCATGTGTTCTCGAAGGCGTACAACATCAACGGGGACATGCAAAATCGCTTCCATGGTTTCTTTGATACCCACCAGCGTGAAGGGGTTCGGCGTTCTGGTTCTGACACGGATGTTCACATCGCTGTCCGGTTCCGCTCCATCCCGCGCGATGGAACCGAACACTCCAATCTCAAGGATACCGAAATCTTCGGCATGATTGTGTTTGAACACGCGCAACTGAGCAAGAACCTCTTCCTTCTTCATTACGCAATCGCCTTCATGAATATCTGATCTTCATGATGGCCGATATTACCGACCTTGGCGTTCCGACCGTCGAAGGCCGCCATCACCCCGAACGCCCTGCGGGCAAAACTATATCAAGGCATCTTGCGAACCGCAACGGGGGCGTGGAGTCCTTCGCCGAGGGCTTCAGCGAGGTTGCCGAGGTTCACGGCGAATTCCACCAGGCCGAGGCTTTGCACCAGCGCGAGTTTTTCGCCCTCCGCTACATCGGCGTACGTGTTCACAAGCGGCGCGTCAAACCGCGCAGCGCCGATTTCCACCTCAAGGCGGTCCCCGCGCTTCACCCCCAAGGCTTCCAGGTTATCCATTCGTATGTTGCTGATGATGTTTCCGTAGATATCCACGCGGATCACTTGTCCGCGGGCGGCGCCCCCCTCCACCCGTGCGCTCGGCAGTTCCAGGCGCACCACTTCAGTTAAGGGCGGACCGACTTCATCGAGCGGTGCGCCGCAGGCCAGCGCGCCTGCAACCGGCCCAAACAGGTCCCGGCCGTGAAACGTCGAAGACTGCACGCCTGCCCGCCAGAAATCGCGGTTGGACGCCTCGCGAATCTGACGCACACCGTCGCGCTCGGCGACCATCGTCAGCAGGCCGTTGTCCGGCGCAACGAAACGTTGGCCGCGTTCAGTCTCCAGCACAATCGCCTTGCGCGTCGTGCCGACGCCGGGGTCCACCACGCAGCAGAAGATGGTGTTCGCCGGGAATTCACGGCACGCCTCCGCCAGTAGACAGGCCCCCGCCGCAATGTCGAACGGCGGCACGGAATGCGTGAGCGAGTCCACCCTTGCCTCCGGGCATTTCGCATAAATCGCCCCCTTCAGCACCCCGACATAGATGGAATCCGCGCCGTAATCCGTCAACAACACCACCATGCCTTCCGCGTCCACAACATGACACCACGCAAGCGTCAGCGCCGCCAAGAAGAGTTTTTCTGCAAGATGCTTCATAATCACAATCCTCTTTCCATGACAAGCAACGATTGCCGCCTTCTCAAGAACAACCCAAGTATACGTGAAAGCACGGCAACATTTAAGAAAAACGGCGCCGATTGCGCTGCGCATTTGCGCATCGCGCCGCTCCGTCCGCAACGTCGCAAGTAATCCATTCAGTAAGGATTGAGAGATTGCTTGAAACAATCGGGTGCAACGGCAATCCGGCGGTTTCGTTTATTCCCGCTCAAATTCGATGTAGTCCACCTGCGCCTCGACCTCTCGGGTGGAGCAGGGGTCAAAGCGGAGGGTTGCGATGCGCCCGCGCCAGCGCGGGTGGTCGCCCAGTTCCAGCGTGTATTCGTGGAATGCGCCGTCGCGCGCCAGCCGGAAGCGGATGCTGGTCGCCTCGGAGATGGCGCTGCCGCCGACGGACCAGAACAACTGGCCGTGGTCGTCAGGCCGCAATGCTCCATCGAGTTTCATTCGGATACGCGCTCGCGGATATTTCGCGGCATGCAGCCCGTGCGCGGGCGCCATGATCGCCGGGTCGTCGGTCGCGGTGCGGAAACGGAGTATCCCTTCTTCACACCGGAAATCGCCGACGCCCATCATGGCCGCCCAGCCACCCGGGCCGTCAGTAAAATCCCATGAGGATTTCGGCGATATTTCCGGGAAATCATAAGGACCAAGCCCCACGTCGGCGGGGCTGATGTTCACTGGCCAGTCGCACGGGGCGCCCTTGGCGAAGACCCGCCTGACCGCTTCGTACATCTCGAAATCGAATTCGGTATTCGGCTCGATGTAACTGCCTTCGCCCCATTCGTTGGCCGGACCCACCACCAGCATGCGGTTGTCTCGGGCTGTGCTGAAGGCGCGGCCGTCGCGCAGAATGCGCTCGAACAGTTCCGGGCTGCGCCCGGCGATGACGAGCGCCTTGCTGCCATGCCAGGGGCGCGAGTCCCAGCCCGTCTCCAGGACGGGGTAATAGGTCAACGCGCCGGACATGGCGTCGCGCTTTTCCCAGGTCTCGGCGATGGTGGCCGCGACATCCTCGAAACGCGCCCGGTTCGGCGTTGCGGACATCGCCGGCGCGCGGCCCCACTCGTGGTAATTCGTGGCCCCCGTGTAGCCTTCTTCCCGCAGGCGTTTCACCTGCGCAGGCGATTCGTTGCGGTTGACGGTGACGAATTCGATGCCCGCATAGCCGGCGGCGCGCGCCATCGCCTGCGACTCTTCCAGCGCCGCCTTCACCTCTTCCGAGCCGCCAAGATCCGCCCGCAATCCGTCCGGGTCCCAGAAAAACAGCGCGGGTTTGTCGTTGAGTCGGTAATAAGCGGGTAGATTGAAGTAATGGTCAATCCATTCCTGCGTCACATTGCGCCAGTCCTCGCGCGAATGCGTACCCGGGGGATTGTGGTTGGCCCACATGATCGCCACCTGGAGAAAATCCCGATACCTCGCCTGACGATACGCCTCAAACCAGTGCGTCAGATGCTGGCTGCCCGCCACCCAATACCAATCCACCAGAAAACACCTTATTCCGTTTTCCACGGCCCACTTGATCTGCCAGTCCACGATCTCCGGGTTGGCCTCGTCGTAGTATCCCAAGAGCGGCTTGCGCACCGGCGCGATGCGGCGGATGCAGTCCCATGCGGCATCGGTCGCCCAGCCGGGGAAATAGTACATGCAGAGGTCAATATCCGTTTCCACAGGTTGCGGCGGCGGCACATAGTCCGCGCGGGGGCGATGCACCGGGGCAAGAAACCGCAGATGCGCCGTCGCGGGTGGGGGCGCGAATGCGCCGGACAGATTCAGCGTAACCGCATATTCTCCCGGCTGCGCCGCCGCCACTTTCCAACGCAGCGTCGCCTGTTCGCCGAATTCCAACGACCCCGGCAACGCTTCCGGTGCGCGCATCAGAACCAGTCCGGTGGGCAGGTCAATTTCTGCGCCCGCCACCGCATATGCGCTCCCGCCCTGGTTTTCGAGCAGCGCCAGGACGCTGCAGGGCCGCCCCGCGCGGTTTGCGCCGTTCTCAAAGCCAAAATACTGCACCACGAGTTCACCGGGGCCGGACGGCGCGTCCGCAATCGCCACCGACTCCAGCCGCACGCCGGCATCGGGCGGTAAACGCAGGCCGAACGCGGCCAGTCGCCCGCCCCACGCGGCGTAACTCTGCACTTCGACATTGTAATGACGCATTCGGCCGTCGCCGCGAATTGTGAACGACTCGCTATGCAGCCCCGGTGCGTCGGGGGAAACCCACAACACTGCGCCTTCGGCGTCCTTCTCCGCGCGCATGCGCACTGTCACCCAGCCGCGCGGTCCCAGCGACAGATTCATCGGCGGCGCGAACAGTTCCAGGGCGTTGGGATGCACCCGCCACACGCCGGGGTCGCCATCGGGAAACTCCCAGGCATATGCGCCGGTCTCGCCGTCCGGCGCATCGCCCCATGCCAGCACCCGAATCCAGGCAATCTCGAACTGCGCATCGTCGTACACGTCCAGACGCAACTGGCGGATGGTCTCTTCCCGGTGCCAGAAGGGAAAAATGGGGATTTCCTCCCATGCGCCTTCGCCGCGCACCTTGAACCGCACGCTCTTCTCCTGCGCAAAGCCCCCATATTTCCCTTCCAGGACGCCGGTAAAAAACAACTCGCCCTCGCCGGGCCGGTCCGCCTTGATCCGCAGCAGCACATACTGCCACGGCGTCGCCGCAAACGGCTCCGGTCTGCAGACAAAAAACGGGTCCCAGTCCACCGCCCGCGCACGCAACGCGCCGTCCCGCACCGCCACATCCGCCAGATGCGCGTTGGGCGTCCAAGCCGCCGCTGCATCCGGGTCCCCAAAATCCCACGACGGCAACGACCCCATCATGCCGCACAGAACAAACAAAGCAATCATTGTACCCACTCCCCGGTCAGCGGTTTTTGGTTGGCATTATACGCCGGGGCCACGCTGCGGCCCAGGCGGCGCGTTGGCGTCATGTTCCTACTCCGGGACAATTCACCGTTTTTGGAATAAGAATCCACGAAGGCCGTTTCCTGTGAATAACATCCTGTTTTCCCGTGTTATAATGGAAAAGAGGAGGCGATTGCCATGAGAATCGCGTTAGGGGTCATTCTAGGCGTTACACTGGTGGGCTGCGGGGCGGAATTGCTGACCACGACGGCCATCCAGGGCGAGTTGCAAGCGCAGCAGTTGTCGGCCATGCAGCGCCAGGTGAAGGGTGCAGCGGACACCTCCGGGCGCATCCAGATAGAACGCGCCATTGCAGCCTATCACGCCGAAAAGGGCGCCTATCCGCCGAGTCTGGATGCGCTTGCGCCGCAGTATCTTCCGGCCGTGCCGCACCGTCCGGATGGTTCGCCCTACGGCTATGACCCCGCCACAGGCCGACTGCTTGACGGACCCGCCCCTGCGGGCGGGCCGACCCCCCAGGACTACCAGACCATGGAGCAAATCCGGGCCGCCATCAATCAATACGGCACGGCCACGGGCTATTATCCGCCCACGCTGGACGCACTCGCGCCCACCTACCTCCCCGCGCCGCCCCGCACCAGCGCCGGAGAACAGTTCATTTACAACAACCAAAACGGTTACCTGGCGCATCCGCGCCAGGCGCCCCCGTCCTCCGCGCCCCCCGCCGCGCCGCGCGCGCCCGCCGCCGGCGGTGCTGGACCGATGGGCGAGGTCATGACGGGCATAGGGATGCAGCAGCAACTGGGCGGCATGCGCCAGTCTGGCGCAAGCGCAGCGGGAAGCCGTGCCCGACAGAATTTGCGCGAGACCGGCGCTGCGCAGGATGAACGCCATCAACAGGTGATGAACGGGCTTGGCCTATAATCGCGCTTGCGGCTTGGTGCGGGGCAACAGCACGTACACATCTTCATAGGTGGTGGAACCGAACCAGCCGAGGCGCGGCTGGCGGCGTTTGTTCACTACCTGGTATCCCCACACGGAATGCAGCCACCACGCCCGCAGCCAAGAGTTGGTTTTTAATGCCGGGTTGTCCGGAATACCATACTGTGCCATCGCCGCGCCCTCCTATGCACTGCGCCTGCCACGGGTTCCGGCAGGCGCCCCGGAACACGCGGCGGCGTCTGACAAGCCTGACCTCATCCCGCTTGGACGAGGCAGCCTATCTCATCCGTACAATTTGTACCACAAGAATCCCGTTTTTGCAAACAGGCGTATGTATGATAGTCCATACCTGTTAGCATCGTACTAGAAAACGGCCAAAAATCTGTTTGAATCTTCGTAACAGTTCGGCCGTAACGCGTGAGCGCCTTTGCGACGTTCAGGCGCATGTTTGACCGCAGGTCCTTTCGCCGGTTCCGTCATTCCCGCGAAAGCGGGATACCGATTTCACCCCCCCTGCAGGTCCTTTCGCCGGTTCCGTCATTCCCGCGAAAGCGGGAATACAGAAAAGGCCTGTGTTTACAAGCCTTTTGTGCTGAATCAGTGTTGTCCAGAATAGATTTTCAAGAAAATGGTTACATTTTAGCGGAGTGGCGTGCAGCGGAGAATGTTGTGTTCTTTCTACATCCCCCTTGGAAGGGGGTGGCGCGAAGCGCCCGACGAGGTCCCCCTTGGTAGAGGGTGGCGCGAAGCGCCCAGCGAGGTCCCCCTTGGAAGGGGGTGGCGCGAAGCGACGGGGGATGTAAAAGGCCATATAGTGCGCCCCTGAGATCTATGCCTTTCCGCTGAAATGTTACAGAAAATGAAAGGATATGGCCAAAACCCCTGGAAAATCCGGTTGAATCAAGATGATGTGGCAGGCCTTTCCTATACGCAAACCTTGCCGTCGGATTCCCGAGGCATCATTGACTCGTGTACCAAGGTGTTCTGTTGTGTTGCCCCTCACCCCACCCCTCTCCCAGCGGGAGAGGGTGTTTGCCGCGAAACCTGTGCAATGCCGTTGCTCCCTCTCCCCCCGGGAGAGGGGTGGGGTGAGGGGGGAAATCAATATAATCTAAGACTTTTCTCAGCGCCCAGAATATTTTGGACAACACTGGTGCTGGATTCCCGCTTTCGCGGGAATGACGGGAAGCGAAGGTCGGATCACCATGCGTTTCCCGTCGGATATTTCACCCCAAACGCCTTACACCAGGCGGCTAAACAGTTACGAACTCTCATGGTTCTTTGGCCTGCTACTGTGACCGGTCTTCCAACCACGCCATGGAGACAACCCTGGTCCTCCATTACAACTCCGAACTGGACAAATGCCCTTATCCCTCGCCTGGCGCAGAAGGCGGTTCTGCTGAAACCGCCGACAGCACGATAGACCGAGGCGGGAATAGCGGGTTGATCGCCGCTGTTCTTAATGATAACATCGTATCAATAGGAGGTGGACGGCACACATGCGGTGTTGTTCCCACCTCTTGTGACCGGTTCGGAATATTTGGTACTCAGGAGGGCGCGCCATGGCGATACGACACAACCGCTGCATTTGGCTGGGCATGATAATTGCCTTGTGCTTGGTATTGTGCGCGTGCGGCGGCGATGGCGCGCAGGATGCGTCGGATGGCTCCGGCAGGTTGAGGGTTTTCGTGAGCGTGCTGCCCCAAGCGTATATTGTGGAGCGGGTGGGGAGCGATTTGGTGGAGGTGAGCGCGCTGGTGCAGCGGGGCCAATCGGCAGAAACCTACGAGGTGACGCCCCGGCAGATGGATGCGCTGTCGCGCGCGCAGTTCTTTTTCCGCGTGGGGATGCCTTTCGAGAATGCGCTGTTGCCGAAAATAGCGCGCACCTGCCCAAACCTTCGGGTAGTAGATACGCGCGAGGGGGTGGCGCTGCTCGCCGACACGGGCTGCGCACATGGCGATGACCATGAGGACCACGAACACGGGCATACGCACGGGGATTGGGACCCGCACATCTGGATGGACCCGAAGCGGGTGAAAACGCAGGCGGCGACGGTGGCGGAGGCGCTGTCGCAGGCGCTTCCCGGAGCGCGTGAGATTTTTGCGGCAAATCTGGCGGCCCTGGAGCAAGACCTGGACGCGGCGCATGAACGCATCGCCGCATTGCTCGCTCCATTCCACGGACGCCGCATCTACGTATATCACCCCGCCTTTGCGTATTTTGCCGACGCATTCGGCCTGGAGCAGGTATCGGTTGAATTCGAGGGCAAGGAGCCGGGACCTCGGCGCATCCAGCAGATTGTGGATGCAATGAAAACAGAGGGCGCACGGACGATATTCGTGCAGCCGCAATTCTCGCGGCAAACGGCCGCGGCCATTGCGCAGGAGTCGGGTGCGGCGATTGTGGAACTGGACCCGCTGTCGAAGGACCTCCTTGCAACACTGGAACACATCGCAAGGGAAATCGCGCGGAGTCTGGGCGATGCCAGCCAATGAAGAAACGCCGGCGGTGGCGATGCGCAACGTCTCCTTCGCCTATGAATCGCGTCCAGTGCTTGAAGCCGTGAATCTTTCTGTACCGCGCGGGCGCTTTGTGTGTTTTGTCGGGCCGAACGGCGGCGGTAAAACGACATTGTTCCGGCTGCTGCTGGGGCTGGTCGCGCCGTCGCAGGGCGACATCGAAATCCTTGGGAAAGCGCCTGAGGCGGCGCGCCCGAAAGTGGGTTATGTGCCGCAGCATTTCGCGTTTGACCCGCTATTCCCCGTCCGCGTTTTTGACGTGGTGCGCATGGGTTGCCTGGGAGGCGCGGAGCGGCTGGGCCGGGCGGAGGTGCGGCGGCGGGTGGCGAAGGCGCTGGAAGTGGTGGGGCTGCGCGCACTGGAAGGGCAGTGGTTCAACCGCCTCTCCGGCGGACAACGCCAGCGGGTGCTGATTGCGCGCGCACTCGCCGCAACACCGGAGATGCTCCTGCTGGATGAGCCGACGTCGAATGTGGATGCGGGCGCGGAGAATGAAATTCTGGGTCTGCTGGAACAACTGCACGGCGCGCTCACCGTACTGTTGGTGACGCATAACGCCGCGGTGGCGTCGCGCTTCCTGGAAATGATCGTTTGCGTCAACCGAAAGGTGCATGTGCACCCGCCGACGGACCGCATTGACGACCGGCTGATGCGCCACATCTGCGGCTATGAAGCGCCGGCCACATTGGGCGCAGAGGAGATCGCGCGCCATGCTTGATTTCTGGCAGGCGGTGGCCGTGTCGCCCCTGGCGCGCAACGCGCTGCTTGCGGGGCTGCTCGCGAGCATCGCCTGCGGCGTGGTCGGGACCTATGTGGTGACGCGACGAATCACCTACATCGCCGCGGGCGTGGCGCATTGCGTACTGGCGGGATTGGGCGCGGCGCAATACCTGAACGTCGTCCATGGCTGGCGCTGGTTGCAGCCGGTGCACGGCGCGCTCGTTGCCGCCATTGTCGCCGCGGGTATCATCGGGGGGGTCGCGCTGCGCGCGCGCGAGCGCGAAGACACCGCCATCGGGGCGGTCTGGTCCGTCGGCATGGCGCTGGGCATCCTGTTCATCTACCGCACCCCCGGCTACAACCAGGACATGATGAGTTACCTCTTCGGCAACATCCTGTTGGTCACGACGCGGGACCTCTGGACCACGCTCCTCCTCGATGTGATCATCGTGGGGCTGGCCGCCGCGTTCCATCCGCAACTGCAAGCGGTCTGTTTCGATGAGGAATTCGCGCGCCTGCGCAATCTGCGCGTGGACGTCTATTACATGGTCCTGCTCATGCTCACCGCCGTCACTGTCGTCGTTCTGTCCATGGTGGTCGGCATCGTGCTGGTCATCGCGCTGCTCACCCTGCCCGCCGCCATCACCGGACGTTTCGCCGGATCGCTCGCGGGGATGATGGTCGGGGCGTGCCTCTTGTGCGCCGCATTCACCTGCCTGGGGTTGACCCTCAGTTATGGCCCCGATCTCCCCGCTGGACCCGTCATTATTCTTGTTTGCGGCATGGCCTATCTCTTGGTCAACGCCGTCGGATACCTGCGCGCCCGCCGCCGATAAGGCAACTCTCGGGAACCAAGACGCGGCCCAACATCGGTAAATAAATGACGAAAAGGGTCTTCGGAATTCCCATTTTGTCCAAAAAATCCCGCTACTGGTTAGTGCCGTAATTTGCTCCTTGCGGAATTTCGGGGGATTTCGTATAATGGCGCCATACTCCCCGAATGCGGGTTATTGGGCACCCCGGTCAAATCATTCGGGAAACAGTCGGCATGTACAAAGAAAGGGGGCTGCGATGCACGAGCGATTTGCGGAAGGGTGGCGCGCCGCCGGGTATGTGGGGTCGGGGATTCTAACCGATTACCCCAATTCATTGTTCGAGGTGTCCCTGCAATCCCAGGGAAAAACCAGCCGCCGGATATGCACAGCGCAGGAACTGGGGAAGGTCATCGGCGAGTATTGCCGGCATTTTCCGCGCGCCAGCGTGTACTACGATCCAGAACAGGAAAACGGCATGATTGCGGAAGTGCACTGTCATTGCGGGCGCGAGAAAAGCCCGGGCTGTTGCCGGCATCCCGGTTATCACCGCGCCACCATCAGCGTCACTTTCAAATCGGTGATAACGCAAAAAGAAGAAATGGCGGGCATGCCCACTGAGTGACAACGGGGGTCTTCCTTGGGCGTCGCCGTGATGAGAAGCCTCGCTGTTGATGACGTGCAATCCTTGAATCGCGTTGGTTGACTTGCAGGGGGGCGGACGGGTAAGGTGGAGTTTTCCGCGAAAGGGCAGGCTGCAACCGTGGCGCGATCACGCGCTGCAAAGGATCGCATGAAGAATCAGTACGTAAACAAACTCCAGGACGGCGACTTCGTCAACGACTATTTCGTCGCGGTGCGCAAAGACTTGCGCCCGCGACAGAACGGCGGCAAGTTTCTGGGAATGGTCTTCAAAGACAAGACGGGCGATATCGGAGGCGTTTTGTGGAACAATGCCTTCGAGGTGGCCAAATTATTCGAAGTGGGGGACGTGGTGAATGTGCGCGGCAAGGTGAACACCTACCAGGGCCGCCTGCAAATCCAGGTGGACCAGGTATTGCCGCTGCGTGACAATGAGTATGACATCGAGGATTTGATCAGCAAGGCCGAAGACACGACCGGCGACCTGAAGGCATTGCGCAAGATTCTGGACTCCGTGCAAAACACCTGGCTGCGGGAATTGATAAAGCGATTTTGGGCGGATGAAGAGTTCATGGAGCAGTTCCAGACGGCGGCGGCGGCCAAAAAGTGGCACCACGAATACCACGGCGGTCTGGTCCGCCATTGTCTCGAAATGGCGCGCCTGGCCGAGGCGGCGTGCTCCGTGTTTCCGCAACTGGACCGCGACCTGCTCCTGGTCGGTGTTTTCGTGCACGACATCGGCAAGATAGCGGAAATGTCGCACGATTTCTTCGTTGATTACACAAATGCCGGAAAACTCATCGGCCATCTGCAGATCGGATGCGAGATGGTGCAGGAAAAGATAAGCGGCATCAAGGATTTTCCCGAAACGATGCGTTTGCAACTCCTGCATATGATTCTATCGCATCATGGGGAATTTCAGAACGGCTCCCCTGTTCTCCCGAAAACGCTCGAAGCAATCGTCCTTCACCACATTGACAATCTGGATGCCCAAGCCGCCGCGTTTCTGCGGATCATCCAGGAAGCCCGGGACAATGGCCAGGAATGGTCCGATTATCAGCCCCTGATTGACCGGATCATCTGGGCGAAGAGCGGGTGATCAGGTACGGTCGGCCTCCCCGACGGAATCATTTCGATTCAACATTTCCTGTGGTCGCCGTACTGCGTCGGATATCAGCAATGCGGCCTTTGAACGCTTCCAGCAGTTCCGCAACGCCGGGGTCCTGCATCACTGTCCGCGCGTCTTCGGGGTTGACGGTGGGATAGTAGAGGCTGCTTTCCGGATTGGCGGCCGCCCTGGGGGTGTCCGATACTATGCGCGCTGGTCCTGCCGGGGCCGCGCGCGCTCGATTAGCCGGCCCGGCTCGGGGAGGGTCCGGCGGTTTCGACGGCCTCTCCTCCTGTGCCGATATTGGGGGCGCAACCGTGCCGCCCTGCTCCAGCGTCAGAATCTTTTCCAGGACGGTGTCCACGGAAATTTCCACGCCCGCCTTGGAAATGCGGATCAGAAGGGCTTCAAGGGCGATACGCTGGGCGATTTGAGAATCGAACCCGCTGGTGAGTTCAGCAAATTGCTCGACAAGGCGGATGAGTCCCGTAAGCGTAAAGCGGCGGGCGCGGCCGCGCACCTCCTCCAGTTCTTCCTCCGGAAGATGGATCAGGTCGGCATCCTGAACCGTCTTGCTCACGAGCAGATTGCGGAAATATCGCAGGATTTCCTGCACGAACTGAGACAGGTCCTTCCCGGCGGCGACCACTTCTTCGACGATGACCAGCATGCGCCCGACATCCTTGTCCAGAATGGCGTCGCATAGATTGTGAAGGAGATGCCAGTCCACCAGGCCCAGCACGTCAAACACATCCTGACAGGCGATCTCCCCTTCGCAGTAGGTGATGAGTTCATCCAGGATGCTTTCGGCGTCGCGGACGCCGCCCTCGGCAGCGCGGGCGATGGCATAGAGCGCTTCGTCGGAAGCATGCCGCCCCTCCTGATCGAGCACCTTGCGCAACAGGCCCATGAGTTGCCGCGCGGGAACGCGCCGGAAATCATACCTCTGACACCGCGAGATGATGGTTGCAGGAATCTTGTGCGCTTCCGTGGTCGCCAGAATGAAAATGGCATGACTCGGAGGTTCCTCCAGCGTTTTCAGGAGCGCGTTGAATGCGCCGCTGGATAACTGGTGCACTTCGTCAATGATGTAAATCTTGTAGCGGCCGCTCGTAGGCACCATCCGGATGTGGTCGCGGATGTCCCGCACATCGTCCACCCCATTGTTTGACGCGCCGTCTATCTCGATGACGTCAATGTTGGAGCCTTCGCTGATGGACCGGCAATTTTCGCATGTGCCGCACGGCGTCACGGTCGGCGTTTCATAGGACAGGCAGTTCAAGGCCTTGGCGAGAATCCGCGCAGTCGTGGTTTTGCCGATGCCCCGCGACCCGATGAAGAGAAAAGCGTGGTGGATGCGGCCCGAAGCGATGGCGTTGCGCAAGGTCCGCGTGATGTGGTCCTGTCCGACTACATCGTCGAACTGCTGCGGCCGCCATTTGCGCGCCAGCACCTGGTATTGCTTTTCCGCCATGACTTCCTCTGTCGCCGCCTGCATAGAAAAGGCGCTCGCGCACCCACCTCCGAACGCTGGCCCAGAACGGCCGCGGACCACGCCAGCTCAGGCCAGGCGCTCCTACAGCACACGAGAACATTCGACTACGGCTGCTTCCGTCAGGACCTGACCGGGTTCGCCGACATCCCGTTGAGTAGGACCCAACCGTCAACACTGTGCAGCCCGCACCTGACTAAAGGACGAGACGCCCTCGGGTGGGAATTCAACCTCGCTAAAGCGGATTGCGAGTTACAGGACACCGCTGATTTCCCGTCTAGCGCGAGCAATATGACAATTTAGCACGGGGGGCGGCAACCTGTCAACATGAGGGTCTGGAGCGGTCTGGAGCGCCGACGCGATCCATGCGCAATATCTGGCGGGCAGGCGCAAGAGGCATTTGCGAAATGGGCGTTTCGGACCTCGGTTCCATCAAAAATCCCGGATATTTCATGTTCTTAAACGCAAAAACAGTTCATTTCGCAAATGCCTCCGCAAATGCCTGCATTGATGAGCCTTCTTCAGGACTGCTATACTCGCGGCATTCGAGCAAGCCAAGCACTGGACACTCCATGGGATCGTTTCAATTTTGTCTTTTGGGCAGCGGAAGCAGCGGCAATGCCGCCCTGCTGGTATCCGATACCGCGCGGATTCTCATTGACAACGGCTTCAGCCTGAAGCAACTGAAAGAACGCATGGCAATGTTGGGAGAATCAATCTCCCGATTGGACGCCGTATTCATCACGCACGAACATGCCGACCATGTCCGGGGAGTCGGGGTGCTGGCGCGCGCGCTGAACCTCCCGGTGTTCATGACCGCCGGCACCTGCGAATCCCTTCCCATCACCGTGGGGGACATCCCCAATCCGGTGATTTTTGAGGCGGGTGACCGGATACGGATCGGCAACTTGGAGGTTGCCAGTTTCAGCGTGCCGCATGATGCGGCGGACCCGGTGAGTTTCACCGTCTCGTGCAACGGCTGCAAAGTTGGATTTGCCACGGATTTCGGCAAACCATCACAATTGATCAAGACCCGCCTGTCCGGTTCCAACGCGCTGGTGATTGAATCGAATTATTGCCCGGACATGCTGCGAACGGGGCACTATCCCCCGCAGGTGCAGCAGCGCATCCGAAGCCGCATCGGCCATCTCTCCAACCAGGACATGTGCGCGCTGCTGGACAGTTTGTGGCATGAGACGCTGCGGACCGTGGTGCTCATGCACATCAGCGAGAACAACAACCGTCCGGAACTGGCGCACGCCATGGCGGCGCAGGCGCTGCGCGGGCGCAATGTCCGGTTGTTTGTGGCGACGCAGGATACGCCGACTCCGGTCTTCGAGGTGGATACATGACGTCACCCCTCGCTGTGCTGCGTTCCGAAGCGGCTGCCGCGCTGCTCGAACGTGCGGCGCGCTGTGCGGGAACCCCGTTGAGCGTGCATTACGTCGAACGCAACCAGGAAGGGCCGCGCATCGTGGGATGGGGCGTCTGCCGGGCCTGCCGCCATATCGCCGAAGTTCCGGGCGGCCGCGCGGCCTGCCGGCAATCCCGCATCAGCGCCGCGTCGGTGGCGTTGCGCCAGGACCGTCCTGTCGTGTTCCTGTGCCATATGGGTTTCGCCTGTGTGTCAGCGCCCTTATTGGCGGGCGAGGGCTTCGTCATGACCCTCGGGCCGTATGTGCCGGCGGGCGAGGCGCAATCTCTCGAATTTGACGCAATCAACGGACTGGCCGCGCTGACCGGCGAACATCCGGATGCATTCCCGGAACCGTTGGACGACATCCATCACGCGCCGGCGGGCGCGGCGCCCGCCGTGGCGGAATGGACCCGGGAAGGGATGGAAGCCCTGTTCGCCGCGCAGGTTTCCACACCGCAAGCCGCAGAGGATGAAAAAGCGCTTCCTGAGGAGACAGCCGCGCCGCACCGAAAGAAGCCCCGCACCCACGTGCTGCAAGCATATGCGGCGGCTGAAATCGCCGCCGCGCTCGCCGCTGGCGACATCACCCAGGCGCGACACCTCCTGCACGGCACGCTGGCGGAGATTTACACCCATCGGCGGGTGCGTATCGCTGTGCGGCGCGCGCGTATATTGGCGGCTGCCGCCGCCACCCTCGAAGCCGCAGAGCGCGCAAGCCTCGACACCGTGCGCGCCTGGGGCGCCTTCCAGGAATTTGTCGCCCGATGTCAGCAGGCTTCATCCGATCCCGCTCTGCTTGACACTGCGATGGAATTGCTGGGGTTGGTCGCGCGGGACGCGCGGCGCAAGGACGCGGAAGCGGAGGTCCCGGGCGATGCGACTGCTTTTTCCAGGATGAATGACCTCATTCAAAGCCGTCTGATTGAGGGTATTACGCTGGAGGAAATCGCGGCGCAACTGGGCGAGACGGCCTCGGCGATCACGCATCGGCTCCAGCGCAAATTCGGAATGAGTTTCTCGGAATACGTGGGGCGGATCCGCGTGGAAAAGGCCAAGGAATTGCTCAGGCGGACAAAATTAAGCGCCACCGAAGTGGCCCGCCGGGTCGGCATCGGGGACCAGAGTAATTTCGGCAAACTGTTCAAGAAATTCACCGGCAAGACCCCGAAGCAATACCGCGAAGACTATGCGAGGAAATCATGATGCCATGGCTGAGACGCCTGCGGGAACGCCTGCGGCAATGGTGGCTGCGGGTGCGTTGTCCGACGGAATTTCTGTGCGACAATTGCGTGTATGACCATCCTTCGGCCTGCGCCCGCCCACAACGGCCCAACGCCATCAAATGCCCCGATTACCGGCCCAGAACATGAAAGGACGTTTTTGGAAAACCTGTAATATTCAGCCGGTGGAAGCAAACATCGCTCCTAACCCCGTCGTTGCGAGCAGCGAAGCGTAACGCGGCAATCTGGATAAGCGATGCGCATCAGATTCGTTCGGAGCGCCAGGCGAAGATCGGCTGGGCAACAAGACAACCGGAAATGTTCCCTGACATGAAACTCCGCGCATTGTTGGCAAGTCTGATCAAGGGTCAAGGGTAAGTGTACGGCGGAAGAACCGGGTTTTGTGGTATGCCGGCTATGTGCTATGCTCGATGTTCCGCTGCTTCACGGGGTTGTGGATTGTTTGTGCGCATGAGGCGCGATACGTCCGGGCCGATAGCGGTGGAGGACGCAAAGGGTCAAAGGCAGCCCGTGGTGGATGCCGCAACACGATAATCGAAGGAGAACGGACCATGATGAACACGTTGCGAGGTTTTTCCGGCATGGCTTGCCACATGCTGGTTGTCGTCCTCATGATCGGCATGATGACACTGGTTGGCTGTGGCGGCGAAGCGCCGCCGCCCGCGCCTCCGGCGCCCCCGGCGTCCCCTGCGGCGCCCGCGCCTGAACCGGCTGCAGCGCCGCCTGCGGCGCCCACGCCGCCCGCCCCGGCCGTGGACCGGCCGGCGCCGGCGTTCACGCCGGTGGTCGGCGATGTCCTGCAATACCTGCCGGACCACGCGCAACTGGCCATCGGCCTGCCACCAATCAACGGTATTCTGAACAAGGCGCTGCCCTTCGCCAAACGCATCGCTCCGCCTGAATTGGATATTGAGAAAGAATATGAAAACATCATCCGCGACCTTGCCAGGGATGCGGACGCGCCCGACGCCAAAACGCTGGGCGAAATCGCAGCGGCCAAAGGGGTTGACGCGGATGCGCCGATTGCGGTCTTCGCCGATTTCAACAAATCCTTCCAGAAGGCCGGCGCCAAGACGGAAGTTGACCTGGCTGATCTGGAACCGCCGGCCATTGCCGGCGTGCTCTGCCTCAAGGACGCCGCCAAAGCGGAAGCCACAGTGAAAGAACTCATCAGTCTCAGTCCGGATTTGAGCGGCGTGACCGCCGAGACGGTCAGCGTGGGCGATATCGCGATTCAAGTGTACGACGCGTACGGCTACTTCATCGCGGACAACAAAATCGCTCTGGGCAGCCTGGACCTCGTCAAGCAGGTGGCGGAGCGTTTCGCCAGTCCCGCGATCCTGAGATACGGCACGGCGGCCTGCCCGGCCACCGCGCCGGACGAAGCCGCCATCCTGATGCGCGGCAAGCAGTTTATCTCGCTGCTCAAGCGCGTCCTGCCTGCGCTCGATATGTTTGGCGACCAGCCCTTTGCCGAGCCGCTTCTGCTGGGGCAGATCAATTCGCTGGACGCCATGCTGGCCGACGTGGACGATCCCTTGGTCACCACCATTTCATGGACCAAGGACCGCTTTGAGATTAACAGCCGCCTCGATACGGCCGCCCACCCCGAGGTGATCACGTTCAGCGGCCAGGCCGCGCCCCTGCGCTATGTCCAGAAACTTCCCAAAGACACCGTGGCGATGTGGGCGTTCCGTCTGACGCCGGAATACAAGAAACAGATAACGGACGTGTATCTGAAGTCGCTGCCCGCCGAAATGACCCAGAATCCGCAGTTCGCCCAGGGCCTGTCCATCGGCAACCAACTGCTGACCATGCTCGGCGAGGAACTGACGCTGGGGGTCTCCGGCGCGAAGGATGACTTCCCGGTGCTCACGCTGATGATCGGCCTGGCCAATCCGGAACCGACCAAGGGCCTGTTGCAGATGCTGGTGCCCATGCAGGTCTCGGAAAAGCACAACGAGGTGGACATCAATCAGATTCAGGCGCCGATCCCCATTCCCATCTCCCTGGCCTTCGCGGGCGACATGGTCCTGCTCAGCAACGACACGGAGAAGATGAAGGGGATCATTGACCTGGCGACGGAGGAACGCACCAGCGGTCTCCTGGCGGGCATGGAACCGCCCCTGTCCGCCGATACCCCCCGGTACAGCGCCTTCGTGCTGAATACCAGCCTCTTCTCCGATGTGCTCCTGCCGTTGAATGCCATCCTCAATTTCCTGCCGGCGGAAGCCCAACCCATCATGGAGCAGGTGTCCAGCGTGTTGCGGGAACTGCGCTTCTTCTCTGAAATGGACGGCTCCTGGATAAGCACCAAACTCTCTCTGTATCTGCGTGAGGCGGTTTGACAATCCTCGTTGTTTTCTTTCGCGGGATCCCGGAATCATCCGGGGTCCCGCGAATGTTTTTCACGACGCCAAAGCCTGTGCTATGCTTGGCGCAGAGGATGAAGCGGCGTGGACAAGGTGCTTTTCAAAGCGGAATTTCTCAGCAGCATTGAGGCCATGGCGGAAGTCCTGGAGCAGGCGGTGGACTGCATGGTCCAGGGGCGGTGTCTTCGCGATAAGGATGTGCAGCGCCTGCGCCTGTGCCTGGAGGAAGCCCTGGTGAACGCCGTGCAGCACGGCAACCAGGGCGACGCGCAGCGCAAAGTGCGCATCGAGATTGCCGAACAAATGGACAAAGCGTGCCGCATTCGCATCTTTGACGAAGGCGGCGGTTTTGTCCCGGAGAATATCCGCAAACCGGAAGGCGAACAGATGGGCGGGCGCGGCGTCTGTCTGATGCGACACTACATGGAGGCCGTAACGTTCAACCCGAAAGAACACTGCCTGGAAATGGTGTTCCGCTGCAATACCGCCACAAAGGAGGGCAAGACGCATGAGTAAATCGGAAGGGGCCTTGCTGACATTTGAGAAACGGGGACGCATTCACGTGGGCACCATCCATGCGGCGCGCATGTTAAGCACCATTAACGCCGCTGAATTCGGCGCACAGACAATGGAGTACGTCACGAAAAACCCGGGACTCAATCTCCTGCTGAACTTCGAGCATGTGGACTATCTTTCCAGCGTCGTGCTCACCGAATTGCTGAAAATCAACAGATTGATCAAAGAAACCCACGGAAAACTGCGCTTGTGCGGCGTGGCGCCGTCCATTCAGGAAATATTCGAGATCACCAACCTCGACAAGGTCTTTGTCATCCACAGCGACACTGTGGATGCGGACCTCCGCCGCTTCGAGCGCGCCCTGGATATCGCCGCAGAGGCCGAAGCATGGGTAGAACCCACGGACAAGGCTTGACCGGGTGAAAAAGAGGATAAGAATTATGGAACATATTCGACTAATAGGACCAATGGGACCAATAGGACCAACAGGACCTGTAAGGGAAGGGCGGGTGCAGCGAAGCCGAACACACAAATTCCAATAGGTCCTGTCGGTCGTATAGGCCCTGGTGGTCCTGTCGCCCGACGATTTCCATCAGATCCAATACCAATGTCCCACAGAACAGGAATAACCGTCCTATGCCAGATCAAGACATCATCAGCACATTATCAAGCCTTGGGGTAATCCCCGTTATCGCGATTGATACGCCGGAAGCCGCGCTGCCGCTGGCGGATGCGTTGCTGGAGGGCGGGCTGCCCATTGCGGAGATCACCTTCCGCACGCGCGCGGCGGCCGAGGTTATCCGGCTGCTGGCCAAGGAACGCCCGCAGTTGGTTCTCGGCGCGGGTACCGTGCTGAACCGGGAGAACCTCGTGGCGGCCAAACAGGCCGGGGCGCAGTTCGCGGTGGCGCCGGGTTTCCACCCCGCGATTGTGTCGGAAGCGGCGGCCATCGGCCTGCCCTTCTTCCCCGGCGTGGCCACGCCTTCCGAAATCGAGCAGGCGATGGCCATGGGCCGCAATGTGCTCAAATTCTTCCCCTCGGAAGCGCTGGGCGGCGTGTCCTTTATCCAATCCGTCGCCGCGCCATATGCGCACACCGGCCTGCGCCTCATTCCCACCGGCGGGGTCGGCCCGGCAAACCTGGAACAGTATCTCTCGCTGAATGTCGTGGTTGCGGTCGGCGGCACTTGGATCGCCAAGAAAGAGGACATCGCTACGGGCAGTTGGGACAAGATTACCGAACGCTGCCGCGCCGCCAAGGAGATCGTGGCGCACGTCAAAGATAAGCAGGGGATGCCATGCTGAGCGGAAGAGAACGAATCCTGAAAGCAGTCGCATTTGAAGCGACGGACCGCGCGCCGTTGGACCTCGGCGGGATGCTGTCCACATCCATCAGTTGTTTCGCCTATCCGGACCTGGTCCGCGTGCTGGGATTGCCGCCGCGCCATCCGAAGGTCTTCGACACCGGACAGATGCTCGCCTGGCCGGACCTGGATGTGCTGGACGCCTTGGGCTGCGACGCCGTGACAATGTTCATGGACGCCACCAACGCCTATGAGCAGCCGGAACTGTGGCATCCCTGCGATTTCAACGGTCGCCTGCCAGCCTATGTGCGCGATCCCAAGGCGTTTCAGGCGCTGCCCGACGGCACAATCCTGCAGCACGGCGGCGCCAGCAAGATGCCGCCGACCTCCCATGTCTTCGAGTCGGAACACGGCGGCCAGCCCCTCTTGCTGGACGGTGATATTCCCAAGCCTGACTTGCAGGAGGTCCGCAAACGGCTGGAATCGGATCGTCTGCACGCGGAAACCATCCGCGCGGTGAAAGATCGGTGCCGCCGCGCGCGGGAATCCAGCGACCGCGCGATCTTTTTCAACGGCCCCGGTGCGGGCATCGGCATCGGCGCGTACACGGGCATCGCGATGTTTCCGATGCTGTGCCTGACGGAACCGGAATTCGTCGAGGAACTGCACGAAATCACCGTCAGCCATGCCATCGGGCAGATCGAGGCGCTGCTCGCGGAGATTCACCCCTACATTGACATCTACAACATCAGTGCGGATGACTGGGGCACTCAGAACCAGACCGTCGCATCGCCGGACATCTTCCGCCGTCTCTTCCTGCCCTATTACCGCCGCGTCAACGACGCCGTCCACTGCGCGGCACCGAATGTGAAGACATTCCTGCACTCCTGCGGCGCGATCTACGATCTCATTGACATGGTGGTCGAGGCCGGCTTCGACATCCTCAACCCCGTGCAGTGGACCGCCGGCGGTCATTCCTACCGCGAATGGAAGGACAAGGCGCGGGGCCGCATCGCGCTGTGGGGCGGCGGCGTGAACACGCAGCAGACGCTGCCCCTGGGCACGGTCGGGGATGTCGATCGGGAAGTCACGGAGATCGTGCGCTACATGCGCCAGGACGGTGGTTATGTGTTCTGCGCCATCCACAACATCCTCGCCGAAGTCCCCGGCGAGAAAGTCGCGGCCATGTATCGCGCGGCCGCTTCGGCCTAAGAATCGCACAGGCACCACGCCGACGTTATGTCAGAATCTCACCCTCCGGGCCGATGGCCAGGTCTTTCTCTGTCGGCCAGCGTCTGCCCGCGCTTTTTGACACAAATTCCTCCTGCGTCAGCGCAAAGCGCGGGCTGATCTCCAACTGGATCGCGCAGATGCCTTCGGCGTCGCGGGGGACGGGGCTGCCCGCCGCGTCGAGCCACTTGGACCAGAGCGAGGCCATGCTGCGGCGCGCGGCCACGACGCTGTTCTCGCCCTCGTATTGCTTGATGGGGGTGTATTCCCCTTCGCGTTCGATGCCCACGGCGACCGGCGGATGCTTCACAAAGCGGAGCGCATCGAACACAAAGGTCTCGAATTTGTAGCCGTTGGGCGCAGCCGGTTCAATGCGTTCCCCCGCCTCGTTGATGAAGGGTATCCGCTTGTGGGCGAGGTGCCAGGGGAACTGGTCGAAGATATCGTGAATTCGCTGCACAAACGCGGTGGAAATGATATGGATGGCGGGATTCCCCGCGCAATATCGGACGTTGCCCTCGGCGTCGGTCTCCAGCAACTGCGGATAGAGATCCAGTTCGCTGTATTCGATAACCCGGTACTCGCCATCGCACAGACAATGCACGCCCACCGCCTCGCGGACGTGATTCTTGTAATGATTTTTCGACGACATCTCCGCGTTGCGGAGCACATGATAGCCGATGAAGCGGGGGTCGGCGACCTTCACCGCCCAGTTGTCCACCTGGAAATAACTGAGCAGGTCCACGTTCCGGTTGCGCGCATCATCCAGTATGCCGTTCTCCACCATGGCGGGGATACAGCCACCGTGGCCGTTCGGATTCATGGCGAGGCGGTCGGGCGCTTCGAGCATGAAGCGGCCTTGCGCGTCCATGCAGGGCACAACGCGCTGTTGCAGAAAATGCACATTGTCGGGATCGAGATCGAAATACTCGTTCTCGTCGAAAAAGGCTTTCGTAGCCGCGGCGTTGGCGTCGCTGACCATGATGTACCAGGGCAACGCACAGCCGTAGCGCCGCTGGAGATTATGGATTTTATCCGCATGGCAGGCGAAAAGCGTTCTTCCTGTAATCGGTCCGATGGGATAGGCGCCCTTGGGGCCGTCAAAGCCCAGGCGCGTGCCCTGGCCGCCCGCCACGAGGAACAGGCCGACGCGCCCGGCGCGCAGGGCTTCTTCCCCCGCATCCCAGGCTTCCCGCGCGTCAGGCGCATCTGTGGGGATCACGGGGACCGGCTCGATATGCCGGAAGGTTTCCGGCGGCGGCTGTGACAGAATCCACTGTTCCGCGAGGCGGCGCATCAGGGCAAAATCCACCTGTGCCAGGTCGGCAAGCAGTGCGGTGCGCCCCGCATCGTTCAACTGGTCCCAGAATCGAAATACATGGTCCTGGCCGTATTTTGCAGCAAGTTCCCGAAGTTCGGCCTCTTTCCCCAGAAGATCACTCAATGAGACGCGCCCTTCCATGTTTGTTTATTTCCTCGCGTTGCCGGCGGTTCGGGAGCAATCCGGGCTTCGCCCCTTCGACAATTTCGTACTTGGAACCGCAGCCGTCGCATAGGCCGTAGTCAAAGCCCGGCAATTCCAGCGGCTCTTCACACTTGGGGCATGACGGCTGGAAGCGGGCATAGAGATGTTGGGGGGTCTCAAAGGTCTGCCCGCAATCGGGACATTGCCGCATCATTTCCGTGCGCCGCCAGCACCGGGTCAGCATCTGCTCCTTATCGCAGATCCGGCAATAGATTCTGCGCCCGACAATGGGGTGTTTGCCGCCGTCACCGGCATCCTTGGATCCGGCGGCGCCTTTGTCCCGTTTGCCGAACAATGCCATGATTCATCGTCTCCCCGGGCCGCGTCCGCGGCACGTCAGGCTATCATATCCGAGCGGCCTCACCTCCGCACAAATCCGCGCACCACGATGCGCTCCGGATATTTTTTCCCCCCCATCAACACCGTAAACCGGACCGCATCGTCATGCCGGCCTTCCGGAGCATCCGGACGCAAGGTCACATCCAGATATCCAACCGTTGGCGTGGCGCCGGGACGGGCCACGGCCTCAATCCACACGGAGTCCGGCACGATATCAGTGATTTGCACGGGGTGTTCGCCTTTGATGACAGCCGACCCGCCCGGTCGGTCCGGCGAACTCTCCAGTCCGGCCGGCGTCAGCATCAATCGCTTGGGATGTGTGGGTTCAACCGTGTAAGGGGCGATGACTTCGCCTTTGGCAAAGGCCCATAAGACGGGGATTCGTTCCACATTGGTGGAGATGGTGAAGCGCTGGTGAAAGGTGCCGGGCGGCAGAAGCGGAGAGGGCGCAACAGTGATGCGGTATTCCGCTTTATCGGGAACGGTCCATTCCGATTCCGGCAGCGCCTCAAACGAAAAATGAAAAGTCTCCGATTCCTTTTCCTCGGGGTTTGGCCCGAATTCGCTGACGTCCAGCAATTCCACACGCGCTTCACGCAATTGCCTGAGAAGCATTGTTTTGTGTGGGGTTTCGCCTTTTTCCAGAACTCCGAAATCAATTTCTTCAGGTTCCAACGCAAATTCGGGGTCTACCGATGCGGTGACATTCACCGTCAGCACGGGTTGGTTGGGATCATTGGAGAAAATGGTCAGCGTCTTATGGGAAAAGAAGCCCGGCACCCCCCTGGGCATGAAGATGATCTCCATAAAGGATTCGCCACCGGGGGGAATCACGGCCTTTTCGGATGGTATGTATCCGACGGTGCACGCGGCGCAACTGGTTTTAATGTCGGTTATCCGGAGCGGAACTTTCCCATGATTGAAGACCTTCAGTCGGTGTTCTGTGTTGGCGGTGTTGGACACGGTTCCCAAGTCGAGGTCCTGGGTTTCCACTGCGATTACCGGAACGAGGTCCTGCTCCGCATCTATGGGCGGCAGGGACCCTTCGCCGTGGGTGAGGGGTGTCTCCTTTTGGAGCCGATGGACTCGGGCCAGGAAATCCTCTTCTGCGGCGGGTCCCCGCCGTGATTCCTGCCGGCTATTGTATAGCGCCAGCAGCGCGACGAGACCGCACACCGCCGCAATGCCGGCAAAGAGAAGATGTCCGCTGCGCAATTTCATCCCTTACTCCGATTTGAAGCGCACCCCATATCGGGTTTCCGCCTGTTCCAGCGCGTCGCTCAGCGTCTGGTACACTTCTTCGGTGATTTTACTGTCCAGTTCCATACCCAGCAACAGCCCGCCCACGACGGGCTCAAATACCGGCATCACCAGCCGCGCACGCGGGCATTCCCGGTGGATCACCGTGCGCATGGCGTCAATCAGTACCGGACTTGACCCCTTGAAAACGCTGCCCGCCATCACAACATCAAAGGTGTCGCGGCACATGTTGAGTTTTCGGGCCACGGCATTCACCATTTTGCCGAGGTAGCGTCCGCCCCACTCCAGAATGTCATTGGCCGTCTCGTCGCCTTCAAACGCCGCATCAAAGACCAGTTTGGCCATGGGCTGCAAGTGGTCATACGTGATGCGACCCTTATACATTTCATAAAAGAAGGCGTCGAGATCACTGCACCCGCTCTTCTCCAGGAACTTGTCGGCCAGCAGCGTCTTGCCGATAATCCCGTCGCGATAACGCCAGACCGCTTTCAAACCCTCCGTGCCGATGTCGGTTCCGCTCACCATGTCGCCAAATTCTTCGCTGATGCCGCCCACGCGCGTTTCCTGTCCGGCGGCATTCACGCCCGCACACACACAGCCTGTGCCGCAGGCAATCACAATCCCCTTGGGTTCGCGGGTGCCGCCGCGCAAGCCGGCCATCGAATCGTTGCGGAACACACGGGGAATGTCACCGAACATCGGAGTGAAAATCTCCTTTTCCAGCATCTCGTAGTCTTCAGGGATGTCCGCCCCGGCGATGCCCATCCCGATGCCGGCGATGTCCTTGAGGGTCAGGCCCGCTTCGACCAGCGCATCCCCGACGGCTTTGCGGATTTCCTCACGGGCGGCTGCAACGCCATAGGCTTCATAATTGCCCGCGCCCGCCCGGCCAAAACCAAGAACCCGTCCCGTCTCATCCCCCACGAGGCAAAACGTTTTCGTGCCGCCCGCATCCAGTCCAAGATAATATCGCATCAATCGCGCCTCCATCACTGCGCACGGCGGTCTCGCAGGCCGCGTCTTAATTCCAAAAGACGGCGCGGGAAAATTTCCCGCGCCGTCTTCCACAGGGCATAAACTCAGGGAATACTATTGTCCCCGTATCCGCTCCAAATCCCGCTTGGCCTGGTCCGCTGCCGGCGAGGTGGGATAGTTGTCTATCACCTGCTGAAACAGCCGAATGGCTTGATCCCTCTGCCCCAGGCGCGAATGCGCCACCGCCTGGCTGCGCATCGCCAGCGGAATCTTGTTACTGGTCGGATAGAGGGTCCGCAGACGTTCGAACTCCTGGATGGCTTCCTGGAAGCGTTCCATGTTCAGGTAACACGCAGCCTTCCAGAACTGGGCGTTATGGCTGTTCTCATCGCTCGGAAAACGCTGCAGAAATTCCTCATATTTGACTAACGCATCGCTGTAATTGCCGCCGGCATACAAACGTTGTGCCTCGATGTACAGGGCGCCCGTTTCCGCGCCGCCCGGCGGCACGGTGCGCATGTCCGTCGGGCCGGGAAATCCCGTTGCGGGCGGCTGTTCGATGATGACACCGCCCACGCTGCTCTCCTGCGTGCCGGCGGCCGGCATGCCGGCCCCTGAAGAGACCGTCAAGTTCCACCTCCGATACAGGGTGGTCTTCAGTTCGGCCAGTTCGCGCGCCAGCGCTTGCAGGGCATTCTGATTCTCTTCCATCATTGTCTGCAATTGCCGGATTTGGGTATCGCCCTCATTCGCACGGGCGATCAGATCGGCGGTTGTTGTGTTCAGACGATTGACGGAACCTTGAAGTCCCTGGTCCAGATTGCGCACGCGCACATTGGTGTCATTGATGATATGCCGGACATCCTTGGGGATGGTCCCGCACCCCATCATCAAGACCGCCATTACTGCAATGGCCGCCGCCGCTCTTTCAACACGCATGATTGCTCCGCGTCAGTTTGTTGATGTCAAACGGTTTAGCGTTGACCACGATTGAATTCCACACGCCGGTTCCGTGCGTAGGCCGCTTCGGTCTTGCCGGGATCGGCGGGGAATTCCTTGCCGTAACTGATCGTCACCAGACGGTCCCCCGGGATGCCCAGCGAAATCAGGTGGTCACGCACCGACAGCGCGCGACGCTCGCCCAGCGCCAGGTTGTATTCCTGGGTGCCGCGCTCGTCGCAGTGGCCCGCCAACTGGATGATCACACCCGTGTGCAAATACTGCTTGATCAGTTCGGCGTTCTGGGCCAGGGTCGGCAGTTGGTCCGGCCGGATATTGTATTTGTCGAAATCGAAATACACATTTCGCAGACCAGTGTCCCGGTTAAACAGGATTCGGTCCAGATCAATATCCGGCTGTCCCGTGTCCCGCCCCGTGTCCACCGGCCGATCCGTCGTCGTCGTGATGATCGGGGTCTCTTCTTTCTTTGACTTACAGCCTGCAACGGCGCCCACGGCCAACACCAGGCACAGGGTCAACGCTGTATAGGTCATCAGACTCTTCGTACTCATTGCTGTCCTCCCAATAAACCGCCTATTGATTTTCTCTTACCACGTTTTGCGACAATCGCATTGTGCAAATGGTAACAGAATTCGCTGGACCCTTTCAAGTTCCCGTACTATGTATGGCCATGTACGCCAAAAAGTTCCAACAATCCGCAAGACGCCCCATCCAATCTTGCCCTATTCGCGGCATTATTATAATTCAGGTTATTAATAAGGCTCTTGCACAATGGACTGTCTCTGCGGACAAGAACAGGAAATATCTGGGATTCTCGATGGGACTGATGTCCGAAACGCTCATTTCACAAATACGTCTTAATCGGGGTCCGTTTGCAAAAAACTCATGCCGTAAAACGGCCAGAGCGCTTGTCCCACGGACCCGAACCGCAATGTTGCAAGATGTGATAATATCGGTATAACTAATAACATATTTATGGCATCGCATTCACATTGCAAATACAAGAAACGAATGACAGCCTCACGCCATACGAAATATCGGACCAATCAGAGGTTCAGCGGCGTAAAGCAGCATTCACCAGCCGAGTCTGCTGATAATCCAGGCGCCGTTGATCCAGAACACTGCCAGCAATCCGGCCGCGCCCGTAATCGTGATCAGCGGCCCATTGGCGAGCGGCCCCATGATACGGCGACTCCCGCTCATGACGAAAAGCATGATGGCGCAAAGCGGCGCGGCCACGAGAGTGGCCGCCTGTGCAATGAGCAGGGACTGGGCGCCGCCATGGCCCAAAGCAAGCACCAGCACCGCCACAAGGCATCCGGCGAGCATCACGACGGCGGACAGACTTCGAACGGTCTTGCCATCGAAGCGGGCATCCATGCCCAGCCCGTCGGCGAGCAGGCAGCCGCCAATCATCGCATTGACGATGAAAGAAGAAAATGACGCCGCGGCAAGACCGCAGCAGAACACCAGATTGGCGGCAGGGCCAAGCAATTCGCCGAGCAATTTGGCGATCTCGCCTGCCTGGGTGAATGTCTTGCCGGTTCCGTGCAGGGTCTGGGCGGCCCCGATCATAATCGTGGCGCAAATCAGCGCCAGCACCGCAATGCCCGCCCAGGCATCCAGGATAGCGTCGCGGACGCGCGTCTGATCCCATCCCTTGGCGCGCACCAGATAAGCCTGATAAAAGGCGGCGACCGCCGAGAAGGTGGTGGCCAGCATCGCCCGCGCAATCAGGCTGTCTTCCGGCGCGATGCGCGGAATCATACCCTGGGCCAGTCTGCGCGGATGGACGCCCGTCCAGAAGAGGTTGGCGAAAAAAGAGAGCATCATCACTGCCACGAGCGCCATCATCAGACGTTCCAACGCTTGATAGAGATGTCTTGCGCGAAACAGGAACCACAATGACAGCGCGCTGAAAAGCGGCGGCCAAATCCAGGCGGGAACGTCGAAAAGTCCGCTCATGCCGAAGGCAAGTCCGATGTTGTTGCCGAACTGGAACCCGGCGGTCACGAGAAATGCGGCAAGTCCGACCGGCGCCGTCAGCCAGCGACCCGCCCGCTGCGCCACATAGCGCAGCGGTGTTTCCGGCAGCGCGCAGCCCAGCCGCGCGCCCATTGAGGTGTACGCCGCCATAAACAAGGCCGCCACCGCAAGCATCCAGACCAGCCGGTAACCCGACTCCGCCCCGGCGCGGCTCGATGCGACAATGCTTCCCGGCCCCAGCACCACGGACGCGGTAATGAAGCCCGGCCCCAATCGCCGGAAAAATGCGCGCCATTGTTCCATGGAAGCCATTGTGAGTCCCGGGTCAATGGAATATCAAGGGAAGGAGAGGGAATGCGGAATGCGGAGTGCGGAGTGCGGAGTGCGGAATGCGGAATGCGGAGTGCGGAGTGCGGAGTGCGGAATGCGGAATAATGTACCTATAGTTGTTCCATTTAGTAACCGCCTATATCCTATATGTCCTATCAGTGCTGTCGAAAATATTCTGATTGCCGGGAAAAGCCTTCTATTATGATACCCTTTCCCCTCACCCCACCCCTCTCCCGTAGGGAGAGGGAGCACAAACATGCCTCAGGTTTCGCCATATACACGCTCTCCCACGGGGAGAGGGAGCACAAACATGCCGCAGGTTTCGCCATATACACCCTC